>NZ_JAZHFU010000003.1:0-755644 GCF_036541465.1 Bacillus sp. CFBP9009 | reverse complement strand
CCATGACAAGCTTGGAAGCACGCGGCGTTGAATTCTTGACAGGTCTGCCTGTAACGGGTGTTAAAGGCAATCAAATCGAATTGAAAGATGGGCAAACGATAACGGCCAATACGCTTGTTTGGACAGGCGGAGTTGCGGCTCTTCCTATCGTAGGCGAATCAGGCCTTGAAGTGGATCGCGGCAAAGCAACCGTTAATGAGTTCTTGCAATCCAAATCCCATAAAGACGTATTCGTTGTCGGAGACAGTGCCGTTGCTTTCCCTCCAGAAGGCGGCCGTCCATACGCTCCTACTGCTCAAAATGCTTGGCAAATGGGTGAGCTTGTTGGTTACAACCTATTCGCAGCCTTTGAAGGCAAGAAACTTGAAGCATTTTCACCTGTAAACTCAGGTACACTTGCGAGCCTTGGCCGTAAGGATGCGGTGGCAACGGTTGGGGCCAATAACACGTCCCTTAAAGGCCTTCCGGCTACATTGATGAAAGAAGCAAGTAATGTTCGCTATCTATCACACATCAAAGCCCTATTCAGCTTGGCTTATTAATTTTTAAGATAAAGCACTCATTTAATTTAAAAGGACCATTCATCATTTGGATGAATGGTCCTCTTTTGCAATTAGAAGGGCTATATTTATCGAAATCAAATGTTAACCTGGTTGATGCTGAATCTAAGGAAAAATCCCTCAGGTAATTTTGCATTTGTCAAAATCCGGGTTTCTTTTAAGCGTTTATCATTATAAGAGGAGACTTCCATCAATTCTTCATCCATATAAGCAGGATGAGTCATTATCTCCACGCTCGCCCCATCCATTACCCTCCCCTTCAAGTTTTGAAAGTAATCTTCAACCACCATTTCTCCATAAAAATCATCCAGGAATACATCTGTAACGGTTTGAATCCCAGCAAGGTGCGTTCCGGCATTACGCACTGGCATTCCATATTTATCTGACAGCTTTTTAATAACCGGTAGAAATGCTGTGATCCCATGTACATGATGATGGCTGTCAAAATGAGTCGGGAATAGACCAAATTCCAAGAATCTTTCGATTTGTGCTGACCACTCCCTCTCCAATTCGCTCAAGGAAATACCGGCAGGATCCCCATATACCAACCCTTGCTTCTTAAAGAAACCAGATTCATCAACCAAACTCGGAACATCACTCAACAAAGGTTTCCCCCATGTCAGCACTAAGTGTATACCTACCTTCAACGATGGTGTCTTCTTTGCGATTTCAATCGCATGCTCCGTTGCTTTCGCATTCATCATGATCGTTGCCGAATTGACAATTCCATATTTGTGGCTATCCAAAATCCCATAATTCACCGCTTTAGTTAACCCGAAATCATCTGCATTTACAAGGACTTCAATCATGATAAATTATCCTGCAACTCCTTTTTTTCAAAAAACTGCGGCAGATAATCTTTATGTGCCTCCAGCATTTCGTCTAAGATAAGTTTTGCAACCCGGTCACTTGGAACGAGTGGATTGATCGTCATGGCAAGCAACGCAGTATCATAGTCCCCCGAAATTGCAGCTTCAATGGCTACCCTTTCAAAGGATTTGATTTGCTGAATTAATCCGCGGACAGCGACAGGAAGCTCCCCTACATTGATTGGCTTAGGACCATCCTTAGTTATCACGCAACTGGTTTCGATCGCCGAGCCGTAAGGGATGCCTTCAATCGCACCATGGTTGACCGTATTTACCGCTTGAATATCTCGCTTATCCGTATACATCGAGCAAATCAACCGCACAGCCGCATCGCTGTAGTACGCACCTCCGCGCTCTTCAAGCTGTGGCGGCTTGATAGCCAGATCCTGGTCTTTGTATAGCTCGAATAAACCTGCTTCAAGTCTTTGAACGACCTCTGCACGTGTTTCCCCTTTTTCAGCATCCTTCAATTCTTGGGCCAGCACATCTCCCGTTTTGTAATAGTAGTTATGGTATGGACACGGAAACAGGTTTAACGCTCTAAGGAATTCCGGCTCCCAGCCCATTGCATGGATATTCTTCATCGTGACAGCTTTAGCTGGATCCGTAATCAAATTGATGATTTGATCTTTGACACTCTCGCCATCAACGAATACATCCAACCCGTAAACCATATGGTTCAAGCCGGCAAAGTCGATCCGGACTCTTGATGGCTCTACATCCATCAAATCCGCAACACCTCGTTCCATACCAATCGGCACATTGCAAAGTCCGATGATTTTGGAAATATTACTGTGACGCAGAACTGCTTCCGTTACCATTCCTGCAGGATTCGTGAAGTTAATCAGCCATGCTTCCGGACATAATTCCTCCATTTCATGAGCAATATCCAGAATGACTGGAATCGTTCTAAAAGCCTTGAAAAGCCCGCCAGGTCCATTCGTCTCCTGTCCAATCACTCCGTGTTTCAATGGAATCTTTTCATCAAGTGCCCTTGCTGCGAGCTGGCCAACCCGCAGCTGGGTTGTTACATAATCTGCGCCTTTAAGCGCTTTCTTTCTATCTAGCGTGAGGTGGACATCAATATTCACACCAGCCTTTTCAATCATCCTTCTTGCCAAATTCCCGACAATTTCAAGCTTTTCCTTTCCCGCTTCGATGTCCACTAGCCAAATTTCACTCACAGGAAGTTCTTCATGATATTTAATGAAACCTTCGATCAGTTCTGGTGTATAGCTCGATCCTCCGCCAATCGTGACAATCTTCAGCCCCTTGCTCATTCGGCAGTCCTCTCCTTCACAACATTTGCATGTAAGAATTCTTCGCGTAGATCGATCATTTCCATTGCAAGATCCTTTACTGTCATCGCCGTCATTAAATGATCTTGTGCATGCACTAGGATGATGGGAAGATCAAAATGGTTCCCTCCCGCTTCAGCATGGATTAATTGGGTTTGGTATTTATGCGCTTGCAGTAATTCCGTTTCGGCCTCGGCTATTTTCACGCGGGCAGAATCAAAATTCTTTTTCTTTGCTTCCTGCAATGCTTCCATTGCAAAGCTTCTCGCATTCCCGCTATATAAAATCAATTGAAAGGATAGCTGGTATAATTCTTCTTTTTCCATTTTTCATCACTACTTTCTTAAACGCTTAGCGTTTCTGAATCTTTTGTAATCTTTGTTTCATTTTTGGTGTCTATCTTCACTTGGGCATAAACGAATGGTAAATAAATAGCTGTTGAAATGACTAGATTGATTGCAGACAAAACCGCTCCAGATACATGTCCGCCTGTGGCCAGGAATCCACCTACAATCGGTGGGGTAACCCATGGAATCTTAGCGACGATCGGGAAAACCATTCCGCTGCTTACCGCGATATAAGAGATCACCGTTGTAATTACCGGGCCGAGAACAAATGGGATGAACCACATTGGATTCAGAACGATAGGCAATCCGAAAAGAATGGGTTCGTTAATCTGGAACACTCCTGGTGCCCCTCCGAGTGCAATCATCTGTTTATACCGTTTCCGGCCGGCAATGATCATTGCAATGATGAGGCCCAATGTTGCACCAGATCCGCCTAAATAAACAAATGCATCCAGGAAAGAACCCGCCAATACCCCGTATTGGTCCATGTCTTTGACGCCTTTTGCATATAAATCGATATTTTTCAC
Organism: Bacillus sp. CFBP9009; assembly: GCF_036541465.1. Classification (NCBI taxonomy): domain Bacteria; kingdom Bacillati; phylum Bacillota; class Bacilli; order Caryophanales; family Bacillaceae; genus Bacillus; species Bacillus sp. CFBP9009. Next base: position 752,043 of record NZ_JAZHFU010000003.1, on the reverse strand, counting down.
TCCTGAACTTTCAAAAAGCGGTGTCGTTATCCCACCAAGGATATTGGGTCCATGCAAACCGATCATCCATAATAAATGAACAAGAAATACTAGTAAAATAGCGAATGGCAATGAATCTACTGCACTTTGTAATGGAGATACAATCACTTTACTCAACCAGTCATTCAATACCTGCCCATCCGTAGCTTTACGGAACAGCAGTCCGAATATACCAGCGATAAAGATCGTTGCCATACCCGGCACTAACTTTGCAAATGAACGGGCAACCGCAGGAGGTACCCCATCAGGAAGCTTGATGACTAAATACTTCACTCGGGAAAGTCTCACAAATATTTCAGTGGCTATCAAGGCAACGACAATTCCTGTAAAGAGTGCTGTAGCATTAAAATAGTTCACGCTTACAAAACCCCAGGCCCCGCCAGTAACATCCTTATCATCGATGGTTAAAGTGACATTTCCGATTTGAGGCAATAGTAAGAAGAAACAGGCTGCGGATACCAGCATCGCTTCAAAACCATCGTCACCGTATGATCGTGCCAATTTATAAGAAATGCCGAATACAGCGAATACCGTCATGAATGCAAAGGTTCCAAACCAAATATCACCGCCGAGCGTATTCCATGCAGGACCGAAGATGGCCTCCATCATTCTTCCGTAAGGCTTGATGACTTGCCCTAGATTATTAAACAGGACGGCAAATGACCCGATCATTGTAATCGCTATCATTCCAATCAATGCGTCACGAATTGCAAGCAAATGCCGGTTATTTCCTACCTTTACCGCCCCAGGCATAATATACTTATCAATAAAAGTCATCATATCCTTATTCTCCTTTTATTAAAGTAGTGGCTTGTTTTAGTACTTCTTCACCATTACATAGTCCATAGAACATTGGATTGATGGTTGCGACTGGAATTCCCTTTTCTTTCCCCGCTTCCTGTAGCTTGGAAAGAAGATATCTAACCTGCGGACCTAATAAAATAACATCGGCCTTATCTATTTCATTGTTCACTTCTGTAGAACCAACCGCCCATATATGACACTCTACCCCTTGTTTTTTAGCACTTTCCTCCATCTTGGTAACTAATAAACTAGTAGACATCCCTGCAGAACAACATAATAAGATATTCATTGAAATTACCCCCCTTTTTAATGATTGATTATTCAGTATTTTCAAGTAAGACTAAACCGCATTTTTTATAATCGATGTTACTTTTTTATCACTTCCCCTGGATATGAAATGGGTATTATTGCCTCCATACATACATTGTAGTTACAAATCGAAAAAATATCAACACAATTTTTAATTTGTTACTACAAATTTGTGAATTAAAGTTGATTATTGAACTTATCCGAGATAATCTATATGTATATATTGGGAATGAACATAGGAGGAATCACTGTGGAGACCATGAATAAAGAAGCGGCATTGCATTCCATAGTTAAGGAATCGATTATCGATCTCATAAAAAATGGCGAATATCAAACAAATACAAAATTACCGACTGAGGCCGAATTTTGTAAGATATACGGAGTAAGCAGGACAACAGTTCGTACGGCCTTACAGCAATTGAACGTCGAAGGCTACATCTACCGTGTTCAGGGCAAAGGGACTTTCGTTTCGGAAAATAAAGTGAAGCAATTTCTTTCAAGCACGGTTGAAAAGTTCTCTGAGCAAGTCACGATGCAAGGAAAAAACCCTTCTACAAAGGTAATTAGCTTAAAGGTAATTGAAGCAAATGCTACCCTTGCCAAGCTTTTCAAACAAAATATTGGAGACCCCGTAAATAAACTGGAACGGATACGTTACGTAAACGACATCCCCCTTCAATATGAAATTGCCTTTCTCCCTTGGTATAAAACACCCGGGCTTAATATCGAAGCCTGCGAAAAATCACTCTTTAAAGTACTTGAGACACAATTCAATTTAAAAGTAAAAAAAACGGTCGAACACTTGGAGTTTTCACTTGCCGACGATTCCATTGCTGACAAATTGGACGTACCGAACGGCTCACCTTGTTTTTCATTGGAAACTTACACATATGAGAATGACGGATCGGTCATTGAATTCTCTAAAACTCTCTTTAGAGGCGATCGTGCGCACTTTGTCATCGAGCGGAACTATTGAATATTATTATATAAAATAAGACGGCTGCCTTATTAATTAAGGCAGCCCAGACTGTAGACAAACTCGATTTTTTTAGGGGTTTGTAAGATTGGAACGTTGAATTCCACTCCAGGCACTCGCTTTCCGCGGGCGGTCCGGGAGCCCCCTCGGCGCCTTTGCGCCTGCGGGTCTCCCCTGGACGCGCTTTTCCCGCAGGAGTCTCGAACACCCGATCCAATCAACTTAGTTTTAAAATTTAGATAGAAACCCTTTTGTCGATAAAAGGAGGTTCGGAAGACTTAGTTATCCTTCATGTTTTTTACTTTTTTATGGGTGAAACTTCATTGGATTGAAGAAATTTGCGACACTCCTGCCGAATAACTGGCTAGCCGAGAACCCACAGTCGCTTGCTTTGATGAGGCTTTGCATACAGTCGGCGGAAAGGGCACGGTAAATTAAGCATCCAACATCGTTCGTTACTCATTGCCCCCAAGCATCTATGAAATATCGCTTGGGTGCTTTTAATATTTACTTGTTTATCACCAAAGTATCCATTCAAATTAACATTTGGTATATGACGAATTTCTCAAAAGGATTAGATTCAGTCAAGCCAGGTAACATCACTTCGTTTTTCAACTCGAAGGCGGTTTGATTTTCGAGGAAAAAAATATAATCCTGTGAAGCATAATATAATATCAGTTCGATTTGGCGCGTTTGTTTTTCAAAGGAAAGCAAAATGTTATTGATGATTTTCATGAAAATCTGAACCGAGAACGGATTAAAGAAATAAAAACGATTGTCTTTCGTATCAATATCATATTCTTCTGCCAAGCAACAGTGGAATTCTATATCGTTATTGTCGTTTTTCCTTTTCTTCATGTAGCCATTCAGATTCTCGATCGCTTCTTTATAGAAATTTTCATTCATCTCCACGCCAACTACAGATGATTGATATAAGTGATGGATCAAAAAATTCAAGCGTCCTTTACCGCATCCAAAATCCACAATGCGGTCATTTCTTTTCAGTGGATAATCTTTGAATAAATGTTCTAATGCGCTGTATGGCGTAGGTTCGTATCGATGATAATGCAAAGAATCATTGAAATTTTTTTGTTCACCTTCCGTCCTGATGTTCAGCATTTCATCATAATTCGTTACTTCCATTGTGATTTGCACCTGCTTCATGTTTTTTAAATAAAGGGCTTCCTAATTAAAAACCCCGGATAAGGTTGATCTTATCCAGGGTAAGGTTTTGTTATATGAATGTCCAGACAATTAATTGGATTTTGCTTTCGTTACATAATCATTAAAATCAGAGATGCTTGGGTTGGCTATATAATGACCGCCTTCCACTTGGATTGTCTGACCTGTAATGAATTTGGACTCGTCAGATGCAAGGAATAGTACGGTATAACCGATATCATCCGCTTCACCATGATATGGCAATGCATTGAATTTGGCAAAAATATCGAGTACGGCCTGAGGCATATTATTTTTCGCTGCAGGAGTTAAAATAAGACCTGGTGCCACTCCATTACAACGAATTTGATCTTTACCATACTGTGCAGCGATATAACGAGTCAAATTCACTACCCCCGCTTTGGACGCACCATATGCGGATCGTAAAGAGTCACCTGTAAACCCAGCCATTGAGGCCGTATTGATAATCGAACCTCCTCCCGCTTTAATCATGTGAGGAATCGCAAACCTGCTTCCCAATAGCACACTTTTTAAATTCACGTCCATAAGTCGGTCCCATTCTTCCAAATCTAAGTTCACGACATCCAGATCTTTATGCAGGTTAGTTAAACCCACATTATTAACAAGTACCGTAACGGTTCCATATTGTTCAATGGTAAAGTCAACTGCTGCCTGGATGGAATCTGCTTGTCCGGCATCCAAGAATACTCCAGCCGCTTCCCCACCTTGTTTTTTAATGTTTTCGGCCGCTTCTTTTGCTCCTGCTTCGTTAAAATCAGCAATCACGACTTTTGCGCCTTCTTTAGCCATTAGTGTGGATATGGATAACCCTATACCTGAAGCTCCACCTGTCACTAATGCTACTTTACCTTGTACTCTTCCCATAATAATCCACCTGCTCTTCAAAATATGAATATTTTTTCATGACTAACAGTACAAGAATAAAACATATATAAAGTTGTTACAAATAATTATACTCAAAGTTCATTTTCGTAAAAATGCAGATTATTAGAATGGCGTAAACCTATGAAAAAGTTTAATTTACCAAATTTAAAACAGAAAAAAGCTGAAGCATCAAAAAGAGCTTCAGCTTTTTTCATTTTTCTACTTTATCATCCCATATGATCCAATCATGAACCTCTAGAATTTCCAGGAATTTCATCAACCTCGGTAAGGCTGGTTCTGCTTCCTCACCAAAATGTTCACTCATCGCTTCAGAAATCTGATTTACATTCCTTTGGAACTCCATCTGTTTAATGGCATATGCTCCAAACTTATCAAGCTTGATTTTACGGACTGATGGCTGTTTAAAGAAACGAATGGTAATTCGTTCCACAAAATTGGTCCTTTGAATGACCAAAAAAGTTGCTTCCGAAGATTCTTGTACCATAGTGACGCGTCTTTCCAAAAGGGGAACCATGGTTAACAGGTTCCTCTTTTTTGATTGGCGTTTACGAAGCATCTTCTTTTTTCCCTTTGCTGGATACGAACCAAAGCAATCCAGCTAGAGCAAGGAATAATAAGAATGGTAGCAAATTGCTGGCTAATTTAGCCACAGCCGGAACTTGGACACCAGCTGCGATCAATATGGCAATAAGTACACCAATCAATGATTCACCCGCTATTAAACCAGAGGCAAATAATACACCTCTATCAACCCGTGCTTTAAGTGCTTCTTTTGTTTTCGAGAAAAATTCAACGAAGAAACGAATAAATCCACCGATCATGATTGGGGCACTAGTATGAACCGGCAAATAAATGCCGACAGCAACAACAAGTGAATTTAGACCGAAAAATTCTAATGTGATCGAAATAGCCGCACCGATAAAGATGAGTGTCCAAGGTAAATCTCCTCCAAGAACACCTTCAGCAAGTATTTTCATTAGTGCCGCTTTAGGTGCAGGCAGTTCTGCAGATCCCATCGTATATGCGTTATCCATTAGAACCAGGATAAAACCAATGACAGAAGCGGACGCAACAACACCGATCATCATGGCAACTTGTTGTTTCCATGGTGTTCCGCCGACGATATATCCTGTTTTTAGATCTTGAGAAACATCACCAGAAACCGCAAGTGCTGTACAAATGATCGCAGCGACGGTTAAAGCGGCTACCATTCCAGTCGTACCAGTAAAACCAGTTGCTTTATAGACAATCGCTACAATCAATAGAGTAGCTATCGTCATTCCAGAAACAGGAGAAGAAGAACTTCCGACGATTCCAACAACCCTTGAAGCCACTGTCACGAATAAAAATCCAAAAATCGCGATTGCTATCGCACCGATGATTCCTACATCTGTTATAGGTGTGAATGCGATGATTAAAATTACGATGATCGTTCCCAACCAAACGTATTTAGCCGGTATGTCTTGTTCTGTACGGATAGAACCCGATTTTAGTTGTCCTTTATTGGCTTTTACGCCTTTAAGAGTATCAATAACTGAACTGAAAAGTATTGGTAATGTTTTGATTAAAGTGATCAATCCGCCAGTTGCAACGGCACCAGCACCAATATAGCGTATATAATTATCCCAAATTCCCCATGCATCCAATTCACCGATCGGTACATCAGAAGGGAAAATGGCTGTTCCATTGTTTCCGCCAAAAAAGCTGATGGCCGGTATTAGAACAACCCAAGCTAATAAACCCCCACCTAGCATTTGTCCTGCAACACGCGGTCCAATAATATAACCTACTCCCAAAAGGGAAGGAAAGGCATCAAGACCAACCACTGCATTTTTAAAATTCGTGATTCCTGTTTCAACCTCTGTCTTGAAAAGCTTAAACCCATCACCAAGCCCTTTAACAACACCGCCGATAACCAAACCGGCTCCGATTAGCTTAGCGCTTGTACCACCCTTTTCTCCTGACTTCAGGACCTCGGCACATGCCGTACCTTCAGGATAAGGTAATGTTTCATGTTCCCTTACAATCAAAAGCTGGCGAAGGGGAACCATCATGAAGACCCCTAAAAATCCCCCAGTTAATACAACGAAAATGATGAATGCTTGACTCACGTCCATATCCCACATGAATAATGCCGGAATGGTAAATACAGCACCGGCACCAATAGCCTCACCTGCCGTGGTCATCGTTTGCACAATATTGTTTTCTAATATTGAATCCCTGCGAAAAACCCCTCTTAATATGGCCATTGAAATTACCGCCGCGGGTATTGAAGCAGAGACAGTTAAACCAATAAGTAGGCCTAAGTATGCATTTGCCGCCCCGAATACGATTGCAAGAATGATCCCTAGAATGATTGCAGTTGCAGTCAATTCCGGTAGAGATTTAGATGCAGAGACGTACGGGACGAATTTACTCTCTTTTGAATTGTTCGACAATTTAGCCACTTCCTATGTTAAACTTTAAAATCACAGAGAACATTATATCACTGTAATTTAAATTCATGCAATGGGAAAATTACGCTTATCAAATGTTTGATTATATCAAAAATTCAGTTTAGTAGATTCGGTTTTAAAATATATAAAAATAATATTGATATAATAAACACAGCTAATACGTTTCACGAAGTCACTGCCTATCATTCATTCAATGACAGTATCATCAATACTCCTTATTAGCTCCATAGGCATATAACCTACTGGGTTATTGCACATTAAAATGAGATCTAACATATCCTGAAAAATCAAGTCTTAAAAAAGGAATGATAAATTCATGGTCTCCTATATGGACTATACTTCACCATCCACACAATACTTTTTCGATATTAATAAAAGCAATTTAATGAAAAAAGACAATCAAAACTATATAAATGTATTAGGTATCAAACAATTGAACACACTCGAAAATGTTTCATTATTAGATATTTACCTTAGTACAGACAATGTCGTAGAACCGCATTATCACCAAAATGCAGCAGAGCTCGTGTATTGCATTTCTGGAGCGGCAACCGTTTCATTACTGAATCCTTTTACAAAGCAAATACAAAATTATCCCATTAAACCCGGTCAAGTAGCCAACGTCCCACAAGGTTGGTGGCATTATGAAGTGGCTAATACGGATAATACTCATTTGCTCGCCATTTTTAATGCACCAACACCTGAGGTGATCCTCGGTTCGGATATCTTGAAATTGACGCCTGCAAATATTATGGCACATACTTATTGCATGGATGAAAACCAATGGAAAAAAGCAATTGCACCGGTTCAGCCCTCAACATTCATCGGTCCGCCAGTCAACTGCCATCGAGCCGATGAAGAGATGCAGCAATATCCTCAATATATTAATCACTATGATAACCAAATATATACTGCCCCGGCATACAACTATCATTACCAGCCCAATCCCCCATATTATTATTAAAGATAACGTTGGGAAGCAGAATCAAGGCCTATACCCCCTTCATGGATGACGTCTAAGGGAGAACCTCATTACATAAGGGTTCTCCATTGCTTTTAATTACATGACCCGTTTAAAAAGTCGTATTCTTTTACTGCAAAACTTACATTATGGTGAATGTGGTTTATGGGTATTATCAATCCTATACACACTTAGATACAATTGGTCATTATACATTTTATATATATATTCTACCGAGTTTCTTCTTATAATTAATATTAGAAATTCTCAAATTGCTCCCCCTAATACAGCAACAGATTATTCACTTCAATTTTGCGGTTGGCTCAGAACTACTCCTATCTTTAAAAGAACCACCCCCTATCAAAGTGCTCATTCTAGTTCTATAAAATTTAATCATCTGTGGTTTAATAGTGCATCAAAGGTTCTATCCAAAAGGCTTATTGAAATTTTATCAATGCAAATAAATAAAAACATTTTCTTGGATAAATATGAGAAATCACCTTACAATTGAAAAAGCCTATAAATAATTGAGATTTTAATGTTGGATGATTTATTTGATAAGAATGAAACTAAGAGGAATAAAATCTTTAAATTACAGAAAGCAATTATATTAATTACTAAGTAATATGGAGAGTGTGATACTTGGAATCTATTTTTGAAGAATTCGAAGATATGGATTTTGATGAATATAAACTAAATAAATTAACAGAAGGAGATATCCTTGATGCTGAAACAAATTTAAACATTAATCTCCCAAAAGAATATATTGAACAATTAAAAATCCAAAATGGGGGATTTTTAAAATACAACGCATTACCAGTGAGTTTTAAAAATTCCTACGCTGATGATCATATTGCTGTAGACTTTCTGTTTGGAATTAAAGAGAATGACGGAATTTACAAATCCAAAATACCTTCTTAATGAATGGGGAATTAAAGAAAAAGATTTTGTAACAATCTCCGGAGATGGACACATGTGGCTTGTATTAGATTATAGAAAAAATAAAGATGAACCACAAATAACTTTTATAGACACTGAAGAGAACAGAACTTCTGTTATCTTTAAGACTTTTAAAGAAATGATTGAAAATTTATATGAACCGCCAACAGAAGATTTGTCCGAATACATTGGTGGATATGAGTATCCGTTAAACGTGCAAAAGAGTTGTGTAAAAGTATAGAAACTGAGGACATTTTAGATGGTATAAGCATATGGGTATGTAGTTATAAAGATTTGACAGAACTCGCATCTACACTGATTATGTTCCTTGAAACTAACTCAGATATATATATTCAAGAAAGCGCATCTCAAAATTTAGTTGAATTAATTACCGATGAGCTTGTAACTGATGAAATCATAATAAAAAAACCGTTATATATTTTAGGATCTGTAGAAGATAGTGAAATAAATAGTGATATAAAGTATTCACACAAGTTATTACTTGACTTTATAAACAGAAGCTAACTCAGTTACTTCGAATATGCAGGACTCTTCAGCTGAAAACGTTTCAAAAGCACTAGCAAAAAGAGCATGAACCAATAAATGTGGTCATTTTGTGGTCATTTAACTAAAAAAGCAATGGAGAACCCCATTACATAAGGGTTCTCCATTACTTTTAATTACATGATCCGCTTAAAAACCGAATTCTTTTAACCTCGTAACATCTCATAATAGATTTATTTTTTTTTAGCTTCTGTAATAATATTTTTCATTAATGATACAACAGATTGATTTTTAGCTAATCTTGGGCTCTGGCCAGACCATAGGGACATGAAATCTTGATTATTTTGTCCACTGCACGTTTTTCTAATTACTTGAGTTAATAGATTTTGAACAGGAAAATCGGGTACAACCAATTCATGCTCCAGCATATCTTCAATAAATTTGTTTTTAATACCTCTAGCCCATTTACCAGAAAAGGCACGAGTAAAGGTTGTCTGGTCTTCATCAGCATTCAAAATGGCTTCTTTATGTACCTTATGTGCTCCACTTTCGATACATGTCAAGAAAGCTGTACCCATTTGTACACCTTGTGCTCCTAAGCAGAGTGAAGCCTTTAATCCTCTTCCATCCATAATTCCTCCTGCAGCAATAACAGGTATGCTTACATTGTCAACAACCTGCGGAATTAGGGACATTAAACCTACTAGGCTCTCATGATGACCATCAATAAAGTTCCCGCGGTGCCCGCCAGCTTCACTGCCCTGCACAACAACCATATCCATTCCTGCTTTTTCATTTTCAACGGCTTCCCTAACCGTTGTGGCTGTTCCTATAAGAGTGATGTTATGTTGTTTTAACTCATCCATCACTTCCTGTGGAGGAATACCAAATGTAAAGGAACAAATAGATACATTCTCTTCAATGACAACCTTAACTTGTTCAATAAAGCTTTCAAAAATTGTTTTATATTCAGGAATGTCAAAGCTGTCTGTTGGTTCTAAATTTAATTGCTTACGAATTGTGTGTAAAAGCTGGTTAGCTGATTGGACTGCGTCAGGGTTTACGTTAAATTCGTTTGGCACGAATAGATTGATGCCAAAAGGGTTTGACGTTAACTGCTTGATTTCTCTAATCTGCTCTCTTGATTGTATTGGTGTCTGATAGCCTGCTCCAATCATTCCAAGTCCCCCAGCATTAGATACCTCGGCTACTAAATTCGAAGTGGTAATCCCTCCAGCCATAGGTGCTTGTATAATAGGGTTCTTAATCTTCAAATGCTTCATCATTTCATTATTTAACATCAATTACTCCCCCAATTTTGTATTTTAATCCTATTTAATTCTCTTCTGTTTGTTTGTATTGAATGGTTGAATGTCTTATGTTAGGGTTGTTCTCAAAATGAATCCCACTTAAAAGCAAAATTGCCCCCAAAAAGACAACACATGCTGCGCCAATAAAAGCAGCATTAAAATCATGTGTAAATGATGATAAGACTCCAGCTAGGCTTGGTCCTATCAACTGTCCAATAGCATAAATAGCAGAAAGAATGCCAATAGTCCGACTGCTATCAGATGGATTCATTTCCCGTCCCAATGTTGTAGCCAGGGTGGTGATACCCATAAACGTGGCTCCAAATAATAAAGCACTTATGACAAAACTAGTTTTTGACATCCAAAAAGCTGGCATCGCAATACCGAAGGATTGCAGAGCCATTGCAAGCACTAAAGATTTAATGAATCCCCATTTTTTAGCTAGTAAAGACCAGATGAGACAGGATGGAATCGCAGCCAATCCCACCATCATCCAAACTAAGGTGGCACCATTATGAAAGTATGAGGTCTTTTCAGCGATGGATACGATAAACGTTCCGGTAACAATGTAACCCAATCCTTCTAAACCGTACGCAATAATCAACCATATAATCCATTTAGCGGGGGGCACTTTTACAATAATATCTTGTTTATTTTTCTTCTCGACAACGTTAGGGGTTTCATCGAGCCAGATCCATACAAAGATAGCAAGAATTCCACACACAACAGCTAGTCCTATCCATGTTCCTTCCCACCGAAATAAATGGTCTAAACTCGGAATCATTAGACTGGATAAAAAGATTCCCGAACCTACTCCTCCATAAAAAATCCCCGACCAACTGGTTTTTCTTATAGTTGCAAGTTTATCTAACACGATACCGGAGGCTAAGACCAATACAAACGCACTGGCAAACCCTGATAGAAAGCGAAGTCCATTCCAAAGTAAATTAGAGTATGAGAGACCCATTAGGGCCGTGGTTAAGATACTGATGATTAGACTTATTCTTAACAAAATGGTTCTATACTTCTTAAAAGGAATGGCACCTGCTAAAATTGCTCCAAGCAAATATCCTGCGTAATTACTGGATGCTATATAACCAGCAGCAGTATTTGATACAGAAAGTTCTTTTTGCATAAGGGGAAGAATGGGAGTATATGCAAATCTTCCAATCCCCATAGCAATGATTAAAGAAAATATTCCCCCTATTAAAAAAAGACAAGTTTGATTCTTCAAAGATTCTCCTCCAATGAAATTGTATACTGTAAGCATACCTTTATAGCTATAATGAACCTGTTAGAAACTGTGCTTCCCCTCGTCCAAAACTCCAGTCAGCATCGCTGTTTTCTGTTATAGAAACCATCAAGTCCTGTGGAGAAATCCCACAGTCCGATTCAAGCTTACTAGCAAGAAGTGAGTATAAGGTTTCTTTCTGTTTTACAGTTCTTTTTTTACTTACAATACTAATAATTACTAGGTCTCTGCTTCTTTTAAACCCCAGTCCGGTATCCTCGATCATTAGCTCAAGCGGCGGGTGCTGATGAACTATTTGATAACGATCACTTTCAGGCACTTGGAAAGCTTCCACCATCGCATGGTGAGCCGAATCCAATAATTTTTTTAAAGTTTCTTCGTTTCTTCCTTCTACTAAATCAAAACGTAATAATGGCATTTTGTATCTCCCCTCAAAATAAATAATGGTTTTAGAGTGTCCAATTAAAATGTAGGATATTATAAGCATATCTTCTTTTTGCCATATGGTATAATACATAAAATCGATATTTGGTATCACTCATACTGATGGCCAAAAGATATATCAACTAAGGAGAGATTATTTTGGATTTGCACTCATTAAAAATTTTCCACAGTGTTGCTAAGATGGGAAGTATTTCTCAAGCAGCAAGAGAACTTCAATATGCACAGTCAAATATCACGATGAAAATACAGCAGTTGGAATCAGATCTTCAAACAACTCTTTTTTATAGACATAATCGTGGCACTGCATTAACTGACAAAGGAACCATATTGCTAACATATACAGAAAAAATATTCGATCTTATAGAAGAAACCAAAAATATGATGAATGATGATCAAACACCTAGAGGTCCGTTAATTATTGGTTCAATGGAAACAACCGCAGCAGTTCGCTTACCAGTCTTGTTTTCAAAGTATCATAAAGACTTTCCAGAGGTTGATTTAACTTTAAAAACAGGCTCTACTGATCAAAATATTCAAGCAGTTCTTCAAAATGAACTTGATGGTGCATTTGTGGCTGGACCCATTAATCACCCTGATCTCATTCAAAAAGAAGTATTCGAAGAGGAACTAATGCTCATTACAGATACAGTTCATCCTCCTATATTTTCTATCAAAGATATTCAAACAAGGACGCTGCTTGTATTTCATACAGGATGTGCTTATCGGCAAAAGCTTGAACAATGGCTACAACAAGAGAAGATGATACCCAATAAGATAATGGAATTTGGCACTATAGATGGGATCATCGGTTGTGTAGCAGCTGGTCTAGGTATAAGTATGCTTCCACTAAGTGTTGTTTCAAAACAGGAACAAGACGGAATCATTCGACAACACTCAATTCCGAATGGAAAAGTTAGGACAGTTTTCATTTATCGAAAAGATAAGTATGTACCTGCATCCTTAGTAAAATTTATAAATATGTTGAGTGAAGAGGAGGAACTAATTAATAAAATAGAGGGGTAACCTAGATTATATTTTCGATAAGGAAGAATAAAATAATTTCGTTTAATGTTTCATTGAGGTGTTGAAAGTTGAACATTAATATCAAAGTTTACTTACATTCGAAGGGAACAAAGTTTTTACAAAGTGGCAGCTTACCTGTTCCTAATTCAGATTTTAAAAAGGATCCAGATTGTACAGCTGCTATTGCGGCATACGAGTGGATTCAGCAGATTAAAAACCACTACGCGAGACCTAAGTCCCAACCAGCTTCAAACATGTTTCTACAAGTAGGGGGCTGAAAGTTTAGTTCACGGGATCAAGTCCCACGCACCCGTACGTCCTATCCTGGCTACTGATATAACGGTTCTATTTAAAAAAGGTCAACCAGTAAAAACTGGCTAACCTTATATTACGAACTCACCCGTTAGTTTAATAAACTGTAAATTTCCCCATAAAAAAACTGCATCTCATTTGTTAGATGGTGGTATGCTCTGTGGAAAATTAAATAAATTTTTGGGATCATATTTCGCCTTTACTTTTTGAAGCCTTGCAAAGTTTGAGCCGTAATATGCTTTTCCGAAATTCTCAATGTTTTGGTCTGGAACATTAACATATGAACCTGTTACATATGGCTTTATCAGCTTACGTACCCTTTCAACTGATGCAAGATTCATAGCTTCTTGTGAATTATTTTCCCAACTAGCAGTCCATTCCACATAAAACAATGGATTACGCCAAAAGAAGGCTGTTTTGTCGCTAGGTACTCTGCTTAAAGCACCACCCCAATTTATAAAAAAGAAATTGGATTCTGTCCCAGTGGCTTCCTCCAAAAATTTTCTCATGATTGAAATTGGTTTTTCCGGCCAAAGATTAAGTCCCCAAGCGGAGGAGAATTTAACATTCTGATCAGATCTACCAGGAATTGGTTCGTCAGGGTCTAAGAAATCTATAGCGTCTGGATAGGATAATGTTTCTATAACTATTTGCGTTGGGGTTCCAGAATTTATTAATGGTTTCAATAATTTAATAAGCTCAGTTTTTGAACCCTGGAAAATTCCCTCGGCATGACACAAACCATTTACTTTGCTGTAAATCTCAAGTATGCACCCTAATCGTTCGTCTACAAACGGCGCCCATTTTTGCCAAGCTTTAAATACTGTTTCCAATTGTTCCCACGGCCAAATGATATTGAAGACGGTTGCAGTTTTAGGGGCAGGACGAACTTTAAATGTGTATTCGGTATTATATCCAAAATTACCTCCTCCTCCGCCTCTGGAAGCCCAAAATAAATCCTTGTTTTCGTCCTTATTTGCTAGAATAATCCTGCCTTTGGCATCCACTGTTTTCAGTGCGAGGAGGTTATCACTTATAAGACCAATCGATCGTGAGAGCACTCCAAATCCACCGCCCATCGTAATTCCTCCGATGCCAACGGTTGGACTGTCTCCAAACGGAGCCATAAACCCTTTTCGAGCTAATCCCTTTACAAGCGGGCCTACGTGAATTCCTGTTTGAACGGTTGCAATTGCCTTTTTTTTATTTAAGTGCACTTTTTGCATGTCACTGACATCAATAACAATTCCTCCCTTTACTACTGAGAGGTTCTTATCAAGAGCATGACGGCCACTTCTAACACGCACGGGAACATTATTCTTACGTGCCCATTTAATGGCATTACTTACATCAAGGGTATTTTGTGCAAAAACAAAGACAAGAGGAAAAGTATCAACATAAGGGTTCCAATTCTTAATGGCTTCTTTATAGCCAGGGTCTCCTTTGAAGATTACACGTCCTGTTAACTCTCTAGATCCCATGCATTCCACTCCCATTAAATACTTTTATAGATCATTAATTGTATGAACTGAGAGTTATTACTATGAAGAAAATTTAGAGAATTGGAATTTCCTTTTTCCACTAACCTGCCCCGTTAGTTCATCAAGGAAATCAACAACATCCTTAACAGAGCCTCTTAATAAAAAGAGCAGGCATTAGCCCACTCTTAAATTTCTTTAATGACTGTTTTACCCAGCTTGTTCTCAGACGATTTCATAATTTACGACATACAAATGCAATTAAAATGTTGGAGATCGGAGAAAATCCTATAGTGATATCAGAAGATTAGGACATTCAAAAGTTTCTATAACCATAGATAAAATATAATCATGTTACTCAGAATATACAGGACTCCTCTGCAGAAAACTTTTCAAACGATTTGTTTTAAAGATTATGGACCCATTAATGTGGTCATTTTACTAAAAAAGCAATGGAGAACCCGAATACATAAGGGTTCTCCATTGCTTTTTAATTACATGATCCGCTTGAACATTTTCTCCATTTCATAAATGGAATAAGAGATGATGATCGGTCTTCCATGAGGGCATGTGAAGGGATCTGTTGTCCGCCTTAGTTCATCCAATAGTGCTTGGATTTCATCATTCCGCAGATGACGGTTTGCCTTTATGGAGGCTTTACAGCTCATCATGATAGCTGCTTCTTCGCGCAATTTTTTGATGTCGACCTTTTTCATCGATAGCAATTGTTCGATCATTTCTTCAAGGATTTCCTGTTCAATTCCTTTAGGGAACCATTGTGGATGCGATCGGACAATATAGGCGTTATAGCCAAACTCCTCTAAATAGACGCCGACTTTTTCCAATTCATGCCGATATTCATTTATCCGGATACATTGGTCTGTTGAAAATTCAAGGGTAATGGGTACAAGCATATCCTGTAGCTCGTTTTCAACACGTCCGACCTTTTCTTTAAAATATTCGTATTTGATCCGTTCCTGGGCAGCATGCTGGTCTATGATATATAAACCTTTTTCGTTTTGGGCGAAAATATATGTTCCATGCATTTGCCCAATCGGGTACATGGGAGGGATGCGGCTGTCCGGTTCATTCGCCTCGATTTCTTCCTCTTGTTCGACAGTGTAGGTTGTATACTTTTCAGCTGAATCGAAATATGGTTTGCTTTCATCATCTTGTAAGACCGGTATATAGGCATCTTCCATTTGCTGCTGTTCATTGCTATAGAATATTTCCTTTATTGGTTCAAGTTTGAAATCTTCATTATGATCCACATAACTCTTTTGTTCCTGCTTTTCCCGAATCAAGGTATCCTTCAAGAGTGAAGCTTCTTTCTTGGCTTCTTCAAGGACCCGCTTGCCGCTTTCCACAACATGGTCCAATTCCAGCGTAGTTTGCTCACTTTTCACCTGTTCCGGCTTTGCTATTGGTGTATATCCACTTGGTATTAGAGACATCTTTTTAAACGAAGATTTAATCGTTTCCGATACAAGACTGTACAATTCCTGTTCCTTGCTGAGCCTTACCTCCATTTTGGATGGATGTACATTGACATCGACAAGAATCGGATCCATTTCAATATTCAACAAAGCAATTGGAAAACGTCCAATTGGAAGAAGTGTATGATACCCATCCAGGATTGCTTTCACGAGTGCATAGTTTTTTATGAAGCGGCCGTTTATCATGGTTGAAATATAATTCCTTGAAGCCCGGGTGACCTCAGGCATAACGATATATCCGGATAATTTGAAGTCCAAGGAGCTTGCCTGAACCGGAATCATCTTTTTGGCAATATTCGTACCATAGATTGCGGCTAGCACCTGTCTGACATCACCGTTACCATTCGTATGCAGGATACGCTTCTCATTGTGAGATAACCGTATAGAAACATCAGGATGAGAAAGTGCGAGCCTGTTAGCGACATCTGTAATATTTCCTAGCTCTGTATGAATGGTTTTCATATATTTCAATCTTGCAGGCGTATTGTAAAACAAGTCGGAAACCAGGATATCCGTTCCTTTACGGCTGGATGAAGCCTCGAGTTCCTTAACCATACCGCCTTCAAGAAGTATGCGCGTTCCTACACCTTCGCCAGTGCTGCTTTTCATTTCAAAACGGGAAACTGAAGCAATACTGGGCATTGCTTCACCGCGGAAGCCAAGTGTTCGAATTCGGAAAAGATCATTTTCATCTTTTATTTTACTTGTGGCGTGGCGTTTAAATGCCGCTTCTATGTCATCAGCCAAAATCCCATCGCCATTATCCACGATCCGAATGGAACCAAGTCCAGCCTCCACCAATTCAATCTCTATAATGGTACTGTTTGCATCTATTGCGTTTTCCACAAGTTCCTTAACGACTGAGGCTGGGCGTTCAACAACTTCTCCAGCTGCGATTTTATTAGATAAAGCCTCATCAAGCTGTATGATTTTTCCCATTTTTATCGCCTCGCTTTAATTCTCATTTAAGTTTCTTTTGTAATTTATAAAGGGTATTCATTGCCTCAAGCGGCGTCATTTCAAGGATATCCAGTGATTTTATGTCATCCAGCACCTTTATTTCCTTAGGTGAAGAATTCACTCTTCCTTTAGGAGCCTCTTCCCCAAAGAAGGAAAGCTGTGCCTCATTGACGGATGTTACAGGAGCGGCTTCTTCGGCAATAGGTGCTTTTACAGCAGCAGCCGGCTGTTCAGGCAACGCCTTTGCCTGTCCATTTTCATTCTCTAGCTGCGCTAAAATAGCGGCCGCCCGATCTATTAACTGCTCCGGTAAATCAGCTAGCTTAGCCACATGAATTCCATAGCTTTTATCTGCTGGCCCTTCTTTAATTTTATGAAGGAAAACGACATTTCCATTTTGCTCGATGGCACTGACATGGATATTTTTCAATTTTGGCAGATCCGCTGCCAATACAGTCAATTCATGATAATGAGTCGAAAAGAGTGTCTTTGCCCCAATTTCCTCATGAATATATTCAATGATGGCCTGAGCAAGCGCCATTCCATCGTAAGTCGATGTTCCTCGCCCGATCTCATCAAATAATATCAAACTGTTTTCTGTCGCATTCATGATGGCATTTCTTGCTTCAAGCATCTCGACCATGAATGTACTTTGACCAGAAATCAAATCATCAGCCGCGCCAATCCTAGTAAATACCTTATCAAAAATAGGCAATTCAGCTATACTTGCGGACACGAAGCATCCAATTTGCGCTAGAATCGATGTTAGCGCAATCTGACGCATATACGTACTTTTCCCCGACATATTGGGCCCTGTGATCAAGAGTAACTCCCGGTCTCCATCCATAAAGCAGTCATTGGGGACATACTCCTGTGATTGAAGGACTTTCTCGACCACTGGATGCCGGCCTTCCTTCAGGACGATTCTTCGATCATCAGAAAAGACAGGCTTCACGTAATGGCGTTCTTCGCTAATCGTCGCAAAGCACTGCAGGACATCCAGTTCACTGACGCCTTTCGCTAAATCCTGTAAGCGTGGGATATAGCTTTTGACCTCTTCACGAAGATTGAGGAATAGGTCATATTCCAAACTGATGCTTTTTTCCTCTGCTTGTAAAATCAAAGCTTCCTTTTCTTTCAATTCAGGTGTGATATAACGTTCGGCATTCGTTAAAGTTTGCTTCCGTTCATAACGGCCTTCTTCAAGCAGATGCAAATTGGCTCGTGTGACTTCAATATAATAGCCAAAAACACGATTATATCCGATTTTTAATGATTTGATCCCTGTGCGCTCCCGCTCTTCGCGTTCAAGCTGTGCAATCCAAGTTTTCCCGTTTCTGCTGGCATCCCTGTATGTATCCAGCTCCTTATGGAAACCGTCCTGAATGATATTCCCTTCCTTCACGGACAATGGCGGGTTTTCTACAAGCGCCGTTTCAAGTAAATCCGTCACTTCTTCGCAAGGATCCAATTTATCGGCCAGAATTGAAATATCCTGATTGGAAGCCATTGACTTCACGATTTCACGAATGATTGGCACCTGTTGCAATGAACGTTTCAATTGAATCAAGTCCCGAGCATTTACATTCCCGAAGGCTACCCTTCCGGCAAGCCGCTCCAAGTCGTACACTTCCTTCAGGCGTTCACGTAAGTCCTGCCGTTCGAAGTACTGATTTTTCAGGGTTTCAACAAGGCTTTGTCTCCGCTCGATCTGTTTTTTATTAATGAGCGGTCTATCAATCCATTGTTTCAACATCCTTCCGCCCATGGCTGTTTTCGTTTCATCAAGCAGCCATAATAATGAGCCTTTTTTACCTTTGGAACGAATGGTTTCAGTTAATTCCAAATTGCGTTTACTATAATAATCAATTTTCATATATTGTGAAGTTTCATATGCAAGCACAGGCTGTAAATGATCCAGGCTGCGTTTTTGGGTACGGTATAGATAATTCAATAAACGTGAGGTCGTTGTCGCCAGTTTCTGGTCTTTTAACAGATGAAGCAATGCAACGAATGACTCGCTTTGAACCAAATTACTCTCTAGGGATAGAGCGGCAGCACCCCGTTCTTGCAGCTTTTTTTTCCATTCTTCATTGAAATCCTCGGCAATGACCACTTCACTCGCACCAAGGATGGCAAATTCATTCAGGACTTCCTCAAAACTCTCAATCAAAGTGACCTTATTTTCCCCTGTCGATAAATCATTGTATCCAAAGCCAAACTGACCATCCGTGAAATAAGTGATGGTAGCAATATAATTATTTTCCTTTTCTCGAAGACCTTTACTATCCATTTTCGTTCCCGGAGTAATCAGCTGGACAACTTCCCTGCGTACCACACCTTTGGCTTGTTTCGGATCTTCGGTCTGTTCACAAATAGCTACTTTAAAACCTTTTTCTATTAATATATCAATATAATTAGCAGCCGAGTGATACGGAATGCCGCACATCGGAATTCGCTCTTCACTACCGCCTTCTCGGCTCGTTAATGTGATTTCGAGCTCTTGTGATGCATTCAGTGCATCGTCAAAAAACATTTCATAAAAATCGCCTAAACGAAAAAATAAAAAGGCATCCTGATACTCTGCCTTAATTTTTAAATATTGCTGTATCATCGGAGTATATCCAGCCATTCCTTCAAAACCTTTCCAAACTAAAATCTATTACACATTTATGTCCTTCATTATAACATACGGGAAAGCAACATTGCCTGTATTCGAAATTGCATGGTAAATCAATTATCCTTTAAATTGTGAGCTAGCTGTATCTGCAAAGCCATACGCACGGATATAGTAACATTACACCCCTATTTTTTCTCATTGCCAGCCCTGCAAGGGAC
The DNA here is from genome assembly GCF_036541465.1 of Bacillus sp. CFBP9009. Taxonomy (NCBI): domain Bacteria; kingdom Bacillati; phylum Bacillota; class Bacilli; order Caryophanales; family Bacillaceae; genus Bacillus; species Bacillus sp. CFBP9009. The sequence goes on along the minus strand of NZ_JAZHFU010000003.1, from coordinate 731,857 downwards.
TTGTCCCGCTTCAAATTAAATAAAACCGGATGAAGGGAATGTCATCCGGTATTAATTTCTATATTCTATTCGTCTTCGAATTCATCAAGGAAATCCGGATCTAAATCTTCGAAATCCTCATCATCGAAATCAGAGCCCCAGTCATCCTCACAGCGGCCATCTGGACTTACAGCGACACAAATTTTCGTTTCGCCGACGACTTCCACAAAGAATTCCCTTTCCACATGGACAATGATTTTTTGTCCACATGGGGAGATGCAAGCTTCTAAACAATTCGGCTGTTGGACAGCTTTTGCAGCGATTTCATGGTCATCAAGATAATCGGGATCACGGTATTTCAGCGAAATAACGTCGGTATATTGCACTTTTTCAGTTACAACTTCCGTCTTCGAATTATGGTTATAAGAATACCAGACGTTGATTTCGTAGCTGCCGTGAATTTCTACCTTTTTGCCGACTTTCTTTGCATCGTATTTATGGTTGATGATCCAACAACCTAGAATGCTAGAAGGATGATGAGCCGGGCAAATGGTGTGAGAGGACTTTGTGAATTTACGTCCTTTTGCCACCACCGCTTTAGTAATTATCTCTCTATATTGTGACATGCTAGCGAACCCTCCTCATACAGTTTCCATTCATCCTATGCGTGGTAAAAGTCTATTGTGCGTAGAATTTTAATTGTTTGAAAACTGCTGTAATGTTTTAAACCTAGGTTATTTTATGCGCATGTTTTGGGATATGTGTCACGAATGGGCACTGTATAAGGATTTCCGCATAGTAAAAAGCCCTTCTGAATTCAGAAGGGCTTTTTTATATTCATGAACAGCTTCCGCCGCCTGCTTGTACTTGTGAACCTGTTTCACCGCGAAGGATGTCTCCTTCGGTCGATTCAATAATCAGGTCCGTCACCTTATTTGAAACTTGTGATGAGACCATTTGTAAAAGATCATTTACATCCACTTGGGATTGTTTGAATTCTTGTACGATCGGAAGTTCATCCAATTGTTTTTCCAGTGCATCAATTTTGGCCTGAACTTGACTGTATGCTTTCTCTTTGCCGTAATGCTGGAAGTTTACAGCCTGTTTTTGCAAGCTCTTGATGCTGGCGATCATTTCACGGATTTTTTGGTTTTCATTGATGTGAGCTTCTGCCCGTTTAAAGAAATCGACTTCTTCCGTGCTGGCGATCATTTCAGCAAGCTCGGCCGCTTTGTTCAGAATGTCATCTTTAGTATATTTAGTCATATTACTCCACCTCAATCGCCGTTGCTTCTTCAACCATATCCCCATTTAATGACCATGTTTTCGTTCCGGTGATTTTCACTTTTACGATTTGGCCAATAGCGGATTTTGGTCCTTTGAAGTTCACGAGCTTATTTTTCGTTGTATAACCTGCTAATACTTCTGCATTCTTCTTGCTTTCGCCTTCAACGAGCACTTCAACAATCTGCCCATCATACTCCTTCATTTTCAATGCGCACGTTTCATTGACAAGGGCATTCAAGCGTTGCAGACGTTCCTTTTTCACTTCCATCGGTACATTATCCTGCATTTTCGCAGCCGGTGTTCCCTCACGTGGTGAATAGATGTAAGTATATGCCGCATCGAAACCAACTTCACGGTATAAAGACATCGTTTCTTCAAAGTGCTCTTCCGTTTCATTCGGATAACCTACAATGATGTCAGTGGTTAGCGATACACTTGGGATAGCTTCCTTGATTTTTTTTACTAGCTCTAAATATTGTTCACGTGTATATTTACGGGCCATGATTTTAAGTGTGTCCGTACTTCCCGATTGAACTGGAAGATGGATATGGTCAACGAGATTACCGCCCTTAGCCAATACTTCAATCAAGTGATCATCGAAATCACGTGGATGGCTTGTCGTAAAACGAATACGGGGAATATCGATTTTGCGGATTTCATCCATCAAATCACCGAAACGGTATTCGATATCCGTAAAATCTTTACCATAAGCATTCACATTCTGTCCAAGCAGGGTTATTTCCTTGTAACCCTGTGCCGCTAAATGACGGACTTCCTGTATGATATCTCCAGGCCTGCGGCTTCTTTCTTTCCCTCTTGTGTACGGTACGATGCAGTATGTACAAAACTTATCGCAGCCATACATGATATTGACCCATGCCTTCGTTTTTCCTTTACGCACTTTCGGAAGGTTCTCGATTACATCACCTTCTTTAGACCAAACCTCAATGACCATTTCCTTGGAAAGATAAGCTTCATTAAGAATTTGCGGCAGGCGGTGGATATTATGAGTTCCGAAAATCATATCTACAAAATGGTGCTTCTCTAGAATCCGCTTTACAACTGACTCCTCTTGTGACATACAACCGCAAACCCCAAGCAATAGATCCGGCTTTTCCAATTTCAATGATTTTAAATGCCCCAATTCACCGAACACTTTATTCTCTGCGCCTTCCCGAATCGCACAAGTGTTAAGTAAAATGACGTTAGCATCATCCACCGTGTCTGTCGGCTGATAACCAAGTGCCATAAAGATGCCCGCCATGACTTCTGTATCATGTTCGTTCATTTGACAGCCGTAAGTACGAATGTAAAACTTTTTACCTTCTCCCATTCCACGGAAACCTTCAGGAATGGCAAAGTCATCATGATATTCTACTTCTTCTTTCCCTCGCTTTTTCGCATCTTTTAAGGAAGGCGGAATATAAACAGCTTGAAAGTACTTACTGAAGTCCTTATCGGATTTTTTGTCCGCTGGATTCTCAGCCTGTACTTGTTGTGATTCTAATCGTTGTTTCTCGTTCATAGTTAATCTCCTTTCAAAATAGTTAGTTTATTTCTTTCACCAACTATTTCAAGACCTATCTTCAAATGGATTTATTCGGATTCCTTTTTAAGAATTACCAGTAAATATTAGCTATTAAGTGTGATATATCCACATTATCATAGTATAAAGCTTTTAACAGCAAGAAACAATCATTCTGTCGTGGCTTCCTCAATTGTAAGAAATTTTTCACAAATACAGAAAATAAGAACATGAAATAAGAGGCTATGACGAAATTAGCCTCTTCTTATCATTTTTGGATGACGCCTTCCCCCTTCAAGATTTTCCAAATGCAGATATTGCAATTTCCACCTTTTCTGATGTTTAAGGTATAAGGAGAACCTTACCACACTGACCTTTGATCATCAGTTCAAATCCCTTTTCAAAATCGCTAAGTGAATACCGGTGGGTAATCATTGGTTTTACATCAACCTTGCCACTTTCAAGCAGACTTGAAACCTGTTGCCAGGTTGAAAACATCTTCCTTCCAGTTATCCCTTGGACAGTAAGACCCTTGAATACTATATCCTCTGTTATATTAAGCGTGACGGGCTTAGAAGGCAGACTTAGAATTGATATTCTTCCACCATTCGTCGCCATCTTAAACCCTTGTTGGATAGCTGCAGGATTACCGCTCATTTCGCAAACAACATCCACCCCATCCGCACTTGTGAGGCTTTTCGTAATTTCCAATGGATCCTGTTTAATTGAATGAATGAGGTCTGTAGCACCCATCTTTTTGGCAAGCTGAAGTCGATAATCATTAATATCAAGAGCGATTACTTTATCAGCACCTGCGGCCTTTGCTACAGCAATCGCCATAAGCCCAATTGGACCACAGCCGATTATTGCCACCGTTTTACCCAGCACCTCGCCAGCTAGCACTGAATGGACTGCATTACCCATCGGTTCTTGTATGGTAGCTATATCGAGTGGCATATCACTTGGATTTTTCCATAAATTTTTGGCTGGCAAAGCTATATACTCTGCAAAGCACCCTTGTTTATCAACACCGATAATGTTAGTTTTTTTACAAATATGGAATTGACCGGTTAAGCACTGCCTGCATGTACCGCAAACTATATGTGTCTCGGCAGATACACAATCACCAACCGAAACATTGCTGACACTTGCTCCTATCTCGATTACTTCCCCAGCAAATTCGTGCCCAAATACGTATGGTGGACTCACTCTTCCCTGTGACCATTCATCCCAGGTGAAAATATGAATATCCGTTCCGCAGATCGAGGTCATTTTCACTCGAATCAAGACCTCGTCATCACGAATATCCGGTATATCGACAACTTGTAATTGTGCCCCATAACCTCGGTGGTGTTTGACTACGGCTTTCATTTTTCCTCTCAACATGTACACTCCCCCTGAACTAGGGCCGCTACTTCCATCTTCCTTAATATGTAAAGATATGAAAAACTAAATAAAAAAATACCATAAACGCTTTTGTACCGGCTGGGGAATTCGTACATTTTTGTTAAATGGGTCATGTTTCTATAGCATCTTGTCCGCTCTCGAATAAGATATCTTGTAAAACAAAATTATGAAGGAGTGACTTATATGTCATGTGGATGCAATAATCATGATCATCATGATCGGGACCGCGATCGGGACAGAGATAACGATAGAATCGCAGACGATTTTTGTCGTGCTGTGAGGGGCTGTAATAGGCGCGACAACGATCGGGATCGGGATCGGGACCGCGATCGGGACAGAGATCGGGACAGAGATAACGATAGAATCGCAGACAATTTTTGTCGTGCTGTGAGGGGCTGTAATAGGCGCGATCGGGACCGTGACCGTGATCGTGATCGTGATCGTGACCGCGACCGCCATTGTTGCAGAAGGAATCGTTGCAATTTCTTCGGATTCTAATTTAGAGAGTATAGTGATTCTCTCTACTTGAGCTTTCCAATTAATTACAAAAAAAAGGTTCACCCCATCATTAGGGGTGAACCTTTTAACTTTTTACATAAATTCAGCAACAAGCTTATCAAAGTGCGCTTGATCCAGTGTCAGATCTGATTTATTTAACGCTTTTTCAGCATACCCTGGCACTAATTCCTGGTACGAAGGGCGTGAAGAGTCTTGATAAATAATCCCTGTTACAAGGCTGTCATGTTGCATCAAAGTCTGCATGGCCTGTTCTTTATTTGATGAATCATAGCCTTCAATCGTGTTCAATTTAGTCAAGTTTTGTTTAAACCAATCATACGTATTGATTTTATTGTATGTTACGCAAGGAGAGAAAACATTGATAAAGGAGAACCCTTTATGGTTTATCCCTGCTTCAATGATCGCCGTCAGGTCTTTCAAGTCTGTGGAAAAGCTTTGGGCGACAAACGTAGCGCCAGCTGATAATGCTAATTCCATAGGTGAAACAGCCTGTTCTATTGATCCTTCCGGAGTAGATTTCGTTTTAAATCCAGCAGCGGACCTAGGAGAAGTCTGGCCTTTTGTCAATCCATATATTTGGTTATCCATGACAATATACGTAATGTCGATATTACGGCGGATCGCATGGATGGTGTGTCCCATCCCGATTGCAAAACCATCTCCGTCACCGCCTGAAGCTATAACGGTCAATTCACGATTGGCCATTTTTACTCCTTGGGCAATTGGCAGTGAGCGGCCATGGATGCCGTGGAAACCATATGACTTGATGTAACCGGAAATACGCCCTGAACAGCCGATACCGGAAACAACAGCCAAATTCTCCGGCTCCAATCCCACATTGGCTGCCGCACGCTGCATGGCAGCCTGAACGGAGAAATCTCCGCAGCCAGGACACCAGTTAGGTTTTACATCATTCCGAAACTCTTTAAACGTTGCCATATTCGAACATCTCCTTGCATTGTGTGTGAATTTCATGCGGGAGGAATGGGTTGCCATCATATTTTAGGATGCTTTTAATTTTATTAACATGTCCGACATTCATCTTGATGATATTAGCCAATTGTCCAGTCGCATTATTTTCAATAACTACTACTTTCTTAGCACTTTGCACCAATGATAGGACTTCATCAGCTGGGAAAGGATGAATCAAACGGATTTGCGCATGATTCACTTTCATTCCATCCGTTTCTAACCGGCCGATCGCTTCATCAATCGTCCCGCGTGTTGAGTTAAAGCCAAGAATTAATAAATCCGCTTCTTCATGCGGTGTGTTTTTGTATACTGGTGTTTGGAATGTGTTAGTTAAATTATTCAGCTTACGCATCCGTTTATCCATTTGCAATTTACGATTCAAAGCCGTCTCGGAAGGTCTGCCCGTTTCATCATGTTCAACACCAGTAACATGGTGAATTCCATTTTTCATACCAGGCACTACACGCGGTGAGACTCCATCATCCGTTACTTCATAACGCTTGAAGTAAGATTTGTCTTCAGCCTCTTCAATTTCAAAGTCCACCAATTTCCCGCGTCTTATCTCCACTTTGCCGTAATCAAGCGGCTGAACCGTTTGTTTACCTAATGATAGCTGTAAGTCGGATAGAACGATAACTGGACATTGATATTCCTCTGCAAGGTTGAATGCTTCCGCCGTATCATAAAAAGCTTCCTCAACAGTACTCGGAGCCATGACGATTTTAGGTATTTCACCATGTGTACCATAAATCATGGCCATTAAATCGGATTGCTCCTGTTTTGTAGGAAGTCCCGTAGATGGACCGCCACGCTGGGTATCGACGATGACAATTGGCGTCTCGGTAATGCCGGCTAAACCAATCGCTTCCATTTTCAAGGAAAGTCCAGGTCCAGCTGAAGCTGTGATGGCACGTACACCGCCATAGTTTGCACCGATTGCCATTGTAGCCGCCGCGATTTCATCTTCAGTCTGGATGACCGTTCCTCCAAATTGAGGAAGTTTTTTAATTAAGTATTCCATAATTTCCGAGGCAGGAGTAATCGGGTAAGCTGCCATAAAGCGGCAACCGCCTGCAACTGCACCTAAAGCGATAGCATCGTTTCCAATCATGAACATGCGTTTTTGGCCGTCTGCCTTTTCTAGCTCCATTGCGCCCAGTTTTTCTCCAAGCAACACTTCCATTGCCTTATAGCCAGCAGTAATGGCATCCATATTCTTCTTAACGATTTCTTCACCCTTACGGCCGAATATTTCATCAACCACATCGTTGAATACGGAAATTTCCATGCCTAGAACAGCACATGTCGCACCGATGGCGACCATATTTTTCATTAATGATGTTCCTAATTCGGCTGCTATTTCCGTAAAGGGAACAATATATAATTCTGCCTTTGTATCTTCTGGGCAGACAGGTTTGAATTTTGCATCTGCAATTATGATGCCACCCTCATGTAATTCTTTATAATTGACGTCAATTGTTTCTTGGTCAAAAGCAACTAAGATGTCTAAATCATCAGAGATAGCACGAGTTTCCGTAGTACTTACACGAATTTTGTTATTCGTGTGTCCACCCTTGATTCGGGATGAGAAATGACGGTAGCCATACAAGTAATAACCTAAGCGATTGAGGGCAATACAGAATATTTCTCCTGTACTTTCAATACCTTCACCTTGTTGTCCGCCAACTTTCCATGAAAGTTGATTGATCATGTCTTACACTCCTTTAGGACGTTCGTATATAAATGCATTTAACCGCACCTCTCTTCAGAACATTAAACTATGTATAATTAATCGTTCTAATTTAGGAAAGGTGTACTAAACGCTTTCAATTCTATCGGTTAAATCATTAAATTGCAACCCTTTTGCTTTTATTTTTTATATTTTCAGAATATTTATTCATATCTATATAGTAAGAATTGAAAATCACTTAAGATATTTCCTTTTCAAGCGGAAAATTACGAGTGAAATTATCAAAAAGTAGACCTTTTACAAACTCACTGGGATAAAGCCTGTTCAGTTCATTGATTAGGTTATGATAATCCTTATATGACATTAAATTTTCTACCATATGATCGATTCCATCGAAGTCAGACCCTAATCCAATTTGTCTTTCCCCGCCCAAACTGCATATATGCTCTATATGTTTCAAGATATCCTTTATCGTAGCCGAATCACCATTTGCTAGAAATTGCGGGACAAAAGTTACGCCGATCACCCCATTTTTCTGCAAAAGGGCTTTTATCTGGGTGTCTTTTAAATTTCGCGGATGAGGACAAAGATGATAAGCATTCGAATGAGAGGCAATTGGGAACTTCGCCAACTTTAGGGTGTCCCAAAATCCAGCTTCGGACAAATGGGATAAATCACACCAAATCGACTTCTCATTCAATAGAGCGACCACCTCCGTTCCAAATCCTGTCAAGCCGCCCCCTCTTGTTTCTAATGCCCCATCCGCTACCAAGTTAGCGTAATTCCAAGTTAGACCTACCGAGGACACTCCAAGATGAATAAGGGTTTTCAGTTTCAACAAATCATTCCCAATGCAATCGCACCCCTCCAAAGTTAGCATTGCACCGATTTCCTTTTCTTTTAAAGATTCGATGTCTGCCTTGGTCTTTATAAATTTCATTTCCGGCTCTGATAAAATCTTTTCATGAAAAATATCCACCATCGCCAAAGCCGCTTGAAATCTCATATCAGGGTGGACTTTTTCAGGAATATATATTGCAAAACATTGGACTTTTCCCCTTTCATCCAATAACCCCTGCTTTGTTATATGTAATTTATCACTATTCGTAAAAGAAATATCCGGATCGATGAACATCTTCATCAGCACATCACAATGTGCATCAAAAATCTCCAACGTAATCCCCCTTCCTGTACCTTTTTTATGATTATATATTCCATTATAAAGGGACACTGGTCTTTCGTCATTTGGATTTCACGACAAAAAAGAGCCTGCTCGCCATCCGACAAACAGGACACCCAAACATGAAATTATCTTGGTTCAATGATTAGTTTTATTGCCGTTCTCTCTTCGCCATCAATAAGTATATCTGTAAAGGCAGGAATACAAATCAAGTCAACTCCACTAGGTGCGACAAACCCTCTTGCGATTGCTACTGCCTTGACGGCTTGATTTAACGCACCTGCACCGATTGCTTGAATTTCGGCTGCTCCTCTTTCCCTGAGCACTCCCGCTAGTGCGCCTGCTACAGAATTAGGATTAGATTTTGCTGAAACTTTTAATATTTCCATTCCTAGTCCTCCTTGTTTTCCCTGCCGATTCTAACTTGGCTCAATAGTTATAACACTTTCCACTGCTACTATATTCATCAAGTAAAACTTGTATGACAAAGAAAACCGGGATTGTACACCATTTATTAATTAATGGAAAAACGGATGGCCAGTTTTACTGTCCATCCGTTCGAATCAATGATAAAAGGGATGATCTTCGTTAATCAGTATCCTTTCTATTTTTTTTGCCTTGCCAGTTTTATCATCAATTTCAAGGAGAACCCCACTTAATAGGGTCCGCCCCTCTTTTGGCACTTCGAAACGAACAGGAAGGCTAGTTAGGAACCGATGGATGACTGCCTCTCTTTCCATACCAAGGATGCCATCATATGGTCCTGTCATGCCTACATCTGATATGTAAGCGGTGCCTGCAGGTAATATACGGTTATCGGCTGTCTGGACGTGTGTGTGTGTACCGACAACGGCTGTAACCTTCCCATCCAGGAACCACCCCATAGCTTGCTTTTCACTTGTAGCTTCTCCATGAAAATCGACAAAGATGATTGGTGTTCTTTCTTGAGCCTCCGCTACGAGTGCTTCCGCCTTTTTGAACGGACAATCCAAAGCCGGCATGAACGTTCTCGCTTGCAAATTGATGACCGCTATTTCATACTGGTTCAATTTTAAAAATTTCATTCCTTCTCCAGGTGCCCCGTCTGGAAAGTTCGCAGGACGGACGAGATATTTCGCTTCATCAATAAAATTGAAGATATCACGATTATCCCATGTATGGTTTCCCATGGTCACCGCCTGCGCTCCCCATTCTAAAAAACTGCGGTAAATCTTTTCAGTAATTCCCCGGCCACTTGCTGCATTCTCGCCATTGATGACCGTGATATGCGGACGATACTTTTCTTTTAACTTAGGAAGGTATTCTTGGATCATGTCACGACCAGGAGACCCCACTACATCTCCAATAAATAGCAATTTCATTGTAAAATCCTTTCTAGATTCACCTAATATATGAATTATTCAAGTATGTATTGTAACATAATTTGGAGTAATTATAGGAATTACGCTTAACGACTAATATCGGAAATAGAAAAAACGAAGTGGTTTGCACCACTTCGTCTTTCATTAACAATTATTTGGCGTATTCGACTGCTCTTGTTTCACGGATGACCGTGACTTTTATATGACCTGGGTAATCGAGCTCTTCTTCAATCCTTTTCCGGATATCACGTGCGAGTCGATGGGCCGAAAGATCATCGATCTGTTCTGGTTTCACTAGAATCCGCACTTCTCGTCCGGCTTGAATCGCAAAGGATTTTTCCACTCCATCATAGGATTCGGAAATTTCCTCAAGTTTTTCAAGTCTTCTAATGTAATTTTCAAGCGTTTCACTTCTAGCTCCCGGTCTTGCAGCTGATAATGCATCAGCGGCAGCCACAAGCACTGAAATGATGGAAGTTGGTTCCGTATCGCCATGATGTGAAGCGATGCTGTTAATGACAGTTGGATGCTCTTTATATTTGGTGGCTAATTCAACGCCAATTTCGACGTGACTGCCTTCCACTTCATGATCAATCGCTTTCCCAATATCATGCAGTAAACCTGCACGGCGGGCAAGAACTTCATCCTCACCAAGCTCAGCGGCCAGTAAACCTGAAAGCTGTGCCACTTCAATTGAATGTTTAAGTACGTTTTGCCCATAACTGGTACGGAACTTCAAACGTCCTAGTATTTTGATGAGATCTGGATGGAGACCGTGAACTCCAACTTCAAAAGTTGTTTGTTCACCAATTTCACGAATATGTTCATCTACCTCACGTCTTGCTTTGTCAACCATTTCTTCAATACGAGCCGGATGGATCCGTCCGTCCTGAACAAGTTTCTCAAGAGCCAAGCGTGCCGTTTCCCGTCTAATTGGATCGAATCCAGATAAAATGACAGCTTCAGGAGTATCATCAATAATAAGGTCAATACCTGTTAGCGTTTCTAACGTCCGGATATTTCGTCCTTCACGTCCGATTATCCGTCCTTTCATTTCATCGTTTGGAAGATTTACTACAGAAACGGTGGTTTCTGCAACATGATCAGCCGCACAACGCTGAATGGCAAGAGAAAGGACTTCTTTTGCTTTTTTATCAGCTTCTTCTTTGGCACGGGTATCACTTTCTTTAATCATAAGCGCTACATCGTGAGCCAGCTCGTTTTCCATTCGGTCTATAATGATTGCTTTAGCTTCTTCACGAGTTAAACCGGAAACACGTTCAAGCTCTGTTTGCTGCTTACGAACCGTCTCGTCCACTTTGCTTTCCATCTCTTCAATATGCTGTTGTCTTTGGTTTAGAGAATCTTCTTTTTTCTCCAAAAGGCTTTCACGTTTGTCTAACGTTTCATCCTTGCGGTCCAGATTCTCTTCTCTTTGCAATAACCGATTTTCTTGTTTTTGTAATTCGTTCCTTCTTTCACGGGCTTCCCGATCCGAATCGGCACGAACTTTATGAATTTCATCTTTTGCTTCCAACAAGGCTTCTTTCTTAAGTGCTTCCGCTTCACGTTTTGCATCCTCAAGGATGTGTTCTGCAGAGCCCTTTGCCCCTGCTATTTTACTCTCAAATTTTGATTTGTGAATAAAATAACCAACAACTGCACCGACGATTAGGCCAAGCAAAGTGAAGATGATTGTCATGGGTTCCATCGTTTCACCTCCCCTTGCTATGAACTTTTTACATAAAATGTTGAACTGTCGGCAAGTACATTGCACATAAATTCAATATACAGCACTTAATTTTCAAAATTTTAGTTTGAAAAATTGTAAAATATACATATTAATTGTATAGTTGAGAATTTTTATTGTCAAGCGTTTGTCCCTTATGTATCAATGATTATTCAAGTTTTCTTAATATTAACCATCATAATGTACAGCATTCATTATGGAAGAAGTCTGTAAATCTGATTTCAATGCCATTTAATCCTCTTAAAATTTCGCACTTTTCTCAAAATATATAGAAAAGGCCTAAGCGAACAAGCTTAGGCCTTTTCCAAATACCATTAATCAAGCAATTCAAAATGCTCTTCTGGTTCATTTTCTTCTGGTGGTAATTCATGCTCTCCATCGAGATTATAGTGATCTCTGATTTTCTGAGAAATTTCCTTAGCAATATCCTGATTTTCTTTCAAGAACAGCTTCGCATTTTCGCGGCCTTGTCCGACACGCTCTTCATTGTATGAATACCACGAGCCGCTTTTAAGGACGATATCAAGATCTGCACCCATATCGATGATTTCACCTTCCTGGGAAATCCCTTGACCATACATAATGTCAACTTCCGCTTGACGGAATGGTGGAGCAACCTTGTTTTTTACAACTTTGATTTTGGTTTTATTACCGACAATTTCATTTCCTTGTTTTAGTTGTTCCGCACGGCGCACTTCCAGACGAACAGTTGAATAGAACTTCAATGCCCGGCCTCCCGGAGTCGTTTCAGGATTCCCAAACATAACACCGATTTTTTCACGGACTTGGTTAATGAAAATGGCAATGGTATTTGATTTATTAATGGCACCAGACAGTTTTCTTAGTGCCTGAGACATCATCCGGGCTTGAAGACCCATATGGGAATCTCCCATTTCGCCTTCGATTTCAGCTTTAGGAACAAGTGCTGCCACCGAGTCAATAACAATGATATCTACCGCACCACTTCGAACTAACGCTTCAGCGATCTCTAAGGCTTGTTCACCCGTATCAGGCTGTGAAAGCAGTAACTCATCGATATTCACACCAAGTTTTTCTGAATATGCTGGATCTAAGGCATGTTCGGCATCAATGAATGCAGCCGTGCCGCCAGTCTTTTGTACTTCTGCAATAGCATGTAATGCAACAGTAGTTTTACCGGAGCTTTCAGGTCCATATATCTCAATGACCCGGCCTCTTGGATATCCGCCCACTCCCAATGCTACGTCCAATGCTAAAGAACCGCTTGAAATCGTTGAAATCCTACGATCAGACTGTTCCCCAAGTTTCATAATGGAACCTTTACCAAATTGTTTTTCAATTTGTTTTAACGCCATATCTAAAGCCGCTTGACGATCACTCACTCAATTTCCTCCTCTATATTCAAATAATCGGCTGTCCGATTAAAGTTGTACTTACGTTAGCAATTATTTGAGATCAAGGTTTGTATCCTGTCTCAAAACCTATCTTTACTATATACTCTTTTTACTATTTTGCCAAGCAAAAAGTCGAACATTCATTCGTTTTTTTCTTTCGGGATATTCTTTGTAAAAAAGCGTTTTATCTTAAGGAAATCTCCATTTCCTTTCACTTACTCCCTAAAAAAAACATTTTCATTGAATTAACTTTTTCTTTTTTCCCTATTTTTCAAGAAACAAACTTCTCAAACCAAATAAAAAGCAGAGCTGTAAAAAGCTCTGCTTTTAGCGTTTATAAATCCCTTAATAGGTAGTGACAGCCGTACTTCACACTCCGAATACGGTTTTGCGCCCTGCTTCCGGAAAGATTCAACTCCTTGAAATGAGTGTTCCCATCCCGATAGGAAATGCCAATGAATACTGTCCCTACAGGCTTGCCTTCTTGTTCATCCGGCCCTGCAACACCCGTAAAGCTTATGCCTACATCCGCATCGAGCTTGCTCCGGACATTAGAGGCCATTTCCATTGCACACTCACCGCTGACCACCCCATGCTCAGATATCGTATCATCACTGACGCCGAGGACATTCGACTTCGCATCATTCGTATAGCAGACAATTCCGCCTTTGAAGACTTTACCGGCACCCGGGATGGTTGTCAGCTGTTCTTGGAACATCCCTCCGGTCAAGCTTTCAGCTGCCGCGATTGAAAGCTTGCGGACCGTTAATTCTTTTACAAGTTCCTTTATTAGCGAAGTATTGTCACTTCCATAATGGAACTTGCCGACCCTGCTGAGAATTTCTTTTTCCGCTTCTAAAATAAGCTCCTCGCATTTTTCTTTAGAAGAGTCTTTAGCAGTGATCCTTAACGTCACTTCCCCTTCAGCTGCCAGCGGAGCAATTGTCGGATTCGTTTGATTGACAAGGAGATCTTCAATCACCGTTTCCAGTTCGGCTTCACCTATACCGTAGAACCGAAGAACCTTGGAATCGATCCGTTCATGCTTTTCCAATTTATTCATGATCTTTTCATAACCATAACTTAAAAACATCGGCTCCATTTCACTTGGTGGACCAGGTAGAAGCATATATGTAATGCCAGATTTGGACAAGACCATTCCCGGTGCCATGCCATGATCGTTTGCCAACACTTCACTGCCTTCTAAGACAAGGGCCTGCTTTTTGTTGTTTTCCGTCATCGGCCGTTCCCGTTTTTGGAAGTAAGCTTCAATGGATTGCAAAGCTTCATCATTAAAAACGAGCTTTTTCCCTATATGGCGAGCAATCGTTTCTTTCGTTAAATCATCTTTGGTAGGACCAAGTCCACCGGTAAAGACAATCAAGTTTGCCCTCGATTCAGCGATTTCTATAGCTTGTTGTAAACGGCGGTCGTTATCCCCGACCACAGTATGGTAAAAAACGTTGATCCCCATTTCCGCAAACTGCTGCGATAAGAATCTTCCATTAGTGTTATTGATTTGTCCTAAAAGAAGCTCTGAGCCCACTGCAATGATTTCTGCATCCATCTTTTCAAAACCACCATTCGTTTTACTTTGAATTAACAAATACTTCTTTGTTTTTTATAAAATAATCCAAACCTGACCAGATTGTAAAGATTAATGCAATCCATAACGCGATATTAGCAAATGGAAGTGAAATCAGGGCAAAAGGAAGGTTATGCAGCAATAATGCCGAAATAGAAACAATTTGTGCCCATGTTTTAATTTTACCAAGCTGGTTCGCTGCAACCACTTCCCCTGTACCCGCTAACACCAGACGCAATCCGGTGACTGCAAACTCGCGACTTATGATTACGATGGCAATCCAAGATTGGCCGTACATTAAATCTAGATCAACCAAAACGATCAAGGCAGCCGAAACCAGAAGTTTATCAGCCAATGGATCTAAAAATTTCCCTAAATCAGTAATCATATTATATTTTCTGGCAAAATGGCCATCGATCCAATCCGTAGTGGAAGCGATAATAAAGAGGATGGCTCCAGCTAAGTGCGCCACTGGCAAACTGTATTCTCCCCAAGTCAGCGTTCCCCATGAAAAAGGAACGAGCATGATGATTAAAAATACGGGTATTAAACAGATTCTTGCTACTGTAATCTTATTAGGCAGATTCAAAACTTTTACCTCCAAAATTTACGCCTGCCATTTGGGCAATGCGTCTTAGATCTGAAATAATGCTTATATGTATAATTTAACTCAAAATCCAATCTTATATGCCGGGTAAACCATTTCCCGTCGCCTTACTATTATATAGAGCAAAAATAGTCATCTAAAAGATGACTATTCGGCTTTCGTAAATTGTATCGTAACCAATTGCGTATTCACTTCAGTCGGTGAAATGGAATACTCCAGCTTCTCATCATTCACATAAATCTCAGTTTCATAAGCTCTGCCTATATTGATGACAGCTTCTTTTTCATTGGTGAAATCAATTACCTGGCTTTTGTCCTTGTCGATAGTGCCCTGGAAAAGTAATTTACCTTCACCATTTTTTATGCCGACCCATGGTGAGCCTTTGGAGGTCACCTTTAATTTAAAGGTATCGGTATTTTTTAATTCATACGTACTATTTTTACCGCTGGAACTGGTGACTGCAAGTTTTTGCTCTTTCTTTTCATCTTTGACAACTGCATCATCTTCATTCTTCTCATCAGATGAATCAGATTTTTCTTCATTCTGTTTTTGGTCTGCATTCTCTTTTTCTTCGTTAAACCCATCACTTTTATTGTAGCCCACGGCTTCATTCTCTTTAGCGTTCTTTTTATCATCATTATCCGGGTTACTCATATAGTTCGATACCAGCACCCAAATCAAAACGGCCGCACCAATTACTAAAACGACTGCCAAGATCTTCGGTAACATTTCTACAACCTTCGAATCCCCTGCCGGTATCGTTTTTCTGGATTGGACCCTTGAAAGCTGTTCTGGCAATTCCTCGCTATAGACCGATGGTATTTCACTCTTATATTGTTCGAAAATCTCTTCTGAATCCAGTCCGACCGCTTCACAATATTGCTTTATGAATGCCCGTACATAAAACTTTCCAGGCATCATACTGTAATTTCCCTCTTCAATGCCAATGAGGTAACGCTTTTGAATCTTTGTTAATTCCTGCAAATCTTCTAAGCTAAGACCTTTGGCTTCCCTAGCTTCCTTTAATCGATTACCTAACTCAGTCAAATAAAACACCTGCCATTTTAAAAGTCAAAGGAACCAAAATCGGACCCTGAAAACTGGTCTTTTTGGTCGACAACTTCATATGTTATTTCTTCTTCAGGATTGTTTCGCAATTCAATAATATAATCAAAGTCTTCGAGGGTATACTCCGTATTTTGGACAAAAACATCCGGATGTTCGATTACTTTGACAGCATCAAGCCTCATTATTTCGCGAATCAACTGCCAATGACGCTCATTTGCACGGCGAGTGGAAACAATTCCATCTAAAATGAACAAATTATCATTATTATATTCATCCTCAATAAGCTGACTGCGGATAGTCTGCTTTAAAAGGGTCGATGACACAAACAACCATCTCTTATTAGCACATACACTCGAGGCTACGATGGATTCAGTTTTCCCGACACGAGGCATCCCTCGTATCCCGATCAATTTATGCCCTTCCTGTTTAAACAGCTCGGCCAGGAAATCGACAAGCAAGCCCAGTTCATCACGGACAAACCTAAAGGTGTTTTTCTCATCGGCATCGCGCTGAATATAACGTCCATGCCTGACTGCGAGGCGATCACGCAATTTAGGTTCCCTCAGCTTAATGACCTTTATCGTATCCATCGTACGGAGAATTGACTCGAATCTTTCTATATTACGGCTGTCTTTCGCCAACAAAAGTAAACCACGCCTGCCTTCATCGACCCCGTTAATGGTGATGATATTAATGGAAAGCATACCCAGAAGGGATGAAATATCCCCTAACAAACCAGGACGGTTGACTTGGATTTCATATTCAAAATACCATTCTTTATTATCCACGATAACACTCCTTAAGCCTAAAAGCTTTTACCCTACTCAGGGGCAAAAAACTTATCCATCGTAAATTTCAAGGTCTGAACACTTTATATTAATTGTCTAGCTTCTATAATATAGCATTTCTTGATAAGTTAAAAGGAAAAACCCTAGAAAAATATTCATTTTTATATAAGAGGATAAATAATCATCCACTTAAATCCAAAAGGCCCTGTTATTTAATAACAGGGCCTTTGGAGGGATATTTTACTTCGTTCCATTGTTCTCGACTAACTTGACCATGACACTTGCCATGGCGTGTTTTTCTTGATCGCTTGCAACAGACCAAAGATCAGCAAGCACTTTCTCTTGATCATTCTGGGGCTCAACCTGATTAGCCAGGTAATCACCGATTTCGAAAGCCAAGTTGTTAACAGCGCCTTCTGACAAGCCTTGTTGTTCACCTTGATGTAATCTGTCGCCTAAAAAGTTTTTCCATTGATCCCAATTGTCCAGTACAGACATGAATGGTCACCCTTTCCTTCAAAATAGTACATAGATATTTTGTGAAGGAACCGAGGAAATTATACATGTCTTTAAAAAAATCATGTGTACCATCCGCCATTTACGCCTAAAATTTGCCCGGTTATATAGGATGACTTGTCGGAAAGCAAATAGTATACGGCCTCCGCGACTTCTTTGGAATGCCCCATCCTGCCCATCGGGATATCGCCTTTGATGATCTCCAGATCTTCTGCACTGAAAGATTCGAGCATGGAAGTGGAAATCGCACCGGGGGCAACGGCATTCACCCGGATTCCATTAAGCGAGACTTCTTTGCTAAGCGCCTTGATAAAAGCATTTTGACTGCCCTTGACCATTGAATATAATACTTCACAGGATGCACCTGTCTGCCCCCAAATCGATGTGACCGCAACGATGGCAGCCTGTTCTTGGTACATAAGCTTTGGAAGCAGTTCCTTTGTTAATTGGAAAGGGCTCGTTACATGCAGCTGCACCATTTCATTAACGATTTTCTCATCCATGTCTGATATTAGCCCATAATAGCTATTGCCACTATTGAGGACGATTGCATGGAGGGCAAAGATATTTTCCGCCAATTTCTTGTATCCATCCGGTGCAGCCAAATCCGCTTGAACCGGAATAAGTTCAACTTGATGGGGCTTCAGTTCTTCAATCAGTTCAAGTATCGCTTCTTCATTGCTGTTATAATGTAAATAAAGTGAATAATTCTCCTCGGCGAGCTTTATAGCGATTTCCCGGCCGATTCCTCCACTGGCTCCAGTAATAAGGGCAAAACGTTTCCCCACATTCGAGCCCCCTTTATATTATTTAGGAAGTACCTGACAGACTGTCATCCGTTCATCGGATATTAAGTCCTTGGCGACCTCCCTGATATCTTCGATCGTTAGTTTTTCCAATACTGATACAACATCGAACAAGTTCATATCATTGAATGCATATCTGGTGAATTGATTCGCTATATATTCCGGTGAATTCAGAGAACGAAGGAAAGAACCGATTTTTTTCTTGATTGTCCTTTGCAAGCTTTCTTCATTCAGGCCGGTTCCGGCTTTTGATTTTTGCAGGATACCAAATAAAGACTCCGTCAACTCATCAGGTTTGGCACTGTCCCCGCCAATTAACGCAAACCCAAAACCTTGTTCCTGTGTATAATCATATGAGAAGCCTTGATCGATCAACCCTTCCTCATATAGTTCCTCATGCAAAGGTGAACTTTTGCCGAACAGCATTTCCAGATAAATATTGGTTGCCAATTCCCTTTTCAAAAGCTGTAAACCGGATTGATGGACATTAATCGCCTTGATTCCCAGCATCACTTTTGGTGTCTGGACATTCATTCTTAAGACTTCCTTGTCCTTGGCAACGATTTCCGGCTCTTGGTCAAACTTACGTTCCACCTCAGGTTGTTCGTTGTACCCTTTATTATTTTGATTATCCCGGATCAGCTTCATGGTGCTTTCGACATCAACCGGTCCTACAACGAATAGGAGCATGTTGCTAGGATGATAAAACGTATTATAACATTCGTAAAGCATATCCTTCGTAATATCTGCAATGGATTCCACAGTACCGGCAATATCGATTTTCACGGGATGCTGATGATACATATTGGCTATCGTTCCGAAATATAATCGCCAGTCCGAATTATCATCATACATATTGATTTCCTGCCCAATGATTCCTTTTTCCTTCTCTACCGTCTTTTCCGAAAAGTAAGGATCCTGGACAAAGTCGATTAAGGTAGTTAGATTCCTATCGAAATCGGACGTGCTGGAAAATAAATAAGCTGTACGAGTGAAAGAAGTAAAGGCATTTGCAGATGCTCCCTGCTTTGAAAATTGCTGAAAAACATCTCCATCTTCCTTTTCAAAAAGCTTATGTTCAAGAAAATGGGCAATTCCATCAGGTACTTTAGTGAATTCCGTTTCATTCAAAGGTTTGAAATGGTTGTCGATCGAACCATAATTCGTCGTGAAAGTGGCAAATGATTTATTGAAGCCACTTTTCGGAAGAATATACACTTCTAGGCCATTATCCATTTTTTCATGGAAAAGTTCTTCTTTCAATTGAGTGAATGCTATTTTTTCCATTACCCTTGCACCTCCTCTTCCGTTAGGAAATAAATCGTATCAAGCTGAATCTTTTGACCAACTGCAATGATTTCTTCCTTTGTCGTCCGCTCTGTGTTTGCAAACCACTCGTCGAGTGATATATCCTGCCCGGAAACCACATTATGATATAAAATTTCCACAAGTCCTCTCGAAACATCAATGGTTTCAAGTAGTTGATTCTTAACGACCGCCTTTGTCTGTGCAAGCTCTTCTTCGGAAAAGTTCCCTTGCTTCATTTCCTTCATTTGTGCATGAATGATATCCAATGCCTGCTTGTAGTTGGCATTTTCAATGCCGGCCATGACCATTAATAGACCTTTATGACTTTCGAGCCTCGAAGCTGCATAATAAGCAAGGCTGGCTTTCTCCCGGACATTGATGAAAAGTTTTGAATGTGAAAAACCACCAAAAATCCCATTGAAAAGCTGAAGTGCATAATAATCCGGATCACCGTAGGCAACTTGGGTTCGATAACCGATATTCAATTTCCCTTGCTTCACATCAGAATTCTCAATGATTTCTTTTTCCTTCTCCACTACCTTGCCCATCTTCCCTGGCAGTCTCACAGGCACTCGTTCTTGCAATGAAACATACTTGTCAGCCAGAGCCTGCACTTCCGATTCATCGATGTCACCGATTACATATAAATCGATTTCATCCTCCGCCAGCACTTTTTTATAATAGGCGAAAAGGGACTCAGGAGTTATCGTTTCCAAGTCTTGTAGATTACCGCTCGCATCTAAAGCATATGGTTCGTTTTTGCACATTTCCTCTACAAGGCGTATAGCTGAATATCGCATTTTGTCATCGGAAATGGATTGAATCCGTTGTTTTAATGAACGGATTTCATTGGAAACCGTTTTAGAGTCAAAGGCTTCGCCATTCTTCTTCGGATTAAAGATCACCTCTGATAATAACCCAAAAGCCTTTTCGAGAAGCGGGGTTGAATCACTAAGGAATTTTTCATTGACGATATCGATCGTAAAACTTAAGATTTGATATTCGCCTTTTTTAGCTACATCGACATAAAACCCTGCTCCATATAAATCATCAAGATAAGATCGAAGCTCAGGTGTTGTAGGATATTTACTTGTATTGCTTTGTAACACATATGGCAGCAATGCACGATATGTAACGTCCTCTTTTGTCAACGGTGCTTTCATCTTCAGCACGAGAGTATTCGTTTTATATTTATCCGTCCGGACCACATGAAGCTTGTAGCCGCTTTTTTCCGTAATTGTATCGGAAGCAATAGACATGAATAATCCTCCTCATTATATAGATCACCTTTATTAGCTTATTGTTTGTATATTGGAACCCTTTTAAACATCTACTTAAAATATACATGTGAAAGGAAAAATCATGCAAGTTACAGCTACTTTTTTTGGTTTTTCACCAGCTCACCATCACTTACGGCTCAATCTCAAAAGAAAAAACCGGCCAGCATAGTTTGCTGACCGGTTAAAACCTTATCTTTTTCCTTTGATGTATGGCTGTCCGGATGCTTTAGGAGCATCTGCACGTCCAATGAAACCAGTTAATGCAATGATTGTCAGAACATAAGGAGCGATCAATAGGTAAACCGATGGAATATCCTTGAAGAAGGGAAGGCTCGAGCCAACGATACTCAAACTTTGAGCCAAACCAAAGAATAACGCTGCACCCATTGCCCCGACCGGGTGCCATTTACCAAAAATCATGGCGGCAATGGCCATGAAACCTTGCCCATTAATTGTCGCATGATTGAATTCATTCGAAAAGATGGTAGCATATATCGCTCCGCCGATACCTCCAAAAGCACCTGATAATAAAACGGCGGCATATCGGATTTTCGTAACATTGACACCCATCGTATCAGCAGCCATGGGATGCTCACCCACTGCACGGATCCTTAACCCGAATGGTGTTTTATAAAGTACATACCAAACGACAAAAGATATTAGAATCGCTATATATACGATATAATAACCATTTGCGAAAAAGATGGGTCCTATAAATGGAATATCACTTAGTAACGGAACATCAATCCTTGGGAATGTTTCTGTGATTCTATCAGTTTGACCTTTGTCAAAAATCAGCTTCACCAAAAACATGGTCAGACCTACTGCCAACAAGTTGATGGCTACCCCACTAACCGTTTGGTCCGCCCTGAACGTAATACATGCCACAGCGTGCAGAATGGAAAACAGCAAGCCGGCAATCATTGCCGCTAGCACAGCAAGCCAAGGAGTCCATTCCCCAAAAACATCAGCAAACATTAAGTTAAAAACGATCCCTGTAAAGGCACCGATGACCATCAATCCTTCTAAACCGATGTTTATGACACCTGCCCGTTCAGAAAACACTCCTCCGAGTGAAGTAAAAATAAGTGGTGCAGCTAGAGCAATCATAGATGGAATAATAATTTGTAATACTTGGTAAAAATCCACTTATTTCACCCCTTTCTTAAATCGAGCGGCAATCCAACGAATAAAATAACTGGATGCGACGAAGAAAATAATCAATGCTATGACAATATCTACAATTTCACTAGGTATGCCGGTTTCTAGCGGCATATTTAACGCCCCTGCTTTCAGTCCCCCAAATAATAAGGCTGCCAGCACTACACCAATAGCCGTATTCGCTCCTAGTAAGGCTACTGCAATCCCATCAAAGCCCATACCTGTGAAACCGCCTTTGACTGCGGCATAACCGAAAGTTCCAAGGCCTTCCATCGCACCCGCAAGCCCTGCAAACGCACCTGAAATAACCATGGAAAGTATGATGTTCTTATTTACACTCATCCCTGCATATTCGGACGCGTGCTGATTGAAACCTACCGCTTTCAGTTCAAAGCCGGTTTTTGTCCTTTCAAGAAGGAACCACATGATGATCACGCAAATAATCGCTACCACTATTCCCCAATGCATCCGGGAAAAATCCGTAATGCTTTCAAAAAAAGGAGACCGCAGTGATGCTGTATCAGCAACTCTTTCTGTTTTATCCAGCTTGTCAGTCATTACATTCCGAATTAAATAATTCGTCACATATAAAGCTGTATAATTCAACATGATCGAAACGATTACTTCATGTACACGGAACTTAGCTTTTAAATAACCAGGGATAAACGCCCACAAGGCACCTGCAGCTGCACCAGCTAATATGGCAAACGGCAAATGGATGATCCTTGGTAGATCAAAAGCGATTCCGACCCAAACTGCCGCCAGCCAGCCTACAATTAATTGCCCTTCTACACCGATATTGAATAGGCCCGTACGGAAAGCAAAAGCCACTGCCAACCCAGCAAGGATATAAGGGATGATTGTCCTGACTGATTCCCCTACATAATAAGAATCCCCAATAATTCCATTTATCATGGAGCCATAGCCGGCAACAGGGTCATAGCCGCTTACTAACATGATTATGGCCCCAACGACTAAGCCGAGGATAACTGCTATTAACGGACTCGTTAATTTAGATAAATACTTAGACATTTTGTTTTCCCCCTGCTTCCGTCCGTTTACTGCCAGCCATAAGAAGGCCAAGCTCCTGTTCAGTCGTTTCTTTCGGATCGACTATTGCGACGATTTCCCCTTCGTATATAACGGCAATTCTATCACTCACATTCATGATTTCTTCCAATTCAAATGATATGAGGAGTACCGCTTTTCCTGCATCACGCTGTTCAATCAGACGTTTATGGATAAACTCGATCGCCCCGACATCAAGCCCGCGTGTCGGCTGTGCGGCTATCAATAAATCCGGGTTCCTATCAACTTCCCGTCCGATGATCGCTTTTTGCTGATTCCCTCCAGAAAGCGCCCTTGCCGGGGTATATTCACTCGGAGTGCGAACATCGTAACTTTTGATCAGTGAACGGGCCTTTTCAAATATTTTCTTTGAGTTCAAGATACCAGCTTTTGAAAAAGGCTTTTGATAATAGGTTTGCAAGACAATATTTTCCCCAATGCTGTAATCGAGAACCAAACCATGCTTATGTCTGTCTTCTGGAATATGGCCGACACCTGCTTCAGTGATTTTACGCGGCTTCAGATTCCTGATTTCTTTTCCATTTAGCTTTATCGAACCTGCGGTTGTCTTCCTTAGGCCAGCCAATGCTTCAATTAGTTCGGATTGTCCATTTCCATCTACACCGGCGATACCGACAATTTCTCCTGCACGGACAGTTAAATCCAAGTTCCGAACAGCTGAAACGCCCCGGGAATCCTTGACTTCCAGTTCCCGGACCTCGAGAACTACATCCGAAGGAATAGCTGCCGTTTTTTCCGTCTTGAACAGAACTTCCCTACCGACCATTAAGCTGGCCAATTCGTTAGGATTCGTTTCGTTGACATTCACTGTTCCAATTCCTTGCCCTTTGCGTATTACCGTTACCCGGTCACAAACCTCCATGATTTCCTTAAGTTTGTGTGTAATTAAAATGATGGATTTCCCCTCTTTGATAAGGGCTTTCATAATATAAATCAATTCCTTGATTTCTTGAGGAGTCAATACAGCGGTCGGCTCATCAAAAATCAATATCTCCGCACCACGGTATAGCGTTTTAAGAATCTCGACACGCTGCTGCATCCCTATTGATATATCGGCAATTTTCGCATAGGGGTCAACACGAAGCTGATATTGTTCCGATAGTTTCCTAACTTCCTCGCTCGCTTCTTTTAAATCGATTTTACCCGCTTTTGATGGTTCTTTTCCTAAAATGATATTTTCTGTTACTGTAAAAGGGTCTACGAGCATAAAATGCTGATGGACCATCCCAATCCCTAAATCATTGGCAATGTTAGGACTGGTAATCTTGACTGGCTTGCCATTCACACGGATTTCTCCCTGTTCAGGCTGGTATAAGCCGAATAAGACATTCATCAAAGTGGATTTGCCCGCGCCATTTTCACCTAATAATGCGTGAATCTCCCCTTTTTTAACCTGAAGGGTAACGTTATCATTTGCGACGATGCCGGGGAATTCCTTACGGATATTAAGCATCTCAATTACATATTCCACGTATTATCAACTCCTAAAATGAGTGTAAATATTCTTAAATCATATAATTGCTTCTACTAGCTTATTGATTTTTTTAAAAAAACCAAATGAAAAACTACGATTCTATCATAGTTTTTCATTCGATATTTTTCAGTTGCAAAGAGCAATTGGGAAAAGAAAGAATAGAGGGCAATTCGCCTCCCTATTCTTTCTGGCATTACAGCTTATAAACCAAGTTTTTTGAACTCTTCATCCGTGCCCGGAACTACGAATTCACCTGATTTAATTTTTTCTGTCCACTCTTCGACCGCTTTTAAAGATTCTTCTGTTACGTTATCTTTTGTATCGGAAATGCCTACACCATTTTCTTCGATACCGTACTCAATTACTTTTCCGCCTGGGAAGTTTCCTTCTTTCGCTTTCTCGGAAAGGTCTTTAACTGCCACGTCAACACGTTTTAGCATGGAAGTAAGTGTGATGTTGTCGTCAGTTCCAGGAACTGCCCCTAATTTAGCTTGGTCGCTATCTACACCGATAACATAAATTTCTCTCTTAGGATCTTTTTGCTTTTGCTCGACTGCTTCAGTGAATACACCTTTTCCAGTTCCGCCAGCAGCATGATAAATGATATCGATACCTGAAGAATACATGGAGCCTGCTGTGGATTTACCGATATCAGCTTTATTGAAATCTCCGGCATATTTAACTTCAACTTTCGCATCAGGATTTACAGATAAAACCCCAGCCTTAAAGCCAACTTCGAATTTCTTGATTAATTCAGATTCAACTCCGCCGATAAAACCGACCTTGTTTGTTTTCGTTTGCAGACCGGCAATTACACCTACAAGGAATGAACCTTGCTGCTCTTTAAAATTGATGCTGGCTACATTCTTTTTATCTACAACTGTATCAACGATAGCAAAATGTGAATCCGGACGTTGGTCGGCCACTTCACCAACAGCTTCGGCTAAAAGAAAACCGATACCATAGATTAGTTGGTAATCTTCACGTACAAGCGTATTCAGGTTTTTAGCGTAATCTGCATCAGATTTAGATTGCAGGTAGTTGTAGCCATCCTTACCTTTTTCCAGACCATTATCCTTACCGAATTCCTGAATGCCCTTCCAAGCGGATTGGTTGAACGACTCGTCATCCACGCCGCCAGTATCAGTTACCATTGCAACAGTGAAGTTATCTTTGTTTTTCCCATTTGAAGATTCTTTATCATCATTCTCTGAATTACCACATGCTCCTAGTAGCGTACCGGCTGCAAGAACAAGTGAAAGAGCTAGTCCTAATTTGCGCTTTTTCAATTTTTATCCCCCTAGTTTTACATAGTTTTTTGAGCAGGAATGTTCTGAAAAGTCATTTATGTTTGCGTTTTCACTTCTCGTTAATTTTTTTTGCATCCGTTTGATCGACTTTTTCGGAATCGAAACAAACGCTTGCATTCACCCGTATGCAGAGTCAAGAACTACACACGTTTACGAAGAACATGAAAGCTGAACATATTGGCTTTAAAGTAGTTTACAGAATACAGGATAGGCTGGTCCCAATCATCCAGATGCATCTGCTTTAGAACGAGTAGTGCGGCTTCTGGCGAGCATTTAAGGATAGGAGAAACTTTCTCATGATATCCAATAGGCTCAATCTCTGCTACGGCATGCGTAATTTTTCGATGCGCATCTCTTTCCAAAATATCTAAAAGAGACTCATCATTACGGTCAAAATTTTCTGATAGTATAGATTCAGGAATTTTGTCAATACAGTAGACAACTGGCTCCCCATTCGCAGTCCTTACTCGTTCGATGATGACGATGCGTTCATCTGTCGAACACGAAAACCTGCGTATATCCTCTTCTGTAGGTTCTTGGGCCGTCGAGCTTAAGAAAATCGTACCCGGTTTCATTCCTGCCTCTTCAATCATGTTCGTGACACTTTTTAATTGCTCGATACCTGAAGTGAACCGAGGTTTCGGATTGACGAAAGTCCCAACTCCATGGCGGCGAATGATGATGTTTTCTTCTTCTAAAATTCGCAGCGCTTCTCGAAGTGTCGCCCTACTAACTCCCAATTTTTTTGCAAGATCGAATTCTGAAGGGAATTTTTCATTTTCCTGATAGACTCCAGCTTCAATATCCTGCTTCAGGTAATCAATGACCTGCAAATATAAATGTCGACTATCTGATTTTATTGACATACAGTTTCCCCCAGCTAATTTCTTAAGACATCAGACCTCTGATGTTGAATCATTCCTACTAATCGAAAATAATATAACATTTTTTTTGACATAAATAAATAGTGTTTTACTATTTACTTTAAAAGAATTTAGGAGAAATTACCCTTCCCTGTGTCTTTTAATCTAGAAAAGACCGCGGAATTTGCACGATTATTCTCCTAAATCAGATAAATTTTTATTTGAAAATGCAAAATGAATGCAGCTCTGTTCAAGATGCTGTTTTCCTGTATAATAGGATTTATCTTCTTTGAAGGGATGTACACAAGATGTTAAAGATTACAGAATACACGATCGAAAAATTGAATGATCCATTTGGTATTTTGTCCGGGGAACGTTACGAGTTGTTCTTGGATATTGAAGTGCCTGAAGAGGATGAGCTCTTTTCAGAAAATGGTTTATATATCCGGGTGCTTTTTGCAGTGGAAGAGCAAGTAGGAAAATTGATTAAATATGATATTTTTGAAAAAGGTAATGAGGGCGCACTCGAATTCGATTTAGAAGAAGATGAAGAAGCGATGATTACCGACTTCTGCCTTAAACATTTAGACGAGGCGATGAATAATTAAAAAACCGGGCTGCTGCCCGGTTTTTTTTACTATGATGAATGCGCTTCATCCTGTTCATCTTTAGTGACCAACACATTTCGTGGTTTACTGCCTTCATATGGACCGACAATTCCCCTCGCTTCCATTTCATCAATCAATCTCGCTGCCCGCGTATAGCCAATCCGGAAACGGCGCTGCAGCATGGAAACCGATGCAGTCTGCATTTCTACGATCAAGGACACGGCATCCCCATATAAATCATCTTCGACTTCACCATTTGAAGTTTCTGCAATTTCATCGGGTATCATCTCTTCGTTGTATTGTGCTTTTTGCTGTGAAATGACATATGTGACAACTTCCTCGACTTCATTGTCGGATAAAAAGGCACCTTGGACACGAACCGGTTTTGAAGCTCCTGCAGGCAGGAAGAGCATGTCACCCCGGCCTAACAGTTTTTCAGCTCCGCCCATGTCGAGGATCGTTCTTGAATCGGTCATTGATGAGACACTAAAAGCAATCCGAGATGGGATGTTCGCTTTAATGACCCCTGTAATTACATCTACGGATGGCCGCTGAGTGGCAATTATCAAGTGGATGCCAGCGGCACGTGCCATTTGCGCAAGCCTTGTGATGGCATCCTCTACATCATTTGAGGCGACCATCATCAAATCCGCCAGCTCATCGACAATGACTACGATATAAGGCAAGAGCGGTTGTTTGGCATCTTCTTCGATGTTATACCGGTTAATATAATCATTGTAGCCTTCAATATTACGCGTACCGGAATGAGAAAATAGCTCATAGCGCCTTTCCATTTCACTGACCACTTTTTGCAAAGCCTGTGCAGCTTTCTTTGGATTTGTCACTACAGGTGCTAGTAAGTGGGGAATTCCATTATAGACATTCAGCTCCACCATTTTTGGATCGATCATCATCATTTTCACTTCATGCGGTTTTGCCCGCATCAGGATACTCGTGATAATCCCGTTGATACAAACGGATTTCCCGCTGCCAGTAGCACCAGCCACTAGTAAATGCGGCATTTTATTGAGCTCCGCCTTAACCGCTTCACCGGAAATATTCCGACCTAGGCCTATTTGCAGTTTTGCGTCAGGCTTGTCAACTTCCTTGGCCTCTAAAACTTCCCTTAATGACACCATCGCCACTTCGGAGTTGGGCACTTCTATTCCGATAGCCGATTTTCCGGGAATCGGAGCTTCGATTCTAATATCCTTTGCGGCCAGTGCAAGGGCCAAGTCATCGGATAGGCTGACAATTTTACTTACCTTCACCCCTACGTCCGGATGAACTTCGTATTTAGTTACGGCTGGGCCTAAATGAACTTGAGTGACCCTCGCTTTCACTCCAAAGCTATGAAAGGTGCGCTCAAGCTTAGCCGCATTTTCATGGATCAATTGGTATTCTCCGCTTTGGTCCGTTTTTTTGGGCTGCAATAATAAAGAAAGAGGCGGTAAAAGATATTCTTTATTCTCCACTTCCGTAAAATTCATAGGCGGAACGGCATCATCCTGGTCCTCTTTATTATCAGCTGCAGGTTCCGTCACGACCGGAATTATTTCGTCTTCGTCGCTATAGGCTTTATCAGCAAAGCTGGAAATGATCCGCTCCGTCGCCATTTGCTGTGTATCCTCTTCTTGAAGAAGGGGCTGATCCTTTTCTTCCACCGGTTCTTTTTCCCGTTTCTTCTTTTTAACCGGATTCTTTTTCTTTTCTTTTTTGTCTTCATTCCACGTTCTCATATCATCTCTGAATGCAGACCATTGCTTTTTGAAAAAGCCGCCAAGACCCATGAAAAACTTCCCAAGGGTTTCACCTAACGTTTTCCCTGTCAATAGGACGGCACCTACAATGACAAAAAGGAATGAAACGATTTTCGATCCAGCTTCGTCGAATAAAAAGTATGAGGCTGCAAATAATATTGCTCCAATCATACCGCCCCCAAGGTCCTTTGTGCTGGCCTTGCCGGTCACTTCCATCCAGAATAGTTCCCATGTATTCGAAATGACGCTGGGCTTCGTGAACGGTCCTCCATCTGCAAGCATGTTGAACAGCGTCACATGACTTAGTAGGAGCATGCTCGCAACAAGGAAATACATCCCGACGAATTGCCGTTTTAACAGGTAAGGGACCTCCCTCTTTATCATCAAATAGAACCCAGCTGCGATTGCTCCCAACAAAAAGAGGATATACCATTCCCCCATGAAGAAGCGGATTAAAAAGACCGTCCCATTTCCAACTGCTCCAAGCTTGGCAATGGCAATGATGGCCAAGCCTATTAAAGTTAGGCCAATCAATTCATATTTAAGGGTTACTTTTAACTTCTCTGTACTATTCTTTTTTCTGCGTTTCTTCTTTGCCATAATATCACCTGATTCTTCATGAAACTATTCTAACTTTCCTATTCAACACCACTACATGATTTCCCTTCAGGAAACAAACGTTCGCTCACTGATTATACCAAATAAATTTGACCCTGTCCTTGATATATGTACCATTTATTCTTAATGCGGACAATTTGCCCATATAATGAATAAAGCAGCCAAGCGGCTGCTGATTTTCATTCCAGTATATCATAATTTACCTCAGTTAGTCTTTTTTACTAAGGATTCATCTGTTCGAACACATTTATGACAGCTCCTGGCTGAATGTGTACATTCATATAATCTTCAGGATCCGTGCTCACAATTCGATCAATGCGAAACGTGCGGCCCCCGTCATGTTCAACCATCACATGTACACCATTATAGATCATTTCTATTAAATTTGCCGTCTTCTCATGGTGATGAGGGAAAATTATTTCTTCAGGAACGATCGTATAAAGCGTCATTGCAGAAGCCCCTCCTCTTCCCCGGCAATTTTTGGCCTTCTTTCTTCCATGAAGCTATTCAGTTTTCTCATTGCCTGGCCTACTCCTCCTACATCATCAATCATTCCGATTTCAACTGCCTCGGCCCCAATTACATTCGTACCGATATCACGAGTTAAATTTCCTTTAGCAAACATTAAATCCTTAAAACTTTCTTCCGTAACGTTGGAGTGCCGCGTAACAAACTTGATGACTCTTTCCTGCATTTTATCCAAGTATTCAAAGGTTTGAGGCACGCCAATGACCAGACCTGTCAAACGAATGGGATGAATCGTCATCGTTGCTGTTTCAGCAATATAGCTATGGTCACACGAAACCGCAATCGGCACACCGATCGAGTGACCTCCCCCAAGTACAATCGAGACGGATGGCTTTGAAAGCGAAGCCAGCATTTCTGCGATGGCTAGTCCCGCTTCGACATCTCCTCCGACTGTATTTAAAATAACAAGCAGCCCCTCTATATTGGGATTTTGTTCAATTGCCACAATTTGCGGAATAACATGTTCATATTTGGTCGTTTTATTTTGAGGCGGCAGCTGCATATGTCCTTCAATTTGTCCAATGATCGTCAAACAATGGATTTTTGAGTCCTGAGATAGTTGCGGAACATTGGTAGCTCCCAGCTGCTGAATTTTCTCGATTAAAGTTGAATTCTTACCTTCCTGCTTGCCTTCATTTTCATTTGGTAATGGTGCATTATCCACTATGCCAACCCCTTTCTCTTATAGCCTATAGCTTTATTATGTCTCGAGACTCGGACTTCATTCTTCAAGATATAAGAGGTTTGAAACAGAAAAAGAACCCCTGACTGTTAAATCAGGGGTTCCTTACTTAATATTCCATGATGATCGGTAAAATCATTGGACGGCGTTTCGTTTTTTCATAGAAGAATTGGTTTAACGCATCACGCATTTCCTGCTTCAGCGTGGACCAATCAAATGGTTGGCGCGACCCATTTTTCTTTACGATTTCACTTACTATTTCAGTTGCTTCGCCAATCATTTTCTCTGATTCGCGAACATATACGAAGCCCCTTGAAATGATTTCAGGGCCTGCTGCAATGCTTTTATCCTGACGGTTCAACGTGACCACTACAATCAAAATCCCATCCTGGGATAACAAGCGCCGATCACGAAGAACGATATTACCCACATCTCCAACACCGCTGCCATCTATCAAGATATTTCCTGCAGAGACTTTGCCGGAAAGACCCATTTTATTGCCCTTAAGTTCGATGACATCACCTTTTTCGGCAATGATGATGTTTTCACGCTTAATCCCCGCTGCAAGCCCAACTTTTTGATGGGCATATAAATGGCGGTATTCCCCATGTACAGGGATGAGGAATTTAGGATTCATCAAATTGATCATCATTTTCAGTTCTTCCTGGCTGCCATGACCCGTTACGTGCACTTTATATTTATTTGCAGATACCACTTCCGCACCTACCCTGTATAGCAAATCGACGGTTTTGGATAAAATAAGTTCGCCGCCCTGTAAGGGTGATGCACTGATCAAAACTGTGTCTCCCTTTTTGATCGTCACCTGCTTGTGGGTCTGTTTTGCCATTTTTTGAAGTGCCGCAATGGGCTCCCCCTGATGACCAGTCGATAACACGACGATTTCACGGTCGTCATACTGGCTAATTTCATTAATTGGGATTATCAGCTCTTCTTCGACCTTTAAGTAACCAAGGTTCAAGGCTGTTTCATAAACGCGTTGCAGGCTTTTCCCTACAACTGCCACTTTTCTGCGACTTGCTGCCGCTGCATTGAAAACATGTTGAATTCGGTTGATATTCGAAGCGAAGCACGCAACGATGATCCTTCCGGAGGCAGCATGAAATACCTCTGTAATATCTTTGGCCACAACTGCTTCTGATGTCGTATAACCTGGCCTCTCGGCTCCGGTACTATCCGAAAGCAAGCATAGGACACCTTCTTCACCGATACTGGCCATTTTACCGATTTCCGGTTTATATAGATCTGTTGCTGCTTGATCGAATTTGAAATCCCCTGTATAAACGATTGCACCTTCACGAGTGTGGATCACGACTCCGACGGAATCTGGAATACTATGGTTTGTCCGGAAAAAAGACACGGCTGCTTGAGGGAAACTTAAAAGAGAATCCGAATCGATTTCAGTGAATGTCGCCCTGCCGTTAAAGCCATCTTCCTTTAATTTCGTTTTGATTAAAGCAAGAGTAAGCTTTGTTCCATAAACAGGGACCGGTAAATATTTCAAGACATAAGCAAGCGCTCCCATATGGTCTTCATGACCATGGGAAATGAATATCCCCTGCACCCGTTCCTTATTATCCATCAAATACGTAATATCTGGGATAACCGCATCGATTCCGAGCATTTCGTCTTCTGGCAGCATTAACCCTGCATCAAGAAGATAGATGTCCTCGTTCACCTCAACGACGTACATATTTTTACCAAGTTCCCCTTGTCCTCCAAGAGAAATCACTCTTATTCCATTATTTTTATCTTTACCCAATCGAATATCCTCCTTAAAAAATCCCGTTCATAATTTCCCAATGATTTCATTATAACCGATGTTCAAAAAACATGACAACACTTACCATTTTCAGAGGGACTTTTTCATTTAATCCAATAAAACAACCTATTATGTAAGAGATCCTTTGTACTTTTATCCAGTTTCGATTGAACATAAAAAAATTCAAATATTTCCATCCGAAATCGGAAGTATATCCCATTCATATACATCATTATGTAAAAACAAGCCAATCTTCAACGATCAGCTTGTTCCGTGTCTTTTTATTTTTTTAATACCTTGGTTAATGCAAGGCGCTCCTGCTCAGTCAATGGCACGATTGGAAGTCTCACCGATCCAACGTCAATTCCATATAACTGAAGCGCTGTTTTGACAGGTGCAGGGCTTGGCGCTGCAAACAAACCTTTTATAAGCGGTAACAGTTCCTGATGCAGCCTGGCTGCCTCTTTCAAGTTCCCGCTGATGAAGGCCTCCACTATTTTCTGCAACTCATTACCTGCAATATGTGAAGCAACCGAAACTACACCCACACCACCAATCGCCAATACTGGGAGTGTTAAAGCGTCGTCCCCACTATATAATGCAAAATCTTCATCAGTGCCGGCTATGATTTGGGTCATAGCGTTTAAATCCCCGCTCGCTTCCTTAACGGCTACGATATTAGGAACTTTTGAAAGGCGGATGATCGTTTCCGGTTCAATGTTAACCGAAGCGCGCCCAGGGATATTATATACCATGACAGGGAGAGTCGTACTAGCTGCAATAGCCTTAAAATGCTGGTACAGACCTTCTTGATTCGATTTACTATAATACGGGGCAACCAGCATTATCGCATCGGCGCCATTTTGTTCCGCTTTTTTTGTCAACTCGATGGACGCATACGTATTGTTGCTTCCTGTACCCATGATGATGGGCACACGTTTTTCAACAACCTTTGAAACATGACGCAATAATGCAATTTTCTCCTCCGAAGATAAAGTTGGAGATTCCCCTGTCGTTCCCGAAAGCACAAGCGAATCGGTTCCATTCGCTAATAAGTAATTAACCAATGAAGTCGTCTTTTGAAAATCAACATTTCCCTTGCTATCGAAAGGGGTGACCATTGCGGTTGATACTCTACCAAATATCATTATCTAACACCTCTTTAATTTTTAAAACCTTTATTTATTAAATAACCTGATTATTGGACTTCCCTTTCATGCAATTGAAACGCATAGTGCAGGGAATTAACAGCTTCTATTAAATCTTCCTCTTTTACGAGTACCCAAATTGTCGTATGGCTGTCCGCTGACTGGAGAATGGCAATTTCCTTTTCGGAAAGCGCTGTGACAATCTTCGCTGCAACGCCTGGCACACCATTGATGCCTGCACCGACTACAGAAACCTTGGCACAATTCCGTTCAATGACCGGTTCATGACCAAGCTCGGCCAAAATCGAGAGGGCAAGTTCTGTCATCTCCTCGGAAACGGTATAAACTACGCCACTTGGATATATATTTATAAAGTCCACTGAAATGGAGGCATTGGCCATTGCTTTGAAAACTTCTGCCTGTAGATTATATTGATCTTTTTTCGCACGGACCTTGATTTGAGTGATCTTTGGTACATGGGCAATCCCGGTCACGAGCCTTTCACGTATGTCACTGCCCTGGCTTCCCTTGTTCATGCTAGTAACAAGTGTTCCCAAGCCTTCGCTGTATGTTGACCTTATCCGAATCGGGACTTTCGCCTGCATCGCAATTTCAACAGCTCTCGGATGAATGACCTTTGCCCCTTGATATGCCATATTGCAAACTTCCGTATATGAAACGATTGATAATGGACGAGCTTGATCGGCAATACGTGGATCTGCCGTCATGATTCCTTCCACATCCGTAAAAATATCGACCCGTTCAGCTTGCAATGCCGCACCTAATGCTGCGGCTGAAGTATCACTTCCACCACGCCCGATGGTCGTGATGTCCCCGTTTTTAGCCGCTCCCTGGAAACCTGCTACAACGACAACATCCTTCACCTCAAGTTCTTTCATGAGACGGTCGCATTTCATTTCGATAATTTTCGCACTTGAATAGTCGGTATTCGTCAAGAATCCCGCTTGAGCTCCAGTATATGCAACCGCATCAATACCATGTTCCAAGAGCATGTTCGTAAATACGACAGATGATATCGTTTCCCCTACTGACATAAGTAAATCCTGTTCCCGTTTTGAAAGGCAGGCTTTCGCTCCATTTACCAGGGAAAGTAAGGTATCCGTTGCATAAGGATCGCCTTTTCTTCCCATTGCTGAAACCACAACCACCACTTTATAGCCTTCTTTAATCGCATTTTCAATATGCCCCTTGGCGAATGAACGGCTTTCCTCATCACGAACGGATGTCCCACCGTATTTCTGGACGATAATTTTCATAATATGCACCCCAAATATAAGCCAGCTTCCCAATCCGGGAAGCTGACAAAAACTCTCTATCCTATTGGAATTTAATTTTCTGTCGAGTTCATTAAGAATAAAATTTTTACTTAACGGTAACCAAACCTAATTTCAAAAGGCTCTCAGCAATTTGAACGGAATTCCAAGCTGCTCCTTTTAATAGATTATCGGAAACCACCCATAAATGGAAGCCTTTATCTTCATCCAAATCTTTGCGAATCCGACCGACGAATACATCATTCTTGCCGACGGATGAAGCAGGCGTAGGGTAAACTTGTTGTTCCGGTTCATCTTCTAACACTATTCCAGGTGCCGTTTTCATTAAATCTTTGATTTGAGAAGCCGCTATGCCTTCTTTTTCAACTTCAATGTATACAGATTCCGAATGACCTGTTACAACAGGAAGCCTCACGCAAGTTGCAGCCACTGGAAGGTTTTGCATATGCATGATTTTCTTTGTTTCATTAATCATTTTCATCTCTTCGAATGTGTACCCGTTATCTTGGAATTTATCGATTTGGGGAATGACGTTAAATGCGATTTGATAATGCTTTTCGTCCCCTTTTACCGGTAAAATTTTCGGATCTATTTCTTTTTCATCAAGCAAGTCGCGAGCTTGTTCCTTTAATTCATTTATCGCAGCTGCACCTGCACCCGAAACAGCCTGATAGGTAGAAACAACAATTTTTGATAAGCCGTATGTCTTGCGAATAGGTTCCAATGCCACAACCATTTGGATAGTTGAACAATTCGGATTTGCAATGATCCCATTATGCTGTTTCAAGTCTTCCTCATTTACTTCAGGAACGACTAGCGGCACATTTTCATCCATGCGGAATGCGCTTGTATTATCCACTACTATCGCACCGCGTTTAACTGCTTCTGGAGCCAATTCCTTAGACACGCTTCCTCCAGCACTGAATAAAGCGATATCGATGCCTTCAAAGCTTTCAGGTTTTGCTTCCTGCACTTCGATTTCTTCGCCCTTAAACGTAAGTTTGATTCCTGCGGAACGAGCCGATGATAAAAAGATGATTTTCTTAATCGGTAAGTCCCTTTGTTCGAGTGTTGAAATCATTTGTTGTCCTACTGCTCCAGTTGCTCCCACAACTGCAATACGCAATCCCTGTGTCTCAGTCATTTATACATACTCCTTTTCTATCTCTTAAATTAGTTATTTATTGGATTTACTGCTTCTTTTTCAGAATATCATTTATTTTAACACATTAACATTCCAAAGGGTCGCACTTTAACAAAATATTCTGGTAGTGGAGTGGTTTTTTATAACTTCAACCTACAAATTTATGCATATATGTCAGTCGTTAGAAAGCTGGTTTGAGGCAGAAATACTTGTTCAGACTAAATCATCCTTGAACCTTTCGACGATGACAGGTTGAATCTGTTCCCTTTCCAGTGCCGCTATGATCGTATCCCTTATCATGCTCATCCTTGCAACCATGGAACTTGGTTTGCCTATGGGATTATCCTGGCCATATGGAACGAAATAAATATCTTTAGCTGCCATCAGCCTCATTAGATTGACACCATTTAACCCAAGTGCATCATTTGTTGATATCGCGACCACGACTGGGCGGTGATTTCTCATCGTCGCTTTTGCAGCCATAAGTACTGGCGAATCGGTAAGTGCATTTGCCATTTTACTCATTGAGTTACCCGTTAAAGGAGCGATCACCATGCAATCAAGTGGCAATTTAGGTCCTAAAGGCTCTGCTTTGACGATTGTATCAACGACATGGTTCCCCGTCAATTTTTCTATTCTTTCAACCCAGTCCTCTCCCTTTCCAAAACGGGTTTCCGTGTTTTGGACAGTGGATGTTACGATTGGAATGACTTCCGCACCTTCATTTACAAGTTTTTCTATTTCCGGAAACACTTCATCATATGTGCAATGTGATCCTGTTAATCCGAAACCAATACGCTTCCCTTTGAGACTCATATCATTTTCTCCTTTCTTTTCAAGAACTCGCCTTGAATCAATAGTCCCAGTGCATTCGCTAATATCTGACCAGCTGTTTTCGGGGCAACTATACCCGGTAGGCTCGGTGCCAACAGCGCCTTAATTCCCCTTTTTTCAGCGTAACGAAAATCCGTCCCCCCCGGTTTTGAAGCAAGGTCGATGATTAATGTATGAACGGGCATATTGGCTATAACTTTTGCGGTAATTATCGGAAAAGGAATCGTATTGATACATATATCAACATCTTTCATTTCTGCAGCGAGTTCATTTAAATGAAAAGGGGCTAATGCCATTTCACTGATCCTCGCAATATCTTCGCTTTTTCTTGCCCCCACCTTCACTTTTGCTCCAAGTGCATGGAATGACCGGGCTACACTCATTCCGACCCTTCCCAGACCGAGAACGGCTACATTCGATCCATGGATAGTAAAATCCGTATGTTGAATGGCCATCATGATTGCACCCTCAACAGTGGGAATCGAATTATAAATAGCCACATCATCACGTTCGAACAATAGAACGAGTTTGCGATCCACTTTCTTGAATATCTCATTAAGGTAGTCGTTACTGATTCCTGCATAAAAAATGCAATGTTCCGGGGTATTTTTTATCATTTCTTCAGTCAAAACAACCTCTTCACTGGAAAAGATCGTTTCTACTTTCCCATCTGAATCCGTGCCCCGGACAGGTAAAATAACTGAATCTAATTCCTTGAAGTTTATATCTTCCATTTTTTCTTTAACCGCTCCGGTAAAAGCATGGTCGAGCTGTTCAAAACCTACCAATAATAGCTTTGCATCAAGCTCCGTCAGTTTACGGACAACTTCAAGCTGACGCGCATCTCCACCAATTACAGCGATTTGCATGCCTGTGAGCATTAAAACCGTCACCTTCTTTATATAAAGATCCTAAACATTCCTTGCCTCATGATATACAATTCCTTCAGGAAGCAATTCGGTTTTTGCTACATTCTCTAGTTACCCTGCCATCTTATGTTTTCACTTAAAAAACGGTGATAAGAAAAGAAAAAACGCCATAGCTAATACCAGCTAAGGCGTTTTCGAGCTTGCATTCCGAGAAGTTCAAGGAGCCTGGCGCGAGCGTAATCATCCGTCCATATGCTCTCCGTCTTTAAGTGAAAGTCCTTCCTGAAAATCAATGATGACCATATCCGCACCGATTTTTTTTATATGTTCCCAAGGAACTCTTATTTCACTGCCATTCCTTAAAAGGCCGAACCATTTGACAGATGGGATTATCAACGAGGTAATTTGTCCAGTTTCATCTATTTCCAAATCGGTCTGACCAAGGATCCCTAATCTTTCCGCCCTATTCACATCGACTATTTCCTTACCGCTCAATTCGCTCAACCTCAAATTTGGTTCCCCCTTTTTCGCCTTCTATTCAATCTATATCCGAAAAAGGTAAACTTAGAAGGCATTTATCCAAATATTGTCCATAACATTGGACCCTCCCGCTTTCAAAGAAAAAAAGCCTGACCTCCCATTAATTAAAAGAAGGTGCAGACTTGTTCGTCATTATTTATCCCAGTTTTCCAGCGGGCTCACTAATGACAAGGAATGTTCCGTAAAGATCTGGTTTGCCAATTCATTGACGGTATCCTCCGTCACCTCGTCAATCTTGATGATGATATCATCAAGGGAACGGTGCTCACCCAACATCAGCTCATTTTTTCCGTTCCGGCTCATGCGGCTATTCGTGCTTTCAAGGCTAAGCATCAAGCTGCCTTTAAGTTGCTCTTTACTATTCCGTAATTCCTTTTCCGTAATGCCATCCCTTTTTAAAGTATCCAGTGTTTCCTGAATGGTTTCATACAGGCTGTCAAGCTGATTTGTGCCTGTCCCCCCATATACTGTCACCATACCGCTATCTTGATAGCTGGAATGATAGGAATAAACGGAATAGGCAAGGCCTCGTTGCTCCCTGACGTCTTGGAATAGGCGGCTGCTCATGCTTCCTCCAAGAATATTATTCAAGGTAATCAGGCTGTATGTTTTATCATTGCCGATTTCCAGCCCTTTGTAACCAAGGCATAAGTGGGCTTGTTCCGTATCTTTTTTACGGGTGATCCTATTTTCATGGAAGGAAGGCTTGACCAATTCAAGACGATCTTCCCCTCCTTGATACGAGCCAAAGTAGCTTTCGACTTCCTTAATCATTTTTTCATCTACATTCCCAGCAATGGATACAACTACTTTATCGGGTGTATACATGTCATGGACGTATTTTTTTAATGTATCACTATTGAACGTTTCAAGCGTATTTTCCGTGCCAAGTATCGGATAGCCAAGGGGATGATTTTCATATACCGCCTTGCTTAAGAGGTCATGGACAATGTCATCTGGTGTATCTTCGTACATTTTGATTTCTTCGTAGACGACATTTTTTTCTTTTTTCAATTCTTCCCCATCAAATGTTGAGTTGAAGAACATATCAGCAAGGATTTCAAGCGCATAGCTTGCATGGTTATCCATTACTTTAGCATAATAGCATGTATACTCTTTTGAAGTGAATGCATTCACCTGTCCGCCAATACTATCGAATGACTCGGCAATTTCACGCGCATTTCTCTTAGCTGTCCCTTTGAAGAACATATGCTCCAAGAAATGTGAAACCCCATTCAATTCCGGTGTTTCATTTCTTGAGCCTGTTTTGATCCATACTCCAATTGCTGCAGAGCGTACAGTTGGAATATTTTCCAATACAATTCTAACTCCATTTTGACACGTGTATTTCTTAATCAACTAACATTCCTCCCAATCATTCTATGCTGCTATCTTAACCAATACATTATGGATTCGATCGCTCTTCATCTACTGCTTCCGAAACGGTAACAACATCTAAGTCTTTCTTTTTTATTTCAATTATTAACGTTTCCAATGATTTTGCAGTAGATTCTGTCGGATGCATCAATATAAATGCTCCTGGGTGTACCTTAGAAAGCACTCTTTGTTGAAGGACTTCAGGGCTTGGCTTTTGCCAGTCGATCGTATCCACACTCCACATGACGGTCTCCATACCGAAAGAATCCGCGATTTTCACCGTTTCGTCCCGGTAGCTTCCACTTGGTGGTGCGAACCATTTCATTTTCAAACCCGTCACCGCTTCAATGACTTCGTTCGTTTTTCGAATTTCCTCACGTGTAGCTTGTGCGGAGATGTTTTTCATATCGGGATGTGAATAAGAATGATTTCCAATTTCATGTCCGCCACCCTTAATCATTTTGGCCAAATCTGGGTTTTTCTTGGTCCAATTGCCTTCTAGGAAAAAAGTGGCCTTGACATTATACTTTTTTAACACGGCCAACATATCTTGTAAGTATTCATTCCCCCAGGCCACATTGATTAAAAATGAAACGACTGGCTTTTCGGGATGGGCCCGGTAAATCGGAGCCGGATCCAGATCCTCCATATGTATCTTCGCAGGAACCTGCTGAAACACCAGCTTATCCTTATCGAACACGCCCTCCTTCTTCATGGCTTTATACGAATCATCAATATTTACCTTCAGGCCGTTATATGCAGGAACGGTTTTCCAGACAGAATCTATTCGTGCATCCTGTGGTGCAATCTCATATTTTTTTGTTGATTCTTTTATTTGTAAAAGAAGCTCGTCTTCTTGCTTCATTGAAGCAACTGAATCATCGGTTAATTGGGTCAAATAAATTTGTGTATATGGATTTTGCACTAATAACCATGATATACCTGCAATGGCACTTATCGCAACTATCTGCTTCCATTTATTATTCATTTTTTACGCCCCCTTCATACCAAAATGTATGAAGAAAACGGACAAGGTAGAACTTGACATCCTTTTAACGCCATTCATACTATGGATATTTCCATACTTTTAAACAAAAAAAGCATGCAGATTCACAAGGAACCGCATGCCGGATTTTCATTTTTCATTACGATTGAGAAGGGTTGGCTGCCTCTTTTTGCTCTTTCAAGACCGCTTTACGGGAAAGGTTTACCCTTCCTTGCTTATCGATCTCAGTAACTTTGACCAATAATTCATCGCCAAGTGAAACGACATCTTCCACTTTTCCGACTCTTTCTTCAGCCAGTTCAGAAATATGTACCAAACCGTCTTTACCGTTGAAGATTTCAACGAAGGCACCGAACTTTTCGATACGTTTAACTTTACCTAAGTATAGTTCGCCCACTACGACTTCACGTACGATATCCTCAATGATTTTCTTCGCTTTTTGAATCATTGGTTCATCAGTAGAAGATATGAATACCGTTCCATCTTGTTCGATGTCGATTTTCACGCCAGTTTCTTCAATGATTTTGTTGATATGTTTTCCGCTCGGTCCAATCACATCACGGATCTTATCCGGATTTATGGACATTGTAACGATTTTTGGAGCATATTTGGATAACTGCTCAC
The DNA here is from genome assembly GCF_036541465.1 of Bacillus sp. CFBP9009. Lineage (NCBI taxonomy): Bacteria > Bacillati > Bacillota > Bacilli > Caryophanales > Bacillaceae > Bacillus > Bacillus sp. CFBP9009. The sequence continues at coordinate 690,146 of NZ_JAZHFU010000003.1, read as the reverse complement.
GCGGTTGATTGATTGTTGACATCATTGATTCCAAAATATGCATCCGGCCATGTTTGGCTTGAAGTAAAGCTTCTTCAAGGATTTCTCTTGAAAGACCCTCAATCTTAATATCCATTTGTAGGGCAGTAACACCTTTTGAAGTACCTGCGACTTTAAAGTCCATGTCTCCCAGATGGTCTTCCATGCCTTGAATATCCGTTAAGATTGTATAGTGCTCACCTGATTTGACAAGACCCATGGCAATACCGGCAACTGGAGCTTTCAATGGAACACCTGCATCCATCATTGCCAACGTGCTTGCACAGATACTTGCTTGTGATGTTGAACCGTTTGATTCAAGCACTTCAGAAACAAGTCTGATTGTATAAGGGAAGTCTTTATCGTTTGGAATAACAGGCTCCAATGCCCTTTCACCAAGTGCACCATGACCGATCTCACGGCGTCCTGCCCCACGGATAGGGCCAGTTTCACCGACACTGAAATGCGGGAAGTTATAGTGGTGCATAAAACGTTTTGACTCTTCGGTCCCAAGTCCGTCCAGAATCTGCACATCACCAAGTGCACCTAATGTACAGATGGATAGAGCTTGGGTTTGTCCGCGTGTGAACAATCCGGAACCATGTGTACGTGGCAGAATGGTAACTTCTGATGATAATGGTCTGATTTCGTCAGGATTACGGCCATCCGGACGCACTTTTTCTTCCGTGATTAAACGGCGGACTTCGGATTTGACCAATTTATTCAGGATTTCTTTGATTTGCTTTAATTTTTCTTCATCAGTTTCTTCTGCATAATGACCCAATACACGATCTTTTACTTCTTTGATCGCGTCTTCACGAGCATGTTTTTCCTGAACTTGTACAGCTTTGTTCAAGTCTGCTTCACATAGGCCTTTCACTTCTGCTTCCAGTTCTGCATCCACTTGATATAAAGTGACCTGCATTTTTTCCTTGCCGATTTCAGCAACGATTTTCTCTTGGAATGCAATGATCTTCTTGATTTCATCATGTCCAAACATGATTGCTTCAAGCATCGTTTCCTCTGGTACTTCATTTGCTCCGGCTTCAACCATGTTGATAGCATCTTTAGTGCCGGCAACCGTCAGATTGATGTCACTTTTAGCTAGTTGGTCGACAGTAGGGTTAATAATGAATTCATTATTGATCCTCCCCACTACAACTCCGGCAATTGGACCTTCGAACGGAATATCGGAAACTGAAAGTGCAAGTGAAGAACCTAGCATAGCTGCCATTTCCGTAGAGCAATCTTGATCGACACTCATGACCATGCTGATGATCTGAACATCATTCCTGAAGCCATCGGCGAAAAGCGGACGGATTGGACGGTCAATCAAGCGGCTTGCAAGAATTGCCCTTTCACTCGGTCGTCCTTCACGTTTAATGAAGCCTCCCGGAATTTTACCGACTGCATAAAGTCTTTCTTCGTAGTTGACTGTCAAAGGGAAAAAGTCGACATTTCTAGGTTCCTTCGAAGCCGTTGCTGTACTTAATACAGCAGTTTCTCCATAACGGACTAAAACTGCCCCGTTCGCTTGTTTGGCCAATTGCCCTATCTCTACCGTTACATTACGGCCGGCCCAGTCAAATGAATACGTATGTTTTTCCTGTCCCATTTATTAAACCCCTCTCTGAATCTTCACTTAGAGGCTTAGTTTACCTAAACCTTTATTGGATAAATCATTTATATGTGAAAAGTAACTGAACTCGAGTTAAAACCAAACTATTCCTATTATGCACGAAAAAAACAAGCATTAACAGTAAAATGAATAAAAATTTCATTCATTTGATTATGTATATCCCGATCATTTATAAATGGAAAAGGACCCGGCTCCTGCCGAGTCCCAAGGACGAAGGCCCAGCCTTAAGTAGAATACGTCCAAATCATTTGATTAACATCAAAAAAGCGGGAAATTTCCCGCCTTCCTGAAAAAATTATCTACGTAGACCTAATTTGTTAATTAGTGTACGGTAACGAGTAACGTCTTTGTTACGTAGGTAAGTTAAAAGGTTACGACGTTTACCTACCATTTTTAGAAGACCGCGACGTGAATGGTGGTCTTTTTTGTGTGTGCGTAAGTGACCGTTCAAGTTGTTGATTTCTTCTGTTAATACTGCGATTTGAACTTCTGGAGAACCAGTGTCAGTATCGTGAGTTCTGAACTCAGCGATAAGTTCGTTTTTGCGTACTTGTGTAATTGCCATGTTATTATTCCTCCTAAAATTCTGTAAAATCACCTATTACCGAGCCAGCGTCGGAGTCTCGACTAGCCAAGCAATGGTTATTTTCATACATACAATAGAATACATGTTTTTCATTAAAATTGCAAGTCTTGTCTTTTATCCTTCAAGCTTTGCAAAATAGGCTATGGCATTTTGCTTATCCGTTTCGATCTGAGCAACCAATGCTTCAAGTCCGGAAAATTTCTGCTCACTCCGAAGTCTTGTATGCCATTCAACCGAGACCTGGTTGCCATAAATATCTCCCGAGAACTCCAAGGCATGAACCTCTACAGTCGGATATTTAGGTTTTTCTTCGTGGAATGTAGGTTTGTAGCCGACATTGCAAACCCCTTTATACCATTTACCGCTTATTTTGATCCTGACGGCATATACGCCTGCAGCAGGAAAAATATAATCATCACCCACTTCAATATTAGCGGTGGGGAAACCCAATTTCCTGCCCCGCTTTTCACCGTGAACGACATGACCTTTCGTTAAATAGCGGCGGCCAGCCAAATGATAAAAGTCGATAAAGCTGCCATTACCGAGAGTTTCCCTGATTCTTGTCGAGCTAACCTTTTCATCTTCAATTGTCTGTTTTGCGACGACTGTCTGTGAAAATCTGCCCTGTGCATAAACAGGCAAATCTTCCATCGATCCTTGACCATAGCGACCATACGAATAATCAAAGCCTGCAACTACGTGACGGACATTCAGCCCGGCAATGTATTCGTCAACGAACCGTTCCGGCAGTACCGAAGCAAACTCCTTGCTGAAATGGACAATGAATAAATAATCTATCTCCATCGACTCTATGATATCCACTTTATCTTCAAGTGGAGTGATATAGCGTATATTTTCCGTTTTCCTACCCAGTACTGCAGAAGGATGCGGGTCAAATGTCATTACTGCTGACTTAAGATTCATTTCATCGGCTTTTTGCTTGGCGGTCTGAATAACAATCTGATGACCTTTATGTATACCATCAAAAAATCCAAGCGCCATTACAAGCTCGGGAAAATCATCCGAATTAAATTGATGAGGATGCTCTATTGCGATCACTTTCACCTTTCAATCTCCTCTTTCCGGCGGTAAAACGGTCTATAATTCTTGTGCCAATACTTTTACAGGTTTAATTAATCCCTCTTTTGTCGGATGTATTTGATAAATGGCAATGGCCTTATCTGCAGGGTCGACCATAACAAAAGGCATCCCTTTATCAACAACAACATCCTTTGTTTGTTCCAATACCGCACCGTTAAGTACTTTCTTTGCTACTTTATCACTAATCTGAAATTTGGGCAAATGAAATAATCCCCGTTCCAAAGGCAGCAGAAATTTATCCGTTTGTCCACTTTCCATGAAGTCTTCCACTTCAGAAAATGTGAAACAATCCTCCTGCTTAAAACCTGCTGATTCAATACGTGTCAAGTCTGACATATGGGCAGGAAAACCCAATTCTTCCCCCATCATGACTGCAAGCGTCCGAATATATGTTCCTTTGCTGCATTTGACGCGAAACCGAAAAGAAATGGTTTCCCCTTTAAATTCAGAACGATCATCGAGAAGGGTAATATCATAAATGGTGACCTCCCTTGTCGGCCTCTCCACTTCAACCCCTGCACGGGCATATTCATATAACTTCTTCCCGTTTACCTTTACTGCTGAATACATTGGCGGCGTCTGTTCAATCTTTCCAGTCAGTGATTCCAGCACTTCCAGAATCCGTTTACGCTGAATCACTTGATCAACCTTTTTCTCTTCCACTTTTTCACCGCTTGCGTCTTCAGTTGTTGTGGAAAAACCAAGGGTAACTTCCCCTTCATACGCTTTACCGGCTTCTGTCAAATATTCGGCTATCTTGGTTGCCCTACCAATACAAATAGGTAAAACCCCTGTTACATCAGGATCTAGAGTACCTGTATGCCCAACCTTTTTTGTCTTTAGGATCTTTCTTAATTTAAAAACACAATCATGGGATGTCAATCCCTTGGGTTTCCATAATGGAAGAATACCGTTCACACTTTCACCTCATCATTTATAAAACACCCTAAATTACTATCATAAAGCAAAATGAATTCCAATTCCGATAGGTGTTTTTCGCTTTTTTACATATCCATTTTTCAAAAAAAAGAGACCGACTTCAAGAAGTGCAAAGCACTTATTGAGTCGGCCACCTTTTACTGCTTGCTTATTCCTCGTCTTTTTCAGCCGGTTTATTGATTTGGGAAATCAACGACTCGATACGATTACCATAATCGACCGATTCATCAAATTCAAAAAACAGCTCAGGGGTTTTGCGGAGGCGGATCCGCTGCCCAATTTCTGAACGCATGAATCCTTTCGCCTTAGCTAGACCTTGCAGGGTTTTCTCCCTTTGTTCCTGGTCACCCAAAACGGAAATATAAACTGTTGCCTGTTGTAAATCGCCTGTAACCGCGACATCCGTCACAGTAACAAATCCGATTCTTGGATCTTTAATTTTTCGGCCGATAATTTCACTCAGCTCTTTTTTCATTTGTTCGCCAACACGATTTGAACGAAGGCTCATAATATCACCTCGATAGCCTAAAGCCAGTCTATATCTGTTATTGTTCGCTCTAGTTCCGGAAAAGAATCTAGAAATTTAAGGGCATTTTGAAGTTCCCGTTCAGTAGCCTTCCTCGAGGATGTTACGGTAACGATAGTAATCTTTGTCCGCTGCCATAAATCCTGAAAATCGGTTTCTGCTACAGAAATATTGAACTTCTGCTTAAGCCGTGTCATGACACGCTGAAGCACGGCCCGTTTTTCTTTCAAAGAATGGGTGTCATGGATGATGCATTCACATTGGACAGAGCCAACGATCATTTACGTTCAATCTCTTCCATAACATACGCTTCAATTACATCGCCTTCTTTAAGGTCGTTGTAATTTTTAATCGTAATACCGCACTCATAGTTCGTTGCCACTTCTTTTACATCATCTTTAAAGCGTTTCAATGCATCAATTTCACCTTCGAAAATGACGACACCTTGACGAATTAAGCGAATTCCGCTGTCACGGGTAATTTTTCCTTCTGTAACGTAAGAACCGGCAATCGTACCCACCTTGGATACTTTGAAAGTCGTACGGACTTCAGCCTGACCGATAATTTTTTCTTCGAATTCAGGGTCAAGCATCCCTTTCATAGCCGACTCGATCTCTTCGATCGCTTTATAGATGATGCGGTGAAGGCGGACATCAACATTTTCTGATTCAGCTGCACGCTTCGCATTCACGTCAGGACGGACATTGAATCCGATGACGATTGCATTCGAAGCTGTAGCAAGGATGATGTCAGACTCTGTGATAGCACCGACGCCAGTGTGTATGATTTTCACTTTAGCGCCTTCCACTTCTATTTTATTCAGGGAAGCGGCTACTGCTTCCGCAGAACCTTGAACATCAGCCTTTAAAATGATGTTCAATTCTTTTATTTCCCCTTCTTTCATTTGCTCGAACAATGTATCTAGGGTTACACGGGATTTTTCATTACGTTGTGAAGCAAGTTGCCTTTGTGCACGCACTTCCCCAACTTGACGGGCCGTTTTCTCATCTTCAAAGACAATGAAACGATCGCCGGCCTGTGGCACTTCGTTCAATCCAGTGATTTCAACCGGTGTTGATGGACCTGCATCCTTAACACGGCGTCCAAGATCGTTAACCATAGCACGAACACGTCCGAATGTATTACCGATAACAATCGGATCGCCGATTTTCAACGTTCCGTTTTGAACTAGCAAAGTGGCAACCGATCCGCGCCCTTTATCCAAACGTGCTTCGATGACAGTTCCATTTGCTTTACGAGATGGATTAGCTTTATACTCTTCCACTTCACTGACAAGAAGAATCATTTCAAGCAAGCTGTCGATGCCTTCACCGTTTTTAGCTGAAATTGGTACGAAGATCGTGTCTCCGCCCCATGCTTCAGAAACTAAACCGTGTTCTGTCAATTCTTGCATGACACGGTCCGGATTGGCAGCTTCTTTATCCATCTTATTGACAGCGACGATAATTGGAACTTCTGCCGCTTTAGCATGGTTGATCGCTTCAATCGTTTGAGGCATAACGCCATCATCCGCAGCGACGACAAGGATAGTGATATCGGTAACTTGTGCACCGCGGGCACGCATTGTTGTAAAAGCAGCATGGCCTGGTGTATCCAGGAATGTTATTTTCTTATCGTTAACTTTAACTTGATAAGCACCGATATGCTGAGTGATTCCGCCCGCTTCGCCTTCAGTTACTTTTGTATGGCGTATAGAATCAAGCAATGTCGTTTTACCATGGTCAACGTGACCCATGATCGTCACGACAGCCGGACGTTCGATCAAATCTTCAGAAGCGTCCTCAGTGACAAGTGATTCCAGGTCTGTTAGGTCGATACGAATCTCTTCTTCGGCCACTACACCGTATTCCGCACATATCAATTCAATTGCATCTTTATCCAAAGTCTGGTTGATTGTTGCCATAACACCAAGCATAAAGAGCTTTTTAATGATTTCAGAAGGTTCACGGTGAAGTTTTTTTCCAAGTTCCATAACCGTCAAAGACTCATAAAACGTAATTTTCTCTGGAAGTTCCCTTTCTTTACGTTTTGTTACAGGTGCCTGAGGCGCTTGTTGTCTTTGTTTATTATTTTTATTCTTGTTATTGCGACCTTTGTTGAACTGACCTGTTGGTTTTTTCGTCCCTACAGGTTTAACTGGTGGTTTCTTCTTCAGTTTTTCTTTATTGACTGTGCTCTTTTCATCCGCTTCAGCTTCGTACTTCGCAACCGTAGCGTTAGCTTTTGGTTCTTGGCTTTTATCTTCGTTTTTAGGTTTGATTGAATCGTTTAATTTATTTACAGTTGAATCGTCTAATGCTGTCATATGGTTTGTTACCTCTATATTCATTTCTTTAAGTTTATTTATTACATCCTTGCTTGAAACGTTCTTTTGTTTTGCATATTCATATACACGCAATTTTGTCATACGTTCACCCCCGTAAAATTTAATCGAGCAGCGTTCGGAGTTTTTGTGCAAAACCTTCATCCAGAACTGCGACGGCAACTCTAGCATCCTTGCCTATCGCATGGCCGAGCAATGACCTGCTTTCGACTCTTTTTAAAGGAACCTGATAAAATGCGCACTTATCAGATATTTTTTTTTCAGTGTTTTTTGAAGCGTCCGCGGATAAAATAACAACTTTGGCATTACCGCTTCTAATCTCTTTAACCACTAATTCTTCACCCGAAATTAGCTTGCGTGCTCGATTGGCCAAACCTAATAGAGACATCCATTGTTGTTGTTGGGTCATGGTGTTAGTTTTTCTCCTTATTCACTAATTCAAGCAATTGTTCATAAAGGGAAGAATCGATTTGGGTACTAAGGTGATTAGCCAGCACATTTTTCTTTTTGGCCAGCTCGATAACATCCCGATCAAGAGTCAAATAAGCTCCCCTTCCAGATTTCTTTCCGGTAGGATCCAGGCTGACTTCCCCTTCTTTAGATCGAACGATGCGAATGAGTTCTTTCTTCGGCTTCATTTCGCCTGTAGCCACACATTTACGCATCGGGATTTTTTTTCGGCTATTCATCTTTTTTCACCTCGAATTACTCGTTATCCTCTTCGAAATCTGTTTCCTCTTCAGTAACATAACTATCTCTGCTCAAAAGGAATTCCTGTTCTTCCACAGGATAAATACCAGCTTCGCGGGCTTCCGTTTCACTCTTGATATCAATTTTCCAGCCTGTAAGCTTGGCAGCTAAACGGGCATTTTGTCCACGCTTACCAATTGCCAGGGAAAGTTGATAATCCGGAACGATTACAGTCGTCGCCTTTTCCTCTTCTTTAACAATAACTTCAAGTACTTTTGAAGGGCTTAAAGCATTCGCAACGAAAATGACCGGATTCTCCGACCATTTAACGATATCGATTTTTTCACCTTTCAATTCATTGACGATAGCCTGGACACGCTGTCCTTTTTGGCCTACACAAGAACCGACTGGATCTACTTCTTCGTTATCGGAGTGCACGGAGATTTTTGAACGGTCGCCTGCTTCGCGGGCAACTGACTTAATTTCTACTGTACCATCAAAAATTTCAGGCACTTCAATTTCGAATAAACGTTTTAAAAGACCAGGATGTGAACGGGATACAAAAATTTGCGGGCCCTTGGAAGTCTTTTCAACTTTAGTGATGAAAACTTTAATGCGATCATGTGGCTTATACTGTTCATTCGGCATTTGCTCATTCACCGGGAGCAAAGCTTCGATTTTACCTAGGCTCACATAAATGAATCGGGAATCCTGGCGTTGAACGATGCCAGTCATGATATCCTCTTCACGATCGATGAATTCGGCATAAATGATGCCCCGTTCCGCTTCACGCACCCTTTGAGTGACGACTTGTTTTGCTGTTTGTGCAGCAATACGGCCGAAATCCTTAGGTGTTACTTCCATTTCGACAATATCCTCTAACTGATAGTTGGGATCAATTGCTCTTGCTTCTTCAACAGAAATTTCCAGACGTGAATCGAACACTTCGTCAACAACGTCTTTTCTGGCAAATACACGCATAGTTCCTTTACCAAGATTCAAGTCGATACGTACATTTTGTGCTTGGTTAAAGTTACGGCGATATGCCGATATAAGGGCAGATTCAATCGCGTCGATCAAAACCTCCCTGGAAATTCCTTTTTCGTTTTCTAAAATATAGAGAGCATCCAATAACTCATTGCCCATGGTGATCCCCCTTACGGATATTTAAATTAATGATTTGCTTGACTTAAGCGAAGGTAATCGCCAATCTTGCTTTCGCTACCTTTTCGAATGGTATGACGATCGTTTTCTTTCTTGTCTTGATTCTGACTTCGAGTGTCACTTCTTCACCATCGAAACTGGTTAAGATTCCTTCGAATTCTTTTTCATCTAAAATGGGCTCGTATGTTTTTATGTAAACATTTTTACCGATAGCATTAAGGAAATCCTTCTCTTTTTTCAGAGGCCTTTCAGCTCCGGGTGATGAAACTTCGAGAAAATAATTTTGTGGAATCGGATCAACCTCATCAAGCTTTTCACTGAGTTTTTCACTCACATTTCCGCAATCATCAATATCTACGCCTGTTTCTTTATCAATGTACACTCGAAGGAACCAGCTTTTACCTTCCTTCACATACTCCACTTCGACTAATTCAAGCTGCAATTCTTCAAGAATTGGTAATGCTAATTCCTCTACGACTTCCGTTACCTTTTTACTCATTTGTTTCCTCCATACGTGCGTTGTATGCGCTTGGTTTCGGATTCAAAATTAAATGGTCAATACAACACGAAAGAGTGGGTTTCCCCACTCTTTCCATTGGTTCCTCTTAGTATTTCCAATAAAAATATACCATAATCAAGATATTTATGCAAATATCATGTCTGTTTCTTCCTTTTTGAAATCAGTTTCCCCTTTAAAATAATGATAACTGATTTTGTTCAGGCAATGATTCCAGACAGCCTTGTTTATCAAGGTATTCAAGGATGGTCTTCGAAACCTTCCCACGTTGCTGAAGGTCTTCTTTGGAGAGGAATTCACCATTTTTCCGTGCATTGACAATATTGATCGCAGCATTCGTCCCAAGACCCGGTATCGAATTGAAAGGAGGTATCAAAGTATTTCCTTCAATTAAGAATTGATCTGCACTGGATTTGTACAAGTCAACTTTAGCGAAGGAATATCCGCGTTCACACATTTCCAAAGCAAGTTCGAGAACCGTCAATGTATTCTTTTCCTTGGTGGATGCATCCAATCCCTTTACCATGATTTCTTCCATTTTTGATTTGATGGCCTGCGATCCCCGTGTCATGGCGTCGATTTCAAAATCATCAGCACGCACTGTGAAATAGGCTGCATAATACAATAAAGGCAGATGGACTTTAAAATAGGCAATCCGGACAGCCATTAAGACGTAAGCTGCAGCATGGGCTTTCGGGAACATGTATTTAATCTTCTTACATGAATCGATATACCATTCGGGTACCTCATTTTTCCTCATTTCCTCTTCGAATTCCTCAGAGAGCCCTTTCCCTTTACGTACAGATTCCATGATTTTAAACGCCAGGGAAGGATCAAGACCTTGATAAATCAGATAGACCATAATATCATCCCGGCAGCCTATAACCTCACTTAGTGTACATATCCGGTTGTGAATCAGTTCCTGCGCATTGCTCAGCCATACATCCGTACCGTGGGAAAGCCCCGAAATCTGAACAAGCTCGGAAAATGTCGTAGGTTTCGTATCTTCAAGCATTTGCCGGACAAAACGCGTACCAAATTCCGGGATGCCAAGCGTACCCGTTTTACACATGATCTGTTCTTCGGTAACTCCTAAAGATTCAGTGCTGCTGAATATTTTCATTACTTCTGGATCATCGGTAGGAACGGTCTTTGGATCGATGCCGCTTAAATCTTGAAGCATCCGGATTACAGTCGGATCATCGTGTCCAAGTATATCAAGTTTCAAAATATTATCGTGAATGGAATGGAAATCAAAGTGAGTAGTTTTCCACTCGGAATTCCTGTCATCCGCAGGGAACTGAATAGGTGTGAAATCATAGATATCCATATAATCCGGAACAACGATGATTCCGCCCGGATGCTGTCCTGTCGTCCGTTTCACACCAGTACAGCCGGCAACAAGGCGATCAGTCTCGGCTCCACGCATATGGATGTTATTATCAGAGGAATACCCTTTTACATATCCATAAGCCGTTTTTTCAGCGACCGTACCAATCGTTCCGGCACGATATACATATTCTTCACCGAATAAGACCTTCGTATAGTTATGGGCCTTCGGCTGATATTCACCTGAGAAGTTCAAGTCAATATCCGGAACCTTATCCCCTTTAAATCCAAGGAAAGTTTCAAATGGGATATCATGCCCGTCTTTTGTATAAGCGATGCCACAATCGGGACAGTCTTTATCGGGCAGGTCAAACCCGGAACCTACAGAACCGTCATTGAAGAATTCGGATTTCTTGCACTCAGGACATACATAATGCGGCGGAAGAGGGTTCACCTCTGTAATTTCAGTCATGGTGGCAACGAAAGATGATCCAACCGATCCCCTTGAGCCAACTAGATAACCATCATTCAATGATTTTTTAACAAGCTTGTGAGAAATTAAATAAATAACGGCAAAACCGTGGCCGATGATGCTTTTCAATTCTTTCTCAAGACGGGCTTCCACGATTTCCGGCAGGTTTTCTCCATAAATCTTCCTTGCCATGCCATAACTCATTTCACGCATCTCTTCATCTGCACCTTCAATTTTAGGTGTGTATAACTCATCCTTGATTGGCTTGATTTCTTCAATCATATCAGCGATTTTATTCGTGTTGGTTACCACGACCTCTTTGGCTTTCTCGGAACCGAGGAAGGAAAATTCCCGCAGCATTTCATCTGTTGTCCGAAAATGTACGTCAGGAAGCTTATGACGATTCAGCGGGTTTGCGCCGCCTTGTGAATTCACAAGGATTTTACGGTAAATTTTATCATTTGGATCCAAATAATGCACATTTCCCGTGGCTACGACTGGCTTGTCCAGCTTTTCACCAAGCTTGACGATATTGGAGATGATCGTTTCTAATGATTTATCATCCCGTACATATTCAAGCTCAATCAAATGCTGATACACTTCCTTCGGATGGATTTCAAGATAATCGTAGAATTCGGCGATATCGACGACTTCCTCAAAGCCCTTCTGCATCATCCCTTCAAAAACTTCCCCTTTATCACATCCCGATCCGACCAGGATTCCTTCACGATACTTTTTAAGTTGTGAGCGCGGTAATCGCGGCACACGATAGAAATAATCGATGTGTGATATTGAAATTAATTTAAAAAGGTTTTTTAAGCCAGCCTGTGTTTGCGCGATCAACGTACAATGGGACGGCCGGGAACGCTGGTAAGCATTTCCTTTACCCATATTGTCATTAAGTTGATCATGATGGGTAATCTCCTTTTCCATTGCATCCTTCAGCATCTTCAGCATAAGGTACCCTGTAGCTTCGGCGTCATAAATGGCCCTATGATGCTGGGTCAAATCAATATCGAACTTTTTACATAATGTATTTAACCGGTGATTTTTAAACTCCGGATATAAGAAACGGGCAAGCTCCAATGTATCAAGCACAGGATTGGAAGCTTTAGGATAACCCAAGTTTTTATAACCTATATTCAAAAACCCCATATCGAAGGCTGCGTTGTGGGCAACCAGGATCGCATCGCCCGCCCAGTCCTTGAACTTTTCCAGCACTTCCGAGACTTCTGGAGCATTTTCTACAAGATCATCAGTGATTCCAGTCAATTCTATCGTCGTATTGGATAATGGGTGATGCGGATTAGCAAATGACTCGAATCGATCAATGATGTCACCGTCACGGATTTTCACTGCAGCAAATTCAATGATCGTATCATAAACGGCTGACAGACCCGTCGTCTCTACGTCAAACACAACATAGGTGGCATCTGCCAAAGCGATATGCGCCTCATTATAAACGATGGGTACACCATCATTTACAAGATTCACTTCGACGCCATAAAGGATTTTGATACCATTCTTTTTCCCGGCACTATAAGCTTCAGGGAATGATTGTGCTCCCGCATGATCTGTAATGGCAACAGCCTTATGCCCCCACTTTGCAGCCTGGGCAACAAGCGCTGAAGTAGGTGTCACTGCATCCATCGAGCTCATTGGGGTATGCATATGCAGTTCTACACGCTTTTCTCCTTCTGGGGCCTTATCCTGCCGTCCTTGTTTAGAAATTTCATTAATATCATTTGCGATCATTACAAGGTCACGTACGAATGTATCATTTTGGATGCTGCCTTGGGCACGTACCCACATCCCTTTTTTCACGCGGGCAAGTATGGCAGCATCTTCTTTATCACGCGAAAACATTTTGACCAATATCGAGCTCGTATAATCCGTGACTTTAAATGTCAACAGGCTTCGTCCGCTTCGCAACTCACGCACTTCTGCATCAAATACGAAGCCTTCGATAGCAATCCTGCGCTCTTCATCGATAATTTGTTCGATTCTGCGGAAATCCGCATCTTCTTTAATCGTATAGCCAATTTTAACCGGTCCTTCGTAGACGCCATCGTCGCCGCCTTTTTCCGATTCTTTCTTCTGCATTTCCACTAGCGCAGCAAGTCCTTTTTCCGCGTCTTCCTTTTGTTTCTCTTCCAAAAACTTTTGGTAATCAGGATTCGACACCGTTTCCTTCACTTCCGCTTCAAGTGTCAACGGAGGAAAACCGAATGTTTGGTAGATATTTGAAATGATGCCGGAGTATTTTCGTTTCAGCTGACCAGCTTCCGTATCATTTCGGGCGCTTACGATAAGCTTATATCCATTCACCGTTGGCACTTGTTCATTCAGGAGCGATAACAGTGCTGGAGACATGCCTTCAAGCTCGCCAATGCAGTTTTTCCAATACTCTTTTACCAATTGTTCGGTCACTTGCGGATTGGCCACATTCAAGTTGAATGTGACCTTTGCAATATGGGAAAACGTACTTGCTAGATGAGTAGCAAGTCTTGTATGAACACTGCAAGGAATCAATGCAGGTATATTAAAGACAAAATGCCATGTTTTGGACTCCCTCTCGATTGAGAGTTTATCAATTTCGGCACCTATGAAATAATTCACAAAGGCATCCTCGGTCAAGTCCATTTGCTGGAGCAAGAGTTGAAATCTCTCTCTACCGCTATTTGGATTTTGATCCATTCCCTCTCTCCCCTATCTACTATCTCTTTAGATATTATTCACTATCATTTTCGTTTTGATATCAGAGGCTATTATAACATATCATGAATGTTTCACTAGTATCCAAATCCATGAAAAGGAAAGGCATCATCCAATTGAATGATGCCTAGTTCCCCCATTTTTAAATTATCCCAGTATTTCGTGAAGCTTTTGAGTTAGTTCAGCTCTTTCAAGTTCAAGAACCTCACCCGTTTTGCGGATTTTCACTTCGACAATTCCGTCGGATGCCTTTTTACCAACAGTCACCCTGACAGGAAGACCGATCAAGTCGGAGTCTGCGAATTTTACGCCCGCACGTTCTTGACGATCATCCATTAGAACTTCCATGCCTTGTGCCTTTAAATCTTTATATAAATCTTCTGCCAGGGCAGCCTGAGCCTCATCCTTCATATTGATTGGAATCAAATGGACTTGGTATGGCGCTAAATTCTCTGGCCAGACCAATCCTTTTTCATCGTTGAATTGTTCAGCGACAGCTGCAAGTGTACGGGAAACCCCAATACCATAACATCCCATGATCATTGGCTGCGACCGTCCATTCTCATCCAGGAATGTCGCATTCATTGCTTCGGAATATTTTGTTCCTAGTTTGAATACGTGGCCTACCTCAATCCCTTTGGCAAATTTAATTTTTCCGTTTCCGTCGGGTGATGGGTCACCCTCTTGGATGAAACGAAGATCTATATAATTGGCCACGTTAAAATCACGAGCGGGATTCACGTTCACATAATGGTGGTCTTCCTCATTTGCACCACAAACTCCATTAACCATGGCTTCGACGGCAAGATCCGCAATCACTTCCACTTCAGAAGTGACATTTATTGGTCCAAGAGATCCAATTGCACATCCCAAGATTTCCTTCGTCTCATTTGGATCGACCAAATCAACGATTGAAGCGTTATAGAAATTCTTCAGCTTGATATCATTGACTTCATGATCTCCTCGTACCAAAACTAGCACATACTTTTCATCCACTTTAAACAATAATGATTTTATTAGTTTCGCTGCATCAGTATTCAGGAATGACGAAACTTCTTCTATCGATTTTTGACCTGGTGTATGAATTTTTTCAAGTGCAATTTGTTCTTCGGAGCTTTTTTCATATTTTACATTCACAGGTGCCATTTCAATATTGGCTGCATAATCGGAAGTATCCGAATAAGCGATGGTATCCTCCCCTATTTCAGACAGGACCATGAATTCATGTGTATCCTTACCACCCATCGCCCCAGAATCGGCAATGACGGCACGGAAGTTCAACCCACAACGGCTAAATATATTCGAATATGCCGCATATAAATTTTTATAAACAGCATCCAGGCTTTCTTGATTGGCATGGAAAGAATAAGCATCCTTCATGATGAACTCACGTCCACGCAGCAATCCGAAACGCGGTCTTTTTTCATCACGGAATTTGGTTTGGATTTGGTAAACCGTTAATGGAAGACGCTTATAGGACTTCACCTCATCACGAACTAAGCTGGTTATAACTTCTTCATGTGTGGCACCAAGCGCAAATTCACGGTTGTTGCGATCCTTAAGCCGCATCAATTCTGGACCATAGGTATACCAGCGTCCAGATTCCTGCCAGAATTCGGCTTGTTGTAAAGCCGGCATCAACAATTCTACTGCACCAGCATTTTCCAGCTCTTCCCGAACGATCGCCTCAACCTTTTGAAGCACCTTTTTTCCAAGCGGCATAAAACTATAAACACCGCTGGAGTTTTGTCTCATAAATCCTGCACGTAATAGCAGCTGATGGCTTTTGATTTCAGCATCTGCAGGCACTTCCCTCAATGTAGGGATCAACGTCATACTTTGTTTCATATCTGCACCTCTTCAATATTTCCTTTAAATTACTTGCAGCTACGGTAAATTTAATCCCGCAACATTAATACGGTCATTTCATACAAAAAAGACTTTCCGCGTTATTCAGAAAAGCTAATTTAATATACTCATTCTCGATTATACTTACGATTTCCCTAGAAAACAAACAATTTCCCCAAAACGGTTAAAAAACTAGTAAATCCTTCAGATAAGAAAACGGCCAACAGATAAATCTGCTGGCCTGTTTTGCATTATCCAAACATGTCTTACAGGAAGAAGCGCTGGATGTCATTCCATGTGACGACAATCATCAATAACATCAGCAAAGCAAAGCCGATGAAGTGGACCATTCCTTCTTTTTGACGATCGATCGGTTTCCCTCTCAAGAATTCGACCACAAAGAATAACAGTCTTCCTCCATCCAATGCCGGTAGCGGAAGCAGGTTCATGATTCCCAGGTTAATGCTGAGCAGCCCTGCCCATTTCATTAACGTGAATAAACCTTGTTTCGCCACTTCCTCAGTTGATTTATATATTCCTACAGGACCAGATAAACTGTCGATCGTAAACCCACCCGTTACGAGGTCACCAAGGATGATGAAGATTTGTTTTGTCCAAAAATACGTTTCTGTAAAACCATATTGTATAGCTTTAATCGGTGCTTTTTCAACCGGAGGGTAGACACCGATAATCCCGATTTTCTTCCCTTCCCTCTCCACTTCTTGCGGAACAACCGGAACTTCTAATGTTTTCCCGTCCCTGTCAACGACGAACTCGATCTCTTGCCCAGGGTTCTTTTGAATGCTTTCCTGAACATCTCCCCAAGTGGAGACTTCCGTCCCTTCTATGGATTGAATGACATCCCCCGATTTTAAACCGGCATT
This sequence comes from Bacillus sp. CFBP9009, assembly GCF_036541465.1. Taxonomy (NCBI): domain Bacteria; kingdom Bacillati; phylum Bacillota; class Bacilli; order Caryophanales; family Bacillaceae; genus Bacillus; species Bacillus sp. CFBP9009. The sequence continues at coordinate 673,374 of NZ_JAZHFU010000003.1, read as the reverse complement.
TACAGCCGAGCCATCCGGTGTCAACTCACCAAGTTTCGCTTCATCCACCACGACTCCTTGAAACAAGCCGATCAATACAAAAATAACAAAAGCCAAAACGAAATTCATTGCCGGTCCAGCTACAATCGTTAGAAAACGGTGCCCAAGCGACTTTGAGGCAAATTGCCGGTCAAAAGGAGCAATCTGGTTCTCTACACCATTTTCAACGATCACCGCTTCTTTATGAATGGCAAACGTTTTTAGTGTTTCTTCCTCTCCCTCTTCATAACCAGTAAGGATCAGTTTATGATCAAGGTCGATCACTTCAACTTCCACAAGACGAATATCAGGATATTTATCTTTATTGTTCAAAATGATTTTTGTAACATTCTCTTCATTATCAAACATTAATCCCACTCGATAGCCGGGCTTCAATTCTATATTCTCTGCGTCTTCACCAGCCATACGCACGTAGCCGCCAAGAGGAAGCAATCGAATGGTATAAACGGTTTCTTTCTTTTTATATGTGAATACTTTTGGCCCGAAACCGATTGCGAACTCACGGCATAAAATTCCTGCTCGCTTTGCAAACACTAAGTGCCCAAGCTCATGGAAAAATACTAGAGCTCCAAAAATGATGATGAACGCTATAATCGTTTCTAAAGTCTGCATGTTCCGGTCACCTATCTTTCACTAAAGATTCTATATACTGCCTTGTCATATTATCAACTTCCTGAATCGTTTCTAAATCTGGTAGGGCTATGACGGAATGCTGATTCAGCGCTTTTTCAATCAATGTTTCAATATCAAGGAAGGTTACCTTTCCAGATAAGAATGCAGAGACTGCGGCTTCATTGGCGGCATTTAGCACAGTAGTCATCGTTCCGCCCATTTTACCCGCTTTATAAGCGAATTGCAAACAAGGATATCTGGTGAAATCCATATCGCTAAAATGCAGTTTGCCTGCTTCAGCAAGGTTAAGCCGTTTGCGCCCTGCCAGCGGAACGCGGTCTGGATAAGTAAGTGCATATTGTATCGGCACCCGCATATCCGGTGTCCCCAGTTGTGCTATCACGCTGGAGTCATGAAACTCAACCATGGAATGGATGATGCTCTCCTTATGTAGCAATACATCAATTTTATTGTAGGGAAGATCGAATAGCCAGTGGGCCTCAATTACTTCCAATCCTTTATTCATCATTGATGCCGAATCGATCGTGATTTTAGCTCCCATTGACCAGTTCGGATGGTTCAGTGCCTCTTCCACCGTTACATCCTTCAATTCTTCCCTGGTCCGATCTCGAAAACTGCCTCCTGAAGCAGTAATGACAAGTCGTTCTATATTTTTTTCCTTTTCACCTTGCAATGCCTGAAAAATAGCGGAATGCTCACTGTCAACCGGCAGCAATCTAACCCCCGCTTTTTTTGCTTCACTTATGACCAAATGACCTGCCGTCACCAAAGTCTCCTTGTTGGCGATAGCAATATCTTTTTTAGCCTTTATTGCTTGAAGTGTAGGATAAAGACCCACGCTTCCGATTACGGCATTGACCAATATCGTCGCTTGACCATAAACGGCAACAGCAGTCAAACCCTCATCCCCATACATGAATTCGATATCTTTGCGGCTGGAGAATTCACTTTTCAAAACATGATAATCTTCTTCCGTCTGGACTGAAACCAGTTTCGGTTCAAACTCTTTTATATAAGTCCTGACCAATTCTATATTCTTTCCAGCAGAAAGCGCCACGATCTTGAATTGATCTGGATGGGACCTTACTACATCCGCTGTTTGTTGACCAATCGATCCTGTCGCGCCCAAAAGGCTGATATTTTTCAAATTGTTCATCTCCTAATTCAGATAACACTTGCCTATATTTATATTATAAAACGTTCAATAAATGCAAAATCGGTAAAATGAATATCACGCTATCAAGCCTGTCCAAAATTCCACCATGTCCCGGGAGAAGCGTTCCTGAATCCTTAACGCCATAATGCCGTTTATACGCCGATTGGACGAGATCGCCCAATTGGCCGAATACCCCAATGATTAATGAAATCAATAATAATTGTAATAACGTGTAATCAAGGCTGGAGAAGGCGTAAAATAGAACCCCCACTACCATCGCGGAAAATAACCCGCCGATAAATCCTTCCACCGTCTTGTTTGGACTTATTTCTGGCCATAGCTTTCTTTTACCAAGCGATTTACCAATGAAGTAGGCCCCGGAATCGGTTGCCCAGATCGTAAATAGGGTAAGCAGGATATAGATCAGCCCCAACCCCAATGAGTCACGTGTTTCAAATAGGTAATAGAAGCCTATCCCCAAGTATAGGATTGAAATCACTAGAAAGCCTGCGTCATCAAAAGTAAAACGGTTTTTTGAAACGACTGTATAAAGCAACAGCAGCAAAACCCCGATTAAGAAGACTTGAACTTTATCGTAATTTATTTCTGCTAAAAAAGCGGTATGCTCATTAGGCAATAAAAGCACCCACAATAATATGTAGGAAAGAAATGCTTCAAAAGACAGTACACGTAACTTTTTCATTTTCATCAGTTCATACAAACCAATTGACCCTAACAGATATACCGTCAGTAAAAAGGGAGTGCCCCCTAAAATGACTAGTGGAATGAAGATAGCGGCAACTACGACCGCCGTAATAATTCGTTGTTTCATTATTCCATTTTCCTCGCCTTCTACATTAAACGCCACCGAATCTTCGTGAACGCTTTTGATACTCCTCAACTGCCTGCAATAAATGCTCTTCACTAAAATCCGGCCATAGCACCTCAGTAAACCACAGCTCAGTATAAGCCGCCTGCCAAAGCATGAAATTACTTAAACGGATTTCACCGCTTGTACGGATCAGTAAATCAGGATCCGACAAATGTTTGGTCATCAGGTAACTGGATAGCATTTCCTCAGTTACATTTTCCTTTATTATACCATTCTTAGCATCATTCAAGATGCTATTCACTGCAGATACAATCTCCCCACGGCTTCCATAGTTCAGGGCAAAATTCAGAATCATTCCATCATTGTCTTTCGTGTCTTCCATTGCCCGTTTAACGGCACTTTGAGTATGTGACGGAATGATTGACAAGTCCCCTATCGTTTCAACTCTTACATTTTCTGAAATGAGCTCTGGTAAAAATGTCCCTAGAAATTCCTGGGGAAGCTTCATCAAAAAGTCGACTTCACTTTTCGGACGTTTCCAATTTTCAGTGGAAAACGCATAGACTGTCAAAGTTTTGACCCCTAATTTATTGGCAACTTTCGTAATTCTACGAACGGTTTTCATTCCTTCATGATGACCCGCCACACGTGGCAATGCACGCTTTTTGGCCCAACGGCCGTTCCCATCCATAATGATGGCGATATGCTGAGGAACATCAAACTGTTTAATATGCTGAATCCTATTTGTTACATCGGAAGAAGCATCTTTTTTAACGAAACGCTTCCAAAGTGAATACATATGTTAGTCCCCCATCAGGTTGTACTTATCTCTCTACAAAGGCAAAGTTTTCGTGCACTATGTATATCAAGCTTTCTGCCGCTTAAAAAGAATCTATATTATAATATCAAAAAAAAACTGGTTCTCATATTATTAATATGAAAATTATTTCTTCATTAGAAGCTAGAAAGGGAGAAATCATTACTTCTTTTTTTCTAAAACCGGTTATGATTACCATGAAAAATGCAAAAAAAGGACCACCTCCAACGTTTGCATGCAACATACTAACTCAAGGAGTAATCATTATCGGAGAAACCTTATTATAACAGTTTTCTCCTTTAAGCACACCTATATGTTAGAACCAAGACATGACCCAGTATGGATTCGGCCCTCTTTATTTAATCAATTCTTCAGTGGGAATTATACTTCCATAATTTCTTTTTCTTTATCTTTTGTAATTTCATCGATTTTCGTGATATTGCCATCTGTCATCTTTTGGATGTCATCTGCATAGCCACGTAAATCATCTTCGGTGATTTCACCACTTTTTTCAAGCTTTTTCAAATCATCATTAGCATCACGACGCACATTACGGACAGCTATTTTCGCTTCTTCCGCTTCTTTTTTAACGACTTTCACAAGCTCTTTTCTGCGCTCTTCCGTTAAGGCTGGGATGGCTATCCTGATGACCGATCCATCATTAGAAGGATTTAATCCCAAGTCTGATTTCAAAATCGCCTTTTCGATTTCACCCAAAACCGTTTTATCATATGGTTGAATGACTAATAGTCTAGCTTCCGGGACAGAAATGCCTGCCACCTGATTGACTGGTGTCGGCGATCCATAATAATCGATCGAGATTCTATCAAGCAATGAGGCATTTGCCCTTCCGGCACGGATGCTTGCTAATTCACGTGTGTACGCTCCAATGGCTTTTTCCATTTTCGTTTTCGCATTCGAAATAACTTGTTTCGGCATCTTTTATTTCCCCCTTACAATAGTACCAAGCGTTTCGCCTAATACGGCCCGTTTAATATTACCTTTTTCCATGATCGAGAAGACAATCAATGGAATATCATTGTCCATGCATAGTGAGGACGCAGTTGAATCCATTACTTCTAATCCTTCTTTAATCACATCAAGGTAGGAAAGTTTATCATACTTCACTGCATTTTTGTCCTTAACCGGATCTGCATTGTATACGCCATCCACATTATTCTTCGCCATCAAGATGACATCAGCTTCAATTTCAGCAGCACGCAGGGCGGCAGTGGTATCCGTTGAGAAGTATGGATTACCTGTACCAGCTGCAAAAATCACTACTCTCTTTTTCTCTAGATGCCTGATAGCACGGCGTCTAATGTATGGCTCTGCGACTTGCCTCATCTCAATGGAAGTTTGCACGCGCGTTTCAATTCCAAGCTGATCAAGGCTGTCTTGTAATGCCAATGAGTTCATGACTGTAGCCAGCATACCCATATAATCGGCATTAGCACGATCCATGCCCATTTCACTGCCTATTTTCCCGCGCCAAATGTTTCCGCCGCCGACAACAACAGCCACTTCCACATCAAGCTCAGCCACTTCCTTGACTTGTTCAGCAATAGATTTAATTACTGCAGGGTTAATTCCAAATCCTTCTTCACCGGCTAATGCTTCGCCACTTAGTTTTAAAACGACACGTTTATATTTAGCGTTACTCATGAGAACCTCCAACTATGTAATCTTTTCATTCGTTCATCATGCTTTCTTGCAATACTACCAAAAATTCATGACATTTCAAAAAATAGGGAACACCAGAGTGTTCCCTATTATTAATTATCTGACAATTAGTCTTTTTTAACTTGGTTCATTACTTCTTCAGCAAAGTTTTCTTGACGTTTTTCAAGACCTTCCCCTACTTCATAACGAACGAATGATTGGATTTTTCCGCCTTTTGATTCAACGAATTGTCCCACTTTTTGATCTGGGTTCTTAACGAAAGCTTGTTCGTTAACACAAATTTCTTCGTAGAATTTATTGATACGTCCTTCAACCATTTTTGCAACGATTTTTTCAGGTTTGCCTTCATTAAGCGCTTGTTGCGTAAGAACTTCGCGTTCGCGTTCTAATTCGCTAGCATCTACTTGGTCGCGAGAGATATATTTAGGGTTGATTGCAGCGATATGCATTGAAACGCCTTTAGCTGCCTCTTCGTCAGTTGTACCTTCAAGAACTGATAGTACGCTGATACGCCCACCCATGTGAAGGTATGCACCAAATGCGTCGTTATCTGTTTTAGAAACGACTTGGAAACGGCGAAGAGTTAATTTTTCCCCGATTTTAGCAACAGCAGCATTGATATGATCTGCAACTTTTGCTCCATTTTCCATTGTTTGCTCAAGAGCTGCTTCAACGCTTTCAGGTTTGTTAGCAAGAAGGAATGCAGCCAATTCTTTAACAAGAGTTTGGAAGCCTTCGTTTTTAGCAACGAAATCAGTTTCTGAGTTCACTTCAAGAATAACCGCTTGGTTTCCTTCTACAACGATTGAAGTTAAACCTTCAGCAGCAATACGGTCGCCTTTATTAGCAGCTTTTGCAATTCCTTTTTCACGTAGGAAATCGATTGCCTTTTCCATATCGCCTTCTGTTTGTACAAGTGCCTTTTTACAGTCCATCATACCGGCACCAGTTTTTTCACGCAATTCTTTAACTAATTGTGCAGTGATTGCCATAATATATATCCTCCTCAAATTAAATGCAGTTTATTCAATCTTTACCCATTATTGCCAAAAAATACTTGTTATCCTCAAAGAAAATAACGAGCCTTGACAATATTTCAGAAAAAACATCCACTTTTTCAGTCAATTTGACGGTACTAAACCAGCTGATGATTTTCATCCCTTAAAAATCGCCCATACCTTTTAAAAAAGACATTACGTACAGCGATTTTATGTATGTTTATTTAGTGCAAAAAAAAGGGATAAAAGGCATTATCCTCTTATCACCTTTTTTCTTACTGAATAAGCAACCTTTTTTACTTATTAAGCAGTAGTTGTTTCAGTTGCTGTTTCTTCGCCTTGTTTAGCTTCTAAGATAGCATCTGCCATTTTACCTGTTAATAATTTAACAGCACGGATTGCATCGTCATTCGCAGGAATAACTACATCGATTTCATCCGGATCACAGTTTGTATCAACGATACCAACAAGTGGAATGTGTAATTTGTGTGCTTCCGCAACAGCAATACGCTCTTTGCGTGGGTCGATAACGAAGATCGCATCTGGAAGAGTCTTCATATCTTTAATACCGCCTAAGAATTTCTCTAAGCGATCCCATTCTTTTTTAAGTTGGATAACTTCTTTTTTAGGAAGTACTTCGAAAGTTCCGTTTTCTTCCATTTTTTCGATATCTTTAAGACGAGCGATACGTTTTTGGATTGTTTCAAAGTTTGTTAAAGTTCCACCTAACCAACGTTGGTTTACATAGTACATACCAGAACGGATAGCTTCTTCTTTAACAGATTCTTGAGCTTGTTTTTTAGTTCCGACGAAAAGAACAGTACCACCGTTAGCAGCTAGTTCTTTCACGAAGTTATAAGCTTCTTCAACCTTTTTAACTGTTTTTTGAAGGTCGATGATGTAGATGCCGTTACGCTCAGTGAAGATATATTTCTTCATTTTCGGGTTCCAGCGACGTGTTTGGTGTCCGAAATGCACACCAGCTTCAAGCAATTGTTTCATAGAAATGACTGACATTTTAGTTCCTCCTAAATGGTTTTGTTTTTCCTCCGCACCGATCATTTTCATACAGAAACTGTGGTAACAGCACCATCTGCAAGAATCACGGGGCGTGTGTATTAACACCATTTCATAATATATCATAATGACTCTGCACAATCAAGAGATAACTTTATCTATTCATGCGAAACTTTAGTAATAGCTCTATCTCCGTTTGACCGCGACCTAACTTTTTGGCGATTTCCTCTACTGAATTCCCTTGATCCGCTAACATATCCACTTTTTCATTTAATGACCGTTCATTTAACGAAGCCTGCAGCATGTCCGAAAATTCCATGCCAGCCGGCTTCCCTTCGTTTTTTGGAGAAGCGGCTGCCGATGAAAACTCCAATTTGTCCTCGACTTTTACTGGTAATGCATTGGTTTCATTTTCTTCAGGCATAATTTTATAGGCGTTGATCGCCTGCTTTTTAGCAGCGGCGCGGCTTCCCTCTTTATACTCTAGCAGCATGTTTTGTTCTTGTTTTTCTTCTTTATCTTCCTTTGTTTCTTTGATCGAGCCATGTACTTGTCCTTTTTGACCATGCTCATGATCCATTGCCACCGAATTGGTGAATGCCTTTACCAATGTCTCGTTATCCTCTTTCATCTCCATTAAATAACCAGACAAAAGTTGTTCCATTTCTCCAATGATGGCTTTTTGGTCTTTTTCCAACTTACTTAAACGATTTTGCCGAAGATATAAAACGATGATGGCGAAAATGGTGATTATGTTTAATACAAACAACAGAAATATAAAAAATGCTGTCATGCTGCCTCCTAATTAACCGGAATAGTCAATCTGTTGTTTTGCTCTTATTGACTAAGTACAGTTCAAACATTCTGTGATTTCGCAGCATTTATTGATGCGGGTACCCGTATCAATTCTTTCAAGCTGGCAGGGGGCTTTCTTCGTTCAATTGGGATTTTATGCTTCCTAGACACCGTAGCCCTCTTCAATAAAATATCATCATGATTAATTTTTTTGATCTTGCATCGTGTTTCTTAATTTATATATCGCTTTTGAATGAATTTGGGATATCCGGGACGTAGACAGGCTCATCACTTGCCCGATTTCGGTCAATGTTAGTTCTTCTTTATAAAAAAGCTGTAAAACCAACTGTTCTTTTTCATTAAGGGTTTCTATGACTTTGGCTAATTCAACATACAGTTCATCCCTTAATACATGTTCCTCAGGTAAATCCGCCTTTTCATCTTTAATATGAAAATTCGCGCTTTCTTTATCGTCTTCTTGGGGATTTTCATCCATTGATAGTACATTGGCAAAGAAGTTCTCATTTAATGCTGCGTATACTTCATCTTCCGGAATATTCAATTCAGCGGCAATCTCGTTTGGCGAAAGGTTCCTCATGTATTGCTGCTCCAGCTTTTCTATTGCAGCTTCAATTTTCTTAGCTTTATCTCTTGCGCTCCGCGGAAGCCAATCCTCTTTTCTTAATCCATCTAAAATAGCACCACGTATTCTAAATGATGCATATGTGTCAAACTTCAGGTCACGCTTCGTGTCAAAACGTTCCAGGGCATCGAATAACCCCATCATCCCTAAACTCCTTATATCATCCCGGCTCACATTTTTAGGAAGACTTACTGAAATGCGTTGAACATGATACGATACGAGAGGTATGTATTTCTTCACCAAAATGTCCCCGGCTAGCGGATCTCTGCGATCCACCCAATTCTTCCAACATAACTGCTCTTCTTCGATGGTCAGATGAGACATTGGACATCCTCCTAACATTGTTATACGATTTGTGATCGATACGGCCCCTAAAGCCATAAATGCAATAATAATTCGATTGCAACTGTCATAATTTTGGCTTTTCAAAAGCCAAATCCGATCCTATATGTTTTTAGTCCCTTTTGTAACGGTCCGTATATTTAGCAAACAATCACTTAAATTGAATTCAATCGTTCTTCCGCTATTCCCGCCAACATCTTCGGCAACGACTCTAATGCGCAAGTCAGATAACTCTTTCCGGACAGCTTCCACATTCCGGGGTCCTATTCTCATTAAATCTCCTCCGGAGGCAAATTGAAACATTTGTGCTCCGCCAGCCAACTTCGCTTTTAGGAATGGCATTCTTGCGCCTACTTTTACTAAGAGCTGCACTAATTCCTTTATCGCCGTATCTGCAAATTTGGCAACGTTGATCTGCCCCGATTTAGCTAGTGAAGAGTCAGGCAGCATAATATGTGCCAAACCTGCAATTTCTTTTTTCTCATCATAAATTACAACACCAACACACGACCCCAACCCGGAAGTGCGAATCGTATAGGGAGGCTTTATTATATTCATATCCGCTATTCCAACCTTAACAACCTGGACCTTTAACAATTCAGTCATTAGGTGACACTCCTAAAGCGGAAAAAATGATATCAAAAAATTCGGGATCAGGTAATAAAAAGAAATGACCATTAATGGAGTCAGCGAAAAGCTGGTCTTTTTCAAGCACAGTATCAATGACGATGGCTGCGTCACTTACTATGGATAATTCCAATAATCCGTAACTGATCGTTGCCCCTACCATATCGATGCTCAAGGATGGAACCGATGGATAGATATTCAATCGGGTGAAATCAGCAAGGGAAGAGAGATAGGATCCCGATAAGATATTCCCTAATTCCTGAAGGCAAGAAAGCGCCAATTCAGTATAGGGTGCGGATTCCATCAAAAAGGTCTCATTACCAGTCATTTTACGAATCAAGTATTCAGCTACAGGAAGCGAAAGGATAAAAAACATACTCCCTGAAGCATCACCTTCTATTCTAAGGAAAACGCTGGCAACGACGTGATCTGCCCCGCCAGCCATTTCCATCATTTCATCAAAGGAAACGATTCGGACATTAGGAACATTCATATCAATTTTCCTATTAAGGATGGCAGAAAGCGCAGTTGCTGCGTTCCCTGCACCTATATTGCCGATTTCCTTCAAAATATCGAGTTGAAAAGGGTTGATTTTCTCAATGAACGACATATGATTATCCTTCTCTTAACATATTTTCAGTCATTTCCAGACTTAGAGCCTTCTCCAAATTGATTAGGACGAGCAGTCGCTTTTCAATTTTAGCCACTCCGCTAATGTATTCTGAAGCCAGATGTCCCACAACTTCAGGCTGAGGTTCGATACTCTCCACTGGAATATCCAAAACATCATTGGCAGAGTCCACTATTAACCCAACTTCCATATCATCCAGAATGACGATGATAATCCTTGTTGATTCATCGTATTCCACCTCTTTGAAACCAAAACGCACCCGTAAATCAATAATTGGAGTGATTACATCTCTTAGATTTATGACTCCCTTAACAAACTTTACAGCCTTTGGAACTCTGGTAATATGCAGAATCTTTTCGATACCGCTGACTTTATCCACTGGAATTGCATATTCTTTATCTTTAATTTGAAATACGATTACTTTCATATCCTCCGACATCTATTCCTCTCCTTTTAATAAACTCATGATTGTTGTGCAGTCTTAACGAAAACCTGAATCGAAACGGTTGAACCAACGTCTCATTCCCCTGCCCCATTTATCTATCATTCAATGAATCAATGTGTTGCAATCTATGATTAAAGCAACTTGCCCATCACCAAGAATCGTTGCCCCCGATATTGCAAATGCGCTATTTAAATAATTACCTAGTGATTTCATAACGATTTCCAGCTGTCCGATGAATGAATCAACGACTAATCCGGCTAATTTATCGCCTTTTCTTACAATGACCACAGAGAGGGACTCTTCTTCTTCCTGACTGATAGGCACTTCAAATATATCTTTCAAGAACAGAAGCGGCAGAATCTTCCCCCTGAAGTCAATAACCTGTTGATTATGGGCATTCAAGATATCTGCTTTTTTTATGATTGCTGTTTCTATTATGGAAGAAAGCGGTATGGCATATTTTTCGTTTTGGATTGCAACCAGCATGACAGAGATAATGGACAATGTAAGCGGAAGCTGAATAAGGAAGATGGATCCTTCATTCTCTTTGGAATCGATCGTGACAGATCCACCGAGAGACTCAATAGTATTTTTAACCACATCCAGTCCAACACCGCGCCCCGATACATCTGAAATGGTTTCCGCTGTTGAGAAACCAGAAGCGAATATCAATTCATAGATTTGCTTATCCGTTAGGGTGGCGGCAGTTTCCTTGGTTAATATCCCATTGGATAGCGCCTTGTTCAAGACTCGATCTTTATTGATTCCTGCACCGTCATCCTCGATTTCAATGAAAACATGATTGCCGCTGTGGTAGGCTTTTAACAGGATTTTACCTTCTTCATTCTTTCCTTTCACCAAACGTTCTTCAGGTGTTTCAATTCCATGATCCATGGCGTTTCTTAATAAATGGACGAGAGGATCACCGATTTCATCAATGACTGTACGGTCAAGTTCCGTTTCAGCACCGTTGATTTCCAAATTGACTTTCTTGTTTAAATCCCTTGCTAATTGACGAACCATTTTAGGAAAACGATTGAATACAGTTTCAATGGGCACCATCCGCATATTCAAAACGATTGTTTGTAAATCACTTGTTATACGGGACATTCTTTCTACTGTTTCATGCAATTCTTGATTATCCAAATCACTGGAAATTTGGTCAAGTCTGCCTCTATCGATTACTAGTTCCTCGAATAGGTTCATTAATATATCAAGCCGCTCAATGTTCACCCGAATGGTCTTACTTGATGCCGGCTTAACGGGTGCCTGTTTTTTCTTATCATCATTATCAGTTGGAAGCACGGCTTTATTTGTCTCTTGTTCCGGTATTTCAGCAACTTGATCCTCTATAGAATTGGCTGCATGCCTCAAGCCCTCAAGATCAAGGGCGTTTACCACAACTTGATCCACTTCGGAAACCTTCATGATTTTTTCCTTTATCTCATCACTCGATTCTGTTGTTACCATCGTGACCGTAAATTGCTGATCGAATTGCTCTTCTTCTAAAAGTTCGACTTGTGGGTTTGACTTGATTACTTCACCTGACTTTTCAAGCACCTCGAAAACCATAAACACCCGGGCAGCTTTTAAAAGACAGTCCTCACACAACCCTATCGAGATTTCGAAGCTGTTGAAGCCTTGATCTTTGGACTGCTGAAGCACTGTCCATTCAAATTCATCGTACTCTCCCGCAGTCATTTCCTCTTTTTCAAGGACGGCAGAAGCTGCTGCAATCTCTGCAATGGTGAAAGAAACGGGCGACTCCCCTTTTTCAATCATTTCCAGCTGATGGACAACCTCCTCCACATTTCTTTTTCCATCTCCTCCTTCAGCAATGGACATGACCATCGCTTCTAAATCATCAACCGCTAAAAATATCACATCAAATAATTCTGGAGAGAGAGCGATTTGACTATTTCGGATCGCATCCAACACATTCTCCATTTTATGAGTTAAATTGGTTAGATCCTCATACCCCATAGTCGCCGACATCCCTTTTAAGGTATGGGCGGAACGAAAGATTTCGTTTACGATCGAGAGGTCTTCCGGGTTCTTTTCGAGTACCAGCAACTGTTCGCTGCACGTTTGAAGATGTTCTTTACTTTCTTCTATAAAAACCTCTAAATACTGATTCATATCCATACAATCTCACACCTCCACGTGTTAACAATAGCTTATTATCGCTTTAGCTATTTTTTCTACATCCTCTATGCTATCTATTAACTTGGTATTGATTGCCGCCTTAGGCATACCAAAAACGATTGATGTCTCCTGTGATTCGGCTATCGCTTTTGAAGGACCCTCCTGTTTAAGCTTCATGAGTCCCATCGACCCGTCCATCCCCATCCCGGTCATGATAACGGCTATTTTCGCAGAATCATTCATTTGACTTACCGATTCAAATAGCACATCAACCGACGGGCGATGTCCATTACGCAATTCGGATTGATCCAAAAGGATTGCCCAGCTCATTCCGACTTTCCTCACTTTCAAGTGAAAACCTCCAGGTGCGATATAGGCGACACCTTTTTGAATCAGTTCCCCTTCTTCAGCTTCCTTCACTTTAATCTTGCATAATGAATTCAGGCGTGTTGCCAAGGATTTTGTGAAACCGGGGGGCATATGCTGGACAATGAGTATGGGAGCATCAACTTCTTCCGAGAGTCCTGCCAAGACGGTCTGCAGAGCTCTCGGGCCTCCTGTTGATGTACCGATGACTATTATCTTTTTGTATCCATAGGACCATTTTTCTTGATTTTTTTCAATTTTCGACGATTCTTTTGAATCTATTTTACTATATTTTTCCCAAACGGATGGGCTTCTTTCAATATTCATCGCATTTTTTTCTAGTTTGTGAACATTTGCCCTGCTGGCAGCCATAACTTTTTCATGGAGTTCTTTCTTGATTTTATGTAAATCCAATGAAATGGCACCCGAAGGTTTAGCCACAAAGTCAAAGGCTCCACTGTTCATGGCGGCAAATGTATTTTCCGTTCCTTTTTTCGTTGTGCTTGATAACATGACTACAGCGGTTGGACATTCATTCATGATCCGGCTTAATGCTTCCAACCCGTCCATAATCGGCATTTCCACATCCAAAGTCACGACATCGGGTTTTAAAGCCTTTATTTTGTCTATGGCATCTCTTCCATTCCTGGCAGTCCCGATGACTTCCATCCTGCTATCTTCTGCTAAAAACTCTGAAATTAACTTTCTCATAAACGCAGAATCGTCCACTAACAGCACTTTTACTTTACTCATATAAGGAGACCTACTTTCCCAAAAAATATCTCTTCATATTTTGGAGGAAATGGCTTTTTTGCAAAGTCAATTCTTCCCCAAATGAATGATTTGCATATCTCGAAGCAATGTCCATAATGGCTTTGGATACATCGGCTTCAGAATCGAAAAGGAGAAAGGGGATTTGTTTGGTAACAGAATTGGGTACGGTTCTATCATCTGGCAAATACCCAAGAGCTACAGTTTCCAGTCCCAAAAATTTCACTAGTGCATTTTGGAGGCGCTTAATCGTTTCTTTGCCGTCCTTACTCGTGAAAACCCGATTGCAAATCAGGAACAATGGAATCTCTTTATTTACTGAATGGATATATTTCATTGCGGAATATGCATCCATGATAGAAGTGGGTTCAGGTGTCGTGATAACGACTAATTCATCCACACATAACAGGAATTTCATGGAATCCTGAGTGATGCCTGCACCCATATCAAATAAGATATAATCGTAATTCGCCAACAATAAACTGAATTCCTCATTAAACCGGGTATACTTTTCTTCATCAAGTGAAAAGAGATTCGTCAACCCCGTTCCACCTGTAATGATTGAAATGTTTCCCGGTCCTGCCATGATGATATCCTTCAAACTACAATCGTTTTCAAAAAAATCAATAATGCTGCTGGGAGATTGTTCCCCGATCAAAATATCAATATTCCCCATACCGATATCCATGTCGAACAACAGTACTTTTTTGCCTCTTTGGGATAAGGCAATCGAAAAATTCAAAGAAAAGTTTGATTTTCCCACTCCACCTTTCCCGCTTAAAACGGCAATCGTTTTGGCCATTGATCGATTTTGGCGGGCTTCCAATCTTCTTCGTAAATTCTCAGCTTGATCTTTCATATTTACTAGCCTCAATAGCCATTTTCAATAACTGTGATGATGTAGCTATTTCAATATCGTCTGGTACATTCTGTCCATCTGTTATATAGGCGGCTCCTAATTTATGAGTGTGTATAAAATTGAATATCTGCCCGAAAGTGGAGGTTTCGTCCGCTTTTGTAAAAATGACCTGTTTAATAGGTATGGCAGTAAACTGTCGATAAATATCTTCCATATCCTTTTGTTTAGAGGTCAATGACAATACTAAATAGGTTTCCATCTCATCTGTAAAATGGATGATTTCATTAAGATCCTTGACATATTGCGGGTTACGGAAATTCCTTCCGGCCGTATCAATAAAAACAAAATCATAATGGGAGAAGCGTTCAGCAGCCCTTTTGAAGTCTTCCAAATTATAAGCGACTTCAATTGGAACGTTTAAAATCTTGGCATATGTCTTAAGTTGATCTATTGCAGCAATCCTGTACGTATCCGTCGTAATGAAAGCCACCTTTTTATCATGCTTCAACATGGTTTCCGCAGCTACTTTTGCCAAGGTCGTTGTCTTTCCCACACCTGTTGGGCCAACAATATTAATATATTTTTTTTGCAGCCCGGGTTTTCCGTTTTCAACCTTTTCCAAAATCCCGAGCATGGCTTCTTCCAACCAAACTTGAACCTCTTCATCAGTGGATTGCTGTTTAAAAACGAACCATTTTTCAAGCAATTCATCCATGATTTGGGACCGAAGTGATATATCCACTTCCTGCTCGGTTAGGTATTCGTGGATTTTCTCCAGCTTCCCCGGATATTTTTTATCAGTTGAATAGATTTGCAAACTCTTTATCATATCTTTCAAGCCTTCGATTTCTTTTAATAAGTCAGCACTTTCCCTATTCCCTTCATTAGGTTCAGGGGCATGACTTGCCATTTCCAGCTTTGATGGCAACTTCTTCGATTTTTGCTTGGTTACGGCTTGGATAGGCTGGGACACAGGGTCTATGGCTGCAATGACTTCAATATTCCTCTTTTTGAATAATCCTAAGAAACCACCATTATATACAGCCTTCGAACTTAAGATTACTGCATCACTGCCTAGTTCCGCCCTTATTCGCTTCATTGCCTCGTTCATTGATGGCGCCAAATATTTCTTTACCTTCAATCGATATTCACCACCCCTACACTTTGTACTTCTACATTCGATTCGAGTTCATTGTATGAAAGAATCGGTACATTAGGAAAATAACGTTCAGTTAATTGCCGGGCATACATCCTTACTGCTGGAGAGCAGAGTAAAATCAGTTGGTGATCCATTAGGGTCAGCTCTTCCAATTTGGCTGCAACTGCCTCCAATATGGATTGCGATAGAGTTGGATCCAATGATAAAAAATTACCATGTTCGGTTTGCTGCACACCATCCGCGATGGTCTTTTCAACTTTCCCCGATAATGTTATGACTTTAATTCTATTTTCATCCGAAATAAAAGAATTCGTTATTTGTCTGGCTAAGTTCTGCCTTACATATTCAGTAAGCAAATCTGTGTCAGTCGATAACTTGCCATAATCAGCAAGCGTTTCGAAAATGATCGGTAAGTTCCTTATCGAAACTTTTTCCTTCAATAATTTTGCCAATACCTTTTGTACATCTCCTATAGACAAGGGATTCGGAGTGACTTCCTCTACTAGTATAGGTGCCGATTCGTGGAGATGATCGATCAATTGTTTCGTTTCCTGCCTGCCCAATAATTCCTGCGCATTGGACTTTATGACTTCCGTCAAGTGGGTGGATACAACACTTGGGGGGTCGACAACTGTATAACCCAGCATCTCGGCATGTTCTTTCATATCATCCGTAATCCACTTGGCCGGTAAACCGAAAGACGGTTCTATCGTATCGATTCCTTCTATTGAATTATCCTCCATCCCTGGACTCATGGCCAAGAAATGATTAAGGAGCAATTCCCCCTTTGCCATGACACTTCCCTTAATCTTCAGCCGATACTCATTAGGATTCAACTGAATATTATCACGTATTCTGACGACAGGGATCACGAGACCCAACTCAATTGCAAGCTGCCGGCGGATCATGACGACCCGGTCCAGTAGGTCTCCCCCTTGATTGGCATCCGCAAGCGGAATCAATCCATATCCAAACTCAAATTCGATCGGGTCGACACTTAAAAGGTTAACAACGCTTTCTGGACTTTTCATTTCATCGGTTTCCAGCACTTCTTCCATTTCTTGTATTTCACTTTCGTCCTGCTTCGGTATCCTTGAAATTGTATACCCTCCAACGACTAATAAAGCAGCGATCGGAATGGTGAACAAGTCGGAAATGGGAGTGAATAACCCTAAAAGGAAAATGGTTGCTGCTGTTAGGTAAAGCATTTTGGGAAATTGAAATAACTGTTCAACAATATCCGCTCCGAGGTTTCCATTCGAGGCTGCCCGGGTTACGACAATTCCCGTAGCTGTAGAAATCAATAAAGCTGGTACCTGACTCACGATACCGTCACCAACCGATAACATGGAAAAATGGACGGCTGCTTCTCCAAAGCTCATGTCCAATTGCATGACGCCAATGATCATACCGAAAATCAAGTTAATGATGACAATGATGATGCCCGCTATGGCGTCCCCTTTAACAAACTTACTCGCCCCATCCATGGATCCATAAAAGTCTGCTTCGTTACTAATTTTTTCCCTTCTGGCACGCGCTTCGTTTTCGGAGATCATCCCAGCATTTAAATCTGCATCGATGGCCATCTGTTTCCCCGGCATCGCATCCAGCGTAAACCTTGCCGCTACCTCCGAGACCCGTTCGGAACCTTTCGTGATGACGATGAAATTGATGATGACCAAAATGATGAATACAACTAATCCTACAAGCACGTTACCGCCGACTACAAACGACCCAAAGGTTTCTACAACTCCCCCAGCATCACCATAGGTCAAAATGGCACGAGTCGTCGAAACATTCAACCCCAGCCTGAACAATGTCAGTAAAAGGAGCAAGGAAGGAAAGATTGAAAATTCGAGAGGTTCTTTCATATTCATCGTAGTCAATAGAACCAGCAACGCAAGAGAGATATTTAAAAGGAGTAAAATACTTAACAACCATGTTGGCAATGGAATGACCAACATGGCAACAATCATGATGACGCTCGATATAACAACTAAATCTCTTGCTCGCATGTTTTTTTCTCTCCTAACTAGCGGGTTACCCTATTACTTCTTTACAGTTTACCTTTGGTTTTATATACAAAGGCCAGTATTTCAGCGACCGCCTTAAAGAACTCTTCAGGTATCGCCTGGCCTAATTCAGCTTGATCATATAAAGACCTGGCCAAAGGCCGATTTTCCACCATGATCACATCGTTTTCTTTGGCAATGAATTTAATTTTCTGGGCAACAAAATCAACGCCCTTTGCCACTACATACGGAGCCTCAGATTTTTCTTCATCATATTTTAAAGCAATAGCAAAATGCGTCGGGTTAGTGATGACGACATCCGCATTGGGAATTTCCTGTATCATTCTTTGAGCGGCCATCTGCCTCTGCTTTTGCTTTATCTTGGATTTGATGAGCGGGTCCCCTTCGGAATTTTTATACTCATCCTTAATATCCTGTTTGGACATCCGGATGTTTTTTTCAAAGTCATATTTTTGATACAAATAGTCTAATAGAGCAATGAACAATAAAGCCACGGCAGCATAAAATCCTACTTTAATCGTAATATCCGCCAATGTTGCCATCGCTTCTTCCACAGAAATCTGTGATAAAATCATAATCTCGTCCATGCGCTGCCATAGTACATAAAAGGCAACAAAACCAACAAATGATATTTTAAGAATGGATTTCAATAATTCAACAATAGCCCTCATTGAAAAAATACGTTTGAATCCTTTAATGGGATCCAATTTATCAAGTTTGAACTGTATGGATTCAGTCGAAAACAAAAACCCGACTTGCATGACATTAGCCAATATCCCAGCCACTATCGCTGCTGCAAAAACGGGTCCTAGGATAAGGCCCATCTCCTTTAAAACCTCTATCATGATAATTTGCATATTCTCCTCACTGAATCCAGCCAAGGTAAAATGCTGCAGATATTCTTTCATAAGACCGAGCAAATGATTATGCATGTACGGTCCCATAAGCAATAACACTGAAAACACTGCAATTAAATTGACAGAGGTATTTACATCCTGACTCTTTGCCACCTGACCTTTTTTCTTCGAATCCTGACGTTTTTTGGGAGTCGCCTTTTCGGTCTTTTCTCCAGCGAAAAACTGCAAATCCAGCTGAAACCTCTCCATATCAAATGCCTCCAATCAACTGCATTAGGTGACGCATGGTCAAAAGCAAGAAATTGAAGAGTTGGGTAACAACCGTCATCATCATCCCCATTACCAGTATGATAACCGCTAATCCGGCAATGATTTTCACTGGAATCCCAACAACAAACACATTTAATTGAGGAACTGTCCTGGCAAGTATTCCTAGCGTGACATCCACTAAGAAAATACTTCCCACCACAGGTATGGACATTTGAAAAGCAATCATGAAAGCTTTGCTGAAAGCTTTGGCCAAATATTCTATCAGCGCATGATCTCCGAATGGTACAAATAATTGGTCAATCGGGATGAACTGATAACTATAAAAAATTCCATCCAAAAGCAAATGATGGCCATTAGTACTCAATAGGAATAATAAAGCGATTGTATAAAGGTATTGTCCCATCAACGGGCTTTGTGCCCCCGTTTGGGGATCGATGACATTCGCTATTGAAAAACCCATTTGAAAATCAATCAATCCGCCAGCGATTTGAACGGCCGATAAAATCATATACGCTGCAAACCCAATGAAAAGGCCAACAAGCGCTTCCTTCATGATCAATAAATAAAATGTGACATCCAATTCCAGAACCGGAGCATCAATGGTGTAGTACATGATCCAGGCAAGGAAGATTCCAAGCCCGACCCGATGTTGTACCGGTATTGAACGGTACGAAAAAATCGGCATGGCCACGAAAAACGTAGTGACCCGGACCACAATTAATAAAAAGGCGGGAAAGTGCGGAAACAATTCCTCCATGCCCTACCCTACAAATCGATTCAGATTACCGAATATTTCATTTGCATATGATAATAGGTGGCTCAACATCCATGGAGCCAATAAAATGAGTCCCAATAAGACTGCCACGATTTTCGGAACAAATGCCAAGGTTTGTTCCTGAATCTGTGTAGTCGCCTGAAAGATGCTTACTAATAGTCCTACAATAAGAGCGATTACCATCAATGGGCCAGCGATAATCAAAACCATATAAATTCCTTTTTCTGCTATATCAATAACAAAATCTGCACTCATTTTTTCTCACCTACTTAAAAACTCTGTAATAAAGACTTCACCACTAAATACCATCCGTCTACAAGAATGAAAAGGAGGATTTTAAATGGCAGGGAAATCATGACTGGCGGCAACATCATCATCCCCATCGACATCAGGACACTTGCAATGACCATATCAATAACCAAAAAGGGAATGAAAATCATGAAACCTATTTGAAAAGCTGTTTTGATTTCACTGATTGCAAAAGCTGGTACAAAGGCAGTCAAGGGAATGTCCTGTATCGTTTCAGGCTTATCCACCTTGGCATATTCCAAGAATAGCTCAAGGTCCTTCTGCCTTGTATGGGCACTCATGAATTCCTTAAATGGTATCGAGGCCTGTACATATGCTTCTTCTAAATCTATCTCTTCATTAAATAACGGGGTTAATGCCTTTTCATTCACTTCCTGTAAAGTCGGTGCCATTATGAAAAATGTCATGAAAAGTGCCAGGCCGACCAACACCTGATTCGGCGGCATCTGCTGTGTAGCTAGCGATGTTCTCACAAAGCTCAGGACAATGATGATTCTTGTAAAACAGGTCATCAAGATCAATATGCTTGGAGCCAGCGATAAGACAGTCATCAGTAGAACAAGTTTGACGGAAGTAGAGACATTAGTGGGATCACTGTTATTAAAAAACTCCATGAACTCATTCATTCATTCATTGTCTCTTCCTTTCCTATCAAGCTCCTTTAACAGCTTTTTCCTGCTATCAGACAATTGATCAAGTTGACTTTTGAACTCTGCAGAGAAACTGGCGGTTTCGGATCCGCTTTTCTTCAACCACTTATTTTTCAACTTCATTGCAAGTTCCCCAGGCTGGATCATTTGATCGATCTTATCGTTGTGATCTTTCAAAAGCTGTTCATATTCCTCGGGATCATCTATTTCTTTCAAGAGCTGAATATTTTCACCGACCCCGATCACCAATATTCTCCCGCCGACTTTAACAAGCTGGACAGAACGATTTGCGCCAAGGCCCGTACCGCCTAAATTCTCCACTGAATTTGCCTTTTGATACGACTTACTTTTTTTATTGATGAACTTTAATAGGATATATAGAAGGGCCACTACAAAAATAGTAGCAAATATCATCCTCAGAAACTCCCAAACGGTTATCCCCACTTTGTCAGGATTCGTTGTCTGTTTGGTAAATTTCGAGCCTTTTGATTCACCTTTATCCACCTTTAAATCATCTGGCTGTTCATAAACATCCTTCACTGTTTTTTCAAGATCTTCCGCATGGGCCTGTATGGCCCCAGAGAAGAATACTGCTATCATCAGTGAGACCTGAAGCCATTTTTTAATTAAAAACAATATGAAGACACCCTCTTAACTTAATACTTTATTTATGGCTTCCAAAACACGGTCTGCCTGGAATGGCTTCACGATAAAGTCTTTTGCACCCGCCTGGATCGCATCAATGACCATGGCTTGCTGTCCCATCGCTGAACACATGATGACCTTAGCTTGAGGATTTACCTTTTTAATTTCCTTTAATGCTGTAATTCCATCCATTTCAGGCATGGTAATATCCATCGTTACAAGATCCGGATGAGTTTCTTTATATTTTTCCACTGCTTGGGAGCCATCTGCTGCTTCCCCGACTATTTCAAAACCATTTTTTGAAAGGATATCCTTAATCATCATTCTCATAAATGCTGCATCGTCCACAATTAAAATTCTATTAGCCATAATTTTCGTCCCCCAAATTATCTTATTTTATTTAATCGGTCACTTTGACTCATGATATCTGTAACACGTACTCCAAAGTTTTCATCAATCACCACTACCTCGCCTTTTGCTATCAAGCGGCTGTTTACTAGGATATCCACTGGCTCTCCCGCTAACTTATCCAATTCGATGATCGATCCGGAGGACAGCTCCAAAATATCCTTGACGGAGCGTTTCGTTCTTCCAAGCTCCACTGTTACCTGCAAAGGGATATCCATCAGCATGCTGAGATTTTTCGTTTCAGACTCCTGAAGCTGATAAGGCTGAAAACTGGTGAAACTGGCAGGCTGAACATTTACCGGCTGTCCTGTTGGTACGGATGAAACTCCAAAATGTTGTGGTACATTCGGTATTTGGTTCTTAGATTGGGTTTGGTGACCTCTTTGTCCATAAGTTTCATTTGACGATCGATCAGACCGGGTGTCCTGGAATTGTGCCGGCTCCTGAGTTGGAATGTTTGTTACTGGTTCACTTAGTACGTTTTGCGTTTTCATCTCGGCAGGATCGCTTTCGCTCGTCCCATTTAATAATTCAGAAACTAACCCTTTAGCAAATTCTATCGGCAGCAATTGCATGATACTGGAATCAATTAAGCTGCCGACACGGAGACGGAATGAGATTTTTGCAAATAAATCCTCGTCCGGTATCGCATTTTCACCTTCACCATTTAAAAAGTTAAGTAAATCTATGCTAGGTGGAGAAATATCCACTTTTTTACTGAAAATTGTCGACATGGATGTCGCAGCAGAACCCATCATTTGGTTCATGGCTTCCTGGACAGCACTCAATTGAATTCCCCCAAGCAGGTCAGAAGGATTCTCCCCATCTCCGCCAAGCATCAAATCCGCAATGATAGCAGCATCGCTCTGCTTGATGACCAGCATATTTATACCTGAAAAACCTTCTGTATATTGCACTTGAATCGCTACATACGGATGCGGGAATTCTTCCGCGATCTGTCCCCTTTCAATCAATGTAACCGTCGGAGTGGTGATATCCACTTTCTGATTCAACAAAGTGGATAGGGCAGTGGCCGAACTTCCGAAGGAGATATTACCGATTTCACCGAGGGCGTCGAGTTCCATCATCGATAAATAATCGTCAATCGAGAGAGGGTACACCTCATCTTCTATATCACTTGTACCTTTTAAAAGGGCATCTATCTCGTCTTGTGAAAGCATTCCATCACTTACCATCTTCGTCTCCCCCTTTCAAACTATCAAGAATCTGGATAGCATGTTTTTTTCCTACTTTTCCTGGCTGCCCGCTGTATTTTGGGATCCCTCCAATGGTAATCGTCAAAGGTTCATCGATTGCCTTATTTAAATCGATGACATCGCCAACATCAAGCAGCAAAAAATCCTCGATGGTGATGTCTGTGGAACCAAGTTCGGAAATAATGGGAAGATCTGCGTTTCGGATACGCTTTTCCAAAATCATGATTTCCTCCGGGATTTTTTCCTTTTGGGAATTTTCCATCCAATAATGAGCGGATAACTTTGGTATGATCGGTTCCAATACGACGTGAGGAATGCAAACATTAATCATTCCGATCGTTTCGCCGATTTGTGTATTCAAGGAAATGACCACAACAGTATCGTTGGGTGAAACCAGTTGTAAAAATTGTGGATTCACCTCGAACTCTGTCATCACCGGTTCGATTTCAACAATCGTTCCCCAAGCCTCCTGTAAATTTTCAAAAGCCTTCTCGAATAAATTCGACATGATTTTCGTTTCTATTTCAGTTAAACTATCCACCTTATTCACGCTTATGCCCCGCCCGCCCAAAACGCGATCCATCATGGAATAAGCGATATTCGGGTTGACCTCAAGAATGATTCGGCCATCCAAGGGCGGCACCTCAAAAACATTCATGATGGTCATTTTAGGAATCGATCGGATAAACTCTTCGTAAGGAAGTTGATCTGCCGAAGCAACGGATATTTGGACATATGTTCTAAGCTGAGCAGAAAAGTATGTGGTCAGCAGCCTTGCAAAGTTCTCGTGTATCCTGGTCAAACTCCGGATTTGATCCTTAGAAAACCGAAGCGCCCTTTTAAAGTCGTATACTTTCACTCTTTTTTCTACTTCTTCTTTTTTTAAATCATCTGCATCCATTTCACCTGTGGAAATGGCCGATAACAAAGCATCGATTTCATTTTGCGATAATATTTCCCCGGACATTAACACTCACCTCCAAAGCTTCTCCTTCTTATTTAATGAAGCAAGGATGTTCTTATTGCAGAATCGAGGAGGTTATATAAACCTTTTCAACTTTTCCTTCTTCCATTAAGTCATTCATTCTAGTCTTTAACGCTTCTTGAAGCTTTTCCTTGCCTTTTTTACCGGTTAACTCTTCCGCTTTCATTTCTGATAGTTCGGTAATGATGATATTCTTCACTTGAAAATTTCTTTTTTCCAACTCTTCTTTTGCTTTTTTATTTTCTGTTTGGACCATAAATGAGATTTTGATATAATCATTGCCGGCAAGATTCGTAGTAATTTCAGGAATTTCAACTGATGATTTGACAATTTCGTCAATGCTAGGTTTATCTTCGGCAGATGTGGGATCAGATAACTTTGTCACAACCACGACCGCTATGACACCAACAAGCGTTATAGCCACGAGTATAATCAACATAATGGTCAATAGATTTTTTTTCATGAACTTTCCTCCACATCCTTACGAAAACCGAGAATATTAACGGTACGATAAAATTGTATAATAGCTTCAACCAGTTCCTCTTCCTTCTCTAGCACAACGATTTTCTTACCATTTGTAAAAGTAATGGTCGTATCTGGCAATGACTCGACTGTGTCTATGTACAATGCATTGATATAAAAGCATTTTCCATTGAGCCTTGTGACTTTGATAATGATATTTAGGAGCCAGGGCAAAAAGCACCTGGCTCCTCCCTCCCTTAACCTATCGTTTTAAGTTAACCAATTCCTGTAAAATTTCATCCGACGTCGTGATGATCCTCGAATTCGACTGGAAACCACGTTGAGCAACGATCATTTCAGTAAACTCTTCGGATAAATCCACATTGGACATTTCCAAAGAACCTGATGCAATAACACCGCGCCCCTCACCTGCGATATTGATATTTGCAGTACCTGAATTTATTGATTCCTGAAAAGTATTGCCTCCTGTTTTCGTCAAGCCAGACGCATTGGAAAACTTGGCGACGGCCAGTTGGCCTAAGGTAATGATCAGACCGTTGGAATAAACGCCATTTATTTCCCCTGATGACCCAATATTAAAGCTTTCCAGTTTACCTTCTTTATTACCATCCGGATTGACAAGAGCAGTGGTGGAACCTTTAACTTGAGTAAGATTCGAGAAATCAAAATCCAAATTAACTTTTTGTACGCTTTCATCAACTGGTGTATCCGAGTCATCCTCTTTGCCGCTTGAAATGTTTATGGTTGCCTGGGTTTTATCAGCAGCCACTATCTGACCATTTGCGTCGAAATTAACCGTAGTGAACGGTTTTGGTTTAGTAGCTGATGTATCCCCCAAAGCAGCAGGTTCTTCATCAAAAAGCTCCCATTTATCATCACCGTTTTTTTGGAAATAGATAGTTGCCGTTTGTTCTTTACCCTTGTCATCCACAACTTTCATTTGCTGGCTAAATACGGTACCATCAATTGCGTCAGCAGCTAGATTTCCACTTACTGATATTTTAGTAGTTGTAATGGCAGGTAAAATCGCATTGACGTTAACAGCAACGTCGCCAATCGTTTTTGATCGTTTCCCGTTTTCATCAACCTTGTAAGCCTGCACTTTCAAACCATTCGCGTTGACAAGCGTACCATTATCATCCAGATAAAAGTTTCCTGCACGTGTATATGAAAGAGAATCTCCTTGCTTGACGACGAAATAGCCATCACCAGATATTCCTAAATCAAGATCGCGGCCGGTGGTTTGCAGGCTTGACTGTGTATGGATCGTATCGATAGTAGCAATCGTGGAGCCCAATCCAATTTGTTTAGAATTGGTTCCTCCTTTATTGGCTGTTGCTGCACTTGCACCAGATACCGTTTGGTTCATCGCATCGCTGAATGTCACACGGCTTTTTTTGAAACCATATGTATTGACATTGGCGACGTTATTACCGATAACATCCAATTTTGTTTGTAAGTTTTTTAATCCGCTTATTCCCGAATACATTGAACGAAGCATGTAAAAGCTCCCCTTTCATATAAAGACTGCTTCCGTCATTCCGCAGTCCAGGCTTCCTATTTCAGGTCCAGCCTATTTATCTAAAATTATGGTTCCATTGATGTTCGTGAAAATTTGTGATGTTGCTTCTTCCCTGTCCATGACTGTGATGACCTTATTGTTTTTCGTGCTTACAATCAGTGCCGCATTCTCTGTAATGATAAGAGATTCGGTTACACCCATTTTTTTGGCCTCATTGGCTTTAAGGGCTATTTTGTCCCAGGTTTGTGACGCTATTTCTATACTCCTTTGACTCATGCGAAATTGAGCATGTTTACTGATGGTCATTTTTTCATTTGTGGAGACAGCAGCTTGAAAATGCTGTTGAAAGCCTTGCTGGATCATCTGCCTTTGCCTTAACGGTAATTTTGTTTGCGGCAAAAGCTGAGCGAAATTTGCTTAAAAACCAAGTTTATTCATATTCCCGCCCCTTAAGCTTCAGCGATTTTTATCAATTGCTCTGATGATAACTTGGTTTTATTTTCATCATCCACTTCAATTTGCAGTTTGCCATTACTCATGGATACCGAGATTACGACAGCTGATGTCTCTCCATTTTTTTCATCCATCCAGGAAACGCGCTTGCCTATTAATTCACTTGCCGCCGTCAAGCTATTCGACGTGGAACTTGTTTGTTTCATTGCCGAGATATTTGCGGGTTCAAGCTTTGTGCCATCTTCTAAAAGAAAATAAACGCCATAACCCTTATATTGGATCGATTTAACGATGCCTGTTCCTTCTTCTATCGCAAGGTCATCATCGCCTTCATCCAATTTGTGCCAAGTGACTTCCTTTCCGACAAAAGAGTTATAGTTCATTAAACTATTTTGTTGATTGATCCCGATTATTTCTTCCATTTGGGCTCCCATATTCATCATCTGTTCCAGAGAAGAAAAAGTGGCCATTTGGGCGATGAATTCCGTATTGTCCATCGGACTTGACGGATCTTGGTTTTGAAGCTGGGTAAGCAACAATTTCAAGAAATCATCTTTTCCCAATGCATCCCCGGTTTTTCTGTTTTCAGTTTGAGATTTTGATAATAATAGTGACGTATCGATGGTCGTCATTTTTTCACCTACACTTCCAGATTTAACAGAGCATCGGCAAGGGATCCCGTAAACTCGCTTTCCGTCTCATCATTGCTTTCTTCCTTACTCTCCTGTTGTTCATTATGTTCATCCGCATCTTTCTGGCTGAATTTCTCAGAGTTAAAAGCATTGAAGGCTTGTGATATTTCAATTCTTTCAATTTGAATGTTTTGTCCGCTAAATGCTTGTTTTAAACCATGAATCTGATTCTCCAGCATATCTTTGGCCTGTGCAGTAGTAGCCAGAATCTTAGCTGACAACAAACCATCCTTTTGAATCAGCTCGATTCTTAGGGACCCTAAATGTTCAGGATTCAATCTGATCAACAGTTTATTTACACCGTTAGTTCCGCTAAAGTTCGCCTTACTTAAAATATTTTCAAATTGCTTAACATACTTATCTTGACTGGCAGTTTGCTCAACTTTGGGAGCCGCCAAGACGAATTGCTCAAGCTTTGTCATGAGAAAAGGCATACCAGACCCCTGATGTTTACCGCTATCCGGACTTTGCAAAGTCACACTGCTAGCGACTGCTCCGTCTTTATTTACCTTGTCACTCCCAGATAAATGCGAGAATGCGCTTTTAAATGTTTCTATTGCTTTAGTTTGCCCTTTCTCCAAAGTGTTGGATTGGTCAGGTTCTGTTTTTGATTTTGACTGATTGGACAGCCATTTCTCCAGCTTCCCCGTTATCCCTTCAAGCAGGTGTTTCATTTGTTTCTGGATGGCCGCTTCATCTTGTGTCATATCCTTATTCTCCGAGAGAAGATCTTGAATTTTCACCAGTTTCAAAAGATTCACCACACCAGATAATGGGAGGTCATGCCATTTTTCTTCGCTCAATACAGTAACTTTTTTCAGGGTGGTATACAGTTCCATGACATTGGCTGATAACAAACTTTGTGGATTCAGACTGAAGTCATCACCTTCTTGTTCTAAATCCAGTTCCTCGATGCTCGCAAAGAAATCATCAAGGGCACCCTCATCATTTCCAACTATATTTTTTAGCACCTGTAAAATAAAGTTGCTGTCTTGTTTGTTAACTGAAGGGGCAACGGCTGCACTCTCTTCCCCTGTATCACTTAACCTTTCAAGTTTCAAAAAACCAAGCAAATCGTTTATTTCAGACATTCGTCCTTCAGGGTTGCCACCTATATCCGATGGAATGGGAGGTTCTGCCCCTATCGCTGATTGAAGGACTGACCCAAACCCTGAATTAGTTTGCTGATTTAGCTTAATTGGTTCCTTTAGACTTAATGATGCCAAGGGAAGTAAAGAATTAATGGTAGAATTCATATATTCACCTCCTAACTCTTTCTACTTAAGAACTTTGTTCCGTTAGTTTCTTCGTTAACCTTGCAGCATCAGGCGTTGTCATTTGCTCCAAAACCTTAGCTAAAGTGGCTGCTTTCATACTTGAGAGTATCTCCACTGCATCTTCATCATTCATTTCGGTAATGATAGGTGCAGCCTTCTTGGGAGCCATCGTTTCATAAGTACGGATTATATCTTTGAACGCTTGTTTACTATTATTCTGACTATCTTTAAGTTGATTCATTTCTGTTTGAATCTGCTGTTTTTCCGCTTCTGCTTTTTCAATGGCCTTGTCACGTGTATCGATGATGCTCTCAAGCTTTTCTATCTCTTTTTCCTTGTTTTCAATCTCGGTTTCTAATTTTTCTAGCTTCATGGAAACTTTCTCATCACTCTTGGCTGGTTTATCTTTCTCTTCATCCTTTTGATCCGATTCAATGAAGGGTATTTTCGCAGACATATCCTTTGCCTTTTCCACTACATTCACCCCTGCAACTGTAAAAACGAGCAACGCTACAGTTACCGCAAAGATTAACGGAATGAAGATGACAAGAAACCATTGAAACTTACTTATCTTGCTTTCTTCCAATTCTTCCAATCCATTAGATTCACTTTTTTTACGCATTCCATCACCTTACGCCTTTGCTTAAGAATTGCCGGATTGATATTTCATCCATTTGTTTGTTCTCAGCTTCCTTAATGACATCGAGGAATTTAAGAAAATCATTTTCTTTCATTTTCTCGTACTTTTTAACCTCGATATTTCTTTTCATTAATATATCCCGTTGAATATTCATCTTGTATCGCGCTTCAATGACTTCCTGTTGACAGTGGTTTAAGAGTTTTTCCAAGTTGTCCATAAATAACTGATGATGACGAATTTCCTGTATGGATAATCCATTTCGCAGCTTTTCCTGTTGAAACTCAAGCAACTCTTCCTTTTTCTTTAAAAGCTTATATAACTTTTCTGCCACTTCTTCAAATTTTTTTAAAGCAGCATTATATTTAGCTAGTGCATCGGTTTTTTCTTTTTCTTTGATGGTCAGGATCTTCTCGAATTTATATTGATAAATCATTATTAATCACCTTTCTCCATCAATTCGACAAGGGCATTGATACTATTATCTTTGGTAGCTTTTTCATGGGTTCCTTGCTTCAAAAATGAAATGATTTCCGGATAGCGTGTAATCGATTTATCAATTTGTTTGGAAGAACCCTTCTTATAAGCTCCTATATTAATCAAATCTTCCGACTCCATATAGGTTGATAAACTTGCCCGTAATTTTTCCGCGGCGTTTTTATGCTTGTCACCAACTATATTGTTCATGACACGACTAATGCTCTTTAATACATTGAGCGCTGGAAACTGTCCTTTATTGGCTAAGTTTCGGTCCAGTATGAAGTGACCATCCAAAATTCCCCTGACAGCATCAGCAATCGGTTCATTCATATCATCACCGTCGACGAGTACCGTATAAAAAGCTGTAATGGTACCGAGCTGATTTGTACCCGTTCTTTCGAGTAACCTTGGCAGGATGGCGAAAACGGAGGGGGTATACCCTTTGGTCGTCGGCGGTTCCCCGATGGCAAGCCCAATTTCCCTCTGGGCCATCGCAACCCTCGTGACCGAATCCATCATCAGCATCACATTCAATCCCTTATCACGAAAATATTCCGTGATGGCAGTTGCTGTCAAAGCACCCTTTATCCTCATCAACGCTGGCTGGTCAGATGTCGCCACTACAACGATTGATCGTGCCAGCCCTTCCGGCCCAAGATCTTTCTCAATGAATTCACGAACTTCACGGCCACGTTCTCCAATGAGACCAATTACGTTTAAGTCAGCCGTCGTATTCCTTGCTACCATACCAAGCAACGTGCTTTTCCCTACGCCGCTTCCTGCAAAGATACCAACACGTTGTCCTTTACCAACTGTTAATAAACTATCAATCACCCGGACTCCTACATCTATCGGTTCATTAATGGGAGGTCGTTTCATCGGATTCGGCGGATCTTGATCCACAGAAATTGTCGCCAGACCTTTTGGAAGAAGTGAGTCATCAATGGGATGTCCCAATGGATCGACTACTTTGCCAATAAGCCCGCTTCCCACCTTTATCTCAAGGCTTCGTCCGCTTCCTTCCACGATACAGCCCGGAGCAATATCACTAACTGCTGTAAATGGCATTAAAATAACCATTTCATCACGGAAACCGACCACTTCTGCTAAGATTCGGTTTTTCTTTTTTTGTATGCCTGTATGGATATAACAAACATCACCTACAGAGCTTTCAGGGCCTTGAGATTCTATCATTAACCCCACGACACGTTTGACCCGTCCATAATGTTTGAATGGATCAACTTCATCAACCAAGGGCAATAGGTCTCTAGTTTTCATCTTTATTCCCCTTCCAGCAATTCAGTTAGTTTCACTTTTATTTCCTGCAGCTGACTGTCGACACTCGCATCCATCCTTCCGTTTTCGGATTCGATGATACAGCTGCTTTCTCCAAGCTCATCATCCGGAAAGATATACAGCTCAGTATCTTTCGGAAAGATTGCCATCAACTCATCTTTATGAGAAAGAATCGATTAATATCGGATCGGATGGATATGCAATTGCACTTCACGGTAATCCCTCACTTCTTTGATGGCTCTTTTGACTATGGATAAAAAAGACTCTTCATCTTTTTCAAGCTGTTGCCCGATAATTTTCTCTGCCACCTTCAGGGCAAGATTCAAAATAACGGTTTCAGATGATTCGATATGGTGCCGATAATCTTTTTTAGAGGACTCCACCACTTCTTTTGCGAAAGCTATTTCCGCCGCAATCTCGCTATAACCCTTTTGGATCCCATCTTCGACGCCCTGCTGATACCCTTCTTTTTGAGCTTGTTCGATAAACATTGCTTTTTCTTGATTCTCCCATTGTTCTCGGTCTTGCTGGATTTCAGCAGCAATCGCTTGGGCTTTTTGCTTAGCATCGAGCAATAACGTTTCCGCTTCCTGTTTGGCATCTTTGAGAAATTCATCAGATTGAATATAATGAAGGTTTTTTCGCTCATCTGCATCATCATTTTGAAGAAAGTCAAAAGGGCGAACTTTTATCGCTATCTTTTTGCTTTTCTCCTGGTTAGCCTGCTGGGATTTGATAATCCTAGACAATGATATCATCCCCTCCGCCGCGGGCAATCACGATGTCTCCAGTTTCCTCCAGTCGTCGAATGACGGCAACAATTCTTGATTGTGCTTCTTCTACATCACGCAAACGTACTGGCCCCATATATTCCATTTCTTCCTCGAACGTTTCAACCATACGTTTTGACATGTTTCGGAAAACGATTTCCTTCACTTCATCACTAGCCACTTTAAGAGAAAGTTTAAGATCTTCGTTATCGGATTCCCTGACAACGCGCTGAATCGCTCTGCCATCAAGGGTCACGATATCTTCAAAAACAAACATTCGTTTCTTGATTTCCTCAGCAAGCTCCGGATCTTGGATTTCAAGTGCATCCAAGATCGTTCTTTCCGTTGAGCGGTCAACACCATTCAACACATCTACAACGGCTTCCACTCCACCAGTCTGTGTATAATCTTGGGTTACAGTAGCTGAAAGTTTCCTTTCAAGTATTTGCTCCACTTCATTGATGATTTCCGGAGAAGTGCTATCCATTAAAGCAATCCTTCTTGCAATATCGGCCTGCACCTCTTGCGGAAGCTCAGACAATATTTGTCCAGCCTGTGTGGGATCAAGATAGGACAAGATCAATGCAATGGTCTGCGGATGCTCGTTCTGAATGAAATTCAAGATCTGTCCAGGATCTGCCTTTCTCGCAAAGTCGAATGGACGAACCTGCAAGGATGATGTTAAACGGTTAATGATGGCGGTTGCCTGATCAGTACCTAATGCCTTTTCAAGTACCTGCTTGGCATATCCTATCCCGCCCTGGGAGATGTAATCCTGCGCTAAAGCAATATTATGGAATTCTTCCAGAATTTCCTCTTTATCTTGGGAGTCCACTTTCCTCACTCCCGAAATTTCAAGGGTCAATCTCTCAATTTCCTCTTCGGAAAGATGCTTATAAACGGATGCAGAAACATCCGGGCCTAAGGAAATAAGGAGGATGGCAGCTTTCTGTTTGCCAGTCAATCCGGCTTTTTTTTTTCTATCTGTCATTTTCTTAAGCCTCCTAGTCTTCTGCTATCCAGCTTCTTAATAATTTTGCAAATTCATCCGGCTTTTCTTTTGCCAGCTTCTCCAGTTGTTTTCTTTTTAAAGATGCTTCCGTTTCCTTCTCTTTGTTCAGATCCGGAACATCGAATACGACTTCTTCCTCTTCAACCACGTATTCCTCTTCCATTTCAGCTTGCTTTCGGGAACGGAGGAATAAGATTAAGAGAATGATAATGGCAAGTATTAGCACTCCGCCGACGATGTATGCCCATATTGGTAACGAAGGTTTCGTTTCATCTTTTTGCAACTTCATTTTTCCGTTAAACGGCTGAACGGAAATCGCAATTTTATTATTAAGCTCCTCGTCCGTCAGCTCTTCCCCTTCAGCTTTTTTCTCGATTGTCGTGCGGATTATCGTACCAAGGATTTGTGTAATATCATCCATACTCTGTTGAGATAAAGAATTCGGATCGTCAGCTGTGGGCGGTTCGACCATGACCTGAATACCTAAATCTTGGACTTTATATGGGCTTTCTACTATTTCTTTCTTGATTCGGTTCACTTCATTATTTATCGTTTCATCCACTTTTTCATAATCACCGGATCCGTTTGTGCCTTCAACGTAACTCGATCCCAATGAATCTGAGGAATCCTCACTTTGCGGAACGCCTCCTGCACCTGCTGCGTCACCGCTATACGATTCATTGATCCTTTGCGCAGAAATTTCAATTCCAGCCATATTTTCTTCATCGACCGGTTCCACTAAATTCTCTTCCCGATTTTCTTGAGTGAAATCAATGTCTGTCGTGACTGAAACAACCACTTTGTCTCTCCCCATTATCGTTCCTAGCATATTTTGTACCTGTCTTTGAATATCGCGTTCTATTTCTTTTTTTATTTCGTTTTGGGTAGCAAATGCGGACGCGAAAGAAGAATTTTCATTTTCAAGATCGAAGTACTCAAACTCTTGGTTCATAATGACGATATTATCTGTAGGGAGATTCGGAACACTTTTTGAGACCAGATGATAAAGGGAATTGATTTGACTTTCTTCAAATTTATAACCGGGTTTCGTATTCAATACAATGGATGCTGACGCTTCCCCAGCTGAATCACTGACAAAAACTCCTTTATCAGGAAGAGTGATCATAACACTGGCATCTTCTACTCCATCAATCTTTTTTATTAAACTGGCCAATTCCGTTTGCATCGAGTCAAGTTTAATGACATTGAATTCATTTTCGGTCATTCCGATACCGGCACTTTGACTAAAAAAGGAATAGTCGATACTGCCTGATTCCGGAATTCCTTCAGCTGCCAGCTCCACTTTAAGTGAATCCAGTTTTTCTTCTGGAACTTTTATGGTCGTTCCATTTTCAGAAACTTCATTCATAATCCCTTGACTGTCTAAATTTTCTTTAATGCTCCCCGTTTCCGAAGGAGTTAAGTTGGAATATAAGGGCACCAGCGTCGTACGCGTGGTTAAAATTGAAACTGCCGTAATGATGATGATAATTAATGCCGCTGAACCACTCATCATGAATTTTTGTTTTTTACTGCGGCTGGTCCAGTAAGCAGTTATTTTGTTTTTAAAGTTCACTAGTACTTCATTCATTTAAATCCCCCGGTCAGTCTATGAATTTATGATTGGGGGATTACTTTTCCCCCTGGTCATTTTTCTCTATATAAATGAGGTTAAAAAATGAATGCTATATACTCATTCTCATCATTTCCTGGTAGGCTTCCACAACCTTATTCCGAACCTCTAATGTAGCCTGCATGGTAACGCTGGCTTTTTGTGAAGCTATCATCACCGAATGAAGCTCAACATCCTCCCCATTAACCAATTTGGTTGTAAGATCATCAGATGCCACTTGTGTTTCGTTAACTTTATTCATTGATTCTTTTAATACCGACGCAAAATCTCGCTGTGCTTCGTATGGTGTATTAGTATTGTTTTGCTCTTTTTTCAAAACATTACTTGCATTGTTCACTGCAGAAAGAGAAATCCCCTCCATATCAACAATCCCCTTTCAAACTTTTATTTCCCGATTTCCAAAGCTTTCAACATCATTCCCTTTGATGCATTTAAAACTGTCACATTTGCTTCGTATGAGCGTGTGACACTCATTAAATCAACCATTTCCCGAAGCGGGTCGACATTTGGCATTTCAACATAACCATCTTCATTGGCATCAGGATGTTCGGGATTGTAATCCAGTTCAAAAGGTGTTTTATCTTTTACTATTCCAGTCACCTTCACTCCATTCCCTACCTCGCTCGTTTTTCCTGATGCTGCGTTTAAGAAACTCGAAAAACCGTTTTCCTTACTTTGCAGCACAACCGATTTTCTTGTATATGGCTTCCATGTTTTTGATTCAGCGTCATATTCCGCCCTGGTAGTATCGGCATTAGCCATATTAGCGGAGATTACATCCATCCTTACCCTTTGACTCGTCAGGCTAGATCCGGTAATGTTTATACTTTGGAAGATTCCCATCACTTACCTCCTCTAATTACATTCTGCAATGATTGAAACTTACCTGAAAGCCTGTCGGTTACTGCATTATAATAAATCTGGTTGGCAGCAAGATCCGTCATTTCCTTATCAACGTCCACGCTATTTCCATTATTGTTATATCGGACATTTTTCTGCGTCACGATGTGAGAAGCATGCCTCCCCTCTGATTTGAAGGTAAAATGTCGTTCATCGGTACGATATGACTCCAGGGAAGATTCCAGTTCTCCCTTAAAGGATTGTATTTTGTCGACCTCTTTAGCTTTATAATTAGGCGTATCCGAATTGGCTATGTTCTGTGAAATGACTTTTTGTTTGGCATTAGAATAATCAAGGGCATTTTCAAGTGATTGAAAAGTATTCGAAAATAATTCCACATCGATCACCTCTTTCTATAATTAACAGATAATGACTTTATCAATAAATTAACCCAGCGCATTTACGTTTTAATTTTAAAGAAACATTATAACTATGTCCATAAACAACACATGGACTTTAGACCCATTATCGTCGAAAATTGTCACAAATTGCTCAAATTTGTCGTTTTTATTAGTATAATTACAGGATTAATATGACGTTATATTACATTTTATTATGATATTCTACATATTAACCAAATTTTACTTCTATTAGATTATATATCATATCGAAAAACAAATCCATATACCTGATACTTTAGAACTAATTTTCAACTTTACTTTAAATTAATTATTTCATTTTAGTTTATTTCACCCTTTTAAATAAAGGATTCTTAAGAAAACAAATGATTACTGCATTTTTTCTTTTTTTGAAAAAAACGATGTTTTTTAAAGCTTTGATCCATTCGACAAAATTCCTAGCTGGCTGAAACCCGTTATCTATAGGATTTTTATAATCAAAAAGTAACATCATTGTTCATTTTCATCATATCGACAGTTATAATGATATAATTACCCTTTTCAAGAAATATTTAACTATCTTTACTGCTTCTAATAGAAAACATGTCTATATTCACATTTCCATTTAATCCGAATTACCTCTTTTTCCTTTCTACCCCTGTCATTCACCCGCATTTGCCTGTTAGTCCCAGAACAGCAACAGATCCAAATATCACAAAAAAAAGGCAGCCCTTTTTCAAGGACTGCCTTTTTAGTATGTTAATTATTTTTAAGCTTCTCTAATTCAAGTAGGAATTTATCGTTCAATACTTTGATATAAGTACCTTTCATTCCAAGAGAGCGTGATTCAATGACTCCTGCACTTTCCAGTTTCCTTAGTGCATTTACGATAACGGAACGGGTGATGCCGACACGGTCTGCAATTTTGGATGCTACAAGCAGACCTTCATTACCTTTAAGCTCCTCAAAGATGTGCTCAATTGCTTCCAATTCGCTGTAAGATAACGAAGATATTGCCATTTGAACGACAGCTTTACTACGAGCTTCTTCTTCTATCTCTTCTGATTTTTCACGCAGGATTTCCATGCCGACTACAGTCGCACCATATTCAGCCAAAATTAAATCATCATCGTGAAATTTTTCTTGTAATCGGGCAAGTACCAATGTTCCTAAACGTTCTCCCCCACCCATAATCGGTACGATCGTTGTTAATCCAGTTGCGAAAAGCTCTTTATTTTCGACTGGGAAAGCAGTATATTCGCTTTCGATATCAAGATTCGAAGAGGTTTCGGGAATATTGAAAAGGTTTTTTGTGTACTCTTCAGGGAATTGTTTATCTTCCAACATTTTGTACATGCGTTCGTTTTCAATTTGCTGACTTACTGCTATGCCAAGTAATTTCCCGCGGCGGCTGACGACGAATACATTCGCTTCGATAACTTCACTTAAACTTTCAGCCATTTCCTTGAAGTTAACTGCTTTACCTGCTGCTTTTTGGAGCATTGCATTGATTTTTCTTGTTTTTGCTAATAAGTTCATTTGATTTGTTCCTCCTAAAAATACCATGGTTCACAATAACTATGAAGTTGTATTTCCGTAATTTTATGTTCATTGCGTAGGCATATCATTGCCCAATTGTTTCTTAATTAAAGGATAAACTGGCTTAAATCTTTGTTCCGGGCGATAGAACCAAGCTTACCTTCGACATATTGGGGGGTAATTGTAATCTTCTCCATCGTTATTTCCGGAGCTTCAAACGATAAGTCTTCAAGCAACCGTTCCAAAATGGTATGAAGTCTTCTTGCACCAATATTGTCAGTGTTTTGATTTACTTCGAAGGCCACTTCAGCTATCTTACGAACAGCATCGTCAGAAAATTCAATTTCTATACCTTCAGTTTCTAATAAAGCAACATATTGTTTTAACAAGGCATTATCCGGTTCATGAAGAATCCGTACAAAGTCGTCTACAGTCAGTTTGTTCAATTCAACACGAATTGGGAATCTACCTTGTAATTCAGGGATAAGGTCGGATGGCTTAGCCATATGAAAGGCCCCAGCAGCAATAAATAGGACATGATCCGTTTTAACTGACCCATATTTAGTCACTACTGTCGAACCTTCAACAATTGGCAGGATATCCCTTTGGACACCCTCTCTTGATACATCCGCTGATGAACTTCCAGATTGCTTACTTGCAATTTTGTCTATTTCATCAATAAAGATAATCCCATTTTGCTCAGCCCCGTATACTGCATCGGAAGTTACTTCATCCATATCAATCAATTTTGCCGCTTCTTCATTTGTTAAAACGGTTCTCGCTTCACTTACTTTCAATTTGCGCTTCTTGCTTTTTTTCGGCATCAAGCTTCCTAAAGCGTCCTGCATGTTCATCCCCATTTGTTCCATTCCCGAACCTTGGAGCATATCAAACATCGAAGCAGCCTGTTCTTCCACTTCGACCGTTATCATTTCACTTTCCAACTCACCATTAGCCAGCTTTTCAGCGACGATTTTTCTTTTTTCCTGCAAACTTAAATCTTCGGAATTTTCTTCCGGGTCCTGTTCGTCTTGATTGTTATTGCCTCCAAAAAAGACTTCAAGAGGATTCTTGAAATTACTCTGCTTTTTAGTGGATGGCACTAATAGCTCTATTAAACGGCGATTTGCATTTTCTTCTGCCCGTTCCTTTACGCTGGCCATCTTTTCTTCCTTCACGAGGCGGACGGAAGTCTCCACCAAGTCACGGACCATGGACTCTACATCCCGGCCGACATACCCGACTTCCGTAAATTTCGTTGCTTCAACTTTTACAAAAGGAGCACCTACCAATTTAGCCATTCTCCGAGCTATTTCTGTTTTCCCAACACCTGTCGGTCCAATCATTAATATATTCTTCGGAACGACTTCGTCACGAAGTTGATCCGAGAGAAGGGAACGTCGGTAGCGATTCCGAAGAGCCACTGCCACTGCCCGTTTTGCCTCACGCTGCCCTACGATATACTGATCCAGTTTTTCAACGATTTGCCTCGGTGTTAAATTAGCTTTTTTTGACATTTGCGCTCCTCCTTACAACTCTTCCACGATTATATTCGTATTTGTAAATACACAAATTTCCGCTGCAATTTGTAAAGATGATTGAGCGATTTCCTTTGCCGATAAGTGGTCACTGGAAAACCGCATTAATGCCCTGCCTGCAGCCAATGCATAATTCCCTCCCGATCCTATGGCGAGAATCCCGTCATCCGGTTCAATTACTTCCCCGGTGCCAGAAACGAGCAGTAAATGGTTCTTATCCATCACGACTAGCATGGCTTCAAGCTTTCTCAATACATTGTCACTTCTCCATTGCTTTGCCATTTCAACGGCAGCGCGCTGAAGATTGCCATTATACTCTTCAAGTTTAGCTTCGAACATCTCAAATAAAGTGAAAGCATCTGCAACGGAACCTGCAAAACCTGCAAGGACATTACCATTAAAGATTTTTCTTACTTTCCTCGCTGTATGCTTCATCACTACTGAATTTCCTAAAGTAACCTGCCCATCACCGGACATGGCACATTCACCTTTATGATGCACTGCAAATATCGTTGTCATAAAGTGTCCCCTTTCAACATTTAAGGCCGCGGATGTGATGCATTGTAGACTTTTTTCAATTGGTCTTTTGTAACATGCGTATACACTTGCGTTGATGAAATTTTTGAATGACCAAGCAATTCCTGAACCGTGCGAATGTCCGCCCCATTATTCAATAGGTGTGTAGCAAACGAATGCCTTAGCATATGGGGATGAAGACTTCCATCTGCGGCTGACTTTTTAATCAATTCATTTAATATATAGCGAACTCCCCTAGGTGTCAGAGGGTCTCCACGAAAATTAACAAATAAATAAACATGCGCCTTGGCGTCAGACGAAGTCAATTCCATCCTGGCTGTACGTATGTATAAATCTATCGCTTCCTGTGCATATCTAC
This sequence comes from Bacillus sp. CFBP9009, assembly GCF_036541465.1. Lineage (NCBI taxonomy): Bacteria > Bacillati > Bacillota > Bacilli > Caryophanales > Bacillaceae > Bacillus > Bacillus sp. CFBP9009. Next base: position 633,802 of record NZ_JAZHFU010000003.1, on the reverse strand, counting down.
CAACCGGAACGTAGCGATCTTTTTTTCCTTTTCCATGGATCAGTACCGTCCCTAAGGAAAGATCGATATCCTGCAGTTTAATATCACAACATTCACTTACGCGAATGCCTGTAGCATACAATAATTCCAGTAAGGCATTGTTCCTTATTCCTATCGGTGAATCTTTCTTTAAAGAAGAAAACAACTGATCCATTTCCTTCTCATAGAGAAAACGTGGCAGTCTTTGATCCTTTTTAGGTAAAGAAGCAAGGGAAAAAGGATTATCCTTCACATCACCTTCACGTAGTAAAAATTTATAAAGGCTCCGCAAACAAGAAGTTTTTCTTGCTACAGTTCGCTTAGAAAGTTTTTTCTCATATAAATTCGTTAAATATAACCGGACATCAAGATATTCAACGGACGTGATGTCCTCAATGCCCTGTTCATTAAGGAACAGAAAAAATTCGTGAATATCACGTTTGTAATTTTCAATGGTGTAATGTGAACTGTTCTTTTCAATTTGTAAATATTCGATGAAGGATGATAATGCCTTTTTTTGATTAATCATGGAAACACCTCGCAAAGGCTAATAAATAGTATCATACTTTAAAACAGCAGGCAAATATTTTACAAATTTTTCACAAAGTTCTGAATTGTGTCTAAAGCGCGTTTAGCATGCGTTTCATTCCGCTCTTTTTTGGATTTGATTCTCACTTCAAGGTCTGGAAGCAATCCAAAGTTGGCATTCATCGGCTGGAAGCTCTTACCATTCGTCGAAGTTATGTACCTTGCCATGCTGCCCATCGTCGTCTCTGCAGGGAAAATGATAGGGTCCAATCCTTGAACGATCCTTGCAGCATTGATACCTGCAACCAATCCCGATGCAGCCGATTCTACATATCCTTCGACGCCAGTCATCTGACCGGCAAAGAATAAATCATCCCGATTCTTGAATTGGTACGTAGGCTTTAAAACATTAGGTGAGTTTATGAAAGTGTTTCGATGCATAACTCCATAACGGACAATTTCCGCATTTTCCAATCCAGGTATGAGCTGCAATACTTCTTTTTGCGGCCCCCATTTCAAATGTGTCTGAAAACCAACAATATTGTAAAGTGTTCCTGCAGCATCATCTTGACGCAATTGAACTACAGCAAAAGGACGTTTTCCCGTTTTTGGATCTTCTAAGCCAACAGGCTTCAATGGACCAAATAACATCGTTTTCTTCCCGCGTGATGCCATCACTTCAATGGGCATGCAGCCTTCAAAAAAGATTTCTTTTTCGAATTCTTTAAGTGGAACTGTTTCAGCAGCAATCAATGCTTCATAAAAGCGGTCAAACTCTTCTTCCGTCATCGGACAGTTCAGATAAGCGGCTTCGCCTTTATCATAGCGGGATTTCAAATATACTTTATCCATATTGATGCTGTCTTTTTCAAGAATTGGTGCGGCAGCATCATAGAAGTACAAGTATTCTTCATCCATGATTTGCTTTAAGCTGTCAGATAGTGACTGACTTGTAAGCGGACCGGTTGCAATGACAGTAGGACCTTCCGGAATTTCCGTTACTTCTTCATTGATGACCGTTACATTTGGATGATTTTTGACCCTTTCCGTAACAAGACCGGCAAATTCATGACGATCAACAGCTAAAGCACCTCCAGCCGGTACAGCACAAGCATCTGCTGCGGACATGATGACCGAATCCAGAATACGCATTTCTTCTTTTAATACACCAACTGCATTTGTTAACGTATTTGCCCGAAGTGAATTGGAACAAACAAGTTCAGCGAATTTATCGGTATGATGGGCTGGCGTTTGTTTTACAGGGCGCATTTCATATAGATCGACTTTAATTCCTCTTTTAGCTAACTGCCACGCCGCTTCACTTCCAGCAAGCCCAGCACCGATTACACTTACTTTTGTTTCTTTCATTTTTCGAACCTCCATGTATAGATATGATAAGACAGGATCATTTATCATTAAAACTGCTTTCATAAAAGTTTCATTTTTAACGATATCTATGTATTTATACCCGAAATACTCATTCCTGCTAACGATAATTTAAAGAATATGCCAGATAGCCGGCATTCTTCCTTCAATCCATTTCTTCTAAAAAGGGTAACGGACACAAATAGGAATTATATCTTTAAAAGAATGTACTTGTCCACTGAATTTTACATCACATGGCTTAAATAAAAAAGTTTCAAGCTTTATCCATTTTCTTCTTGGAAGTTAGTCCACATACTATCATGATATCATACTTTCCTGAACATAAAGAAACTCGGCAGATGCCGAGTCAATTTATATTTAGGTTTTTTCGATAGTTCACAATGATAGTAAACGATTTCACGGTCTTTTCTATGCTTGGGGCAATTCCTTGAAATCACAATCCATGCACTGTACTTGGACGCCTTTTTTGAGTTTTTTCTCAACAAGTGTACCTTCACATTTTGGACAACTCCGCGGCAGCGGTTTATCCCAAGATATGAAGTCACATCCAGGATAGGTATCACACCCATAAAATATGCGGCGTTTTTTACTTTTCCTTTCAATGATGTTTCCTTCTTTACATTTTGGGCATTTAACACCGATTTCTTTAACGATTGGCTTTGTGTTACGGCAATCCGGGAAATTACTGCATGCCATGAACTTTCCATAACGCCCCATCTTAAAGACCATCCCATGTCCGCATTCCACGCAATCTTCACCTGCAGGTTCATCCTTGATTTCAATTTTCTCCATCTCGACTTCAGCTTTAGCCAAATGAACTGCAAATTCCTTATAAAATTCATCGATGACCTTTATCCATTCGATACTGCCTTCCTCGACGCTGTCGAATTCCTGTTCCATCTTGGCAGTGAACTCTGCATCAAGAATATCCGGGAAGAATTCGCGTATCAATTCAAGAACGATCTCACCAAGCTCTGTAGGTATGAACCGTTTATTATCCAAGGTAACATAGCCCCGTTTTTGAATCGTATCCAAGGTAGGAGCATATGTAGAAGGACGGCCTATTCCCAGTTCCTCTAGGGTTTTGACAAGACGGGCTTCAGTATATCGGGGCGGAGGCTGTGTGAAATGCTGCTTCGGCTCGATATCTTTTGAAAAGAATTGATCCCCTTTTTTCACATCCGGAAGTGCATTTTCCTTTTCTTCCACCGAGTCATCGGACCCTTCAACATATACCTTCATGAAACCCGGGAATTTAATTTTTGAACCATTTGCCCTGAAGATGACATCCCCATTATGCAGGTCGATGCTCATCGTATCCATGACCGCCGAAGACATTTGACTAGAAACGAATCGTTCCCAAATCAATTTATAAAGACGGAATTGATCTCTGGATAAGAACTCCTTGACTACACCCGGTTCACGTAATGTACTTGTTGGCCTGACCGCTTCATGGGCGTCCTGGGCATTAGTCTGTTTTTTCTCTTTGCGCTGTTCAACCTGAACATACTCTTTACCATAATTATTTTGAATGAAGGTATGGACTTCCTCTTTCGCAACATCGGAAATCCGGGTCGAATCGGTTCTCATATAAGTGATTAACCCAACTGTACCTTCCTTGCCAAGCTCGATTCCTTCATAAAGCTGCTGAGCAAGCATCATGGTTTTCTTTGCACGGAAATTCAATTTACGTGCCGCTTCCTGTTGCAGGGAAGAAGTCGTAAAAGGAGCGGCTGGATTGCGCCTTCTTTCTTTTTTAGCGACAGCTCCTATCGTAAATTCGCCGCCATTTAAAGAAGCGAGCACTTTTTTGACGTCCTCTTCGTTATTCAACTCCTTCTTCTCACCGCCAATGCTGAAGAAGGAACCTTCAAACTGTTCTTTTCCTTTTACAAAATCAGCCTTGATTGTCCAATACTCTTCAGGGATAAAATCTTTGATCTCCTTCTCCCGGTCAATGATCATCCGTACAGCAACCGATTGGACCCGTCCCGCGCTTAAGCCTTTTTTCACCTTTTTCCACAAAAGCGGGCTTATATTGTATCCGACCAAGCGATCCAAGACCCTTCTTGCCTGCTGTGCATCAACCAATTTCATATTTATTGGCCTAGGTGATTTAAATGATTCTTTGATAGCCTCTTTCGTGATCTCATTGAATACCACGCGGCAATCTGAGTTAACGTCAACATCAAGACTGTGAGCCAAGTGCCAGGCAATGGCTTCCCCTTCCCTGTCGGGGTCAGCCGCGAGATAGATTTTTTTTGCTTTTTTTGCAGCGGTTTTCAATTCTTTTAAAACCGGGCCTTTGCCGCGGATAGTTATATATTTAGGTTCATATTCATGTTCAACATCGACACCCATTTGACTTTTAGGCAAATCGCGTACATGCCCCATGGAAGCCTTTACTTTATATTTTTTTCCCAAGTAACGTTCTATTGTTTTCGCCTTTGCGGGCGATTCCACAATCACTAAGTATTCTGACATCCAATAAATCCTCCTCAAAGAGGTAATATAAATCTTCACTATTATTAATCATTCAAAAATCATTTGTCAACACCTCTTTACTTTTCAAAGCTTGCTGATTCAATTATTTATAGGTATTTTGACAAGAGGTGTCATTTGCAAAACTTATAACAGTTTTACAATATTTTCAACCTTTTTGTCTAATAATTCAACCCATCCTTTTAAAAAACCACCTTTTTTTCTATATTTTCCCGTTTGATTCTCCGTCTATCTTCTATATTATATTGTTCAAAACTCTTCCTCGATCTGCCTGGCACTCAAAACAAGTTTGGCACCATCAGAAATCAATTGATTTGTCCCCAGCGATTCAGGGCTCGTAACATTACCAGGAAGCGCAAACACATCCCTGCCGTGTTCCAATGCAGCTTGTGCCGTAATAAGGGATCCGCTTCTTTCTTTTGCCTCGACCACGAATACTCCCTGTGATAATCCACTGATGATTCGATTCCGAAGCGGAAACATCCAAGGTTCCGCCCTCATTTCCGGTGGAGTCTCAGATATAAGCAAGCCTTTTTTGATGATTTCTTCAGCAAGGGGTTCATTGGATTTTGGATATATTTGCATAAGCCCCCCTCCTAAAATCCCAATCGTATCTCCGCCTTCGCTTAATGTAATCTTATGTGACTCTGCATCGATTCCAGCCGCCACTCCACTTATGATCACGAACTTTTTCTTTACTAGCGGTAATAGAATCGTTTTTAAGGCCTCCAGACCATACGAGGTTGGCTTACGTGTTCCAACAACACCTAGCGTATTCTTCCTTGTTAAAAGCCTCTTATCGCCTTTAAAATAAAGAACCCACGGAGGATCGAATATTTGCTTCAGCAAAAAAGGGTATTCATCATCGAAGATCGTCAAACAATGAATTTGGCTATCTTCGTATATTTTAAGTTTATCGATGGTATTGAGTGAATGTAAATCTTTGAGAAAGAGGTTGAGCTTATTTGAGGGGATAGGGAGCATTTTTGCCCATTCAGCGTGATTCGTCGTGAACAGGGAAGATAATGACGGGTCTTTGGACATGATTATTTGGATTGTTTTCCATCCTGCTCCGCGGCAATGATGGAGATGGATTAACTTTTCTTTTTTATTCAATTGGAAACGCCCCTAATCGGATATTTTTTTAAGTAGGTTGATAGTGATGTACTTGGTGTCTCCCGAGGAAATTGGAGGAAAAAAAGGCCGACCCAAAAAAAGGTCGGCCCAGCTTGAATCAATGTGTTTTACAAGGTTCGTAAATATCTTTTTCTTTCAAGACGGAGATCAATGTTTCACCCATTACGGATGGAGTTTCGGCAACTTTAATTCCACATTCGTTCATAACGCGGATTTTCTCGTCAGCAGTCCCTTTTCCTCCTGAGATAATAGCACCAGCATGACCCATGCGTTTACCGGCTGGAGCCGTACGGCCACCAATGAAACCAACAACTGGCTTAGTCATATTTTCCTTCACCCAGATTGCTGCTTCTTCTTCTGCCGTTCCGCCGATTTCCCCAATCATGATCACCGCATGTGTTTCCGGATCTTCATTGAACGCTTTCAAAACATCAATGAAATCCGTTCCGTTAACGGGATCTCCACCGATACCGACAGCCGAAGATTGCCCAATGCCTGCTTGCGATAATTGGTGAACGGCTTCATACGTCAAAGTTCCAGAACGTGAAACTACACCTACATGGCCTTTTTTGTGGATATACCCTGGCATGATACCAATCTTACACTCTTCAGGAGTAATGACACCTGGGCAGTTCGGTCCGATCAAGCGAGTTTTTTTGCCTTCCATGTAGCGCTTAACCTTGACCATATCCAGAACAGGAATATGTTCCGTGATACAAATGACAAGATCAAGTTCTGCGTCTACGGCTTCTAGAATTGCATCGGCAGCAAATGGAGCCGGTACATAGATAACAGATGCATTCGCGCCGGTTTCAGTGACAGCTTCGGAAACTGTATTGAATACAGGTACCCCTTCCACTTCTGTTCCACCTTTACCCGGAGTGACTCCTCCAACGATTTTCGTGCCGTATTCCAACATTTGTTTTGTATGAAATAATGCTGTTGCACCAGTGATTCCCTGAACGATCACTTTCGTATCTTTATTAATATAAACGCTCATTATGTTCCCCCCTGCCTATTATCCTACAAGTGATACTATTTTTTGTGCTCCATCTGCCATTGATTCAGCAGACGTAATATTTAAACCTGACTCTTTTAGAATCTTTTTGCCTAGGTCCACATTCGTTCCTTCAAGACGAACAACAAGAGGGACATCCAGGCCAAGCTCTTTAGCAGCAGCCACGACGCCTGTAGCGATGATGTCACATTTCATGATTCCTCCGAAGATATTAACGAAGATGCCTTTAACATTTTGATCGGAAAGGATGATTTTGAAGGCCTCTTTCACTTTTTCCTCAGTGGCGCCGCCACCAACGTCAAGGAAGTTAGCCGGATCTCCCATATAATGTTTAATGATGTCCATCGTCGCCATAGCAAGACCGGCACCATTAACCATGCATCCGATATTTCCGTCAAGCGATATGTAACTAAGGCCATGTTTTGATGCTTCAATCTCTTTCGCATCCTCTTCATCCAAATCACGGTACTCCGCGATGTCTTTATGGCGGTAAATCGCATTATCATCGAAGTTCAATTTAGCATCAAGGGCCATTACATCGCCGTCGCCAGTTACCACTAATGGGTTGATTTCTGCGATTGAGCAATCTTTATCAACGAAAGCTGTATATAAGTTAACCATCAGTTTGGAAGCTTTATTTATAAGTGAAGCCGGAATATTGATATTGAATGCAATCCTCCGTGCCTGGAAACCAGTCAGGCCGACAACCGGATCGATTACTTCTTTGAAAATTTTCTCTGGTGTCTTTTCAGCCACTTCCTCAATTTCCGTTCCGCCTTCTTCAGAAGCCATCAATACGACACTGTCCGTAGCACGGTCAAGGACCAGCCCGATATAATATTCTTTTGTAATGTCGCAGCCTTCTTCAATAAGTAAACGCTTAACTTCCTTGCCTGCAGGACCTGTTTGATGGGTCACCAATGTCTTGCCAAGAATCTCTTCTGCATATGTACGCGCTTCATCAAGATTCTTCGCTACCTTGACTCCGCCGGCTTTCCCGCGGCCACCCGCATGAATTTGAGCTTTGACGACAACAACTTCCGTACCTAACTCCTTCGCTGCTTCCACTGCTTCATCAACAGTAAAGGCAACCCGGCCATTTGGAACGGATACCCCGTATTGTCGCAATATCTCTTTCCCCTGATACTCATGGATATTCATTTCCCATCCTCCTTATCTACTAAAAAACAACTTTGAAATTTAATGCGTGTTTTCTCTAACATATTACAACAAAATTCTCCTTCGTGCATAATTTTCTTTCACATAATTTTTAAAATATTATTATAATATACTTCTATACCCATGTTTAAAATGGAGAAAACCTTCTTTGCCGTTGTGTTTTTTTCTTATTAAATTCATATATTTTAGTTCTAAAAATCTATTTTCAAAAAAGTCATTACAGTTATAAATCTTCTAAAAGCACCTCTATGAAAGCCTTTTCACTATATTAACCCAGAGGTCGATTCATTGATAAATTACAATTATCCTTGTCTTGATTCAAAGTAAAAGCAAAAGGACAAAGCCATGGCCTTGTCCTTTTGCTTTTACTTTAGTATTTTTTTAATATAATGAAAATTCATCAGTGATTTCCCTAATATTCTACATAAACTAACAGTAATCCATTAAGCAATATGACTGGGATAAATTAGGAAACTACCGATTCATGTCCTTGTCAACTTTATAAATGAATGCGAATACCTCTGCAACAGCTCCATACAATTCTTCCGGAATCGTTTGATTTATATCCAATTGACCTAAAAGTGCAGCAAGCGATTCGTCCCTTTGGACCGGTATATCCAGTTTCATCGCCTTTTCCAGAATATTTTCAGCCTTTTTACCTTTTCCCTTCGCCAATATGAAGGGCGCTTTAGATGTCTTTTGATCATACTTTAAGGCAATCGCTTCTTTTCGTTTATCATTCTTCATATTCGAATATCCACTCCACTATACGAACCGGCTTCTGAAAAAGGAATCGGTTTCACCCCTTGGTCCCGCTCTTTTTCATGCACGGGATTTACAAAGGAAACCCCTGACAATCTGTAATCCATTTTTTCAAGTTTCTCTCTCAGGATGTCAAGATATTGACCGGCTGCCTCTTCAAGGACCGCACCATTCCCATTGATGACCGTCACTTTGATGATTCGGTTTTGAACCTGCATGTCGATGACCGTCTCTTTAAGGCGTTCCAATTCTAAATAAAATAGGACACGGCAGTAATCCGGGTCAATTTTGCCATCTTTTGTTTTTCTTCCGCTCCATTGTAAAGTCAGATCCGTTTGAGCAGATCCCAGATTGAGTGGAAGTGTAAGAAGTAAATTCTGAATCGGTCCATTTTCCTGTGAAAGGATCTGTTGCGCAGTAATCCGATTTAGGATTTGTTCTGCCATCTCCTTCATAGATGCCGGAATTTGTTCATTCAGCAATTTAAGCAGCAGCGGTTTAAGTGTCTCCAAATCCTTCGGGAACTCCGCCATATCATCTCCAGAAAGGTTAATGAGTGCATGTTCCAGCTGAAGACCAAGGATCTTGGTCATTTCTTTCAGTTGATGTGCAACAGAAGGTCCATCGGTGAAATCGATTGTTTGAAACTCAGCTTCCAATACAAGTGAAAGGACCAGCTTCTCATTATTCCTAGCGTATTGGGCCTCAGGAAGCCTATTAAGCGACTGGAACAATAATTCAGCCGCCTTACCCTTCGACTCAGCTACTTGATCTGTGTCCTTATTCAAGTAGCCTATAAGGTCATTCACTTCCATTTTTCCGCCTACTGCCTTTTTAGCTGTTGCTTCGGTAAAAGAACTCTGGAGTAAATGAAAGGCAAGAGAGGAAAGTTTTTCTGCAGGAATGTTTTTTCTCGGCATCGAGTGGATATCAATTGGCAGTTTTGCCCCCACATGTTCATGACCGTTCAATATGCGATTAATAGCAGTATCGATCTCTTCAACTTTTGCAAATGCTCCGCTTTTTGCCTCGGAAAGCAGCTGCAATCCTTGGTGTAATTTATCAACCGCTGAATTCTTAGCAATACCTGACCTAGCCTCAGCTCCATCAATTAAATTCTCCCGAAAGACAGATTCCGTCATTCCCTTTGGTATGAAACCCGTCTTTTGAAGCAGGGAAAATGCACCAGATTTCATTTCTGGCGTTGAATCGAAATCCAGCCAAGTGGTGACTAGTTTTTGCAAACCGATTTGTTGAAACTGGTTCTGTTTAGCAACGTGTAAGGAGTCCAACACTTCCATTAGCTTGACGGCAGTCCTCGTTACTGCCCCACCATCCTCCAGCTTTTGCTTGAAGCCACTGAGGAGTTTATGGAAAGGTTCACTTTTGGACTGTGTAAATAAAGCATCAAATACATCTTCTACAAAAGGCAGTTGCTGAATGAACATCGTTTTTATTACAGGCAGACCGACTTCTGCAGCATCAGCAGCTTTTAACCATTGCATGGCGGGCTGAAAAGTTTCCTTGGTTATCGGGAGGCGATTTGTCAGGAGATATTCGGCAAGCTTCGTTGCGGACGGTTCGGGCGTTATGCCTAGATGAGCTATTAATTTTGCAGCCGTTCCCTTTATGCCGGAATCGTTCAAATCGGGGGAATCTAAAGCTTTTAACACGAGCCCCGCCTCAATTGGGTCCTGCACTTGAAACCAATGCCTTTCTCCTGTCCGAAGCGGGATATCGAGAGTGGCAATCATTTTTTGATGGCCAATCTGTACTTCGGCCGTTTGGTTAGGAAAAACCTTATTCACCTTCCCGAAAAGGATTTGCCCGTTTTTCCAACTCGCAGTTCCTTTTATTTCAATGGGTGAAGATAACGGTTGACCGCTTGTTATGGATTGCACCACTCATCCCCCCTTAATCCTTCGTTCGTGCAGCTATTTCCTTAACTGGTGCAAAACTTCTTCTATGCCAAGGTGTAAGCCCGTGCGTGTCGAGCGCTTCTATATGTTGGCTTGTCCCGTAACCCATGTGCTTTTCAAAACCATATTCCGGATATTTTTCACCATAATCCTTCATCATTCTATCACGGGTCACTTTCGCTATTATGGATGCCGCAGAGATGCTAATGCTTCTTGCGTCCCCCTTTATGAGCGAAAGCTGCGGAATCGGCACATCCAGTTCCATTGCATCGATCAACAAATGATCAGGAAGTTCCGACAGATCGTTCAATGCGGCCACCATTGCCTTTTTCGTAGCTTGATATATATTGATTTCATCAATTACTTCGCTATGTACAACACCTACACCTATGGATAGTGCTTCCTTAAAAATCATTTCATAAAACAATTCCCTTTTTGCTTCTGGAATCTTTTTGGAATCATTAAGCCCTGGCAAATAAAAAGATTCAGGCAAGATGACTGCACTTGTCACAACTGGTCCTGCCAGAGGTCCTCTTCCAACTTCATCGATACCAGCCAGAATGGAAAACCCCTGTTTTCGCAATTGACGTTCAAACTCCGTCATTTCCGTGAAAGCATCCCTTACCTGTTGTTCTTTTTCATAAGCTCTTTGCCATTTGCTTACTAAGTCGGTTACTCCCTTTCGTCCGTCCTCCCGGCATTTCTGTAAAAATAAATCTTCGGGCCCTCTTATTGTCTTTAACTTTGAGGAGATTTCCTTAATGCTCATTTCGGTTATCATCTTTATCACCCATCATATTAATTATCGGCAGCCTTGCTCTCTTTCTACAGTTCAGACAAAAATACGGAGCGGAAAAGAGACATCAAAAAGAGTAAGCCTTTTTGACATCCAACTCCAGCTCCGTATCAATCCTTTTCACTGATTGTCTTCAACAATCAGGTCAATGTTAATGTTATTCGGGGATATCATTCTCTTCATAATCCAAAGGGACCTCAAACGTAAGCGGACCCATCTTTTCTGAACGGATTTCACGTACGACCAACTCTGCGGTTTTGTCATAATCGATGAAGCCCCCAGATGCTAAACAGCCCCTGAACTTTCCGACCGCATCGAACAATTCGAGCGTTTCCTGCGGAATTACATCCAGGTTATAACGGGATTTCAACCTATCCGGATATTCTTTTTCCAAAAAGCGAAGACCGTATAATGAGACTTCATGCAAGTTTAAAATCGTATCTTTAATCGCACCTGTCAACGCAAGCTTCAAGCCTACTTCTTGATCCTCGAATTTCGGCCAGAGAATCCCCGGCGTGTCGAGCAATTCCAATTCCTTGCCAACTTTTATCCATTGCTGCGCTTTCGTGACGCCAGGCGTATTCCCTGTTTTGGCAATGTTCTTTTTGGCAAGTCGATTGATTAAAGTCGATTTCCCCACGTTCGGAATGCCGACTATCATGGCACGGATCGCTCTCGGCTTTATTCCTCTTGATTCCATCCGCTCATACTTCTCTTTTAAAAGTTTTTTGGAAGCAGCTGTAATCTGGTTTAAACCGTTTCCCGCCTGTGAGTTAATGGAAATCGCCGTTTTCCCCTGCGATTTATAATGTTCAAGCCACATATTCGTTTTTACCGGATCGGCCATATCAGCTTTATTCAAAAGGATGACCCTCGGTTTATGCTGAATGATTTCATCGATCATCGGATTTCGTGAAGATGCCGGTATCCGGGCATCCACAAGTTCAAAGATGATGTCGATCAGTTTTAATTTCTCTGTTACTTCCCGTCTTGCTTTGGCCATATGGCCAGGGAACCACTGTATTGTCAATGGAATGCACCTTCCTACTATTCCGCCAATCGAAAGTCTTCGATCGGCCAATAAACTAATTTAGTTTTTCCTAACACTTTATCGTAAGGAACGGCACCTACACCAATATGGCGGCTATCCTTACTGAAACGGCGATTATCCCCCAGGACAAATAGGTGGCCTTCAGGCACCGTTTCTTGTTCTATGACATCACTTAATGTAAAAGGTTCCGTCAAGTCCCCGCCATCAATCAATTGTTCTTTATATTCATCCAAGTATGGCTCATCATAAGCTTTTCCATTCACGTAAAGAGTATCATTTTTATATTCGACTTTTTCCCCTGGCAATCCGATGATCCGCTTTATGTAATCCTTGCCTTCTGGAGCTTCGAAAACGATAATGTCGAATCTTTTCGGTTCGCCAATCGAATAGGAAATTTTATTAACGATCATGCGGTCCGTATCCTTTAATGTCGGCATCATGGAATTACCGTCCACAACAATAGGAGCCAGAAGGAAATAACGAATCAGCGTCGCCGCTATAACCGCGATTATGACCGCCTTTGTCCATTCCCACAATTCATTTTTCTTTTTCGCCATCCTTACCCACCCTTTTTGAAGCATATCAACAATTATTTTAACATGTTGCGGACGCTATAGCGAGCAGGATTCTATATAGTTTTCACCGTAAGTGTATTCATCGTTTCTTAAAGTGCAAAAAGGGAGCCTGATAAACAAGCTCCCTTTTTGCATGATACTCTTTGGTTATTCACCTTATGTGGATCATGGTAAACCCGCATGAAGATATTCGAAGAATTAACGACGAATTTCTTTAATACGTGCTTTTTTACCACGAAGTTCGCGTAGGTAATAAAGTTTCGCACGACGTACTTTACCGTGACGGATAACTTCTAATTTCGCAATTTTTGGTGTGTGAACAGGGAAAGCACGTTCTACTCCAACGCCGTAAGAGATCTTACGTACTGTGAAAGTTTCACTAACTCCGCCGCCACGACGTTTGATTACAACGCCTTCAAACAACTGGATACGTTCGCGAGTTCCTTCAATAACCTTTACGTGTACACGTACTGTGTCACCAGGTCTGAATGATGGAAGATCTGAGCGAAGTTGTTCTTTTGTGATTTCGTTAATAAGATTTTGCATCGATTTCAACTCCTCCTGGACGCTCTTGCAAATACTTATTGTTTGCAGCGGAACATCGTTATAAGACTGAGCATTTTGCCCAAGTCACAAGGTATATCCTATCATACTATAAACGTCGATGCAATAGACATCAGTCTTCTTTTTTAATCTCGGACAATAATTTTTCTTCAACTTCCGATAGTTCATAACTATCGAGCAAATCCGGACGTCGAATCCAAGTTCTGCGCAGGGATTCCTTCATCCGCCATTCATCGATTTTTTTATGATTCCCGGATATTAGCGGATCGGGAACTTTCATCCCGCGGAAATCTGCAGGTCTAGTATAATGTGGATGCTCTAACAAACCAGAAGAATAGGAATCAAGAATTGGGGAGTCAACATTTCCAAGAACGCCAGGCAGCAAGCGCACAACGCTGTCAATAATGACCATTGCGCCCAATTCCCCGCCTGTAAGCACAAAATCACCTATCGATATTTCATCAGTGACAACATGCTCCCGGATCCGCTCATCATACCCTTCATAATGCCCGCAAATGAAAATGAGATGTTCCTCTTCAGCTAACTCTTCGGCTTTTTTCTGCGTATAACGCTCTCCCTGGGGGCAAAGCAGGACTACCCTTGGGGTTAGCTCAGCTTGCCCTTTAAGAGCTTCCACGGCATCAAAGATCGGTTGTGCCTTCAATACCATTCCGGCACCGCCGCCATACGGATAATCGTCTACCGTCGAATGCTTATTATCTGCATAATCTCGGAAATTGGTCACCTTATAGCTGACAGCCTGCTTTTCCGCAGCCTTTTTTAAGATTGATGAGCCAAATACCCCTTCGAACATTTCTGGAAAAAGCGAAAGCACATCGATTTTCATCAGTCTAAAAGTCCTTCCATCGGTGTAATGATGACCTTTTTAGCGGAAATATCCACTTCTTTTACAATTTGTTCAATATAAGGAATCAGAATGTCCTTACTGCCAGCTTTCTTAATGACCCAAACATCATTGGCACCAGGCGTAAGAACCTCAATGATTTCCCCAACTTCCATACCTTCATCCGTAAATACCGAACAGCCGATGATTTCATGGAAGTAGAACTCACCTTCGTCCAATTTACCAAGCTGTGCTTCCTTGACTTTAAGGACCCCGTTTTTAAAAGCCTCGACTTGTCCGACGTTATAATAGTTCTCGAACGTCAATAGGTTAAAGTTTTTATGGGTGCGATGCGACCTGATGACAAGCGGCAAAGGTTTTTTCTCAGTGTCCCTGAACAAATGCAGAGTATTTCCCACTTTGTATCGTTTTTCCGGAAAGTCTGTTGAAGAAATAACACGGACTTCTCCTAAAAGACCATGTGTGTTGACAATTTTACCTACATTAAACCATTTTTCCATTCTTTCACCTCTAACGAATTTCCGAGACGATTCCATCTTTAATGACAATGGTCTTCGTTGCCATGATTTCGTCCCAATCTGCCCCAATTTCCACATCAATGATACTTTGAACTTCCCGTTCCTTCAATTCACTTCCGGCGGGAAGGATCTCCAACTGCTCCATTTGAAATTCAAGCAGTTTAATTTTTTCTTGCCTCTGGTTTATTTCTTTTTCGAAATGAGCACGGAGACTAGCAGGTTGGAGAGTTCTTGTTTTTTCAAGTTTTTTCAGTTCAAAGCGAAGCTGTTCACTCTCTTTTTGAAGCTGAAGACGTTTTGACTTGTATTTCTCGAGGAGCTGATTCTTGCTGGATTCCGTTAATACTTGGTTAACGATTACATTTTGGAGAATTTTCATTCCAGCACCTCCTATTATCTATGATTTCGTATTTCCTTCAAAAAATATGTATGATTGGGGTAATCTTTTTGAAATGGGGGTCATTCTCTTAAGTATAACGTAAATCGGTAAAAGATGCGTCTTAAAAGGCGTAAAGTTTAAAGCCCGGATCTGATCAATTGGGATCTAAGCTTTCTTGAAGTACAAAAAAAGGAGGGGTATTAACCCTCCTTATTCGGAAATCTCCAAATAGATTTTCTTCTGCTGTGAAGATCCTGCTGCATATACCACAGTCCGAATCGCCTTAGCAACACGCCCTTGTTTACCGATCACCTTGCCCATATCCTCTTTATGAACGGAGAGGATATAAACAATCCGGTCGGATTCTTCCTTGGAGGTCACGATGACCTCTTCCGGATGATCCACAAGTGCTGAAACAATCGTTTCAATCAGTGCTTTCATCAACTACCGTCGATTACTTGCTGTTTTTTGCAACATGGAATTTTTCCATGATGCCTTGTGTTGAGAATAAGTTACGAACTGTATCAGATGGTTTAGCTCCATCTTGTAACCATTTAAGAGCAAGCTCTTCGTTGATATCAACTTTTGCTGGTTGAGCAACCGGGTTATAAGTTCCTACCACTTCAATGTAACGTCCGTCACGTGGTGAACGAGAATCTGCAACTACAATACGATAGAAAGGAGATTTTTTAGCTCCCATACGTTTTAAGCGAATTTTTACTGCCATTTTAAATAAGCACCTCCGAATAGTTTCACACAAGATAGTATAATATCAAATGTCTTGTATGTTTGTAAAGGTTTTTTTCTTAACAGGTAAAAAAAGTGTTGAAATACATGGCTTCGACCCGTATTTCACCTTAGTTCCGAGCTGAAATAAACCTTACATGAACGGGAATTTGAATCCCTTTTTCTTTCCTTTTTGCATGTTCGTAACCTGTTTCATCATCTTTTTCATTTCCTCGAATTGCTTCAGTAGACGGTTCACTTCTTGAATCGATCTGCCGCTTCCTTTGGCAATCCGTTTCTTGCGGGAAGCATTCATGGTTTCCGGATGTTCCTTTTCATGCGTTGTCATTGAACGGATGATAGCTTCAACATGACCGATTTGTTTCTCATCGATCTGAAGGTTGTCCATCCCTTTCATTTTATTCGCACCTGGAATCATTTTCAGAATATCATCAAGCGGTCCCATATTCCGCACCTGACCGAGCTGATCAAGGAAATCATCAAAGGTAAAAGTGGCTGTACGCATCTTTTTCTCTAATTCTTTCGCTTTTTCTTCATCTACATTGGCCTGTGCTTTTTCGATAAGGGTCAATACATCACCCATGCCGAGGATCCTTGACGCCATTCGTTCCGGATGGAACGCTTCAAGTGCATCCAATTTTTCACCCATACCGACGAATTTAATCGGCGTGTTGGTGACTGAACGAATTGAAAGTGCCGCACCACCACGTGTATCCCCATCAAGTTTCGTTAATACGGCTCCTGTCAGGCCCAGCTGTTCATTGAAGCTTTGGGCTACATTGACCGCATCCTGACCGGTCATCGCATCGACAACCAGGAAGATTTCATCTGGTTTTGTCAACTCTTTGATATCCTTCAGTTCGCCCATCAAGTTTTCATCAACATGAAGGCGGCCTGCGGTATCAATCAACACATAATCATGATGTTCTTCCTTAGCTTTTTCAATTGCCTGTTTGGCAATTTCAACAGGACTGACCTGGTCCCCAAGGGAGAAAACAGGCATGCTTAATTGTTTGCCAAGTGTTTCAAGCTGCTTAATCGCCGCCGGACGGTAAATATCAGCCGCAACGAGCAATGGCTTGCGGTTGTATTTTTTCCTTAGAAGATTGGCAAGCTTTCCGGTGGTCGTCGTTTTACCTGCACCTTGAAGACCTACCATCATGATGACAGTCGGTGGTTTCGAGGCAACGGCAATCTTGCTTTGTTCGCCGCCCATCAGCTCCGTCAATTCTTCCTTGACTACCTTTATTACCTGTTGACCGGGGGTTAAGCTTTTCAGCACTTCCTGACCTACCGAACGTTCACTGACACGTTTTACAAAATCCTTCACGACTTTAAAGTTAACATCCGCTTCAAGCAGGGCCAATCGAACTTCACGCATCATTTCTTTAACGTCCGCTTCGTTGACTTTCCCTTTTCCACGGATCTTTTGCATCGTGCTCTGCAGTCGGTCGGCCAATCCTTCAAATGCCATATTGCCGCCTCCTAATCCAACTTCTCAAGCGTTGTGATTGCGTCTAGCAGCTTCTCTTTTGAAAAGGATTCCTTTTCTATGAGTCCCTTCATATTCGCAATCCACTGGTTACGCTCTTGAAATTTTTGAAATAACAATAGCTTTGCTTCATATTCCTCAAGCATCGCTTCTGTTCTTTTTATATTATCATAGACTGCCTGCCTACTGACTTCGTATTCATCGGCAATCTCGCCAAGAGAGTAATCATCCAGATAGTAGAGGGACATGTAGCTCTGCTGCTTCTCTGTTAACAACGATTGGTAAAAGTCATACAAATAATTAATCCGCGTTGTCTTTTCAAGCATCTTAGCAAGCCTCCCTGCTGTTAAGTGAAAACCCTTTACAAGTTTATATTGTAAAGCCTTGTTTATTTGATGTCAAGTTAAACTCCTTACCACTTGTTTGCAAAGCATTATTTTTTTCTTTTTTCCGCTTTTTTAGACCTTTATGCAATTGTTTCCCTAATTTGCACAGTGAACAAAAAACCAGAAGAGAATTATCTCTTCCGGCTTACAATTTTTCTTAAACCTCTTCTTTATCGATGATATCAGCAAAAAGGCCATAAACATATTTCTCAGCATCAAATTCCTGTAGATCGTCCATTTTTTCACCTAGCCCGACAAATTTAACGGGAATGGCCAATTCATTGCGAATTGCCAAAACAATTCCGCCTTTTGCGGTGCCATCAAGCTTTGTTAAAACAATACCGGAAACATTGGTCGCTTCCTTGAATGTCTTGGCCTGAATGAGGGCATTTTGTCCAGTTGTTGCGTCAAGGGCAAGCAACACCTCGTGTGGTGCACCTGGTACTTCACGTTCAATTACACGTTTCACCTTTTCCAATTCCTTCATTAAGTTCACTTTATTCTGTAAGCGACCGGCAGTGTCACAGATCAGGATATCCGCTTTTCGTGCCTTGGCGGCCTGAATGGCGTCGAACATGACCGCAGCAGGGTCAGAACCTTCACCCTGTTTGATTACACTGACGCCGACACGCTCTCCCCAAACCTCAAGCTGTTCAATCGCACCGGCACGGAAGGTATCCCCGGCAGCTAATACGACAGATTTACCTTCCGTTTTGAATTTATGGGCAAGTTTACCAATGGTTGTCGTTTTCCCTACCCCATTAACCCCTACAAACAAAATGACCGTCAAACCTTCTTCTTGTATATTCAGGCTTGAAGTCGTTTCATCATCACCTTGGTAGATTTCCACTAGCTTTTCGGAAATAACGGACTGCACTTCCCTTGTATCAGAGATATTACGAAGCTTGACTTCCCTTTTCAATTGATCAATAAGTTCCATCACAGTATCAAAGCCTACATCAGCCTGTATCAGGATTTCTTCAAGTTCTTCAAAAAAGTCCTCATCCACTTTCCGATAACGGGCAACAAGTTCATTAACCCTTCCAGTAAAGGAATTCCTCGTCTTTGTCAAACCTTGCTTGAATTTTTCCCCTATGGATACTTCTGCTTCAACCGATTTTTCTTTTTCTTCCTGGGTCGTAAATTTCTCTTTTAGCTTTTTGAAAAAACTCATTGTCCCACTTCCTCTAATTCATGAATTTTAAACTTCAATAAAGTTTTCTGATTCTTCCATCCGGACGGAAACAAGTTTGGAGACGCCTGACTCCTGCATCGTAATGCCATATAGGACATCTGCTTCTTCCATCGTGCCTTTGCGGTGAGTAATCACGATGAACTGCGTTTCCCTGCTGAACTTCCTTAAAAATTGACTGAACCGGACAACATTCGCCTCATCAAGCGCTGCCTCGACTTCATCAAGGATACAGAAAGGCACCGGACGCACTTTTAGAATGGAGAATAAAAGGGCTATGGCTGTCAATGCTCGTTCTCCCCCGGATAAGAGGCTCAAATTTTGCAGTTTTTTCCCGGGAGGCTGTGCAATGATATCTACCCCTGTATTTAGTAAATCATCCGGATTTGTCAGTTTCAGCTCGGCTCTGCCTCCGCCAAATAAAGCTTTGAAGACTTGTTCGAATTCTTCACGGATCGAATAGAAGGTATCCGCAAAGCGCCGCTTCATTTCATCATCCATTTCATCGATGACTTGGAATAATGTATCCTTCGCCTGTTGAAGGTCTTCCTTTTGACTTAGAAGGAATTCATAGCGTTCAGCTACACGTGCGTATTCATCAATTGCACCTAGATTCACCGTCCCCAGTTCCTCGATTGCAAGCTTGATGAGCTTCACCCTTTTTTGAGCTTCTTCTGCAGGCATCATCAATGGATACTGTTCTTTAGCACCTTCAAAGGAAAGGGTATATTCTTCTCTCAAGTGGTCGAGACGATTTTCCAGTTCGACATCCAGACGAGTTAATTTCACTTCTTCATCCTTTATCACTTCGACAATGCCTCTATAAAGTCGATTTTCTTCTTTCAAGGACAGTTCAAGCGATTCAACTTCCTTTAGAAGCTCGTTTTTTTCCTGTTTTTTCATGGTGATTCCTTCAATTGCCCCATTTTTGTCGAGCAATTTCTGCTGAGCCATATCTTCCAGTGACTCTTCCCCGCTTGAACTGTCTGTCATTTCATTGGTCAGGAGCCCTAAATCATCTTTGTTTTCGGCAAGCCTGCTTGTTTCCTTTGAAAGATCCGATTCAATGCGTTCCATCTTCTCTTTTTGGTTTTGCAGCTGGCCACGCTTAGAGGCAAGCATTACCCTCAGTTCATTCGTTTCTTCAGCAAGGCTCTCTTTTGAGGATTGTTGGGATTGCTTTTGTTCGGTCATTTCGGAAATCAACCTGTCAAGCCCTTCAATTTCCGATTTACATGAGTCCAAAAGTTCTTCCAGCTCTTCAAGTCTTGCTGTTTTTTGCTGTTGTTCTTCTAAATATGAATTTTTATCCAAATCATAAAGATGCAGCCGTTCATTCACATTTCTTTCCTGCAGCTCCACTTCACGGAGTTCGCCCTTAAGGGTTTGTTCTTGTAATCGAAGTCTCTCTCCTGTTTTTCTGGTTTGTTCAAGCGTTTGCTCTTGAACACCCACATCCACTTTGAGCTGTTTGACTTGCTTTTCTAGCTGATTCGTTTTAGCTTCCATGGCAGCAAGTTTTTGTTGGAGCTCTTCCAATTCCGTTTTCCTTGAAAGCAGGGAGGTCGTTTTTTGCTTTAAGGCTCCGCCAGTCATTGAACCGCCTGGATTGACGATATCCCCCTCAAGCGTTACGAAGCGGAAACGGTGCTGCATCATTTTCGCCAGGTCATTTGCACCTTTTAAATCTGTAGTGATTATCACGGTTCCCAATAGGTTTTCAGCAATCGCTGCATGCCTATCATCATATTGGATCAATGAGGAACCAGTCCCTACAAAAGCTGAATGGCTCTTCAGCATTGATAATTGGTTAGCTGATATCTCTCTTGCCTTTATGACTGATAAAGGCAAGAACGTCGCACGCCCATACCTATTTTTCTTTAAGAAGGAAATGGCTTCCCGTGCATGCTCCTCGCGTTCCACGACAACATGCTGCATCGCTCCGCCCAGAGCCGTTTCGATGGCCGTTTCATATTCCTTTGGAACCTTTATCAATTCCGCAACTGCCCCTTCAATGCCTTGAAGGGTTTCTTTCGCTTTCAAAACCTCTTTTACACCCTGAAAGAAGCCTGCATAATCATCTTCCATTTCTTCAAGCAGTTCCTTACGTGATTTTGCCTGTTGAAGGAATTGATAGGCCTTATAAAGGGTGGTTTCTTGTTTTTGATACGTATCTTTTGCCGCATTCAATTTATTCTGCTGATTTCGGAAATAAGTGACATGCTCTTCAAGCTGCTTGGTCATATTGTCCATCAGCTTTGAATATTCCATTTTTTTAGCAGTGATATCCATTCTTTCGGTTAAGAACTTTTCATTTTCCATGTCAAGTTTAGCATTTTTATGTTCCTGCTGTGTTAGCTGCTGGAGCAGGTATTGTTTTTCATTTTTAGCCGATGCCTGCTTGTTCAACCACTCGATATAGTCACTCTTTTTCGCTTCGATCATCGCTTCGATATCACTATTGAATAGGCCCAGGCTTTTTTGTTTTTCATGTAAGGTTTCAGAAATCCCTTTCACTTCCAAGTTCAGTGCATTCAGGATTTCCGTTTCTCTTTCCTTTTGCAAAGACAGACGCTCGACAGCAGCCTCACCTTCCACAATCGCTTTTTCCAGCTGTGACTTGTTTTGGGCGGCATTCTTTTTCCGTTCTTTCAAAACTTCTTTACGGCCTTCAAGCTTTTCAAGTTCTTCGCTGGCATTCAGGAGAATTTCCTGAAGACCATTAATCGATGTCTCAAGCGTCGCAAGACTATCCCTTAGCTTTTTGAGATGCGCTTCCCTATCATGAAGCTGTCCTGCCATTTGCTGTTCCATTTCATTATGTTTTTCAAGTTCCTGTGATAGTTTTTCCCATTTTTCATAAAGTTCTTCTATTTCAAAAACGGTTAAAGCCACTTCTATTTGCTCAAGCTCGTCTTTCTTCGCCAAAAATTCCTTGGCGAGGGAAGACTGAATTTTTAACGGCTCCACCTGCCCCTCCAATTCATGGAGGATATCATGGACACGGTTTAAGTTATCCTGTGTTTCCGTCAGCTTCGATTCCGCTTTTCGTTTTCTCGTTTTATACTTCAAGACACCGGCTGCTTCTTCAAAAATCACTCGTCTTTCTTCAGCCTTACTGCTAAGGATTTCTTCCACTTTCCCTTGGCTGATGATGGAAAACGCTTCTCTCCCAAGACCAGAATCCATGAAAAGGTCTATGATGTCTTTCAGACGGCAACCTTGATTATTAATGAAAAATTCACTTTCTCCCGATCGATATACACGTCTTGTCACACTGACTTCATGAAAGTCAATTGGCAGGGAATTGGTCTCGTTATCAAGGGTCAATGATACTTCCGCAAAATTCAACGCTTTCCTCGTGTCACTTCCCGAAAAGATGATATCTTCCATTTTTGCTCCACGCAGTGATTTCGCAGACTGCTCTCCAAGTACCCATCGGACTGCATCGGTCACATTACTTTTACCGCTTCCGTTTGGTCCAACCACTGCCGTGACACCAGGTACAAAATCAATTGAAATTTTCTCTGCGAAAGATTTAAATCCTACAACGTCCAAACGTTTGAGGAACATGACCTTTCCCCCTCTACTGTTCAACTATCTTGTTGATTTTTTTTCTTTTAAAACGATCAATGCATGCTCGGCAGCATGCTGCTCCGCTTCTTTTTTGGACTTACCTATTCCAGAGCCCAGCTCTTCCCCATTCAAGGAGACGGTCGAAACAAACTCCCGATTATGAGCCGGTCCTTTTTCCTGCAAGATCTTATATTGCAGGACACCGATGGCATCACGCTGGATCAGCTCCTGAAGCTGGCTCTTATAATCCATCACATGAGAAAAAGCACCCTCGTCTATCTTCGGAAACACGACATTCGTCAAAAACTGCACCACTGGCTCTAATCCTTGATCAAGGTACAAAGCACCAATATAGGCTTCGAATACATCCGCAAGCATGGCAGGGCGTTCTCTTCCGCCTGTCATTTCTTCCCCTTTTCCGAGCAATACATATTCCCCGTAAGAAAGACTATTGGCAAAAGCAACAAGTGAAGGCTCACATACAATGGCTGCCCTCAGTTTGGTAAGTTCACCTTCGCTCATCATCGGATATTTTTGATATAAGTATTTAGAGATGGTCAGTTCAAGTACAGCGTCCCCCAAGAATTCAAGCCTTTCATTATCTTCATAAGGCTTACGGCGATGCTCATTCACATAAGATGAATGTGTAAAAGCTTGTTTCAATAAATTTTCATCTTTAAAATGAAAACCCAGATTTTCTTGCAACTGTTTAAATTTATTATCCTTGATTGATGGTTTACGATTATTTCCGTTCCTACGCATCACACAAAACCCTCCACAACGGTTCAAAAAGCATATTTTTCCAATATATAAAAAGAAACCTGGCAGGAATTCCTGTCAAGCTTTCCTATGTACCATCATACATTATTATCCGCTTAAAGAAAACTAATGGCAAAAGACCACTGACATGCAGGCGGTGCTTACCCGCGTACATGCTCATTCCCTTATCTGACGCGGCATCAAACTTCTTTAGCAATAAGAGAAAGCCCCGTTAAAAAACGGAGCTTTTAGTCAAATGACAATTCATTACATAGTGCTTTGTATGTAATTCACAGCATCACCTACTGTGGCGATTTTTTCAGCGTCATCGTCCGAAATTTCCATATCAAACTCGTCTTCGAATTCCATGACTAGTTCAACTACATCCAGGGAATCGGCACCAAGATCTTCTTTGAAAGAAGCTTCAAGTTTTACCTCTGATTCTTCTACGTTCAAACGATCTACAACGATTTTAGTTACTCTTTCTAATACATCTGCCAATGTGTTCACCTCCCCTCAAGACATTATAAATTAATTTCGAAAAAAATCAAAGAAAACTTACATGACCATGCCGCCATCTACATGAAGAGTTTGCCCAGTCATATATTTGCTGGCATCGGAAGCGAGGAAAGACGCCACTGCAGCAATATCTTTAGGGTCACCGAACCGCGCAAGCGGAATTTGGTCCAGCATAGCTTTTTGGACGTCTTCAGGCAATTCCCCAGTCATATCCGTAGAGATGAAACCTGGGGCAATCGCATTGACCGTAATGCCTCTTGAAGCAAGTTCCTTTGCCGTGGTTTTAGTCAAACCGATCACACCAGCTTTAGCCGCTACATAATTAGCCTGCCCTGCATTTCCGCTGACGCCGACGATCGATGCCATATTGATGATCCTGCCGCTGCGCTGCTTCATCATTTGCCTTGTAACCGCCTTTGTGCATAGGAACACGCCTTTAAGATTCGTATTGATCACAGAATCCCATTCATCTTCTTTCATACGCATCAATAGGTTATCACGTGTGATACCTGCATTATTAACCAGGATATCCACTCTGTCAAACTGTTCGATGACCTCTTTGATCATGCTTGTCACCGATTCACTATTTGCAACATCGCATTGGACGGCGAATGCTTTACGGCCCAATGCCTTGATTTCATCAACCACTTCATTCGCTTTAGCTTCACTGCCGGAATAGTTGATGGCAACGTCTGCTCCCTGACGGGCAAGTTCCAATGCAACTTCCCTGCCAATACCTCGTGAAGCTCCCGTTACAAGTGCTTTTTTACCTTCGAGGATCATGCTTGTACCCCCTTCAATGTTTCAATTGTTTTAGTTAGAGTATCTATATCGGAAACCGAATGAATTTGAACGGAACGATCGATTTTCTTTATCAATCCGCCCAATACTTTCCCCGGGCCCACCTCGATGAACGTATCCACGCCCAACTCAAGCAGATTTTTCACGCTGTCTTCCCAAAGGACCGGTGAATACAGCTGTTCGATTAATTTTTCTTTAATTTCAGCAGGTGCTGTAATGGGCTTAGCCGTTACGTTTGAAATGACAGGAATTTCTGCCTGTTTGAAGCTTACTTCATCGAGGACCCCCTGTAACTTTTCTGCTGCCGGTTTCATTAATTCCGAATGGAACGGTCCACTCACTTCAAGAGGAAGAGCCCGTTTAGCCCCATTTTCCTTGGCTTTTGCACTTGCAAGTTTAACCCCTTCGGAGGTGCCTGAAATGACGATTTGCCCTGGACAATTAATATTGGCCAATTGAACGGATTCACCAGTGGCCGTAATTTCAGAAGTGACTTCAGATAAAGCTTCACGGTCCATTCCCAATATCGCAGCCATTGAGCCTTGGCCATTCGGTACCGCAGCTTCCATGAATTCACCACGTTTACGCACTGTATATACGGCATCTTCAAAAGAAATTGCGCCAGATGCCACTAATGCCGTATATTCACCTAAGCTGTGCCCGGCTGTATAATCGGGTTTGATCCCCGCTTCTTCCAGCTCCTTGACAAAAGCATAACTCGTGGTCAATAAAGCAGGCTGTGCATTATATGTCACCGTTAATTCTTGTTGTGTGCCATTAAAGATCAATTCGGAAAGTGGAAAATCAAGTTTTTCATCTGCTGATCGAAAAATTTGCTGAGCACGCTCGTTTTCCTGAAATAAGCCATGCCCCATTCCTATTGATTGTGATCCTTGTCCTGGAAAGACAAAAGCAATTTTACCCATATGTTACTCCCCTGCCTCTATGATTTATTATTGTTTTTCTATCGTCTCCGCAATTGTCGATATGACGTCATTTCCAACCATATCGCGAGTCTGGCGTATTGCATTATAGACTGCATTCGCATCTGAAGAACCATGAGCCTTAATGACAGGGGCCTTCAAACCGAAGAGCCCGGCACCGCCATACTCCGAGTAATCCATTTTATTTTTTATGCCTTTTAGTTCAGGCTTTACCATTGCTGCAGCCAGCTTACTCTTGAGGTTGCTCATCAAGGCCGTTTTCACCATTTTAAATACACTCATAGCAGTACCTTCAAGCGTCTTTAACACCATATTTCCCGTGAAGCCGTCCGTCACGACAACATCTGCCGGCCCGCTTAGGAGGTCCCTTGCCTCTACATTGCCTATAAAGGATATCTCCGATGATTGCTGCAGTAAAGTAAAGGCATGCTTAGTCAGTTCATTCCCTTTTTTTTCTTCTGTTCCGATATTAAGTAATCCGACACGGGGCTTTTCGATTCCCCGCACTTTTTGAGCATAAACAGACCCCATTATGGCGAATTGAAGGAGATGCTCCGGTTTCGCATCGGAGTTTGCGCCTACATCCAGTAGTACAAAACCTTTGCCATCGATTGTCGGAAGGGTTGGAGCCAACGCCGGACGTTCAATGCCTTCTATCCTTCCGACCACAAACAAGCCTGCAGCCATTAGTGCCCCCGTATTGCCTGAAGAAATGCATGCATCCGCTCCTCCGTCAGCCACTTGCTGTGCAGCCAATACCATCGAGGCGCTTTTCTTGCGGCGAACCGCACGAACAGGTTCATCGGTGCTTAATATTTTTTCATCAGTATGTATAACCTTTATACGGCCATGTTTCGCTAAGTATTGGTTGATCTCCGATTCATTGCCAATCAAGGTGATTTCCACATCGGAAAAAGCCTCGACAGCTTTCATCGCTCCCAAAACCTGTGCCTTGGGAGCATTATCGCCACCCATTGCATCTATCGTTATCTTCATTATCTTTCATCCTTTACTAGCAAGTTAAGAGCGATACATTTCGAACTCGCCTTTAAAAACCAGTTCATTACCCACGTAGCTTCTAACCTCCACCACGGAACGATCGTTGGTGTGGTCCACGTTTTTAACCCTAGCTTTAGCTACCACTCTTTCATTTTCCTTTACAGAACGAGTAAATAAAATGGATGCTTTCGCAGTTAATGCCAATTCATCATTTATGACTGCTACAGCCAATGAATTTGCTTGGGCAAAAAGGTGATGTCCCCTTGCAATTCCATTCCGCTTAAAGACATGCTCCTTATTTATATCCAAAATCGAAATTGCATTGTCATCTAAATTAAGATCAATTACTTCCCCGATGATTTCATCCAAAGGCAATGCCCTGATTTCGTCACTGAATTTTTTCTCGGCCACGCTTTTAATACGTTCACGCAGTTCCGGTATCGATAATTCAAGACGGTCAAGCCTAATGGTCTGGACGCTCACCGAATATTTTTCAGCCAGCTCCTCATCCGTTACAAAAGGATTCTGTTTAATCGTTTCGATTAATAATTGCTGGCGTTCCTTCTTATTTCTTCGCATTTGAAGGTCACCATCCGTAGTATTATGACTAGGTACTAATAGTAGTATATATATTTTAAAAACAGATTGCAAGATATTGAGTAAAATCTCACAATCTGCTATTGGGTTTTTTATTCAGTTCAGTCCAGCTTTTCTCCCGTGAATACTCCCGTTCCCGCTAAATAGTTCCGCAGCGGTGCATACTCAGGGGAATGCCAAAAGCTTTGGGAGGCAATCAATTTTGCAGCATCTTCCCTTGCCACTTCCAGGGTCCTGTAATCATGGACCATGTCGGCTACCTTGAACTCGGGAAGGCCGCTTTGTTTTTTACCGAAGAAGTCCCCGGGGCCGCGTAGTTCCAAATCTTTTTCGGAAAGGGCGAATCCATCGTTTGTCTCGGTCATGATTTTCATCCGTTCTTTGCCGACTTCCGTTTTCGGATCAGCCAACAGGATGCAAAAGGACTGATCGCTTCCCCGTCCAACCCTTCCGCGCAACTGATGCAACTGTGAAAGCCCAAAGCGCTCCGCATCATAAATGACCATTACCGTAGCATTTGGAACATTCACCCCAACCTCGACAACTGTCGTGGAAACAAGGATTTGTGCTTCATTGGCACTAAACTGCTGCATCACTTCGTCTTTTTCATCCGCGGGCAGCCGGCCATGCATAAGTCCCACTTTGTACCTGTTCGCAAAGTATTGAGTCAGCATTGCATGAACATCGAGAACATTCTGTAAAGAATCGAGTTTCTCTGACTCCTCAATCAATGGACAGATAACGTAAGCCTGTCTCCCTTTCTTTAGTTCCTTTTCGACAAATGTTAAGATCCGATCAAGCATTTGGTGTTTTGCCCAATAGGTTTCTATCGCTTTACGCCCGGCAGGCATTTCATCGATCGTCGAGACGTCCATTTCCCCAAACACTGTAATTGCAAGCGTTCGCGGAATCGGTGTAGCCGTCATGAAAAGTACATCTGGATTTGTACCCTTTTCACGAAGGATCCGGCGCTGCTCCACTCCGAAACGATGTTGTTCATCCGTTATGACAAGTCCCAGGTTCCGAAAATTCACTTCATCCTGTATCAATGCATGTGTTCCTATCAAAAGATCTAGCTCCCCGGATTCCAGCATTTGCAATAGTTCCTTGCGCTTTTTACCTTTTACCGAACTTGTCAACAATGCGACCTTCACTCCACTCGGTTCCAACATCGCCTTCAGCGATTGAGTATGCTGCTCAGCCAAGATTTCCGTCGGGACCATTAATGCACCTTGGAAACCTGCTGTAATCGTCGCCTTAAGGCATATCGCGGCAACCACCGTTTTTCCAGACCCGACATCCCCTTGAAGCAGGCGATTCATCCTGTAGGGAGATTTCATGTCATTCATTATTTCCTCGACGACCCTATTCTGAGCGTTCGTCAAAGGAAAAGGGAGAGTTCCAACAAAGGCTTCCAGCTGCTCCATGTCAAACTCTTGGCCAATTCCTTTTGACTGCTCCCGCTGCACTTTACGCAGTGCCTGCATTTTAAGTTGAAACAATAAAAATTCTTCATACACAAAACGGCGGCGAGCCTTTTTCACCTCATTGGCCGATTGAGGGAAATGCATGGTACGAAGAGCGTCGTTACGCGGCATCAGTTTGTATGCCGACAATAATTGCGGGGGCAGATTTTCTTCTATCATTGCCCCATATTCAGAAAATGCATTGGAGATAAAGCGACGGAGCCCTTTGACAGTAATGCTGCCCTTCACTGAGTATACCGGTTCGAACTCTTTCTCCCGGCTACGATCGCCAACGTGGCATTCCGAGCCTGTAATGGTTTGGCGATGACGATCCCACTTTCCCGTTACCGTTACAGTTTCGCCTATCGCAAGCTTCGGCTTCAGATATGGCTGGTTAAAAAAAATCACATTTATTAAATATCTCCCAGTTAACACTTTAATCGTAAGCCTGGATTTTTTCTTTCCGAAGTACCCTAATGTAGGCACCGTATGAACTTTGCCTTCTATGGTAACCCGCTCATCATGCTCGACCGTTTCTAAATCCCTCAAGCGGTAATCTTCATAGCGATATGGGAGGTTCTCAAGGAGATCCGCGACGGTATGGATCTCCATTTCCCCCAAAGCTGCCCCCGTTTCGGCCCCAATGCCCTTTACTGCTGTTATGGGTTCCTGTAAAGCGGGGTTCACTTCTTATTCAGCGGCAAGCCAAAGATTTTGGCTTCCAACTCCCGTCCAGTCGGTGTAGCCGCTAAACCTCCTTGTGCAGTTTCCCTAAGAGCCGATGGCATCGTTTGCCCGATTTTGTACATCGCATCAATCACTTCATCACACGGTATGCGGCTTGTGATCCCCGCTAGCGCCATATCTGCGGCAACCATAGCATTGGCTGCACCCATGGCATTACGCTTCACACAAGGCACCTCCACAAGCCCAGCAACAGGGTCACACACAAGGCCAAGCATGTTCTTTAATGTGATTGCCATCGCTTCTGCACTTTGCGCAGGTGTCCCTCCTGCCATTTCAACGATGGCTGCCGCCGCCATGCCCGAAGCAGAACCGACTTCAGCCTGACAGCCCCCTGCGGCTCCAGAGATCGAAGCATTATTCGCTACAACAAAACCAAACGCCCCTGCTGTAAATAGGAACTCAATTTTCTGTTCCCGATTCGGCTTTAATTTATTTTGCAAAGCAAAAAGGGTTCCAGGCACAACACCGGCAGATCCGGCAGTAGGCGTCGCACAAATCGTTCCCATGGCTGCGTTCACTTCGTTTGTTGCCACCGCTTTGCTTACCGCATCCAGCAGCAGTTCACCGGATAAGGAATTTCCTGATTTAATGTAAGTCTGAAGAAGGACTGCATCCCCTCCCGTCAGGCCGGAAACGGACCGGACACCTTGAAGTCCTTTTTCAACTGCCTGTTCCATTACATCCAGGTTGACTCCCATCTGGCGGATGATTTCTTCACGGCTTTTTCCCGTTACTTCCATTTCCTGTTCTATCATCAGCGTTGAAATTTTTTTTTGCTTTGATTCAGCTAATTCTACTAATTCCGCTACATTACGAAACATGATTTCTTCTCCTTCCTAAGTGGAAACGATTGCCCTATCAATCCACAATCCTCGCTACTTGAGTGATGTTGGGGAGTGCTGTAATTTCAGCGATGACGTGATCCTCCAGGTTTTGGTCCACTTCAATCGTCATCAAGGCCATCTTCCCTTTTTCTTTTCGGGAGACTTCCATCTGGCCAATATTGATTTGATGCTTGGCTAATATGTTTGAAACATTTGCGATGGCACCAAATCGATCATCATGAACGACGAGTATGGCAGGGTTGTGCCCGGAGAGCCTCAATTTAAACCCATTCAGTTCGACGATTTCAATTTTCCCCCCGCCTATCGATATTCCGACAAGTTCCAGTTCACCATCATCATCACCAACCGTTATTTTTGCTGTATTGGGATGTTCCGGTACGGCTTCTTCTTCCCGAAAAGTAATTTTCATCTTTTTTTTACGGGCTATTTCCAGCGATTCTTTGATTCTCTCATCAAATGTATCAAAATCAAGTAAGCCTCCTACAATGGCTACATCCGTTCCATGGCCTTTATAGGTTTTGGCAAATGATCCGTAAAAAGAAATATGGGCCCATTTTGGTTCCCGGTCGAATAAATTCCTGGCAACCCTGCCGATCCTTGCAGCTCCTGCCGTATGGGAACTAGAGGGGCCGATCATAACAGGACCAATTATATCGAATACACTTCTAAATTTCATGACTTGCTCCTCCTTCTATACACTGGGAGTCAGTTTAATAATAAAGCCTGATATATTGTAATTACAATTACGCTGTCCGTAATCCTTCTTTTCATAAAAAATAAAACTGCATAGCCTAATGACATATGCAGTTTATTGCCTTTTATTTTTTTCAGGATCCTCAAACATTGTGACGAATAAGTCTCCCTCATCTTCACGGTTTTTTACTTATTCAATTGAAAAAATGAAAGAATATAAAGGTTGTTTCCCATTATGCACTTCAACTTCAACGTCTTCGAAATTCTCATTACAAAACGCAACAAGACTTTCGACATTTTCAGCAGTGGCATCTTCTCCATATAAAATGGTAAGGATTTCTGAATCTTCGTCAATCATATCGGAAAGAAGATCTTTTGCCACTTGAGTCATGTCTTTATCCTTCACTTTGATGGTGCCTTCAGCAATTCCCATGAAGTCCCCGGTCTCGATTGCAAGACCGTCAATGTTGGTATCCCGGACAGCATAAGTAATCTGGCCCGTTTTCACATGCGAAAGGGCTTCGATCATCGCTTTTTTATTCTCTTCAGCATCAAGTGAAGGGTTGAAAGCCAGCAATGCAGCCATTCCCTGTGGTACTGTTTTCGTTGGGATGACAGTCACATGATCCCCAAGTACATCTGCAGCCTGATTGGCCGCCATGATGATATTTTTATTGTTAGGCAAGATGATCACATGATCTGCATATGCCTCTTCGACAGCTTTAACGATATCTTCCGTGCTAGGATTCATCGTTTGTCCGCCTTC
The DNA here is from genome assembly GCF_036541465.1 of Bacillus sp. CFBP9009. NCBI lineage: Bacteria > Bacillati > Bacillota > Bacilli > Caryophanales > Bacillaceae > Bacillus > Bacillus sp. CFBP9009. The sequence goes on along the minus strand of NZ_JAZHFU010000003.1, from coordinate 602,076 downwards.
GATGACGGACTTAGCGCCGATGCTTTTGAATAATTCGCTGATGCCAGCACCCATCGCCACTGACACTACAGCGTACTTCTCCTTGGTGGACGGTTTAGTTTGAAGCGGTGTATTCGTCTCACCTACAATCGCAGTATGCTGTTCACGCATATTATCGATTTTCATTTTTATTAAGCTACCATATTGCTGCCCATAATTCAGGCACGTGCCAGGCTGTTCAGAGTGAATATGTACCTTGACGACTTCATCATCTGAGATGACTAATAAAGAATCTCCGTATTCACTTAAATCATTTCTGAATTTTTCTTCATCAAATGAATTATTGGCAAGTTTTTCATTTTCCAATCGGACCATGAATTCCGTGCAGTAGCCATACACGATATCTTCCGTGTTCATATGCCCTTGTACATTCATGTGATGTTCGGCATTGATCATGTCATCCATGCTTGGGCCATTTGCAGGTCGGACTGGAAGGGCCTCACCTTTCAGCTCAGCAAGGAAACCTTCATAAACGAACACCAACCCTTGCCCGCCGCTATCAACGACTCCCACTTCTTTTAAGACTGGAAGAAGATCCGGTGTGCGCTTTAATGAAGCATTGGCCTCCGTAACGATTTCTTCCATCACCTGAATAAGGTCTATATGCTTTGCTGCTGATGAAACCGCTTGCTTGGCTGCATCTTTAGCAACCGTTAAAATGGTTCCTTCAACAGGTTTCATAACGGCTTTATAAGCTGTCTGAACCCCCGCTTCAAAAGCTTGGGCAAATTCTTCACTATTGATTTCCGATTTATGTTCAATCGCTTTAGCAAAACCGCGGAACAGTTGCGAAAGGATAACTCCCGAATTGCCGCGTGCGCCCATTAGCAGTCCTCTTGAAAGTGACGCACCCACTTTCCCGATGTGTTCCTGGACGTTATTTTGCACTTCCTTCGCACCCGAAGTCATCGATAAATTCATATTCGTTCCAGTATCCCCATCTGGAACAGGGAAAACATTCAACGCATCAACCATTTGGGCATTAGCCGCTAAATGGTTGGCACCTTGAATGATCATTTCTGCAAAGCGCTTTCCGTTCAAACTTGTAATTGACACAAAACTTTCCTCCTATACTTAAGGGTTCGTCACACGAACTCCCTGTACAAAAATGTTGACGGAATCAACAGCTAATCCTACAGTTTTGTCCAGGGTGTACTTTACCTTTGATTGCACATTATGTGCAACTTCCGAGATTTTCGTTCCATAACTTACGATAATATACATATCGATATGAACTTCTTCCTCTTCTTGACGGACAATTACACCCTTAGTAAAGTTTTCTTTTCTTAAAATTTCGGCAATGCCGTCTTTAAATTGTTTTTTGGAAGACATTCCTATAATTCCGTAGCAATCCACGGCTGCGCCGCCTGCTACAGTAGCGATAACCTCATTAGAGATATCAATTTGTCCATACTTCGTTTGTAATTCGATAGACATTTTCTTTTCCCTCCCAAAAATCAAATCAACTAAAGACATTTTACTATAATGTCTATGGTTTTAAAAGTAAATGTCTTACGGTACTATATATAATTCAATTTTGAAGTATGTATGTCAAGGTTTTTTTCTTGAAAGTAATTAACTGAAGTATTGCATTCTAACGGTAGGTATGATAAATTATTAAAGTATTTTACAAAGACTTAAGACGACTGCGAAAAACTTAAGCTTGTTGTAGTTAGGAGGGAATTTGACATGGCACGTAAATGTGTAATCACTGGAAGAAGAACTCGTTCTGGTAACAGCCGCTCTCACGCAATGAACGCTAGCAAGCGTACATGGGGCGCTAACCTTCAAAAAGTACGTATTTTAGTTGACGGTAAACCTAAACGTGTATACGTTTCTGCAAGAGCTCTTAAATCGGGCAAAGTAGAACGCGTATAATGTTACGGCATCCTCTTAGGATGCCTTTTTACTTGTAATGGCCGGTATTTAATGGGGATGGTTTCAATTCGTTGATCAGGTCTTTCCTGCATCAAGGAGGGAGCCTTCACCCATTAATGGATGGCCGCCCCTTTTTACCGAAAAAATAACACCTCCCTTAATTTGAGAGGTGTCATGGAGATAAGTATCAGCCTTTTTTAAACGCTCCGAGCATAGCCCTTACCAAACTGCCCAGAACTTTTGGCAATTTAATCGTATAAAATTTCATCATGCCCCTCCTCTTTGCATCCCACAATTAAAGATGAAGTGGAATTTTTCTATTACAACATAAGCTTTTAAGCGGATATAGGATGATCGTAATTATATCCGAATCTGCTTTAAGCATGAATTTTAATCACTGCTTCTTATCACCATTAATATGCCTTTCTCAAATGAAACATTCCCAGATTCGGAAATTAGTTCATTGCTGATGCAAAGCGTCGAACCTATTTCCAAGCTTGCATCATCCAGCGGATATTTGAAACCCGAAAGTGTAATGCCGGTGACTTCAGCCGTTACGGGGAGCAATGACAAGTATTTCTTATCTTTCAAAGCAGTGACCTCATATGAACCTGCTGTCTTTACCGTGAATATATTTTGCCGATCGACTATGTATATATCCATATCGCCATGATGAGGGAGGACACTTTCTTTTTGGAGCAGCTGGATATTCCCAAGAAAATGGTCCATTCTTCCCCCTGTTGCGCCCAGAATGTGAATTTCACTTGGCTTTTGCCCTATTGCCCATTTAAATGCGATCTCTAAATCCGTTTCATCCTTTTCCGAAGAATATAGATTGATTTGTTCCAGCCTTTGCTCAATTTTCCTGTATTCATCTTCCGAAACTGAATCAAAATCCCCAAAACCGCATCTAGGTTCGATACCTTTTTCAAGTAAAGACCATACTCCCCTGTCAACCCCGACCCAAAGGTCAGTCTTCTCCTTATACCATGTCAGATCCGGCCAAAAACATTCCGGACCTCCAGCCATAATACTAATAATCATCGAAATCATCCTTTTCTTTACATATTCATATCAAAGATTCCTATGTTTGATTGATAAAAAAAGCCGATCACCATCATACGAATATGATAGTGTCGGCTTATATCACTTTCCCCGAATCTTTTGAATCGCTGCGTTTCGATCTTCTTGATTATATATTGCCGAGCCTGCCACAAGGATTGTCGCCCCTTGTTCAATACATAGTTTAGCCGTTTCTTCATTTACTCCACCATCAATCTCTATTTCCAGATTTTGATTATACATTTCCGCCATCGCCTTCACTTCGGCAATTTTGGGAAGAACGGATTTAATGAACTTTTGTCCGCCAAAACCAGGATTGACCGTCATCAACAATACCATGTCAATATCTTCGATTATAGGTTGGATCAAGGAAGCTGGAGTGGCTGGATTAAGCACCACGCCTGCCTTTACACCAAAAGATTTAATCAATTGGATCGTCCGATGCAAATGTGTGCATGCCTCTACATGTACAGTTATATAATCGGCTCCTGCTTTCGCAAAGGCCTCGATATAACGATCTGGTTGTTCGATCATTAAATGAACATCAAGCGGAAGCTTTGTTATGGGGCGGATAGCATCGACAATTAGTGAGCCTATCGTTATATTCGGCACGAAATGCCCATCCATGACATCTACATGGATTAAATCCGCTCCGCCCCTTTCCACATCAAGAATTTCTTCTCCCAATTTTGCAAAGTCAGCTGATAAAATGGATGGTGCGATTTTAACCATTTTAATACCTCGGCTTTCTATCTCTTATTTCTTCTAAGAATTGCATATAATGCTCGTATCGATAACGGGGAATTTCCCCGGAATCAACCGCTTCCTTCACTGCACATTTCGGTTCTTTATCGTGCAGGCAGGCCCTGAATTTACAGTCTTCCCCATGCTTATGCATCTCCGGGAAGCAATAGGATAGCCGTTCAGCTTCCATTTCCATGAATTCAAGTGAACTGAACCCTGGAGTATCCGCGACAAGTCCAGAGCCAATATGAATCAATTCAACGTGACGGGTCGTATGTTTCCCGCGTCCCAGGTGTGAAGAAATATCATCCGTCTTTAAAGCCAATTCCGGATTGATTGCATTCAGCAAAGACGATTTCCCAACACCTGACTGACCCGCAAATACACTGGTTTTTCCTTCTAAATACGGCACTAGTTCTTCAATCCCTCCAGCGGTAACAGAAGATGTCTCCAGTACAGTATAGCCAAGTTTCTGATAGTCCTTGATATACTGAGACAATTTCTTTTGGTTTTCAGCTGTAACCAAGTCCAGTTTCGTCACGACGATAATCGGTTCGATTTCGTTATCTTCAATCAGTACGAGAAATCGATCGAGCAATGCCGGACTGAAATCAGGTTCCACTGCCGAAAAGACAAGGATTGCCTGGTCTACATTGGAGATTTGCGGACGTATCAATTCATTCTTTCGCGGTTTTATTTCGGTTACGGTCCCGTCCGTTTTATTTTCCGCTTCAAAAACAACATAATCACCAACGAGCGGGGTTACCTTATTCTTCCTGAACAGGCCCCTTCCACGGCATTGATAGACCTCTTCACCATCAAGGACATAATAAAATCCACTTAATGCTTTGATAATTTTTCCTTCGGGCATAACCACACTCCTAATTATTAAATTTATTCTGGATATGAGACGGATTCGTCAATGATGACCTGATTGTCCCGCATGACTTTATATCCTGCTTTCTTATCCGGGGTAACCATTAATTCGATCGTTCTCTTCGCATCTTCCAATATATAGAATGTTTCTTTAGGCTCCGTCATGCTATTGTCGATATCCTCGATGAAGATTTGTATTTTTTGTGTTTTGCCTGGCTCAACCGGATCATACTCGATTTTGACTTCCTCCGTTACACTCTTGGGCGGAATCTCTTCTTTCCCTTTTGAAATGACCACTTTCACAGTACTGCCCTTTTCCACCTTCGTAGCAGGTTCCGGTGACTGGGATATGACAAGCCCCTCCGCTACGGAATCATCATAGATTTCTTCTTCGATCTCTACCTTTATTCCACTCTCACTTGAATAATCATTAAGGCCAGCTTCATTGAACCCCGTTAAGTTCTTCAAGCTCAACAGATCTTCCCCTTTACTGACCGTCAGCTCAAGCTCCGTTTCGGAAGGTACGACCTCAGTGGCACCCGAAGGAGATTGATCTATGATCGTGCCGGAAGCACTGTCATCATATTTTTCAGTAACGCTTATGTTTTTGAATCCCATTTTTTCAAGCAGGGATTTAACATCAGAGTAATCTCGACCTTCATAGCTGGACAATGAAATCGTCTCTTTACCAACGCTTTGGTAAATATCGATCACTGCACCTTCCTTGACCGTCTTACCTTCCTTAGGGTTGGTTTTGATCACAAGACCAGCTTCAACCTCTTCATCTTCAATCTCGATCGTTTCTCCAACTTCCAAATCCAATTCAAGCAATTCAGTAATGGCATCATCCAATTCTTCCCCTTTAAGGTCTGGGATCGTCACTTCCTTAGAGACAAGGAGGGGAGGTAAAACAGTGACAGATAAAACAGCAAGCAGGGCGAGAACTAAAAAGGTGGTCACCAGGATTGCAGGCATGTTCTTTCGTTTTTTACCTTTATGTTCCGACTTGTTTTTTTGTTTTTTCTGTTTCTTTTGTTTCTTCTGTTTCTTTTTCGATTTACTCTCTGCTTCAGAATCAGTTTCCTCTTCATCCGCATAAACTAAAGTATTTTTTTCAGGACCCCTTATGATTGTCTCATCGATGCTTGAAAGCTGATCATCCGTTATGACGGGGATGGCTTTTGTTGCATCATGATCTTCGGGAATGGCAAAAGGCAGTTCATTTGAACGCTCAGGATTAAGCGACGTCCGTATGTCATCTTCCATCGAGTCTACGCTCTCATAGCGGTAATATGAATCTTTGGCTGTCGCTTTCAAGATAATATTTTCCACACTCTGGGGTATTTCAGAGTTCCAGCGTTTTGGCGACGGAGTTTCCGATTGTAAATGTTTAAGAGCAATTGAAACGGCTGATTCACCCGAAAATGGCAATCTTCCCGTCAACAATTCAAACATGACGATGCCAAGTGAATAAATGTCCGACTTCTTATTGGCCATACCGCCTCTGGCCTGTTCAGGAGATAAATAATGAACCGAGCCCAAGACTGCGTTAGTTTGCGTTATGTTTGTTGCACTTAGTGCCAATGCAATGCCGAAGTCCGTAATCTTGACGGTTCCTTCTTTATCAATCAAAATGTTCTGTGGCTTGATATCACGATGAATGATCCCATTATGATGGGCATGGGAAATCGCTGCCGTGATTTGCCTCATGATATCCAAGGCTTCATCAACTGGAATTGGATAATATTTTTGTATGTATTGCTTAAGTGTAAACCCGTCAACGTATTCCATTACAATATAATAGATGGAATCTTCTTCACCAACATCATAAATGCTTACGATATTGGGATGGGCCAAACTGGTTGCCGATTGGGCTTCCCGATTGAAGCGCTTGATGAACTCTTCGTCATTATTAAAATCCATGCGAAGGATTTTCAATGCGACATCCCTATCTAAGATCATATCCCTTGCAAGGTAAACATTCGCCATACCGCCGCCGCCGACCATCTCGATCAGCTTATAACGGCCGTTGATTCTTCTACCAATCAACATTCAATTCACCTGCTTTCACTTTCTTCAGTAAATTGAACAAGCACAAGTGTGATATTATCTTCCCCACCGTAGTGATTGGCCTTATCTATTAATGAATTCGCCTTTTCTTCAAGTGACTGTCCATTGGTTACTGTTTCTTCCAGTTCCTGTTCACTCACTTTATTCGTCAATCCATCCGAGCAAAGCAACAGTAAATCATTTTCTTCGAAGATGACCGTCATAATGTCCATTTCCACTTGCATTTCTGTCCCCAAGGCTCGTAATAATACATTTTTCCGTGGATGGTTTTCGGCATCTTCCTTCGAAATCTGACCGGAACGGACCAATTCGTTAACGAGTGAATGATCTTCCGTGACCTGCTTAAAACCGCTCTCATTATACAAATAACACCGACTGTCCCCGATGTTGGCAATCGTAGCAAACTTGTCGGTGCAAATGGCTGCAACAATGGTGGTCCCCATGCCCTTACATTCCGTATTCGCTTCTGCATGTTCAAAAAGCAACTGATTGACCGAGAAGATTTGCTGCTTCAGCCAATCCTCGGCATCATTTGCCGTTTCGATTCCGGTTGATGCTTCCCAGCCCTTTTTCAGAAGGTCTATCGTCATTGCACTGGCTACATCCCCGGCACGGTGGCCGCCCATGCCATCTGCAACGATGGCAAGGCGAACGCCTTCCGAGTTCTTAAAGATTCCGCCATTATCTTCATTATGCTGGCGGACTTTTCCACGGTCTGTCTTAAATATTGCCCTCATAGGGTCACCTCGTCTCTTCTTTGCGCTCCTTGGCCCGAAGCTGGCCGCAGGCTGCGTCAATATCACTGCCTTGTTCCCTTCGGATCGTTACATTAATGCCGCGCTTCTTCAATGTTTTTTCAAACTCAAAAATTTGGTCCCGAGGTGTTCGTACATAGTTGCGTTCAGGTACATAGTTAACCGGTATTAAGTTGACATGGCATTTTATCCCTTTTATTAAAGCTGCTAATTCTTCAGCGTGCTCCACTGAATCATTCTCGCCACCGAATAGACCATATTCAAAACTTACACGGCGACCTGTTTTTTCTGTATAGTACTTGATTGCTTCGATCAAGTCTGGAAGTTTGTAGGCCTTATTGATCGGCATCAATTTACTTCTCAATTCCGTATTTGGTGCATGAAGGGAAACAGCAAAGTTTATTTGCATGCTTTCTTCGGCAAACTTATAGATCTTAGGAATGATTCCACTTGTGGAAACGGTAATATGACGTGCACCGATGTTCAAGCCCTTTTCATGGTTTATATTCTTCAAGAATGACATCATATTATCGTAGTTATCAAACGGTTCACCTATTCCCATGATTACGACAGAACTAACACGTTCTTCCGATTCGTCAAGTGCTTGCTGAACTTTTACGACTTGGGCAACTATTTCCCCTGATTCAAGATTCCGCTTTAAACCGCCTAATGTCGACGCACAGAATGTACAGCCAATTCTACATCCTACCTGCGTTGTCACGCAAATGGAGTTTCCGTATTCATGGCGCATCAGCACCGTTTCTATCGAATAACCATCTTGGAGTTCAAATAAAAACTTCATCGTTCCGTCATTGGACGTTTGCTGAATCAAAGTTTTCAAAGTTGTGAAGGTGAATTGCGCTTCCAACTTATCCCGTAATGATTTCGAAAGGTTGGACATATCTTCAAAACTGGAGACACGTTTTTTATAAAGCCAGTCATATACTTGTTCGGCCCGGAATGCCTTTTCTCCATTTTGAACAAGCCAATCTTTAATCTGGTGTAGCTCCAATGAGTAAATCGACGGTTTTTCTGGTGTCGTATCTTTTCTTACTCTAGATGATTTAGTGATTTCTGCCATTACAGCACCTTCTTTCTAAAACTCGCAATAAAGAATCCGTCACTGCTAAAATATTGCGGAAAAACTTGCAGCGTATGACCCTCGATGAATGGCTGAACGCTTTCAGGCATTCTTGCGGACAAGGTTGCATCGCTTTCAAAATCCGGGTGGCTTTCCAAAAATGCTGCAGCGACTTTGTCATTTTCTTCTTTATCCACCGTACAGGTACTATATACTAACCGTCCGCCTTGCTTAACAAGCGGGGCAGCCGATTCCAATAATTGTTTTTGTATACTTGAGAGTTTCATTATATCATCTTTTGTTTTAGTGTACTTTACATCCGGCTTCCGGCGCATGACTCCCAACCCGGAACATGGTGCATCGATCAGGACCCTGTCAAAACCTTCCTTATTGAAGTGTTCTTGCACTTTTCTGCTATCAAGGGCCATTGTCTTAATATTGTTTCTGAGCTTTAGGCGCTCCGCCTGCTCTTTAATGAGCTTGACCTTATGCTCATGAAGGTCGAGAGCATATACTTGTCCAGTGGTCAAGCCTTCTGCGATATGTGTCGTTTTCCCTCCAGGTGCGGCACAGCAATCGAGTACAGCATCATTTTCATTCGCACCCAATGCATGGGCAACAAGCATTGAACTCTCGTCCTGAATCGATAAATAACCCAATTTATAGCTTTCTGAATGAGCAAGATTCCCTTTATAGCTGACAATTGCTTCGGGAATGACTTCACTTGCTTCAACATCATATCCTTCTTCCGTTAATATGCTGATCAGTTCACGGCGTGAAATCTTCTTTAAATTAACCCGACCCGTCTGTAATGGCGCAGTTAAGTTGATTTCACACATTTCCTTGGTTTTTTCATAGCCAAATTGCTCTACCCAACGCTTTACAAGCCAAATTGGATGACTTACTTCTATGGAAAGCCGTTCCAGATCATCTTTAATTTCATCTAAAGAAGGAACACCATTCCTTTGGATGTTACGAAGGACACCATTGACCATCGAAGATGTACCCTTGTGTCCGCGTTTTTTGGAAATTTCGACAGCCTCGAAAATGATTGCATGATCAGGCACTTTATCTAAATAGACCATTTGATAAACGGAAAGCCTAAGTAAATTGATGACCCAGCTTTGCGTTTTTTTAGGTTGTTTAATATATGGGCTCAAATAATAATCCAAAGTCATCTTACGCTGTATGGTACCGTAACTTATTTCTGTAAGCAAACCGCTGTCCACGACGGATAACTGGTGCTTTTTAATCAAGTTGTTCAATAATAGGTTACTGTAGGAATGGTTTTTCTCTACAGATTCCAAAATATCGAGAGCGATTTCACGTACTCCCTTTTTAGTTTGCTTCATTCTGTTCTCCTAACTTCATGCCTGCTTTAATGAACGATCCGGCTCCGCGCAAGTAATCTTTCGCCGGCATTTTTTTCTTTCCTGAAGGCTGCAGTTCTGTAACCAGTATTGCCGTCTTATTGCCTGTCGAAACGATGAAACCATCATTTTGTACATCAATGACCGTGCCCGGCGCAGCCTGATTGCCATCTTCAAGTTTCTTTACCTGCCAAATCTTCAAAATGGACCCTTCTAAGGTTGTATAAGCAACAGGCCAAGGATTTAGGCCGCGTACATGGTTATAGATGTCTTCTCCTGATTTCGACCAGTCGATTCTTTCCTCCGACCGCTTGATGTTAGGTGCAAATGACGCTCTAGCCTCATCCTGCTTGATCGGCTGTAACTCCTCATTAATAAGTTTCGGAAGTGTCTCCGCAAGTAAATCCGACCCTATCTTGCTTAATTTATCATGCAGTGTTCCGACATTATCTTGTTCTTCGATAGCAACTTCCGCCTGAGTCAATATATCACCGGCATCCAATTTTTCCGCCATATACATGATGGTTATCCCAGTCTTTTCTTTCCCCTGTAAAATGGAATAATGAATGGGCGCCCCTCCACGCAGTTCTGGAAGCAGGGAGGCATGTACATTAATACATCCGTACTTAGGGGCATCCAGCAATTCATTCGGAAGGATTTGTCCGAAAGCCGCCGTCACCACCAATTCAGCATTCAAGGAGATGATCTTTTCAAGTTCTTCTTTTTCACGGATTTTTTCGGGCTGATAAACGGGAATCCCATGCTTTTCGGCTTCGACCTTAACTGGAGGCGGCGTCAGCACTTTTTTGCGGCCTACTGGACGATCGGGCTGTGTGACAACAGCTATCACATCATACCCTTCATCAATGATTCTTTTCAATACCGGCACTGAAAAGTCCGGTGTACCCATAAATATTATTTTCGTCATTCTTCTCCATACCTTTCTAACTCTTCTTCCGAAATATACCGGGAAACCTTACTTGTAAATAAAACTCCTTGCAGATGATCGATTTCGTGCTGAAGGGCCCTTGCAAGGAAATCTTCCGCTTCTATCTCGAAAAAAGATCCTTTTCGGTCTTGTGCCTGGACTTTGACACGGTATGGACGCGTTACTTCACCATATAAACTCGGGAAGCTCAAGCATCCTTCAACACCTGTCTGTTCGCCTTCCATTTCCAGCACTTCAGGATTAATCAGTTCAATTGCACCTGATCCTTCCTCTATTTCAACGACGGCCACTTGCTTTTTCACGCCAACCTGAGGTGCTGCAAGTCCAACGCCATCCGCCTCCACCATCGTTTCATACATGTTATTTAACAGCTTTGCCAACTTTTTATCAAAACTTGTTACTTTATCGCATTTTTGTTGTAAAATTTTTTCAGGAAACAAGACAATCGGTAAAATAGCCAAAATTAAAGGTAACCTCCTAGATATGAAAAACAACACTTCATTATATAAAAACGCAAGCTGTAACAGCTCGCGGTAATCATCCATCTCTTAAACAATTACATCATGATCTGTGGATTTAAATCTATTGAAATCTGCAGCTGATTCTGAGCGGTTTCTTTTTGGTAATGCTCCAAAAGTGTTCGTAAATGCTGATTCAGGTCCGGCTCTCGTTTGTATTTTATCAGACATTGATAGCGATATCTATTGTTGATTCGACTAATGGGCGAAGCAACCGGACCTAGTACGATAGAATCCCGATTCAATCGTGAGCCTAAATAATTCGTGATTTTCTCAGTAACACTCACTGTCTTCATTAAATCTTCATGTGAAACGGTTATAAGGACAACATAATAATAAGGAGGGTAATGACTTTGCCTCCTTAGATGCATCTCCCGTTCATAAAAAGCATCATAATCCTGAAAAGCAGAAAGCTCGATGCTGTAGTGCTCAGGTGTATAGGTTTGGATGACCACTTCTCCCGGAAGCTGATGACGTCCTGCCCTTCCGCTGACCTGTGTCAGCAGCTGGAATGTCTTTTCCGAAGAACGGAAATCAGGCAGATGCAGCATCGTATCAGCTGAAAGGACTCCAACAAGGGTGATATTAGGAAAATCAAGGCCCTTGGCAATCATTTGGGTGCCTAACAATATATCGGCCTTCCCTTCACCAAAGGCATTCAGCAACCGCTCATGTGAACCCTTCTTACTCGTCGTGTCAACATCCATCCGTATGACCCGTGCTTCAGGGAGGATTTTCGCAAGCTCTTCTTCAACCTTTTGAGTGCCTGTACCGAAGAACCTTATATGTTCACTTTCACATTCAGGGCAAGCGGAAGGCATTCCCTCTTCAAAACCGCAATAATGGCATTTCATTATATCATTAAAGCGATGATATGTGAGTGAAATGTCACAATTAGGGCAGTTGATGACCAATCCGCAGCTTCGGCACATCACAAAGGAAGAATGCCCCCTTTTATTTAGCATCAGAACTGTTTGCTCCCCCTTCTCAAGCCGGTCTTTCAGCTTGGTAAAGAGCAGCTCCGAAAACATGGAACGATTTCCCGTTCTTAGTTCTTCGCGCATATCTACAATATCCACTGCTGGCAACGCATTTTTATTCATCCTCTGGCTAAGTGTCAATAATTTATAGACATTTTTCTTGGCTCGCGCAAAAGATTCAAGTGTAGGTGTCGCGCTGCCAAGAATAACCGGACAACCATATGATTTTGCTCTTTCAATGGCTACGTCCCTGGCGTGGTATCTTGGCGTTTCTTCTTGCTTATAACTGGATTCATGCTCTTCATCAATGATGACCAGCCCCAGGTTTTCAAAAGGAGCAAACACGGCGGAACGCGCGCCCACCACAACTTTTACTTCTTTACGGTGAATTTTCCGCCATTCATCATATTTTTCACCTACGGATAAACCGCTATGCATGACAGCTACCTGCTCCCCAAACCTTTCCTTAAACCTCTTCACCGTCTGTGGAGTTAAAGAGATTTCAGGTACAAGCATGATGGCTTCCTTCCCTTTTTCAATGACAGAGGCAATAGCCTGTAGATACACTTCCGTCTTCCCGCTTCCGGTTACACCATATAAAAGGAAAACATCATGTTCATCATGATATATTTTCTCTTGGATAGGCTTCAAGGCAGCTGTTTGTTCAGCTGTAAGTGTAAAGGGAGTGGATTTTTCGAACACACGGTTTTCATAAGGATCTCGGTATATTTCTTGATCCATTTCCGCCAAGGCCCCTTTTGACACTAGGGATTTGACGGTACCGCTTGATGTGTTCATCAATTCAAGCAATTCTTTTAACGGAATGGGTTCTTGATGTTCAGTAAAGTATTGAAGGAGTTCCTGTTGTTTTTTTGCATTGCTTGACATGGCTGATGCCATTTCTTTCAGTTCCTTAGGGGAAAGCAAAGATTTTATGACTCGGACTGTCTTCTTATTAAGTCGGTTTTTCACATTATATACGAGCTCAAGATTGCCATTTTGCATTTCCTTTTGGAAAAGGGAGGCGTTCTCCCCTTCAATCACGTCTTTCCAAGATATTGAATCATTTTTTCCGAAAAGGTTTTGAATGAAGGGAGGCAGCTGATCCTTTTTATCTTCAACGACTTTGATCACTTTTTCATACTTTGCTTTCATCGCTGCCGGAAGCATGGCCTGTAGCGCTGAAATTTTAAAACACATCGCCTCTTTGGTCAACCAGTCACCGAGCTGAAGCAATTCATCATTAAGAATGGGCTCCAAATCCATTGGTTCTTTTATATAGCGTAATTTCGCAAATTCGCTTTTAGCTTTTAAGCCTGTGACGAATCCCTGAACCATTCTTGGACCGAATGGGACGATGACCCGCATTCCGGGTTTGATGACTTGGTTCCACTTTTCAGGTATGCGATAGTCGAATTCTCGATCCGTTTGTTTAGCAGGTACATCCACGATGACGGATGCTATATCCATATGACATCATTCCTTTTGCATGCGAGATACTTCTGCCAGGATGCTTTTAGCTATATCCGCTTTACTCATTTTTGGAAGTTCGGTCGCACTTCCATCTTTATCGTAAATAGTCACGATGTTCGTATCCGTTCCAAATCCTGCCCCTGGGGCGGTAACATTATTGGCAACGATCATATCTGCATTCTTTTTGGCTAATTTCCCTCTTGCGTATTCTTCAACATTGTTCGTTTCAGCCGCAAAGCCTACCAAGAACTGATGAGTTTTATTTTCACCGAGTTCCATGAGGATATCCTTTGTCCGTTCAAATTCAATCACATTTTCCCCTGGCTGCTTTTTCATCTTTTGAGCATGATAAATCTTCGGTTTATAGTCCGCCACTGCAGCCGTCATGATTACGACATCACTGGTAGCGAACTGATCGAATACCGCATCATACATATCTGCTGCTGATACCACTGGTATTACTTTGGCCTTGGAAGGCGGTGTCAAGTTCACTGGGCCAGTGATCAATGTCACCTCAGCGCCCATTTCGATTGCCTTTTCGGCTAGGGCATAGCCCATTTTGCCGCTGGAATGATTCGTCACGTAACGCACGGGATCGATTGCTTCACGAGTCGGTCCTGCCGTTATCAAATATTTCTTTCCTTTAAGAGGCTGTTGGTGTGATTTGCGTTCATCGAAATATCGATTAAGATGTTCTACGATTGTTTCCGGTTCCTCCAATCGCCCTTTCCCTACATAACCGCAGGCCAAATACCCTTCACCCGGTTCAATGAATTGATATCCAAACGACCGAAGTGTCTCCATATTTTTCTGAACCGCTGGGTGGGCGTACATGTGCACGTTCATTGCCGGCGCAACCCAGACAGGCGCTTCCGTTGCCAGAAGTGTGGTCGTAATCATATCATCCGCGATTCCATTGGCTACCTTTCCGATGACATTGGCTGTAGCAGGAGCCAACAGGATGATATCAGCCCAATCAGCCAAGTCGATGTGGGCAATGACTGATGAATCCTTCTCATCAAAAGTATCTGTGTACACATCATTTCTCGAAAGTGCTTGAAAGGTGAGCGGCGTCACGAATTTACGTGCCGATTCACTCATGATCACTTTAACATGTGCACCTTCCTGAGTTAATTTACTTGTCAGGGCAGCAGCCTTATATACAGCAATTCCGCCGGTGACACAAAGAAGTACTTTTTTATCGATAAGCATGCAAATTTCCCCTAACTATACATTCTATTTTTCTTTTAATTATGACGGAAAACCGAAGAAATTTCATTCGAAATGCGCAATAACATATGGATTTTCCTAAACATTCCATATCTCTGCCTGCTTTCATCAATGACTTCCGGACTTTTTTAAAACCAAAACAAACAGGCCTGACACCTTGGCCGCAGGAAGGAAGCACTTTCCAAATGTTACGCTCCTGTTTGCTTTAGGGTGTCAGGCCCGATAGGTCAAGCTATGTGTTCTTTTAGTTTTCCTCGTAAGAATTATCGTAAGTCAACTTACCGGAATGAATCTCTTCAAGGGCACGACCTACTGATTTATGGGAAACCGGTTTCGTTACGAGGCAATTATCTTTAATTTGCATTTCCCTGGCACGCTTAGCTGCCACTGATACAAGTGAGTATTTTGAATCGATTTTAAGTAATAGAGAATCAATTGATGGATATAACATAATTTATTCCGCCTCCAACATTTTTTTATATAAAACAGCAACTCTTTCCCGACGGCAATGCTCGGCTATTACAATTGCATTAATTCTAGCACAAGCGGCATCCACATGATCATTTTCAACAACATAATCATACAGATCCATAAGTTCTATTTCTTCCTTGGCCACTTTCATCCGTCCTTTTATCGCTTCCTCCGTCTCGGTTCCGCGAGTAACGATGCGGCTTTCGAGTTCGGTCAAACTCGGAGGAGCAAGGAAAATGAAAAGTCCTTCAGGGAATTTCTCCCGGACCTGTTTAGCTCCTTGAACTTCAATTTCCAGAAATACATCTTTTCCGGAATCGATTGTTTCACGGACATAATCCACGGGTGTTCCATAATAATTACCGACGAACTCTGCATATTCCAGCAATTTTCCTTCTTCGATCAGTGCTTCGAATTCCTCGCGTTTTTTGAAGAAATAGTCCACTCCGTCCACTTCACCATGGCGAGGCAGCCGTGTGGTCATCGAAATCGAATATTCGAATGCCGTTCCTGGCTGAGAAAAAATCGCCTTTCTTACAGTTCCTTTACCAACACCGGATGGACCGGACAAAACGATTAATAAACCTTTTTCTCTCATATTGTTTCAGTTACCCCTCTTCTACGCTGTCATCTCTATCTTGAAGCCGTGCGGCAACCGTTTCCGGTTGAACGGCAGATAAGATAACATGGTCGCTGTCTGTAATTATAACGGCCCTAGTCCTTCTACCATATGTAGCATCTATTAAGGATCCGCGGTCTCGGGCATCTTGGATGATCCTTTTGATCGGAGCCGATTCAGGGCTCACGATGGATACGATCCGGTTTGCGGAAACGATATTCCCAAAACCAATATTAATGAGCTTAATTGACATTTTTGTCCCCCATTCATATCTATTGTCACCTTGTTAGGTTCATCATAAACTGACTACTCGATATTTTGAACCTGTTCCTTTAATTTTTCAAGCAGACTTTTCATTTCCACCACTTCTTTGGTAATGGCCGAATCATTTGCCTTTGATCCAATCGTATTGACTTCCCTATTCATTTCCTGGACAAGGAAGTCAAGTTTCCTTCCAATTGGTTCACTATGGGTAAGCGTCCTTGAAAATTGCTGTACATGGCTATCGAGTCTGGTCAGTTCTTCATTTATATCACATTTATCAGCAAAAATGGCCGCTTCTGTCACAATGCGGCTATCTTCGATCAATCCTTCAGTCAACTCTGCCAGTTTGATTTCCAAGCGGGCTTTATATTTTTCGACGACTGAAGGTGCATGCATTTTGACCCCTGCTACAATCTCACCAAACTTTTCAAGCTGGCGTTTCATGTCCAAGGCCAGTTCCTGACCTTCCAGATTCCGCATTTTTTTTAGATTTTCCAATGCCCCCGTGACAGCCTTCAATAACAAGGATTCCAAATCGGCAGGAACCGCAGGTACTTCCTCCGTTATGAAAATCGATTCAAGTTGCAGCATATCCTGTAATGTAATGGAACTTTCCAGATTGTATTTTCCCTTGACTTCTTCCATCAATCCCACATACTGATCAGCAAGATCCCAATCGATCTTCACCTTTTTGGAAACCAGGCTCTCACCTTCAACTGTAATGAAGATTTCCACCCGTCCCCTTCTTATGTATTGATTCGCCTTCTTTTTCACCTTTTCTTCCAAAACTAAAAGCTGGCGCGGCATTCGAATCGTATATTCACAAAAACGATGGTTCACGGTCTTAATTTCAGCAAAAACCTTGACCTGTTCGTTTTCCGCTTCTTCTCTTCCATAGCCCGTCATACTGGTAACCATGGTTCCACATCCTATCAAACATAATGTAGTAATTTAGCCTTTAACATTCATTATATATTAGCTACAGCACGAAAACTTTAGCTCACAAATAAAATACTACAAAAATAAAAAGGCAATAGAGCAAGACTCTACCACCTTAAAGATTATATCATATATCATTGTGCTTTTCTTGCTAAAAAGGTTCCAGCCAGTAAAAAAGTTGGAATGGATGCCATTCCTATTACTAATAGCCAATCCCTTCCCGAAATCGGTACCGTATGAAAGATTGTTTGTAAAGGCTGCACATACATGACGGCTACCATCAATAATAGGGAGGATAATACCGCCCCCACTAGATAAAGGTTACCGAATGGATTTCTCGAGAAGATCGAACGTTCACTTCGGCAATCGAATACATGTATAAGCTGAGCCAGTACCAAGGTAGCGAAAGCAATCGTTTGTGCATAAGCAAGGTTTTCGGGATTTGCACGATATACAACATAAAATGCGATCAATGTAGAAACCCCGATCAGAAAACCGCGTGAAATGATCTTCCAGCCAAGCCCTCTTCCAAAAACACCTTCATTGGCATTTCTTGGATTCCTTTTCATTACATCTTCTTCGGCGGCATCCAGACCCAACGCCATCGCGGGCAGTCCGTCAGTTACAAGGTTCACGAATAAGATCTGGATTGGTATCAAAGGTAAAGGCAAGGCACATAGCATCGCAAAAAACATGACCAAAATCTCCCCCACATTGGAAGCAAGCAGATAACGGATGAACTTCCTGATGTTTTCATAAATATTCCTGCCTTCTTTGATGGCCGATTTAATTGTGGCAAAATTATCATCAACCAATATCAAGGAAGAAGCTTCCTTCGCGACATCAGTACCAGTGATGCCCATGGATATACCAATATCCGCTGATTTTATTGCAGGGGCATCATTGACTCCATCCCCTGTCATTGCAACGACATGTCCTTTATTTTGCAAGGCTTTTACGATTTTTAACTTATGTTCTGGGGAAACGCGGGCAAATACCGAAACACTTTCAACAACTTCCTCAAGTTCCCCGACATCCATGTCCGCCAATTGCCGTCCTTCAAGTACACGGTCTTTTCCTTTTAAAATACCAAGTTCTTTAGCTATTGCCTTTGCGGTTATTACATGGTCGCCAGTAATCATGACAGTTTTGATCCCGGCATCCCTGCATTCCTTAACTGCCTGCTTCACCTCCGGACGCGGGGGATCGATCATGCCCTGCAGTCCCATGAAGGTCAAATTGCGCTCAGCTTCGGTTTCTTGAAGCAAAATCGTTCCTTTTGAAAGGGGTTTATAACCAACAGCAATCATTCGAAGTGCCTGCGAGGCAAGCTCATTCATGTCCTGCTGTACCCTTTCCTTACTCTCCCGATTTAATATTTCCGACCTTCCTTCCCAAAGAATCGTATCGGACTGGGCGATCAATACGTCAGGGGCCCCTTTTGCGATGACAAAATGATTATCTTTATCATCCTTCACTATGACACTCATCATTTTGCGGCTCGAGTCAAACGGAAACTCCTTGACTATCGTAAACCTCTTAGACAGGTGTTCCCTCGTCAACCCTGCTTTCATTGCCGCGACTAACATCGCCCCTTCTGTCGGATCACCGTCTAAAATATATTGTTTACCATTTTCCTTTAACTCAGCTTTGTTACAGAGCATGCCGAATGTAATTATTTGCAGCAATGCATTATGGTTTCTCGGGGCAACTGAAACTCCCTCTAAAGAAAACTCTCCGACAGGTTTATAACCAGTACCGCTGACATCCCAAGTTTTCCCTCCACTCCAAACCTTCGTCACCGTCATTTTGTTTTGGGTCAGGGTTCCTGTCTTATCTGAGCAAATCACCGTTGCACAGCCTAGCGTTTCTACGGCAGGAAGTTTGCGGACAATCGCTTTTTGTTTGATCATACGCTGAACGCCTAAAGACAAGGCTACGGTCACAATGGCTGGCAAGCCTTCGGGAATCGCAGCAACAGCCAATGATACCCCGGCCAAAAACATCGTATAGAGGTCATGCCCTTGAATGACACCAGTCAGGACCACAATTACAGTTAATATTAAAGCCGTGACGATCAAAATTTTGCCTAGCTGCTCCAACCTCCGCTGAAGCGGTGTTTCTTTTGTTTCTGCAGTCTGCAGGAGATCCGCAATCTTGCCCATCGCCGTATTCATACCTGTAGCGGTTACGATTCCGATTCCATTTCCTCTTGTCACCATCGTTCCCATAAAAGCCATATTTTCCTGATCACCGATACCTTCGACTTCATTCATCAATGGATCGGAACATTTAACGGCCGGGAGTGACTCGCCGGTAAGTGCAGACTCTTCTATTTCAAGGCTTGAATGGTCGACGATCCGTAAATCGGCACCAATTCGGTCACCGCTCGAAAACTTCAGGATATCCCCCACAACGACTTCTTTCGATGGGATTTTCAGCCACTGTCCACCTCGAAGCACGTTAACCTGCGGCGCAGCCATTTCCTTTAGGGCATCCAAGGATTTTTCTGCCTTCCGTTCTTGAAAAAAACCAAGTAATCCATTCAAAAAAACAATCGCCATGATGGCAATCGCATCGATATATTCACCCAATATCCCGGAGACCAATGTCGCGGCAAGTAAAACGATGACCATGAAATCTTTGAATTGGGCGAAGAATAAAAGAATGGCAGACTGTTTTTCTCCTTCCTTCAATTCGTTAAAGCCATGCTTTCGCAGCCTGTCCTTTACTTCATCATCGTCCAAACCGTGTGTAACGTTTGTTTGAAGCGCTTTCTCCATTTCTTGATTATTCATTTCCTTGAACTCCATCAAGTATCACACATCCCTTTGAATAGAATGAAATAGGCTCCTGTATACATCTCAACAGGCGCTTTTTGCTTTACCCATCCAACACCTGCCTGCTTACCGATACATAAAACAACCTGCTCTTCTTCCATGATTATTCAGACTCGTCCAAAATAATGCTATAATTAAACAGAATTGCGGAAAGAAGAACGATGCGGATAATATAATGAATGAACGAGAGCTAATCATGATGGATGGTCAAATTTAGGATTAATCTCAGGAACCTATAAAAATAGCATCCATTCAATATTCCCGAACGGCAGCTTCAGCTTTTCACCCAGTTCGCTTAAATTTGTGATTAGCTAAAATGAGCAGTCCTGATGCACTGATAACGCCTAGCAAAATGAGTATCTTAGAAAATCTTATGTAAAGGAAGTAAAAATAGAATGTCATTTGATGGATTATTTACGAAAGCGATGACGGAAGAAATCGCTTCTATATTAAAAGGTGGACGAATCAATAAGGTACATCAGCCTTATAAAAATGAAGTAATACTGGTTGTTCGTGCTGGAGGTAAGAACCATAAGCTCTTATTGTCAGCCCATCCAAGTTATTCGAGGGTGCAAATGACCGAAGAAAGCTATGAAAATCCCAAAGAAGCACCCATGTTCTGCATGCTTCTTAGGAAGCACCTCGAAGGCTACACGATAGAAAATATTTATCAATATGAACTTGATAGGATGATCATTTTTGAAGTGAAGGGCCGCAATGAGCTTGGTGATGTCTCCCAAAAGCAGTTAATCATCGAAATCATGGGGCGTCACAGCAACATAGTTTTAGTCGATAAAGAACGGAATATGATTTTGGACAGCATTAAGCATGTTTCACATGCAGTAAACAGTTATCGGGCGATATTACCCGGCCAGGAATATAAGGCTCCACCCGCACAAGAAAAGAATAATCCCTTCGATGCTACCGAGGACGATATCAGGAAGAATATCGACTTCAATGCAGGAAAGCTGGATCGACAGCTTGTTGCCCATTTTTCCGGAGTTTCACCATTAGTTGCAAAGGAAGCCGTCTACCGGGCTGGACTTGCCAACAGCACGACCCTTCCTTCAGCATTTTTAAGTATTATCCAGGAAATCTCGGAGCAGAAGTATTCCGCCACGATCAAACAAGATGGAAATAAAGAAGTTTTTTATATGCTTTCACTAGAGCATCTGACTGGCAATCAACGTACGTTTTCTTCATTGAGCGAGATGCTCGACCGCTATTACTTCGGAAAGGCAGAAAGAGATCGGGTTAAGCAAAAGAGCCAGGATGTAGAACGTTTCATTACGAATGAAATCGAAAAGAACTCAAAAAAAATCGGGAAGCTCGAACGTACATTAAAAGATACGGAACGCGGGGAACAGTATCAGTTGTTCGGTGAGCTGCTTACAGCTAATCTATATCAAATGAAAAAAGGCATGAAGGAAATAGAAGTCGTCAATTATTATGATGAAGATCAAAGTATGGTCACCATCCCGCTTGACCCTTTAAAAAATCCATCAGATAATGCACAAAAGTACTTCTCCAGATACCAAAAGTCCAAAAATGCAGTCGGAGTCGTCCAAGAACAAATCGAAAAAACAAAATTGGAATTGGCCTACTTTGAAGCCTTGCATCAGCAGCTTCAATCAGCGTCACCCAGAGATATAGAGGAGATTCGCGAAGAACTTCAGGAAGAAGGATATATTCGGCAAAAAAAGAAAAAAGGCATGAAAAAGCCTGCAAATGCAAAACCGCAGCTTGAAACATATTATGCTACAGATGGAGATCTCATTTTTGTCGGGAAGAATAATAAACAAAATGATTACCTAACCAATAAGTTTGCACGCCGTGATGAAATATGGCTTCATACCAAAGATATACCTGGCTCACATGTTGTGATTCGAAATGAATCGCCAAGTGAAGAAACGATAAAAGAGGCAGCCGTATTAGCAGCTTTCTTCAGTAAAGCTAAGCAATCGAGCTCAGTGCCCGTTGACTTCACACAAGTTCGCCATGTCAAGAAACCGAATGGTTCCAAGCCCGGGTTCGTGATCTATGAGCAACAGCAGACCGTATATATTACACCTGATGCCGATACCGTCATACGCTTAAAGGAAGCGGTAAAGGAGTAAAAAAATAGAGGCGGCCCAATCCTCCGTGATTGGGCCGCCTCTATTTTCATGCTGAAATCCAAGCTGTATCAGCCGGATTCTCCCTCCATTTTTTTAGCTTTTCCAATTCATCTGCCGTGATGTACCCTTTTTCATTAGCGACTTTTATCAAAGTCGAGTAGTCACTCAACGAATGGTTAATAATGCCCTCAGCATCGAATTTTTCTTTTCCCTTTTCCAATTCATAAGTAAAGATCGAAACGACTCCTAGAACATCACAGCCTGCTTCCTTCAGCGCGTTAACAGCAGTAATTACACTTCCCCCGGTTGAAATCAAGTCTTCCACAACCACCACTTTTTGTCCTGGAACAGCGCGGCCTTCGATTTGATTGCCCTTTCCGTGCTCCTTGGCTTTGGATCGAACATAGCACATCGGTGCATTTAATTTTTCACTCACCCAAGCTGCATGCGGAATGCCGGCAGTTGCTGTGCCTGCAATCAGTTCAGCCTCAGGGAAGTGCTGTTCAATCAATCCTTTCAATCCTTCCGCTATTTCATTGCGAACCTCTGGGTATGAAAGGGTTAAGCGGTTGTCACAATAAATGGGTGATTGAATTCCAGATGCCCAAGTAAATGGGTCATTCGGCTGTAGGTACACTGCTTTTATTTCCAATAGATGTTCAGCTATCTTATTATTTAACATGATATTCCCTCCCAAGCTGCTTTCATATCCAAATAAGCCCTTAATGGATCTTCCGCCCCCGTTATGGCTCTTCCTACAACGATGGCATCCGCTCCAAATTCCCTAGCCTGTTCAGGCGTGGCAATTCTCTTTTGATCATGCGTCTGTCCTCCTGCATTTCGGATTCCAGGTGTGACCGTTAAAAATTCATGACCGATGCGTTCATGTATGTTCTTTACTTCATGAGTGGAACAGACGACGCCATCCAATCCTGCCTGTTTAGTAAGTTTTGCATAATGGAGGACCGAATCCTCCAGAGATCCGGCAATGTTTTGCTCAACATTCATTTGTTCTTGTGACGTGCTCGTCAGTTGGGTAACCCCTATGCATAATGGACGCTTTTTACCAGCGGACGTTCCCTTATCCAGGCCTTCGATGGCTGCTTCCATCATCTTTTGGCCACCCGCCGCATGTACATTGACCAAGTCGGCACCTAAAGTTGCCAATCCTGTCATGGCCATTTTGACCGTATTCGGAATATCATGAAGCTTCAAGTCCAAAAACACATCGTGGCCTTGCTCTTTTACGAAAGAGATTATTGATGGTCCATTCTGATAAAATAATTCCATCCCCACTTTAACAGCCAGTTTTTCCGAGTGGAACTGTTTTAGGAATTTCTCCGTTTGAATGAAGTCAGGGAAATCAAGAGCGATAATTAGTGACTGTTTCATTCTGCTTCCAGCTCCTTCCGGTACATTCTGAAATATGGTCAAATCCCAGCTCATCCAACAATTTCGGTAATTCTTCAATGATGGTCGGGCATACAAAGGGATCCACGAAGTTCGCGGTTCCCACCGCAACAGCACTGGCACCCGCATAGAAAAATTCGATGACGTCTTCCGCTGTAGCGATGCCGCCCATTCCGATTATTGGAATCGACACTTGCTGGCTTACCTCATAAATCATCCGGAGCGCAACAGGTTTTATTGCAGGACCAGATAAACCTCCCGTTCTGTTCGAAAGAATCGGTTTACCAGTCTTTAAATCCAACCGCATGCCGACTAATGTATTTATCATTGTCAGCCCGTCGGCCCCGCCTTCTTCTACAGCTTTGGCCATCTCCACAATATCACTGACATTCGGTGAAAGCTTCACATATACAGGAACGGAAGATACTTCCTTGACCGCCTTGGTTACCTCTTTGGCAACTTCCGGTACCGTACCGAAAGCTATGCCTCCTTCTTTTACATTCGGACAAGAGATATTCAATTCAAGTGCTTTTACATTCCCCACCTTGCTTATTTCCCTGGCAACCTTTACATAGTCAGCTATTTGCGAACCTGCAACGTTGGCGATGATGGGAACATCATACCCACCTAGCCAGGCCAGCTCTTCACTGATGACCTTTTCTAAACCTGGATTCTGCAGACCGATGGCGTTCAGCATTCCCGAAGAGGTTTCCGCAACACGCGGAGTAGGGTTACCGAACCTCGGCTCAGGAGTGGTCGCTTTGATCATGATCGCCCCAAGAATATCCAAGTTGAAAAATTGACTGTATTCACGGCCGAATCCAAAGCATCCAGATGCTGGCATGACTGGGTTTTTCAAATGTAATCCTGGTAATTCAACTGAAAGCCTGCTCATAGTACCACCTCTCCTGCCCGGAATACGGGTCCATCGCTGCATACCTTTTTATAACTGAATCCAGTTGGATCATCCCCTGTATGACACACGCAGGCAAAGCATGCACCGATGCCGCAGCCCATCCTTTCCTCGAGGGACAGGTAAAGCTTTTTCTCACGATAGCCCGCTTCCAACGCTCTTAACATTGGTGTAGGCCCGCAGGAAAAGATCGTTGCAAACTCTTGCTCCAGGTTGTCTATTACAGTCGTAACAAATCCTTTTGTCCCATATGAACCATCCACCGTGGCTATATGGGTATCACCTAATTCACTGAATTCTTTTTCGTAAAAGATGGCTGACTTGGTCTGGAAGCCCAATACATGGATTACCTTAACACCTTTCGCAACCAACATCTGTGATAGTTGATACAGGGGCGGGACACCAATCCCGCCGCCAACCAATAATGCCGTTTCTCCCTTTTTGGCCTCATGAACGGGAAATCCGTTGCCAAGGGGTCCAAGAATATCGACCGCTTCCGCCTCTTTACGCTGTGATAACAGCGTCGTTCCTTTCCCTTCAGCCCGGTATATCATCGTGAACTGTTTTTCACTGCTGTTGTAAGAAGAAATTGAAATCGGGCGTCTTAACAATGGCTCAGTGCCTTCTGTTGTCTTGACCTGGACAAACTGGCCTGGTTGCTTCATCTCTGAAACCAATTCACCTTGCAGAGTAAGTTCAAAGATGGATGGGGCCAGCTCCTTATGATTTAACACCTTCATTCTTTCCTTCTTGATCATATATAGCTCACCTCACGACTTTTTTCCGTTTTTCCCATTGCTTCTGCCGAGAAGGTCATGGATTCTATCACTCTTAAAATAGCTTCTGCCGTATCAAGTGATGTTAAGCATGTTACTCCATTTTCAACCGATTCACGTCGGATTCTGAAACCATCCCGGGCCGGCTGCTTGCCTTTTGTCAAAGTATTTATGACAAATTGCGCTTCCCCGTTCCGGATAACATCCAGCAGGTTTGTACCTTCTTCGCCAATTTTACCGACAATCGCAGTCGGGATGCCCGATTGCTGCAATAGGGCCGCAGTTCCGCTGGTGGCTATCAACTTGAAACCGATATTATGGAAACGTCTTGCTAAAAGTAGCGCTTCTTGCTTATCTTTATCCGATATCGTCAATAACACCGAACCATGCCCCTTAATTTTGAAGCCGGAAGCGACCAACCCTTTATATAAAGCCTTTTCAAGGGTGCTATCTTTCCCCATTACTTCACCAGTCGATTTCATTTCAGGTCCGAGAGAAATGTCCACGCCTCTTAATTTTGCAAAAGAGAAGACCGGCACTTTCACAAAGACCCCAGTTTGTTCTGGCACTAACCCAGATTGGTAACCTTGGCTTTCTAGTGTGTGTCCCAAGATGACCTTCGTGGCTAAGTTAGCCATCGGCACATTCGTAATTTTACTTAAGAATGGAACGGTCCGGCTCGAACGTGGATTTACTTCAATTACATACACTTCTTCATTGCTGATGACATATTGAATGTTCAAGAGACCAATTATATTCAAGCCTTTTGCCAATCGGGTCGTATAGTCGATGATTACTTCTTTTTGTTTTTCCGTTAAATTTTGCGGCGGATAAACTGCAATCGAATCACCTGAATGGACGCCGGCACGTTCGATATGCTCCATGATTCCAGGGATAACGACCGTTTCACCATCGGAAATACCATCGACTTCGATTTCCTTACCCGTTAAGTAGCGGTCTATCAGGACAGGATGATCTGGATTTATTTTCACGGCATTTTTCATGTAATGCAGTAATTCTTCTTGTTTATAGACGATTTCCATCGCTCTTCCTCCGAGAACATACGATGGCCTTACTAAAACAGGGTAACCAATATCTTCAGCGATGACGATCGCTTCATCAACCGATGTTGCGGTTTTACCCTTTGGCTGCGGAATGCCTAAATCCTTAAGTGCTTTTTCAAATTTATTGCGATTTTCCGCCCTATCCAGGTCTTCAAGTGAAGTACCAAGGATTTTCACTCCTCTTTCAACAAGACCATCTGCAAGGTTGATTGCTGTCTGTCCGCCAAACTGGACGATGACCCCTTCCGGTTTTTCCAAATCGATGACGTGCATGACATCTTCAATAGTCAATGGTTCGAAATAAAGTTTGTCGGAGATACTGAAATCCGTCGAAACTGTTTCGGGATTGTTGTTGATGATGATCGCTTCATATCCCGCTTCTTTAATGGCCCATACCGAATGTACGGTCGCATAATCAAACTCTACTCCTTGCCCAATCCGAATTGGACCTGATCCCAGAACAATGACACTTTTCTTGTCGGTCACGATGGATTCATTCTCATCTTCATATGTCCCATAAAAATACGGTGTTTCCGATTCGAATTCGGCAGCACATGTATCAACCATTTTGTAAACAGGGATGATTCCTTGCTGTTTCCGGTACTCATAGACGTCAATTTCGGGAACTTCCCATATTTCCGCGATCGTTTTGTCAGAAAACCCTAGTTCTTTAGCCTTTTGCAATACTTCACAATCAAATGAATGTTCTTTAAGCTGCTTTTCAAAGTCGATTATCTTTTTCAACTTATGCAAGAAGAATAAATCGATCTGGCTCCATTCGTGGATGGTTTCGATCGTTTTGCCCCTTCTTAAAGCTTCACCGATATAGAATAACCGTTCATCTCCGGCTTTTCGGATCCGTTTCTCTATTTTTCCATCCTCAAACTCGTCATTCAAGTTAAGATGGTATATACCCGCTTCAAGGGAACGGACAGCTTTTAAGATGGATTCTTCGAATGTACGGCCGATTGCCATGACTTCTCCGGTCGCTTTCATTTGGGTCCCGAGTCTCCGGTTGGCGCTTTCGAACTTATCGAAAGGCCAGCGCGGAATTTTCGTAACGACATAGTCCAGTGCCGGTTCAAAGCTGGCATAGGTTTTGCCTGTGACAGGGTTCATCATTTCATCAAGCGTCAACCCAACGGCTATCTTTGCTGCTAGCTTTGCAATTGGATACCCAGTCGCTTTTGAAGCAAGTGCCGAAGAACGGCTGACCCTTGGGTTCACTTCAATGACATAATATTGATAGCTGTTTGGATCTAGCGCAAGCTGAACATTACATCCACCTTCAATTTTCAAGGCGCGGATAATCTTCAAAGACGTATTTCGAAGCATTTGATACTCTCTGTCACTTAATGTTTGGCTTGGTGCCGCAACTATTGAATCGCCTGTATGGACACCGACAGGATCGAAGTTTTCCATATTACAAACGACTATTGCATTATCATTGGAATCACGCATCACTTCATATTCCACTTCTTTGAAACCGGCAATGCTCTTCTCAAGCAGACATTGGTGAACCGGGCTGCTTT
Source organism: Bacillus sp. CFBP9009 (assembly GCF_036541465.1). NCBI lineage: Bacteria > Bacillati > Bacillota > Bacilli > Caryophanales > Bacillaceae > Bacillus > Bacillus sp. CFBP9009. The sequence goes on along the minus strand of NZ_JAZHFU010000003.1, from coordinate 574,106 downwards.
TCAGGCCACCCTCAACGATCTCGATAAGCTGCTCTTCGTTATCACAAATCCCACCGCCTGTTCCGCCAAGCGTGAAGGCTGGACGAACAATGACTGGATAACCGACTCGTTCAACGAATGTATAAGCTTCTTCCAAGTTATGAATAATGTCGCTGTCAGGCACTGGTTCCCCAAGATCGTTCATTAGCGTACGGAAAAGGTCACGGTCTTCCGCTTGTTGGATAGCCGAAAGTTTGGTACCAAGAATCTGGACATTGCATTCTTCCAGGATTCCTGATTCGGCAAGCTCAACGGCCATGTTCAAGCCAGTCTGTCCGCCCAAGGTAGGTAACAGTGCATCCGGGCGCTCTTTACGAATGATTTTGCTGACAAATTCCAATGTGATCGGTTCGATATAAACCGCGTCAGCCATTTCAGTGTCTGTCATGATTGTAGCAGGGTTAGAGTTAATCAGGATCACTCGATAACCTTCTTCTTTTAAGGCTATACACGCTTGGGTTCCTGCATAATCGAACTCGGCGGCCTGTCCGATGACGATCGGACCGGAACCAATTACTAGGATGCTTTTTATATCAGTGCGTTTTGGCATGTTTTTTCCCCCTTGTTGGTTGCAGCTTCAATCATTTGTAAGAATTCATTGAATAAGTAGTTGGCATCTTCCGGACCTGGTGATGCTTCCGGGTGATATTGTACGGTGAAAGCCGGATACTTTTTATGGCGCAGACCTTCAATCGTATCGTCATTCAATGCTGTATGTGTCACAATAAGATCTGTACTTTCTATGGAAAGCTCTTCAACTGTATATCCATGATTTTGAGATGTGATGGATACTTTTCCGGTACGAAGGTCCCTAACCGGATGATTCGAACCTCGATGGCCGAATTTTAATTTTGCAGTATCCGCCCCGTTTGCAAGTGCGAATAATTGATGTCCTAAACAGATTCCGAATAACGGCACTTGCGTTTGGATTGTACGGATCATTTCGAGCGTCTCATGAACACTTTTCGGATCTCCAGGACCGTTTGAAAGCATCACGCCATCCGGATGATATTGCATCACTTCTTCGGCCGTGACGTTATAAGGCACAACCACGACATCACAGCCGCGCTTCGTCAACTCACGTAAAATCCCATGCTTCATGCCGTAGTCTACAAGAACTACCCGCGGGCCTCTGCCCGGGCTGGAATAAGGTGCTTTTGTTGAAACCTGTTTTACCTGATTAGAAGGAATCACAGTTGCTTTCAATTGGGAAACCACTTCATTTGCATCTTTATTGATATTGCAAAGCGCCCCTTTAAGTGCACCTGATTTCCTGATGATTCTTGTCAGCTTTCTCGTATCGATTCCGCTTATTCCAGGTATGTTCTTCATTTTCAGATATTCATCTAGTGATAATTGGTTTCGCCAGTTGGAAGGAAGTTCTGCTGTTTCCTTAACGACGAATCCTGCTATGGCTGGATTGATGGATTCAAAGTCATCCCGGTTTATCCCGTAGTTCCCGATTAATGGATACGTAAGTGTAACGATTTGACCGCAATACGATGGATCGGATAGAATCTCCTGGTACCCCGTCATTCCTGTGTTAAAAACGACTTCACCTATTTTTTCTACGTCCCCTCCGAATGCTTCCCCAAGGAATACTGTCCCGTCTTCTAAAATTAGCTGTCTTTTCATCCTTGAACACGTCCTTTTTCCCAAGCTATTTTTCCTTCTGCAATCGTCATGACTGGCCAGCCATAACATTTCTTTTCATTAAAAGGTGTATTTTTCCCTTTTGAAGCAAACTCTTCAGCATTGATTTCTTTTTCCGTTTCCAAATCGATGAGCACGATATCCGCAGTAGCACCTTCCTTTAGCTCTCCATAAGGAAGGGAGAAACTTTCAGATGGTTTGATTGTCATGAAATCGATCAATTGCTTTAATGTTATGACGCCCTTTTTAACCAATTCGGTGTAAAGCAGCGGGAAGGCCGTTTCCAATCCTACTATTCCGAAAGGAGCCAGCTGCATCCCCTGCGCCTTTTCCTCTGCCGCATGCGGGGCATGGTCTGTTGCTATAAAATCGATGGTTCCGTCAAGCAGTCCTTCAATCAACGCGTCCCGATCTTCACGGCCCCTTAATGGCGGGTTCATTTTATAATTCGTATCAAGTCCCGGTATATCATCTTCACACAATAATAAGTGATGCGGTGTAACTTCGGCTGTAACTCGGATACCTGCACGTTTTGCATCCCTTACCGTCCTTACCGATTCCTTCGTGGATATATGGCACACGTGATAATGGCAGTTAGCCGCTTCGGCAAGAAGGATATCCCGGGCAATATGTACAGCTTCACATACGGACGGAATTCCATTGATCCCCTGTTCTTTTGAGAATCTTCCTTCATGGACGGAGCCTTTATTGATTAAGCTATTGTCTTCACAATGAGCAACTATGGCCATATCTTGAGCTGCTGCCCGTTTCATCGCTTCCAGCATCATCCCGGCTTCTTGAATTCCTACGCCATCGTCCGTAAAGGCGAAAGCACCCGTTTGTTTTAATGAAGAAAAGTCGGTCAGCTCCTTGCCTGCTTCCCTAATCGTAATGGATGCATATGGAAGTACCCTGACATGAGCCGTTTCTTCAATCTTCCTGTTAAGCGCCTCAAGGTTCTCCACTGTATCAGGAACTGGCCTTGTATTCGGCATCGCCGCTACCGTAGTGAAACCGCCTCTTGCCGCTGCAAGCGTCCCGCTTGCGATTGTTTCTTTATGTTCACCGCCCGGTTCACGTAGATGGACATGCAGGTCAACAAATCCTGATGTAATAAGTAACCCTTCAGCGTCAACTACCTTACAATTTTCCGTTGCCAAGTTCTCGCCGATTTTTGTGATGACCTTGCCTTCCATTTCAATGTCCGCTTTTTTGAATGAGTTTTGATTATCTAGCAATACTCCATTTTTGATTACTGTTTTCATGAATGTTTCCCCCTTCGGATTGTTCAAGCACATTTTTTAATACGGCCATTCTAATGAATACGCCATTCTCCATTTGTTTGAAAATTCTTGAGCGGCTGCATTCGACTAAATCACTGTCTATTTCAACACCGCGGTTTATTGGTGCAGGATGCATGATGATCGCATCCGGTTTCATATTTTTTTCACGTTGTTTGGTCAGGCCGAAACTTTCCAGATAATCTCCATTTGCGTGATCGTATTTTTCAACATGCCTTTCATGCTGTATTCTGAGCAGCATGACCACATCCGCTGTAGCTACCGCATGATCGATGTCTTCATACCTTCCTAAACTGTTTGTTCTGTCAAACCATTCAGGCGGACCCGAAAATACGACATTCGCTCCTAAACGGGTCAATGCTTCTGCATTCGATTTTGCAACCCGACTATGCATCACATCACCGATTATCGCAATCTTCAGACCTTTAAAACTTTTAAACTCTTGTTTTATCGTCAATAAGTCCAGTAATGATTGGGTTGGGTGATTTCCGCAGCCATCCCCTGCATTGATTATTGGAATCCCGATCTTCTCATTCAATTCGTCAAAATAATTATCCTGTTCATGACGGATGATCAAGGCATTTACACCTATTGCTTCTAAAGTTTTAACAGTGTCATATAAGGTTTCGCCTTTTAACACGGATGATGTACCCGCATCAAAAGGAATGACCTCAAGTCCCAGTTTTCTTTCAGCCATTTCAAAGCTTGATTTTGTACGTGTGCTTGGTTCAAAGAAGAGGTTGGCAACTGTGGTCTGCTGCTTTGGATTCCAGCTAGATCCGTTGGCAAAACCCTCTGCCTCATGTAAAATTCTTTCAATATCAGTCAAAGTCAATTCATTCATGGTCAATAATTTTTTCATCGATCCTGCTCCTTTCACATTTGTGATGCGGGGCATAAAAAACACCCCGCCATTAAGGACAGGGTGTAGGTCATAAAGATTGTAAGGACACGGAATGGTTTACACTTTATCCCGTTCTCATTCATCTTTACAGCAACACCCTTTTAAGCCTCTCCGGACTTCTTTTAAAAGGTGATTTATTGTTTTGATGCAGTATCTTATTTTTCAAATATATCTCCGGATATTTTTTCACGGTCCGGAAGAATCAAGTTAAGAAGGATTCCGACGATGGCTGAAAGTGCCATTCCAGAAAGCGATACCGTTTCCGATAGTTGTACGAACGCTCCTCCGATTCCTAACACCAGGATGACTGAAGCTATCATCAGGTTTCTTTTCTTGTCAAAATCGACCTTATTATCAATCAGCATCCTTAATCCGCTTGATGCGATGATACCGAAGAGCAAGATGGAAATGCCGCCCATCACCGCGCTGGGTATCGAGCTGATCACTGCTGAAATCTTACCGTTAAAGCCAAAGATGATTGCAGTCAATGCTGCACCGCCGATGATATACACACTGTATGCCTTTGTCATCGTCAGGACCCCAATATTTTCTCCATATGATGTCAGCGGCGGCCCACCGATGAAGGAACCAATCATGATTCCTGCTCCATCTCCTAAAATCGAGCGATGCAAACCTGGCTTTTCCAAAAAGTTTCTGCCGACTACTTTGCTCAGTACCATTTGGTGACCAATATGTTCTGATAAAGTTACGATGGCGACGGGTACCATGATGGCAATGACTTCCCATGAGAAGGTCGGTGTATAGGTTACATATGGCAACATGAAGTCAGGCATTTCCCACCATTGTGCTGACTTGATCGGTTCATAATCTATTATTCCTGCAACAGCCGAACAGGCGTAGCCCACTATGATTCCCATTAAAATCGGGATCAAGTTAATGAATCCTTTAAAGAACACGTTACAGATGATGGTTACCGCTAAAGTGATCAGCGCTATAACTATATATGTGACGCTGTATTTATCTTGCGGATCATACATTGCCATGTCCACGGCCGTTCCGGCAAGGCTTAATCCGATTACGATAATGACCGGGCCCACCACAACCGGAGGAAGTATATTCATTAACCAGCGCAATCCGACTTTTTGGATAATCAATGCTACTATCCCATATATGAACCCTGCTGCAAAACAGCCGATCATGGCCGCCTCCGGACCACCTAATGCCTTTGCCGCGATGATTGGCGTAATGAAAGCGAAAGATGACCCGAGATAAGCTGGTATCTGACCTTTGGTTATCAATAAGTATGAAAGTGTGCCCAATCCGCTGGAAACCAGTGCTACCGCCGGGCTTAACCCTACCAAGAATGGCACCAGCACCGTTGCACCGAACATGGCGAACAAATGCTGGATGCTTAACGTTATCCACTGGCCAGCCTTTGGAACGTCCTCGACATCCAGTACGATGTCCCTCTTTGTTTCTTCCATTTCCGTATCCCCCTCATGAAAATTCCATCAAAACTGCAAAAACCCTCTTTGCATTATACAAAGAGGGTTTCTCAGAAGGCGAATGCCTATGCATAGGCATAGCTCTCCCGATTGACTCCCCTTTGCCAGCCTCTCTGGACTGTCTTTAAAAGGGTAATATGAAATTTTCATGTTGTTTAGTTTTCTAATATAGTAACTTGATCTATTTCATCTACTTCTGTTAACGTTACTGTAATTTTTTCAGATTGGGAAGTCGGAACGTTTTTGCCGACGAAATCCGCGCGAATCGGCAATTCCCTATGTCCCCTATCCACTAATACGGCAAGCTGGATCTGCGAAGGTCTTCCCAAATCCACCAGAGCATCCATTGCCGCTCTAACGGTTCTGCCTGTGAAAAGAACATCATCCACTAAAATCACTTTCTTGTCAGTGATATTGACCGGAATGTCTGAACCTTTTACGATGGGTTCCCCATCATTGGTCTTTTTCGAAAGGTCATCGCGATAAAGTGTAATATCCAGTTCACCCAGTTCTATTTCCTTGCCTTCTATTTGATTGATGCGCTTTGCAAGTCGGTCAGCGAGGAAAATCCCGCGTGTACGTATCCCGATTAAGACGCAATCCTCAATACCCTTATTTTTCTCAATAATTTCATGGGCAATTCTCGTCAAGGCTCTGCTAATGGCCTTCTCATCAAGTACTATGGCTTTCTCATTCAACACGTCGGCCACCCCGATTCCATTTTTCTGATAGGTCAATTTCAACAAAAAATCCTCATGCCAAGAAGGCATGAGGATTTTATCGCCATGGGCATAATTATCCCATTTTGCGTATCCGTTTCCTTCTCAGTCTCTCTGAACTGTGTTAAAGGTTCTTATTAAGTTGTTATTATAATATATCAGAAAAACGAATTTGTCAATCCTTACTTCTACGCAATTGATTAATTAGATTTTCAAACTCTTCCGGAATCGGAGCTTCGAATTCCATATACTCATTTGTGCGAGGATGAATGAAACCCAAAAGACCGGCGTGCAATGCTTGTCCATCTAATTTCAGGGTCTTTTTCGGACCATATTTCGGATCACCCGCTAGCGGGAAGCCAATGTATTTCATGTGAACACGAATTTGATGTGTCCTTCCTGTTTCAAGCTGGCATTCCACTAAAGTGAAATCCTTGAAGCGTTCGATGACCCGGAAATGCGTGACAGCATTTTTGGAATTCGAATCTGTGACAGTCATGCTTTGGCGATCTTTTTTATCGCGGCCGATCGGTGCATCGATCGTTCCGAAGTCATGAGGGATCACACCATGAACTACAGCTTGATATTTACGGGTAACCGTTTTGTCAACAAGCTGCTGTACCAGTTTTTCATGTGCCATATCATTTTTGGCAACCATCAATAGACCTGATGTATCTTTATCGATTCGATGGACAATTCCAGGCCGCATGACACCATTGATTCCAGAAAGGTCCTTGCAGTGTGCCATCAATCCATTTACAAGCGTGCCGGATACATGTCCAGGTGCCGGATGGACGACCATACCGCTCGGTTTATTAACCACAAGTACATCTGCATCTTCATAATAGATATCCAAATCCATTTCCTCTGCTACCGCATCCAATTCCTCAAGATCCGGAATCGTCACTTCGATTGTATCGCCAGGAACAGCTTTGTAATTCGTCTTTATCGCCGTGCCATTTACCAAAACATGATCATCCTTAATCCATTGCTGGACCTGAGTACGTGACCATTCCTCATTCAAAGTGGAAAGAGCCTTATCAATCCTAACTCCTTTTAGTGTTTCATCGATGCTGTATAACCTTTTATCCATTATCTTTCTCCTTAGCGTTTTTTTCTTCTAAAAACATATGAATCACGAGCAGTCCGACACCAATTGAAAGCGCAGCATCAGCAACATTAAATACCGGGAAACTGTAGCTGAAAATATAGGTATGAACGAAATCCACCACTTCCTGACGAACAACACGATCGATGAAATTACCAATCGCACCGCCTAGCATGAGAGCAAGTGCAGCTCCAAGCAAAACGCTTTCCTTCGCCATTTTCTGAATATAATAGACAAGTCCAATAATGACAGCGATGGTGATGATGTAGAAAAACCACATTTGACCTTGTAGAATTCCCCATGCTGCCCCACGATTACGATGCGAGGTGATATATAGAAGGTTTTCAATAATTTCAATGCTTTCTCCGTACTCCATTTTTTTCACAATCATCCATTTTGTCAGCTGATCGAGAGCTATGACCAAAAGGGCAATCAAATAATAAAACACATTTTTTCCCCCAAACTAATCAAATCTTCACTTTTGAATTGTAGCATAAACTAGAAATAATGACTAATCCGAAAAACAGAATCTGCTGTCGGTACCTGAAGAATATAGGGGAGATTGGATAAAGGCAATTCCCTATGGAGGTTTTACACAAAAAAGCCGGCCCTCAATAAAGGGACCGGCTTTCCTTTTTTGAATTATTGATTCACGTAATGCTCTTTCACGACTGTAGCACAACGCGGGCAAAGTGTTGGATGTTCTTCCACTTGACCTACTTCCTTCGAAACATTCCAGCAACGTTCACACGTTTCACCTTCTGCTTTTGTAACAAGGATCGCTATATCCTCAAGTTTAACCGCTTCTGCTGGGGCACTTGCCACATCGCCAGCGATTTCGAATTCGGATACGATGAATAGCTGTTCAAAGCTTTCCTTGATGCCATCAAGCAGATTCTTCGTTTCTTCATTAACATAGACCATCACTTTAGCGTTCAGTGATTTTCCGATGACCTTCTGGTTACGGGCTTCTTCTAATGCTTTCAGAACATTATCACGGACATCCATGAACGCCGTCCATTTTTCTTCAATGACTTCAGCATCATCAATTGAAATTTCTTCAGGCATCAATGTCAACTGTACACTTTCTTCCGTTACACCCGGAATGAACGCCCATACTTCATCAGCTGTATGAGAAAGGATCGGTGACACCAATTTCGTTAAGCTGACCAATGATTCGTAAAGGACCGTTTGAATGGCCAAACGCTCTTTACCATTTGGTGCTTCACAATAAAGAATGTCTTTTGCATAATCGAGGTAGAACGAACTTAAATCCTGTGTACAGAAATTATTGACCATATTATAAATTGTAGCAAACTCATAATTTTCATAACTTAGCTTCGACTGTTTGATCAGTTTATTCAATTTAACCAGCATGTATCGATCGACTTCAGGCAATTCTTGAACTGCCACTTTATCGGTTTTTGGATTGAATCCATCCAAGTTCCCTAACAGGAAGCGGAATGTATTACGGATTTTACGGTAAACTTCCGAAACTTGTTTTAAAATAGGATCGGAAACCCTGACATCCGATTGGTAATCCACCGAAGCTACCCAAAGGCGTAAGATATCTGCTCCAAGTTGGTTCATGACCTTGGATGGCAGTACAACGTTCCCAATCGACTTACTCATTTTACGGCCTTCGCCATCCAATGCGAACCCGTGGCTAAGTACACCTTTATATGGCGCTTTGCCTGTAACGGCAACACTTGTTGAAAGTGATGAGTTAAACCAGCCGCGATATTGATCGGAACCTTCTAAATAAAGGTCAGCAGGACGCTGCAAGTCATCTCTTTCTTCAAGTACCGCTTGATGGGAAGAACCGGAATCGAACCATACGTCCATGATATCCGTTTCTTTCGTGAAGATACCATTCGGGCTGCCTTCATGTGTATAGCCTTCAGGCAGAAGATCTTTCGCTTCACGCTCAAACCAGATGTTTGAACCGTGTTCACGGAATAGGTTTGAAATATGGTCGATGGTTTCATCCGTAATGATCGGCTCGCCATTTTCTGCATAAAACACTGGAATTGGCACGCCCCAAGCGCGTTGGCGGGAAATACACCAATCCCCGCGGTCACGGACCATATTGAATAGGCGCGTTTCGCCCCAAGCCGGTACCCATTTGGTTTCTTCAATCGCTTCCAGAAGCTCACTGCGGAAGTCTTTGATTGACGCGAACCATTGTGCTGTTGCACGGAAGATCGTCGGCTTCTTCGTCCGCCAGTCATGTGGGTAAGAGTGCGTAATGAACGTCAAGTTCAATAACGCGCCTGCTTCAGTTAATTTTTCGGTAATTGGTTTATTTGCTTGATCATAAAATAATCCGGCAAACTCCCCTGCCTCTTCCGTCATGACTCCTTTTTCATCTACAGGACAAAGTACGTCCAAGCCATATTTTTGCCCAATGATAAAGTCATCTTCACCATGGCCTGGCGCCGTATGAACACAGCCCGTTCCAGCTTCAGTCGTTACGTGCTCACCTAACATCACTAAAGATTCGCGGTCATAAAGAGGATGTTTGGCAACAGCACGGTCCAACTCGCTACCTTTTACCGTTTTTTCGATAGACGGGTTTTCCCAGCCTAATGTTTCCGTTACCGATTCAAGCAGTGCCTCAGCAAGTAAGAATTTTTCATTTTCGACAGCCACTACTACGTAATTTAATTGCGGATGCAATGAGATACCAAGATTGGCAGGAATCGTCCATGGAGTTGTCGTCCAGATAATGATTTTGACGCCTTCATCGATTACGCCTTTTCCATCTGTGACTTCAAAAGCAACATAGATCGACGCAGAGCGTTTGTCTTGATATTCAATCTCAGCTTCGGCTAGCGCTGATTCACTTGATGGGGACCAGTAAACAGGTTTTTTCCCTTTATAAATGTAGCCTTTTTTCGCCATTTCACCGAATACCTTGATTTGCTGTGCTTCATATTCAGGCTTTAATGTGATATAAGGATTTTCCCAATCACCACGGGCCCCTATTCTCTTAAACTGCTCACGTTGATTGTCAATCTGACCATAAGCATACTCTTCACAAAGCTTTCTGAATTCGGCAACGCTCATTTCTTTCCTTTTCACGCCTTTTTTCGTCAATGCCGTTTCGATTGGAAGCCCATGCGTATCCCAGCCAGGTACATACGGTGCTTGAAAACCGCTCATCGATTTAAATCGGACAATGAAATCCTTTAAAACCTTATTCATTGCATGGCCCATATGGATATCGCCGTTGGCATATGGAGGTCCATCATGCAAAATGAATAAAGGACGTCCTTCCGTTTGTTCTTGCACTTTTTTATAGATGTTCATTTCTTTCCATTTTTCTTGGATTTCCGGTTCACGTTTCGGTAAATTCCCCCGCATTGGAAATTCAGTTTTAGGCATCAATAAGGTATCTTTGTATTCCATCATAAAATCCTCCATCCGTCTTTTAAAAAAATTCATTCGAACCGATGACTTGATATCCGGCCAAAATAAAAAGCCCTCTCATCCCTAAAAAAGGGACGAGAAAGCTTTGCTTCCCGCGGTACCACCCTGGCTAGAAAGATCCACATAGTGAATCCAACCTCTCGAGCATTCGTAACGTGAATGAAACGCTTCATTTACTTACTGCCTAGGCAGGTTCAACTCAGAACTCAAGGGTGATCTTCAATATCTTCGCTTATTCCGGGCTTTCACCATCCCCGGTTCGCTAAAAATAAGTGTGTGAAGAATTTACTTTCCCTGTCATCGTCTAATTTCATAATGAATAGTATTGTTAAAAAATTATATGCGAAAAAAGTGTTCAAAGTCAAGGAATCGTTTAAATTTCCTCTTCCACTCTCTCATTTAATTCTATTTCAGTCGCATCCACTTCATAATCCAGAAGATGATCCCAATCGTCATTGTCCAGCAAATCCAGCTGTGCACCGACAAGCATTTTGAAACGCGTCCGGAATACTTTGGATTGCTTTTTCAAATCCTCAATATCCATCGCTATTTTCCTTGCTTTCACAAGTGACTCATTGACGATCCTGTCAGCATTTTTCTCTGCTTCCTTTATGATCAGTTTCGCTTCTTTTTGGGCATTGCGCCTTAATTCTTCGGCTGCTTCCTGAGCGACAAGAATTGACTTGTTAAGTGTACCCTCAATTGTCGTAAAATGTCCCAAACGGTCAAAAGTCTCGTTCAGTTTATCTTCAAGTTCTTTCTTCTCCCTCAAAATCAGTTCATAATCTTTAATGACCTGGTCGAGAAATTCATTTACTTCATCTTCATCATACCCTCGAAATACTTTGTTAAATTCCTTGTTATGTATATCTATCGGGGTTAAGGGCATTACGGCACCTCCAGAACGGTTTCTACTCTAGTATGTTAAAACTCTATATTCGACAATAAATTTATAAATCCTGCTTTTTATTGAATTATTTTTGTCTGCCTAACGAGATTCTCCACTTATCCTTCTTGGTTTTCCCATCGATTGAAGCTATTTTACACCTGCCAAAACCTCTGATGGAAAGTGTATCACCTTCACGGCATTCTTCCGAGACGTTTTCCGTTTGCTTGAAATTCACCTTTACTTTTCCTGACGTTATCAAGGCCTGCGTCTTTTGACGGGACATATTCAGGACGGACGATAGCACACTGTCAAGCCTAAGGGAACTGACTGTGGTTACTTGCTCTTCCCATTTTTCCTTAACTTGGACGATATTCTCGATTGGAAGCCGTTTGATGGAAACGGAAGCATTACCTATTTTATCCATATTTCCAGTGAGATATGAATCCATCTCTTCGGCAGCTATAAATTGAATATGCTCCTCCGTCACTATTATATCACCAAATTTTTCCCGCTTTACCCCTAGTGACATCAAGGTTCCAAGTATTTGCCTATGTTCAAGCGTTACAAATTTTTTTGGATAGGAGATATCGTATAAGGAGATATTGAAATCCGGTGGTTCAGGAGAGTAATAATCAGGGTAAATGAGCACACGTTTTCGCTCTACGAAATCGCTCCCGCCATTGAATTGCAGTTTCACATCCGGATCATTTCCTATTAAGGAAGTAAGGATTTCCTGCTGACGCGGATCAAGAAAATCAGATAGTTTCGGAGCGTAGGAATTTTTAACCTGATCAATCCAATTCATAGCCTGGTCAATAAAATCTTTTTCCTCCGGCCTGAAATGCTGATAAATACTCATGATTGAATAAATGCTCCTTAGTTATCAAATTAATGGTCGATCATAAGGAATGAATTAAACTCATTCTGCGTTGCTACTACACAGCGGAGAATCTTCCGACTGTGTAGTAAGATGCATGTCAGGTTAATTGTTGATCATCCTATCAAAGTCTGTAAGTAATAGATTCCATAACCGCTGGCAAAATTAAGAACCAGCAAGGCCACAAGAGGTGAAAGATCGATCATGCCAAGCGGCGGAATGAACTTTCTGAACGGTTCTAAATACGGTTCGCAAATCTTTTCCAGAAATTGACCAATCGATGTCTCCCTTGCATTCGGGAACCATGACATCAATATGTAAACGATTAATGCCATTGAATAAATTTCAATTAAATAATATAAACCCTGAAGCACTAAACCCATTAACCATTACCACCTCGCTTCTTCGTACTCCTCTTCGGCGGCGAAGCCGGTAATATTACCGGAAACATCGACGTTGTCCGGGGTACATAAGAATATATCTGTTCCGATTTTTTGGATATCCCCGCTGATTGCATAGACAGTCCCACTTAGAAAATCGATGATTCGCTTTCCTTGGTCATGCTGGATTCGTTGAAGGTTCACGACTACAGCGCGCCTGTTTTTTAAATGGTCAGCTACCTCCTGGGCTTCTGCATAAGCACGAGGCTCCAATAATACTACTTTAGAAGATTTCTGTACGCTTTGCAAACTTACGATATTCTGATTTGTATTATTCCCTGCAGAAGCTGACTGCTGCTGTTTAGCTGACTTCACGACTTTTGGTTCAGCCTCCTCTTCTTCCATCACTTCATCCCTGTACTCATACTCATCATCCAGCGCGAAATAAGATTTAAATTTTGATACGAACGACATCTATAGCGTACCTCCTTAAAATTATTCGCCTACAAGTGCTGTACCAATCCTGATCATTGTAGCGCCTTCTTCAATGGCAATCATGAAATCATTGGACATTCCCATGGACAATTCAGTGCAGGGGGCATGCTTCAACGCTAAATTTTGTATTTCAACCTGGATGTCCTTCAGTTTCCGGAAGCATTCCCGCAAAACCTGTTCATCATCGGTCAATGGAGCCATCGTCATCAATCCTGCAACATTCACCTTATCAAAGTCGGATAACCCTTTTATGAAATCCATTGTCGCGTCAGGATCCAGACCATGTTTTGATTCCTCACCAGAAACATTCACCTGCACTAAACAGTTTATCGGCTCTTTTGCGCGTTTTTGAATTTCTTCTGCCAAAGAAATGCGATCCAATGAATGGATATACGAAATTTTATCGATGACATTCTTTACTTTGCGTGTTTGCATGGAACCAATATAATGCCAGGTGGGCTTGTCCTTGAGCACTTCATATTTAGTCAAAAGCCCTTCGTCACGGTTTTCACCCAAATCGAGTATTCCCGCTTCCAAAGCTTCATTCGCTCTCTCGACCGAAACATATTTCGTTACTGCAATCAACTTAATCGCTTCACGGTCCCTTCCACTATTTTCACATGCTCTATTTATTTTTTCTTCGATGTTTTTTAAATTGTCCACTACTTTCACTGTTACTCTAAATCCTCCTTCCAACCGATAAAGCTCATCAATCTGCCTGTCTTCCCGTTATCACGGCGATGTGAAAAAAACAATTCATGATCACAGCTTGTACAGTATGATGTAACGTCGATCTGACTTTTTGGAATTCCTGATTTTTGAAGAATCAATGCATTAAGTTGCTTAAGGTCCAACTGATATTGTCCTTCACTGATTAAATTATAGGGCTTTTCGTCAATATCTACCAGCAAATTCTGCACTAAATCCATGACATAATCATCAACTACATAGCACTTCGAACAAATCGACGGTCCAATAACAGTAAATATCTCACTTGCTTTTATACCCTCACTCAGCCAAGCCTCAACCATTTTTCGTGCAATTCCATTAACGGTACCCTTCCAACCAGCATGTGCCACCCCAATCATACCATGTGCCGGAGCAAGAAAGTATAAGGGCACGCAGTCTGCATAGCAAAGGGTCAATAGAGCGTTTTGGTCCTTCGTATAGAATCCGTCAGTCGCTTTAAAGGCCGAATCATAATCCGTAGCACCTCTCCCGCCATCACGGCTGGTAACTTGACGGATTTTCGTTTCATGTGTCTGCTCGGCGCCTATCCATTCATTAAGCGGAAACATCAGCTTATCGGCTATAACCCTGCGGTTTCCCTGGACATCTTCAAGTTTATCACCGACATGAAAACCGGTATTCAATGTTTGAAAATCACCTGTACTGACTCCCCCATTTTTTGTGGTGAAGCCCGCTACGAGCTGGAGATTTTTTTGTCTCCAGCTGTCAATGAGCATATATTGGTCTTTTATTAAAACAAATGGCTCTTTCATGCTATAAACCTCTTTATTTTTAGTCTAGTGTATCATATATTTGCGCCATGCACCTTAAAACCGTTCATCTTTCAGTTCTGCTTGAAATACCGTCTGATGTTCAACAAGTATGACATCTGCACCGATTTTTTTTATTTTGCGCCACGGAATCACAATATCCTGTTCCTTGCCAAAAAAACCCATTAATCTGGTTCCATTCGAAACGACGATGGCCTCTATTTTCCCCGTGGCCGTATTGATTTCAAGATCTGACATATTACCTAATTTCTTACCATCCGCTATATTGACGATATCCTTAATTTGAAATTCGGAAATCCTGGTCACATCACTCAGCTCCTCAAAATTTCATCATAGATGAAGGTCCTATTCCTATGTATATGACATGATGCGCTCAAGGATGAAGAATACGATAAATAAACGTCCATTCGATTCACGGAAGGGCTTTTCTACAAAATAAAAAAGCCGCTATGGATAAGTAGCTGCTAAGCGGGTATCGACATTTTTGCCCTACCCGCATCAGCTAACTACTTCTCATGCTCAGCTTCTACTGTTGGATATTTTTATTCATTTGCTTGATTGCAGCTTTTTCCAATCGGGAGACCTGTGCTTGTGAAATGCCGATTTCCTCGGCTACCTCCATTTGCGTCTTCCCTTGGAAAAACCGTTTGCGAAGGATCATTTTTTCCCGGTCATTCAACCGTCTCATGCCTTCATTTATAGCTATTTCATCAATCCAGGTACTATCTTTATTTTTTTCATCACTCAGTTGGTCGAGTACATAAATCGGATCCCCGCCATCATTATAAATCGGTTCAAAAAGTGAAACTGGATCTTGTATAGCATCTAGTGCAAAAACAATTTCTTCATGAGGTACTTCCAACACCTTGGCGATTTCTTCAGCTGTCGGCTCACGAAGGGTCTGGCTTATGAGCTTCTCTTTTACCTGCAAAGCTTTGTAAGCGATGTCTCTTAAAGAACGGGATACCCGAATTGGATTATTGTCACGAAGATATCTTCTGATTTCTCCAATAATCATCGGTACAGCATACGTTGAAAACTTAACATTTTGACCTAGGTCAAAGTTATCTATCGACTTCATCAACCCTATACAGCCTACCTGAAATAGATCATCTACATACTCTCCCCGATTGTTGAAGCGTTGAATGACGCTTAGAACGAGTCGAAGATTCCCGTTTACCAGTTTCTCTCTTGCTGAAATATCGCCATCTTGCAGTTCTTTAAAGAGTTTTCTCATTTCTTCATTTTTTAAAACCGGTAATTTTGATGTATCCACACCGCAGATTTCAACCTTATTACGAGACAAAATTATTCCCTCCTCACAGGAGCGCTGTACAAAAAACAGTATCTCCGCGGGAGGAAAAAATATGCACATGGCTAGAACAGAAATCCCCCATTATTTTTCAATATAGCTACCAAAGTATTGATTTGATTGACATTTAAGCACATTATTTTTTTACACCATTTTATTAAATTCTTTTCGAAGCCTCTTAATAATCCTTTTTTCCAAACGCGAAATATAAGATTGGGAAATCCCCAGCATGTCGGCAACGTCCTTTTGGGTTTTTTCTTCTCCGCCTGCAAGTCCAAAACGGAGTTCCATAATCTGTTTTTCACGTTCGGATAACTGTGTAAGTGCTTTTGTCAGCAGCTTACGGTCAACGTTTGCCTCAAGGTCTTTCGTGATAATGTCATCGTCCGTTCCAAGTACATCGGATAACAGAAGTTCATTTCCATCCCAATCAATATTCAGAGGTTCATCAAAAGAAACTTCAGAACGAATTTTGTTATTTCTGCGTAAATACATTAATATTTCATTCTCGATGCATCTCGAAGCATATGTAGCCAGTTTTATTTTCTTCTCAGGATTGAATGTATTCACAGCTTTGATTAAACCTATGGTACCAATGCTGATTAAATCTTCAATATTGATGCCGGTATTTTCGAATTTCCTGGCAATATAAACCACCAGCCTTAAATTACGTTCAATCAAGATCGAGCGTGCAGCTTCATCGCCATTGGGTAATTTATTGATCAGTATAGCTTCTTCTTCCTTTGAAAGGGGAGGCGGCAGTGCCTCACTCCCTCCTATATAAAATATTTCGTCCGTTTTCAATCCGAGCTTGAACAATAGTTTGTACCAAAAATAAGTGAGCCGAAGAATGAATTTCTTCAAAATAATTCTCCCTTCTAATAAACGGATTATGGGTCATATTTAAGAGTGTATCGATGGTTCAGGAGGCATTTTGCACCGGTATCCCGGTTAACATTTTCGGGTGAACGATAGATTGATAGCTATTGTCGGGAGAGAGTTGCTGAAAGGTAAACGAAACGAGACCCTGCTTGACGTGAAATTCTTTTTCTCCTTGAAAAATTTTGATGTAATCCGGTTTGATTGCGGTTAACAGCTGATGTTCATGACCCACGACTTTATAAGGGATGACACGCATTCTTCCTGTCCATGAATATTCGGGCTGCTCTTCCTGACTAATCAGGTTTTCAGGGTTTTTAAAAAGCTCCAGCATATCGTCCGGAATTCCTGCTTCCCCGCCAGAAAGAGAGATGATCATTACTGGGGAACGTGTAATCGGGTCATATAGTTGATTGCCGCTATCCACCAATCCATGAAATTTTCCTTCGAAGTCAGAAATTTTAACCGAGACCGAAACCATTTGTTCATGTGTAAGTTTTGTCATCTCCATTCCTTCAAGTGTTCGCTTGGAAAATTGCCATGCGAGCGGGAACCCGATCATTACGAATATCCAGCTGACAGGGTCCCCAAAACGGTTGATTCCTGCATATTGACCAGGGTCCTTGGACACGATTTGGAATTCAAATAGGTAATGTAGTCCCAGAAGGATTCCTCCCGATAAAAACGTCATGAAATATAAAGTGGCCACCGATTTCATGAAAAGTTTTAACCTATTAAACCCAAAGGTTGCCAGCACCATGACCAGGGATACTAAAATCTTCATGTACACTCGGTCGGCAAGTGCATAAAAAGGAGTGAAAGCCAATACGATAATGAAGGAGCCAATCAGCCCGCCGATGCATACCCGCCAAAGAGCTACCCTTCGTTTGAGAATGATTGCGGTCCAATATAAAAGGAGGCAGTCAAATAACCAATTCAACAACCAGATCACATCTAAATATAAAGTCAAACACCCTCCCCTCCTTTTATGAACTAACCTTCCACTAGCAAAAAGTATAGCGTACCTGCCCTTAGAAAGTGTGTCACTTTTTGTACTGAAAACTTAAGAGTTTTTCAGTCATTTTTACCCTTTTTGTAGAAAAACAGCTATTGATATTTTCATTACTGTCATAGAGACTATCCTGCTCCCTTTTACTTCTGTCGATTTATGTTATAAAAGTTTAATAATTTATTGCTCGCTCATCTTTTTGGATCCCTTCTGCCAAGGCGATCCGTCAGATACCGCTGAGGGACATGCAGGCAAGATCAAGGATACTATTATGCAGATTGCGTTCTGTACTTCGGTCAGAGTGATAAAGCTGAAGAATGCCCCATTATGATTGGACACTACTGCTTTTAAGGAACTCATTTATTAACGACAAAAAACCGTCCCCAAATGGGGACGGCATGTGACGTCGATATTAACGGCGTCTATTACGGTTACGGAGGAATGTTGGAATATCCAAGGCCTCATCACCTTGATTGGCATTACGTGCAGGCTGTTCATTGACTTCTTCCCTCTTCACTTCCCGCTTCACGTTTTGCTGTGGCGTTTGTTGTGTCTGAGGTCTTGATTGCTGCTGTTGTCCGAGTGTTGGACGTCCAGTAGGCCGTATTGAAGCTTCAACCTCGTTAAAGCCTGTTGCAATTACCGTAACGACGATTTCATCTTTTAAGTTTTCATTGATAACTGAACCAAAGATCATGTTTACGTCTTGATCGGATGCAGTAGCCACGATATCGGCCGCTTCCTGGACTTCAAAAAGACTTAGGTTCGTACCACCGGTAATATTCATCAGTACACCTTGGGCACCATCAATCGATGTTTCAAGCAACGGACTGGAAATGGCTTTTTTCGCCGCTTCCGCCGCACGGTTTTCCCCTGAAGAAATCCCGATTCCCATAAGTGCGGAACCTTTGTTCGACATGATGGTCTTCACATCGGCAAAGTCCAAGTTAATTAGACCTGGAACAGCAATTAGATCTGAAATCCCTTGTACACCTTGACGAAGTACATTATCGGCTTCACGGAATGCTTCAAGCATTGGCGTGCTTTTATCGACGATTTCAAGGAGGCGGTCGTTCGGAATGACGATCAGTGTATCAACCGATTCCTTCATGGATGAAATGCCGCCTTGTGCCTGTGTTGCACGTTTTCGGCCTTCGAAGGTAAATGGACGAGTAACTACACCCACTGTAAGTGCTCCTAGATCTTTAGCAATGCCAGCTATGACAGGAGCAGCCCCCGTTCCCGTACCGCCGCCCATTCCAGCCGTTACGAATACCATATCGGCACCTTTAAGCGCTTCTTCAATCTGCTCTTTGCTTTCTTCTGCAGCTTTTTTTCCTACCTCGGGATTGGCACCTGCACCCAAGCCGCGTGTAAGCTTTCCACCGATTTGCATTTTGATTTCTGCTTTTGATAGATTAAGAGCCTGTGCATCAGTATTGACAGAAATAAACTCAACACCCTGTACACCATGCTCGATCATTCTGTTTACCGCATTGTTTCCGCCGCCGCCAACACCTATTACTTTTATCGTTGCTAATTGTTCTAGATTAGAATCAAACTCCAACATGACAATCCTCCTATTTTGACGAAATTCCCGATTCTTAATGATTGTTATTCAAAAAAGTAACCCAGGATTTTTTTGAATTTAGATTCACCTTTTTCACCTTGTTTTTTAGCCGTGTTCTCTTTGTTTTTCTGAGAAACCTTCTGGCTGCGCTGGTCGTTATCTTCTTGAGCTTGTCCAGCTGCTACAGGAGTTTTATTAGCGGTGTTTTTTTGCATTCTCTCTTTCTTGCATGCGTGTTTAATCAAACCAACAGCTGTCGTGTATTGGGGTTCCCTGACACCGATGTAATTGGGTTCAGCTGTCCTTACTCGGTTTTGGAACACATATTGAGCAAGCTCCAGGACTCCCGGCATCTTGACGACGCCCCCGGTCAACACGAAACCACCCGGTATATCCTGGAAGCCAAGTCTCCTCAAATCATCTTGAATCAACTCGAATATTTCGGTCACCCGCGCTTCAATGATATCCGAAAGCATTAACTGGTTGCAGGTCTGCTGCTGATCGCTGCCGATGATCGGTATTTGGAATACTTCATCTTCAGACGCGTCATCATAAAAGGCATGTCCATGCTTCACTTTTATTTTCTCAGCTTCTTCCATCGTTGTCCTTAGAACGATGGAAAGGTCCTTAGTAAGTGTTTCCCCGCCTATAGGTATCACAGACGTATATTGTAAATAGCCTTGTTCGAAAATTGCCAGAGTCGTGGAACCTCCGCCAATATCGACAAGTGCCACACCAAGTTCTTTTTCATCCTTGGATAAAACAAGGGAACCTGCGGCTAAGGGCTGAAGGGCGATATCGGTTATTTCTAACCCTGCCCTTTCCACACAGCGCAGCGTATTATGTAAAATTGTCCGAAGACCTGTGATTAATATCCCTCTCATTTCCAACCGGACACCTATCATGCCCCTTGGATCACTGATTTCATCAAGTTCATCAACTTTGTAATGGATCGGCACCACGTCGATGATTTCCCTGTCGGATGGTATCGTTATTAACTCCGCGGCTTCCCTGACACGGAAAACGTCATGCTCGGTAATCTCTTTATTGTCACTGGATACCGCTACTACCCCATGACAAGGCTGAAGCGTCACATGATTTCCGCTTATGCCGACGATTACCTTTTTTATCTCCATCCCTATCATCCGTTCTGCTTGCTCTATAGCCTTTTGAATGGATTGGACGGTTTCATCTATGCCGACGATCGAACCCTTTTTGAGCCCCTCTGATTTAACATTTCCTACGCCGATTATATTTAATGTGTCATTGACCATTTCCCCAATGATAACTTTTACACTGGATGTACCGATGTCAAGACTTACGTATATTTCGTTGCTGTTCATTCCATGGCACCTCCTTCAGTTTTATACATGTATTAGTAGAATAACATTTTTATATCGAAGACTTATACATTATAGAATAACAGAACTGATTAAAACAACTCGCGAATTTTTTCATAATAAGCGGTTCAATTTGTATTTCCCGAACAAAACTCGTAGATTTCTCTCTTTATGATGCTTATTGTTCGCTTCTTTAACGAGAATGATATCATTAATAAACTAGATACTGCCATAAACTATTCGTCATTTATGACTTAATTCCCTTTAAAATTATCGATTTTTTTTCTGCTTTTTCCGGGAAATGGACCATTTTTCAATTAGGATCCTTCTAATCAGGGCAATATTTTGAAACAGCCTTACGCCGAACACAAAGATTGCGGCTAAATATAAGTCTACACCAAGATGTACACCTAGAAAAGCCAAACCTGCGGCTAAAATAATATTAAAGAAGAATCCTGTTACAAATACTACTTCATCATAAAGATTTTGCAGATGAGCCCGTATGCCCCCAAATAAGGTATCAAAAGCAGCAAGCACGGCAATGGAGAGATAATTTGAATATTCGTGGGGAATATCAAAATCCACCAAAAAGCCAAGCGTGATTCCAATCAATAGTCCGAAAACCGGAAGCCACATTACGATTCCCCCCCATCCATAATGGGTTCCATGTGTTTTACATCAATAGCATTTTGGTAGGCCGGCAATGTCAACTCACCGGAAGGCACCTTAATCTGCACTTCAAAATTGTCTATAAAGAAATCATCCATAAGTTCGGAACCTTCTATGCGCTGCTTCAGTTTCTTTGGATTATCGGTTATTGCCTGCAGTTCGACCGGGTAATGAACAAGAGGATACCCGTCCATTTTCGGCTGCCCATTAATATCACGAATAACCGATGTTGATATATACCTTTGTCCTGAAATGGAAATTTCGTCAGCGCCATACCTATACATTTCATTAATGAGCCGAATGATCAATACAGGTGAAATATACTCGACCTTCTCACCAAGAAGGATATCCGCTTTGATAGGCTGTATGGAAACGATGACCCCATTACCTTTTATTTCGGTCAAACCTGCGTCAGTCTTTAATTCGGTCAGGGTGTCACGCAATACTTCTTCTTTACTCTCATTTTTCTTTGTTTCATAGGATGCTATTTTTCCCTCAAGCTTACTGATACCCTCTATTAACTCCGCCTGGGTCTGCTGTTCTTTCAATAAATCATTTTTCAGCTCCCACATATCCCTTGTATCGGATATGACAGGCTGATTCACCAAATTGAATTGAATAGCGAGCATGAAGCCAGCAATCAACGTAACCAAACTAAAAGAAAGCTTTTTATTCATTTCCAGTTTCTCACCAATCTTTCATCGAATCCGGCGGTCTGATCACCCTCCAATAATTGGATCAAAAATGATATTCTTTTGCTTTTCCACTGTAAAGATAATGTTCTCATTAACCAGCTGTTCCTTAATGCCACCGGGCAGGTCTAGTGAAGCAGCCAGGACATCCGGGTCCCCAATCGCAGAAATGATGAAGGGAGCAGGATGCTGATGGCCATCGATTGTAATCACAGGCCCATTACAGATTATGTATGAATCATGATTTAACCTTTGACCGTTAATCGCAACAGCCTCTGCACCTGATATGTATAGTTCATTGACGACCTTGAAGACATGCTGTTCATGAACGAGGTAGTTATTAACATTGGCTTCCGACTCCATATCTGTACCATCTTCAAGCGTCACCTGAAGGCCTGAGCCTTTCACCTTCACTTTTCCGAGAAACATCCGGTATTTTTCCGTATCCTTTGCCAAATTGAAAAAAAGCTGTTTTTCCTGCGCTAGGTCCTTTTCTATTTGGGACACATTTTCCTGCTTCTGAAGGAGTTCCTTCTGAAGTTCCCGGTTCTGTTTCTCTTGTTCGATCAGCTGCTGCCTGAGCTCATATTCCTGGTCCCAGGCTTTGTCCTTCCCTGCACCTTCGCCATCTTTGGTCAGATTGTAAGAGAAGGCAATCATGAATCCGAGAACCACGCAAACTAGGGATAAAACCACCCGTTTGCCATTAATTTTCCTCATTGGTGTCTTCCTTTTGTTCAGCGTCTTCATATGCTTTAAAATAAGAACCCACTTCCAGATCGATGACTCCCTTTACCTCTGGATCCAACTGGCTGACTATCGATGGGTAGTGAATCATTTTCTCGTATAAAGTACGGCTTGTCGCACTTACTTCAAACCCATCGTTCATAAACATGACGATATGGTAGTCATCGGTTTTGGTTGGAGCGTAATGAATTTCTGAAATGGCATTCTGAATCTCGACAGGAAGCTTGTCCAGCTCTTCTAAAAGCAACTTTAATGCTTTACCCTCTTTGAAACCAATTAAAACAGGGGCAAATACTGGAATTTCGCCTGTTGCTAGCTCCTCTAAAACGGACCCGTTTTCCAAAATGGGTGCAAACTTCCCATTATTGAACAGATATGCCATCCTGTTATGTTCCGAAACCGTAATTTTAATGGAATTGGGAAATACCGGAGTCACCTTAACGCTTTTTATTTCTTGATTTTTTTTGATATTGGCTGCTGCTGCCCCTGTATCAACCTTCCAGATGCTTCGATCCTTCTTCACCTTACTCAATTTAATGATCTGTTTGGAAGTAATATAACGATTCCCCTCTACCTGCACGGATTTCACATAGCTCAACGGGGATAAGAAATATAGCACACAAGCAACCAGAATGAAGAAAAGGGAAAGCAAAAGAACAAGCCGCCTGTTTGCTTTGCTTTTTCTTAATTGTTTTAATTTCGGGATGCGGTCCTCAATGGAAACGATTTTCCCCTTTTCCATCCCCTTCACCTCTTCCTGAAAAAATGGATGGTTCTTGAAAGTGTGAAATCAAGACAAACTCAATATTTGGCTATTTACAAACTTTAAAAGGTAACACATTATATCACAATATTTGGATATAATGAATCCATTATTTTCTGCCGATAATTTCCACTTCTGTTTCCATTTCAATTTCAAATTTATCATACACAGTATCCTTCACATGCTGTATCAAGGCTTGAACATCCGCTGCACTTCCATTACCTGTGTTAACGATAAAGTTCCCGTGCATCGGTGAAATCTGGGCTCCGCCAATAGAATGTCCCTTCAGGCCTGCATTCTCGACTAATTTACCAGCATGATGTGGAAGTGGATTCCTAAATATGCTCCCGGCACATGGAAGATTATACGGCTGGGTATCTTTACGGTAATTCTTGTTATTCTGCATTCTTTCTACGATTTCGGTTTTATCGCCCTCTGTCAATTGAAAAATTGCTTCCAGTACGATACCCGGTCTTTTCTTCTGAAGCAGAGAAGTTCGATAAGAAAACTCCATTTCTTCCTTCGAAAGCCAAGCTAAAGTTCCATCTTCGAAAAGAACATGTGCCTCCTTGAGAATTTCACTCATATCGGAGCCGTGTGCACCAGCGTTCATATAGACAGCTCCGCCGACGGAACCAGGAATCCCACTGGCAAATTCCAATCCTGCATACCCTTTTTTACTGATTTGCACGGACAGGCTGACAAGTGATACCCCAGCTCCTGCTTTTATCTCCGTCCCATTTATCTCGAGATGATCAAGTCCTTTACCCAATTTAAGAACTGCACCTTCAATTCCGCCATCACTGACAAGTAGGTTCGAGCCCCTGCCGATCACCCTCCATGGCATCCCATGATCTTTAATGACCTGCATCGTTTTTTCTATATTTTCAATGGATGACGGCACGATGAATAAATCAGCCGGCCCCCCAATTTTCATAGTTGTATGATTCGCAAGCGGTTCTTGTTCAAGAACTTTACCGATTTTCATTTCAGTTAATTGCTTTATCACATTATCCATGATAAACCTCCTTGTTGTTCCAAAAATTCCAAGTTATAAATTTTCATTTCCTCTTCCATGAGGTCCCTTATATTACAAGATTAATAACGCCTTTTAGCAGAAAAATGAACAGAAGCAAGCCCCAGTACGGCCTAACCCTCTTATACTATAGTCTAAACAAAGCCGTATTGCCAATATTTATTGTGGATTCCCCAACATTCATACATGGTAATATTTAAGCGGCATTTCATTTATTTCTAATTTTCGGCAAAGCTCCCTTCAAAATCGTTTTCCGGCAAGGATTTTCAACGTAAAAAAAGGGAAGCCCTGCGTTCAACAGGACTTCCCTTTTGCCAAACCATATATTTTACTTATTTCAGAACCTTGAATAACGGCTAATATTCAGGAGCACCCCAATCGCCATCAACATGAGCGTCAGTGATGAACCGCCATAACTTAAGAGGGGCAAGGTGATCCCCGTAACTGGCATCAGTCCCGTTACCACCCCTATATTGATCATCACTTGAATGGCGACCATCGCAATGATTCCCACCGCTACAAGGCTCCCATATAAATCAGGGGCACCAAGTGCGATCCGAATTCCCCGCCAAAGCATGAGCGCAAATAATAAAATGACGAGAGAGCCGCCGATGAAGCCAAGTTCCTCTGAAAGGATGGCAAAAATGAAATCAGTCTGCGGTTCTGGTAAATAGAAAAACTTTTGGCGGCTTTGCCCGAGTCCCAGGCCGAACAATCCACCGGGCCCGATTGCATAAAACGATTGAATCATTTGAAATCCGCTGCCTAAAGGGTCTTCCCAAGGATCCAGAAAAGACGTGATCCTTTTTATCCGGTAGGGCGCTGACAAAATCAGACCGATAAAACCTGCTACCCCGATTAGCCCCAAGCCGACAAAATGACTGATCTTTGCCCCGGAAATAAAAATCATGACGATGCACGTTCCAACCATTACCGTTCCCGTTCCAAGGTCCGGCTGTAACATGATCAATCCAAATGCCAAAAACACTAAACCCAAAGATGGAAGCATCCCTTTTTTAAAGGAGGTGATCAGCTTTTGCCGTTCTGATAAAAACTTAGCTAAAAAAGCGATCATTGCCAGCTTCATGAACTCAGAGGGTTGGACCGAAAAGGCACCTACACCAATCCAGCTCCTCGAACCATTTCTCGCCATACCTATACCCGGTACAAGCACAGCCAGTAACATAATGAAACAAATGATGATAAGGATCTTGGCCCATGTCCGCCACGTCCAGTAATCCACATTCATGATGAAAAACATGGCTATGACACCAACGCAGGCAAACAGCAACTGTCTTTTAGCAAAATAAAACGAATCATCAAATTTATATGTTGCCCATATGGCACTCGCGCTGTAAACCATGATTAAACCAACAGTCAAAAGACTTAAGGTGACGATAATAAGAATGAGATCAGGATTCGATTTTTTTAATGGCACGGACATCCACCTCTAGGAAGTTTTTCGAGCCTGCGAATATAAACATCAATGCTGATTGCTTGTCAGCACTTTAGTCAAAAAAAAAGCGATAACGGCTCATTATCGCTTTTTTCCAAGGTGTCTACGTAGAAGCAGGTTCACTTCTCTCTGCGAAAGCTCTTACTTAAGTTTATGCACGGCCTCCATAAACATGTCTCCTCTTTGCTCAAAAGTTTTATATTGATCCCAGCTTGCACAAGCCGGGGAGAGAAGAATGCAGTCGCCTTCATTTGATAATTCAAATGCAGCAGGCACGGCCTTTTCTACATTATCGACACGTTTTATATTCGCTATTCCTATTTCTTTGGCTACCCGTTCAATTTTTTCTGCCGTTTCACCAAAAGTTATCACGGCTTTGACATTTTTCATCGCCGGTTTCAACTCATCGAATTCATTTCCGCGATCCAAACCGCCTGCCAATAAGATGACAGGTTCCGTAAAGGATGTTAATGCTTTGGATGCTGCAAGAATGTTCGTCGCTTTCGAATCATTATAAAATTTACGGTTATCGATCGTTGCGACAAACTGCAGACGGTGCTCCACACCATAAAATGTTTTCAGTACAGTCTGAATGGCTTCGTTAGCTACACCCTTCAGTTTTGCCGCGGAGATGGCCGCTAGAACATTTTCCAGATTATGCTTACCAGGAAGGGCTATCTCTGAAACTTCAATGATTTTTTCCCCACGGAAACAGGCGGCACCATTTTCCACATAGGCTCCATTTTCATGTTTCACTTCAGCTGAAAAAGGAACAAGTTCAGCCTTGGTCTTTTTCGCCATGGATAAAACAAGATCTTGATCTGCATTATAAATCAAGAAATCTGAAGCTATTTGATTTTTCGTAATGGCAGCTTTTGCTTCGACATATTCCTGTTTGGAACTGTGATAATCCAAATGTGCATCATACAAATTTGTCACGATTGAGATTTCAGGACGAAATTCGTCTATTCCCATTAACTGAAACGACGACAATTCAATGACGATCGAGTCATCGGATTTTGCTTTTTGGGCAACACCAGAAGCCACTGTCCCGATATTACCGGCAATCAGCGGGGATTTTTCACCGGTCTTCAACATTTCGTATATCAATGTTGTCGTGGTCGTTTTCCCATTTGTACCAGTGATTCCTATGAAAGGTGCCTCACTTATCTGATAGGCCAGTTCAACTTCCGTTATAACTGGAATCCCTTTTTCCAATGCCCCTTTAATAATAGGGTTCCTATAGGGGATTCCCGGGTTTTTCACGATCAGCTCGAAACCTTCATCAAGGAGCTCGATCGGATGACTGCCGCAGATGACTTTGATTCCCTGTTCAAGAAGTCCTTGAGCCTCAGGATTTTCCGTTAATGGCTTCATGTCATTAACTGTAACGAATGCACCTAATTTATGTAGAAGCGAAGCTGCCATCACTCCGCTTTTTGCCAAACCCAATACTAATATCTTTTTCTCTGAATACTTTGCAGTCTCTCTCAATTATATCCACACCTCTAAATAGATTCCGAGTACCGCACACAGCAGCCCCACTGTCCAGAAAGTCACGACGACGCGCCATTCCGACCAGCCGGAAAGCTCATAATGGTGGTGAAGCGGACTCATTTTAAAAATACGTTTACCAGTCGTTTTAAAAGATCCTACCTGCAGGATGACCGAGAGCGTCTCTATGACAAAGACTCCGCCGATGATTACCAGTAGGATTTCAAGCTTCGTTAACAAAGCGATGGTTGCGATCGCTCCTCCAAGGGCCAAGGAACCCGTATCCCCCATGAAAACCTTTGCTGGATGTGCATTGAATACCAAAAATCCAAGTACTGCACCGACAACCGCCACCGAAAAAATAGCGACATCATATTGCGACTGACTCCAGGCCAAAATGGCAAAAGCACCAAAGGCAATGGCTGATGTTCCTGAGACAAGTCCATCAAGCCCATCCGTCAAATTGACGGCATTCGAAAAACCTACAAGCCAGAAAATAACGATAAACAGATAAAACCAGCCAAAATCAAAAGCAAAGTCAGTGCCTGGAATCGTCAATTCAGGATTAAAACGGTCTGTCTGCTTAAAGACGAAGTAAAAGATGACCGAAATCACAATTTGTCCAAGCAATTTTTGCTTGGAAGTCAGTCCCAGGTTTCGCTTCATGACCACTTTAATGAAATCATCCAGGAAACCTAATAAACCAAAACCTAAAGTAACGAATAGTAATAAATACGTTTCGGTTGAAGGTGCCGAGAATTTCAAAGTCATGATCAGTGTAGCGATGGTAACAGATAATAATATGACCAAACCGCCCATGGTGGGTGTTCCCGTTTTCTTCAGATGTGATTGTGGGCCTTCTTCCCTGATACTTTGCCCGAATTTCAATCTTCTTAAAAACGGGATGAAAATCGGCGAAAGAAGAACGGTTACTAAAAACGCCACCAAAATCGTATAAAAAATCACTTGTTCCAACATTCCTTACTCCCTCATTCCTAACACAATTCAAATATAAAATTCTGCTTGATGTCTTTTTTATTTGCTCCAGGGCAATTTAGCGTCGGTTCAAACTGAACCCAAACGGCTTTGAATCGCCTTTTCCGCTTCTTCACGGTCATCGAAGTGAAGCACTTCGTCACCGACCAATTGATAGGTTTCATGACCTTTTCCAGCTATTAAAATCACGTCGCCCTCTTCCGCCCTGGAAACAGCGTAAGCTATCGCCTGCCTGCGGTCTTCGATAACCGTATATTCTTTGCCTGCTACACCAGCCTCCATATCCCGGAGAATCTGGGCAGCATCTTCACTGCGCGGATTATCCGAAGTGAAGATCGGATCAGTCGCCAAGCTGCAAGCAATTTCGGCCATGATGGGACGCTTTGTCTTGTCTCGGTCCCCGCCGCAGCCCACTATCACAAAGATTTTCTTTCTAGCAAACTCACCAACAGTCTTGAGAACATTTTCTAAGCTGTCCGGAGTATGAGCATAATCAACGATGACCGGGAAGTCCTGATTCGCTGTAATGAGCTCAAAACGGCCTGCAACACCTTTTATTTCCTCGATGGATTTAATTGTCTCATCCAGATCGTTACCGGCGCACAGAGCGGCAGAGATGGCAGAGAGTACATTATAAACACTGAATTTACCAATCAGCTTCAGCTGAATGTAACGCTCTTCTTTACCTGCTGTCAAGGTGAAAGATGTGCCATTTGCATCAATTTTTATATCCGTGGCCCTGATATCCGCTTCTTTGTCTATGCCGTATGTAACCACTGTCGCAGCAGTCGCTTTAATGAAATCGGCTGTTGCCTCATCATCAGCATTAAGCACAGCATATTTAGGACGATTTTCTATGTAAGCATTGCCGAGCTGTGAGAAAAACAAGGATTTTGCTTGCCTGTATCTGTCCATGGTTTTATGAAAGTCCAAATGATCCTGTGTAAGATTCGTAAAGACGGCAATATCATAATCACAGCCATGGACGCGTCCAAGCTCAAGTGCATGAGATGAAACTTCCATAATGGCCGTGGTAACAGATGCTTCGGCCATTTCATGAAAAGCCTTCTGCAGCGTAACGCTATCTGGCGTCGTATTCTTGGTTTCATATACCGTATCGGCAATTTTTGTATACATCGTGCCAATCAAGCCTGTTTTTTCTTGTCGATCCTCGAAAATCTTTTCCAATAAGTGACTGGTCGTCGTCTTTCCATTCGTACCTGTAATTCCGATCAAGCGCATCTTTTGAGTCGGATGGCCATAAAATGCATCGGCAAGCACCGCCATAGCCCTGCTCGAATCCCTGACTACGATCACGGGAACATCGAGGTCAAGCGGCCTTTCGGCAATGACTGCTGCAGCTCCATGTTCTACAGCAAGTTGGGCAAAATCATGACCATCGACTGTATAACCTTTTATACAAACAAATAAACTTCCGTCTATGACTTTACGGTTATCATTTTCAATGGAGGTGATTTCAGGATTCTCTCCTTCATACGGAAATAAGGAGTGTAAATAAGATAGTAATTTGTGAAGCTTCATTTTTCCATCCCTCTCAACTTAATTTGAGGATTCATTATATGTGATTAGCCTCGGCTTGTCGAGAAAACCAATTTCAATTATACGGGGTTATCCCGACTCCGTAAACAAAGCGGCTGATGATTCTTCAGCCGCTTTAACTATTCATATATTATATTATACTTATTCTGTATTTTCGCCAAGATAAATTCTTATTGTAGAGCCTTGTTTTACTTTAACGCCTGGATCCGGGGCTTGATTTATGACTTTATCCCCATTTCCGGCAATATCCAGCTTAAGGTCGATGAGCTGGGTTTGCAACTCTTTTTTGCTGAGACCCACAACGTCAGGTACCTCGACCATTACGGGAT
Organism: Bacillus sp. CFBP9009; assembly: GCF_036541465.1. NCBI lineage: Bacteria > Bacillati > Bacillota > Bacilli > Caryophanales > Bacillaceae > Bacillus > Bacillus sp. CFBP9009. The sequence goes on along the minus strand of NZ_JAZHFU010000003.1, from coordinate 543,471 downwards.
CCGTCCAGACCGTTTCCTTCTCAATCTGGTTTTTCCTTGGCTTGACGCCCATGGCCCTAAGTGAATCCTCCATGATGTTCCCAACGATCGGTGCGGCTACTACCCCGCCGAATTGTACCGTCCCTTTCGGATTATCCACAGCTATATAAACGACGATTTGCGGATCATCCGCTGGAGCGACACCTATGAATGAGAGAATATAATTATTTTCAAGGTATCGGCCATTTTCAGCTTTTTGGGCAGTACCCGTTTTCCCGCCGACCCGGTACGACTCCACGAAAGCTCCTTTACCGCTACCTTGGGCGACAACGGATTCAAGTGCTTCACGGACTTTCTTCGAGGTTGCTTCCGAAATCACCTTTTTCTTCGCCTGTGGGGTCTTTCGCATCAGCACTTCCCCATTTTTTGGGTTCACCAGTTCCTTCGCGATATAAGGTGTATACAAAGTTCCGCCATTCACAGCAGCCGATACCGCTGTCACCTGCTGAATGGGCGTTACGGCTACACCTTGTCCAAACGCAGTCGTTGCCTGCTCAACCGGACCCACTCGATCCATGTTGAACATGATTCCTTTTCCTTCTCCGGTTAAATCAATCCCCGTCTTTTGCCCAAACCCGAAATCATTTATATATTTAAACAGCTTGTCTTTACCAAGCCGGTTTCCTAATTCTACAAACCCTGGGTTACATGAATTCTCGACGACTTCAAGAAAAGTTTGGTCACCATGTCCTCCTCTTTTCCAGCAGTGCAGTGTAGACCCTGACACCTCCACATGACCGGAATCATAAAAATGTTCCTTTTCTAAGTCGACCTTCCCTTCCTCAAGCGCCGCAGCAAGCGTGATGATCTTAAAAGTCGAACCTGGTTCATATATACTCCAAACTGGTAAATTACGATTATACACTTCTGAAGGTACATTTTGGAAATTGGCTGGGTCGAAGGTCGGCCTGCTGGACATTGCCAATATTTCCCCAGTATTCGGGTTCATTGCAATGGCAATTATACCATCGGGATCATATGTCGCCTCCGCATTATCGAGCTCCCTCTCCACGATCGTCTGGATTTTGCTATCGATGGTTAGCTTCAGGTTATCACCATCAACAGGGGGCTTATAGTCATCGGCCATATTCTCGAGCCTTTTCCCTTTCGCATCCGAGTAAAATTTAACGAATCCTTTTTCCCCGCTTAGTTCCTTATCATAAGACAATTCAATACCCATCAACCCTTGATTATCGGAGCCCGTAAAGCCAAGAACATGCGAAAGGTATTCACCAAATGGGTAATGCCGCTTTGAATCTTCAGCGATATAAACACCCTTTATCCCTAATGCTTTAATTTCCTTCGCCTTTTCATGAGATATCTTTCTGCCTTCCGGAATCCTGACGCTCATCGCCTGTTTCGTTAACCATTGATAAGCCTTTTCCTTTGTCATATCCAATATTGAAGCAAGCTGTTCCGCCGTCTCCCCTGGATTCTCAATCTGTCTTGGGATGACATAGACCGTTGGTGCAGATATATTCGTTGCCAGCTCGACACCATTCCGATCGAGAATTTCTCCTCGTTTGGCTTCAAAAGGAATATTCCTGCTCCAGGAATCTTTAGCCAGCCCCGTCAACTTATCCCCAAGATAAAACTGTACAATTCCCAATCGGATATCAATGATAAAAAAAACAACGATACCGATCGCCAATGCGATTGCCAGCCGTTTTCGGACAGTAACATTCGAAACACGCAAAAACAGGCACCTCCATTTCATACATGCTTCAATATATGCTTGTCTACTCGATGCTAGACTAGAAACCTTGAAAGAAATAAAGAGGGAATCCATTTAGGATCCCCTCTTTATCTTCACTCTGTTTTCTCTTTAGTCGGTATATCTACACCAGCCCCTTCAGGCTGGGATAATTCAATATTGATGGTTTCTCCTTCCTTTACTTTTTTCCCGGCCTCAAGACTTTGTTTACTCACATATCCTGTACCTTCAGTTTTCAGATCCAGTTTTGCAACCTTAGCCAATTTCATAACATCGCGCAGGGACCATCCCTTCATGTCAGGAACTTTCATTTCTCCTTCAGTCCGCAGTATTATCTTTTCACCCTGTAAGAGTATACTCCCGGCTTTTGGGGATTGATCGAGCACTTTACGCCCACTTCCGATCGTACTTACATCATAGCCAAGTTCCTTCAGTTCTTTGACAGCTGAACTCTCGGTTTGATTCGTATAGTCAACGATTTTATTTGCTTTTTGTTTTTTAACATCAGAAGGTTTGATGTTTAGATATTGCAGGCTATTTTGCATGACAGGATTAAATATCTCTGACAATGGATCAGCCCCAACATAAGATGCACCTAACTTCGGCTGCTTGACCGCCACATACATGACCAACTGCGGATCATCTTTTGGTGCCATGCCTAAAAAGGAGAATACATAGTTATTTTTCCCTTCTAAATATCTACCTGTCGGACCTGGAATTTGTGCGGTACCGGTTTTTCCCGCTACTTCATATCCATCAATGGCATATTTTTTCCCAGTTCCTTTTTTCGCGGTAATTACCGTTTCCAAATAATCACGTACCTGTTTTGCAGTTTCTTCCGAAATCGGTTGCCCTGTCACTTTCGGCTTTGTCGTTTTCGTAACTTTTCCGGTATCTTGATCGGAAATGCTTTTTATCACGTATGGCCGCATCATTTTTCCGTCATTAGCTATTGCGGATGCAGCTTGGATTTGTTGAATCGGTGTAACGGTCGAACCCTGTCCAAAGGCAGTAGTCACTTTTTCAAGCTTATACTTGTATTGAATTTTACCGGTTATCTCGTTCGGCAGGTCAATTCCCGTTTTTTTATCAAATCCGAACTTAGTCAAATACTCACGAAAAGTATCCGCTCCTATCTTATCCATTGCAAGTGTAGCGAAAGCGACATTGGAGGAGCGTTGAACCCCTTCAAGAAAGGTCATGCTCTTCCCTCTTTCGATTCCGCTATGATCTCCGATTTTCCCCGATCCGGCTTTGTAGGTTCCAGCAACAAAACTTTCATTCGGATTAAAGACCCCTTCCTCAACAGCAGCGGCAAGAGTGAATGTTTTCATGGTTGAACCCGGTTCGAAGGTTTCTTCAATAGCCAGGTTACGCCATGTATCCGTTAGTCCGACTTTCGTTGTCGGATGGAAGGTAGGCCTTTGCCCCATCGCCACTATCTCCCCCGTTTTTGGATTCGAGACAATCGCTATGATTTGTTCGGGATCGTATTTTTCCTGCACTTTGCTCATCGAGTCTTCCAAGAACGTTTGTATTTTCTTATCGATGGTCAGCATGACATCATTGCCATTATCCGGGGCAACCACCTTTTCCTCCTTATCTGGTAAAAGGAAGCCCCATGAGTCACTGTCATATGTCAGCTTCCCATCGGTTTCCTGCAATTCTTTATTGAGGTACCTTTCAATGCCGAACTTACCAGCCATTTCTCCCGTTTCTTCATCCTTTTCTACATAGCCAATCAGATGGGAGGCGAAAATCCCATTAGGATAGAAACGTTTATTGGTTCTTCCGAATGTAATTCCCGGCAGTTCCAATTTTTCTATTTTCTGCTTGACGACCTGAGTCAAATCCTTGCCGGCACTTCCAAATTCCACCTGGTATGCCCCTTTTTTCGTAAGTCTTTCATAAATGTCCTGTTCATCCATGTCGATATATTTTGCAAGCTTACTAGCGGTCATCTCCGGATCCTTGACATGCTCGGGCTCCTTTTCACTGAGTACAGCCCTTAAGATATAGGAGGAAGTATCCTCGGCGATGACTTCCCCCTTTGTATCGAGTATGCTTCCCCTTTTGGCTTCTATGACCTGTTTTTTTTCATATTTCTTGTCGATTTTCGAAGCCAGTACCTCCCCGCCTGCTGTTCCTGTCACCTGAATATACAAAAAGCGGCAGACTAATACAAAAAAGAGCAGGCCGAATAAGAAGAATAATCCGGCTGCCCCATGCTTCATATTTTTTTGTTTCTGCATTATCACTGCACACCCTTCACATTATTCTCATTTAACTTGAACCCTAGCGCTGCAGCTTTTTTCCAAATTCTCTCGTATGTACTAAGTTCAGCAACCTGCACTTTCAAATCATCATTCACTTTACCCTGTTCTTCAATCGACGTTTCCACTAGCTGGATCTCTTTATTCGTTTCATAGATGGCCGCTTGATTTGAGACAATTTTCACTCCCATAAAGGTAACCATGATAGCAAGGGCACATAGTAAGAAAACTTCACCAATGGATATCTTCGCTTTACGGATGACCACCGTTTGATGTGTCTGTTGCTGCTGTTGGTCTTCATATTGCTGTTCTTGTATTTTTTTGGCTATGGAACTCATTCATGTTCCCCCTTACTGTTTTTTTCTGTAATTATTGCTTTTCGGCGATTCTTAGCTTGGCCGACCGGGAACGATTATTCCCTTCCAATTCTTCTTCCGAAGGTAAAATCGGTTTTCTCGTAATTATTTTCATGGTTGGCTTGAATTCATCCGGGATAACTGGAAGTCCAGGCGGAAGGTCAGGCATGCTACTGGCCTTTTTGAATACCGTTTTACAAATTCTATCTTCAAGTGAATGGAATGTAATGACAGATATTCTTCCCTCTTTATCTAAAAGCGATATGGCTTGCTCCAAGGAATCCTCAAAGACACCAAGTTCGTCATTCACAGCGATTCTTATTGCTTGGAACACTCGTTTCGCAGGGTGTCCGCCTTTACGTCTTGCCGGGGCCGGTATCCCATCCTTTATTAACTCCACAAGCTCGAACGTCGTTTCAATCGGTTTTATTTCACGTGCCGCTTCAATTTTCCTGGCAATTTGTTTCGAAAACTTTTCTTCTCCATATTGGAAGAAAATTCTCAGCAAATCATGGAATGACCAAGTATTCACGACATCATAGGCAGAAATGGCAGCACTTTGGTCCATCCTCATATCCAAAGGTGCATCATGGTTATAGCTGAAACCACGCTCTGGTGTATCCAATTGTGGGGATGACACGCCTAAATCATAAAGGATCCCGTCCACTTTCTCGATTCCCCGGGCATTCAACTCTTCTTTTAAGTATTTAAAATTATTAGGAACAAGAACAATACGTTCGCCATAGCTTTCCAATTTCTCCTTAGCATTCCGAATTGCCGTTTCGTCCTGATCAAAAGCATAAAGCCTGCCTTTGTCAGAGAGCTGTGAAAGCAAGTATTCGCTGTGACCGGCTCCTCCTAAAGTACAATCCACATAAATTCCATCAGGTTTGATGTTCAATCCATCAACCGTCTCTTTTAATAACACTGTTGTATGTTGAAACATGCTAGACATCCTTCCAATCGGTTATTGAGTGACTCTATTTCTGAGGGCAGCCTTAAATATCAAAGCCAATCATATTTTCTGCTATCTCAGCGAAAGAATCCTCCGAAGCTGAAAAATAGTTTTCCCAAAGGGATTTGCTCCAAATCTCAATACGATTGGTAACACCAAGAATTACACATTCTTTTTCCAATTGGCCATATGAAGTAAGCGGCGTGGGGATATTAATTCGCCCTTGTTTATCAATTTCGCATTCTGTAGCTGCAGAAAAGAAAAAACGGGTAAAGGCTCGGGCATCTTTTTTTGTTAAGGGCAGGGCTTTCAGCTTTTCTTCAAGCAGCTTCCACTCTTCCATAGGATAACCAAATAAACATTGATCGAGTCCGCGGGTAAGAACAAATTGCTCCCCGAGATTTTCCCTGAATTTCACCGGGACTATCAAACGGCCCTTTATATCGATGTTATGATGGTACTCTCCCATGAACATACCCACTACCCCCACATTCTAATCTCAATGTACCACATTCCCCCACCTTTCTCCACTTGTTTTTACTTTCTCCTTCCAAGTAAAAATTCCCTTCTTTTCTTCTTAAGTTTATTTAGGCAAATTATTCAAAGAAACGCGCCTTTCCCTCGAATGGACTCAGACTAAGACGCAGTCCCACTATTACTGTCGAAGCACTACCGGACAAGTGCCCAGGAAACAGAAAAAAAGACAGGCTTTAGCACCTGTCTTTTTTTTACTTTATAATCCCTCCGTCAGGAATGGAAGTGGCAACCCCATAAAAAAATGATTAGTCCGCCACTTTTCCCCAAAACGGATAGTTTTCTAAATGAAAATCAATTTATGCTGATTATTGAACCGGTATTCCAGCTTCATCATATCCCGAACGAACTCTGGCCCATATTGATTCAAGTAATAAAACACGTTCCAAATCCGCTCCTGGGGTGATTCAAGAGGGTACAGTGAATTTGCTATCCGTTCATATTTCTTCAATATGACCGAATGCCGTTCCTTTGTACGGTCACCGATTTTGCCATACATGAAATTCAATTGCTTTTGGATGAATTCGATGTTTTTGTTCAACATCGGCTCAAGTCCTCTATCTAAAGAGACAGCGTGGACAAATAGCTTTTCATGGTTCTCTTCAAGCTGTGATTTCAGCGTCCCAAACAGATTGTCAATCGTCTCATCTTTCACGGAATCAAGGTAACTTTTCACAGCATTAGCGGTTCCTTCAGTCAGAACAGTTTCCAAACTGAGTTCCATTTCTTCAAGGTCGCTATGGATACTGCGCTCCACCAGCGTGATGTTTAACCTAGGAATGATTGGCGGCATCTTCATGGAAAACAATTCAAATACCTTTTTTAATTCGGCCCAATAAGCTATTTCCCCTGGCCCTGAAACGAAAGCCAATACAGGGAAAAGCATTTCCTGCATAAGCGGGCGTGTAATGACATTATTGCTTAATCGTTCTGGATGGTTTTTGGCTATCTGCAAGAGTTCCAGCTCGGTAAATGATACCTCACCATTTTTTCCGCTGAAACCGCCTTCTACACGTTCGAGTAAACATCGATCTTTTTTTTCTGGATCATAATAAAATAAATTAGCAGCCTGTTTATCCATTTCAATCATTTTCGCATACCCTTTCGCATGCATGAATGATTGCTGGTCCTCGACCATTTCAGCAATCCGTCCACTTTCATTGACCATCGATTCAAAGTATGCCCTCTCAATTCGCCTTAATTCCGGATCTCCGGCATCGACTAGTAAAAGGCCATATTCTTTGAACCATTCATGAATCAGCCTGGCGAAGAAGTCGACGAAGGTATTCGATTGCTCAATGGTTTCCTTCATATCAATCAGGAGTTTATTCGTAAAGGCCGTTTCTCCATATGTTTCAATGATTTCCTCAAGCCACTTCTCTGCCTTTTCCGTTTCCAGCTCCACGTCAGAAACCATTGTTTTATACGGTTGATAGGAAGGATAGGTTTTTTTATCGGGTTTACCGTTTTTCATGACATAAACATGATTGACTTCAGCTAAATCATGATCTTCTCCAGCTATCCAAAAAACAGGAATGACTGGCTGCCCCAATTCTTTTTCCTGGTCTTCCGCAAGCTTAATGATCGAAATCACTTTATGAATGGTATACAGCGGCCCTGATAATAACCCAGCCTGCTGTCCTCCAATCACAACCACGGAATCATCCCTGCGCAACCTTTCAATATTCCCCTTAACTGCCTCACTGAATGAAAGACGAGACATGTATTGTTGTATGTAATCCGACAATTCATCACGTGAAAAAGAGCGGTTCATCAATTCACTATATCTATTGAGATAAATGTCAGGCTTTGCTAAGTCATAGTGAAAATAATCCTCCGTTTCAAGACGGTTTTGTAAATAGTCCGATGCAAAACGGTTTAAAGATGGTAACGCGAGATCTTTCATCTCCATTTCTGTTCTCCCTTTCTCTGCAACTACAATTCTTTTTAGAGTATAACATTCCGGTTTAAGAAAACAAAAGAAGTTGCCCAGCAGCAGAAAATTGATGCGATGTTCTATGTTATGTAGTCAATATCTTCGTAATACTTGTAATTATGCCAATGGAAAATAATAGAAGGTAAGCCACAAAAAAGAAGGCGAAGTTCACTCTCCAAAAACCTTTTAATACCTTATGGAAAATGATTTCTTCTTTTACCTTGTAATGGACAAGGACCACCAAGAATGCGTTAAGGATCATGATGAGCATGATCACCCAAAGAATTTGCTTATCCCAAATCGTAATGATCAAATAATGGACGGATAATACGAACAGCAGCGTACTCATGTCCATTGCAAATTGAACGGAGCGCCTATGGTTCCCAGTGAATTGTTTGGCACTAATAAAAAAAAGTATATACCCTGCGAAAGGCAAGGTAATAAATATCGCGGCAAGGTTTGAAACTACGTACGGCACATCCTCATCCCCCCTGAGACTCTTTTCCTTTGACCATCTTATATAAAGAAGACGTCAGGCAATGACTTTTCCCTTTGCTCTTTGCCTCCGAGAGAATATGACCCAAAATGGCATCAATTTCCGTTTGACGGCCATTTTCTAAATCTTTTAGCATCGATGATCGATTTTCAGCTGTTGCCATACAAACGGACCTCACATTTTCAAATGACTCATCCTTATTTTGAACTTCCAAAATACCGGAGACTTCTTCAAAAAGGTCTTGAAACATTTGGTAATAAAAGGGGTTAGTGATCAAACCGCCATTTTCCACGCCAAGTATCGCTGTTAATGGATTTATCACTGCATTGACGACAAGCTTATCCATCAGCATCGAGTGAAAATCCTCACTCTTCGTAAAAGGAAAATGATCGATCCTTTCATCCACTAACGATAGTTTCTCAAGTTCCCCTTTAAAGGAAGCGATCCTTGTAATGCCGAGCCCTGTATGCTCGACGGTATTCCCGTCATGTTTCAATGCCCCATGCTCCACTACCCCCACATATATGGTCGGGGATTGAAGCTCCTTTAAATAAGAAATATGCCCATAGCCATTCTGCAAGAATAGCAATGGAACCTGAATACCTTTGATTCTAGGCAGTATTTGCGGCAGGTGATATTGCTTGACGGCCAATATAAGAAGATCCACATCCGATATCCCTTTATCCAGCCCCATAGAAATGATGCCTGTCAGCAGCCGGCTTTCACCACCCGCAATAAGACGGATTCCATCACGTTGGATGATGGACGCCTGATCCGCAGTATGGGTATAAAGAGTCACACTATGTTTTTCACTTAAATGAGACGCAAACAGCAGCCCGATGGCCCCTCCCCCAATGATTCCAATTCTCATAATACCCTTCCTTACTTTTTGAAATATATTTACTATTTTATCACATTATCTTTTTTATCCTGCATCAATTTCCCATCAACAACTTTGGAAACGCCGTCAACCTGATTGCATGGAGTTTACCCGCCACCAACAAGGCTCGCCATAAAATATCAATGGAAAGAATTATTAATACGCCATTGAAGATATATTCTCTTCTTTAAGCGTTAATTTAATGGTATATTAGATACGAAAAGCTTAGCCATTTTAAAGACTTTATAGGAACAAAAGATAACTCCAATCTCTACCCACGAAATATTGGAGGGAAAAGGGCGGGGGATAAAAGGCTATAAGCATTTAATCAGCTAGGATAAATCGATGATGTAATACTAGATATAGCCTAAGCTGGAATTCCACATGGTAAAGATCAGTGGGATGACTTTCAAAGGGTACTATCGGAAGAGGTTTATCAGAATTAAGGGGGAGCTTTTTTATGGAATACAAGGTTGAACGATTACTTGTAAATTTTAAAACGCTTGAGGAATTCAAAAAATTCAAAGAATACGGGATACAGGAACTGTCCATGCTCGATGATTTAGAGGCTAACATCATTGAAAATGACAGCCAATCACCTTTTTACGGAATCTTTTATGGCGACAAACTTGTAGCCCGCATGAGCCTGTATAAAAGAAGCGCTAAATTTGACCGGTATTTTGACAATTCCAGGGACTTCCTTGTTCTCTGGAAACTTGAAGTCCTGCCTAACTATCAGAAAAAAGGTTATGGAAGAGCTTTGGTTGAATTCGCCAAAAGCCTGAACATGCCTATCAAAACCAACCCAAGAGTTCATTCACAAGACTTTTGGAAAAAGATGGGTTTTTCTGCTGTTTCCTATGATTTGGACAGGGACCTTGGAGAAAACCCGCTGATTTGGAGCCCATTTGACATACAAGATAAAAAAGAAATAGATACGCAAGAATAAGGAATACCAAGAAAAATGCGGGCGGATTTTCCCACCCGCATTTTTCATTTATTGACCCTTTCCAAATTACCATTCTTATCCATTTGGAAACTTACCTTCGGATTCGTCTTTTCGTCCTCTTGTACACTAAGCTTTCTTGCACGCTCCATGATCTGCATTAACGCACGATAATCTTCCTCAACAGCTTTCAGGTTTTCTTTAAGCAAAGCATTCTCTTCCAGCAATCGGACATTTTCCTGTTCAAGAAATAGGGACCGCTCAGAAATCCGTTCTTTTTCCTTATTATCAAGCTGAAAGAATTCATCCATTTTGGTTAAATATAATATAACTTCCTGAAGGGTAATAGATTCTTTATCTTCATGCCGGGGGGGCTTTTCTTCAATCGTGACATTTTCCACCGCTGCAACCGAATCCCTTTCCATTTCAGGATTATTGACCACCTGTTCTTTCCTTTGTTTTTTCGCCAGCTCTATCCCTGATTTATATTGCTTCCTTACAAATGAATTCCAGCGGAACCCACAAGCAGCAGATGTCCTCGATAGCTGTTTCCCCACTTCTTCAAACGCCTTTAATTGTGTACTGCCTTCTCGTATATGCCTTAGCACCACTTCAGCCAACAACAGATCCTCATCATGAGTCCATGCATCTTGTCTCGCAATCGTCATCTCTCTACCTCCTTAGCAAGTTTTAATTCATAATATGCACATGCTAGGAAAGATAGAAGATATATAGAGCGTGTAATATTTATTTTTTCTTATTTAAAAAACGATCGACAGCAGCATGATGCTCATCACTCGCCCACAGTTTAGAACATTCCCGGATTTCCGCATCCATTCTTCCTTTAAGCCCGCTACCCTGCCATTTATGGACCAGCAATCGCTTATAGGCCATCAATACCCCTGTCTCATGGCGAAGAAAATCTTCTGCGAACCTTTCCCATCCATCCGCACCTTCTCCGACTATCTCATCTACGAAACCCAATTCCTTTGCTTCCTCGGCTTTATGTATTTTTGCATCCAATAATAGCTTTAGCGCTTTTTGCCCTGATATTTTTTCAAGTAAAAGTGAAGCTCCGCCCCAGCCTGTCGTTATTCCCAGAGTACCTTGTACAAACCCTAGCTTAACTTCCCTCTTTGCTAATCTGAAATCACAAGCTGTCGCAATTTCGCATCCACCGCCGAAAGCACTTCCATTGATGAGCGCTATTGTTGGTTTTGGGAAAACTGCTAGTTTATATAGAATTTCACCCATTTTCGATAACATAGCAAAGGCCTCTTCTTCTGTACGCAAATCCTGAAATTCCCTTAGATCCCCGCCTGAACAGAATGCCTCAGAGCCCGCCCCTGTCAGGACCAGCAACTTAACTTCATCATCGCATGCAGCTTCTGACAATATCGACTCGAGTTCGTCCATCAATTGATAATTAACGGCATTCCTTTTCTCCGGTCTATTAAACATGAGCTTCATGAAACCGCGTTCATCCTTTTCAACATTAATTACTTGATCCAGGTTAACACCTTCTCCGAAACCATCGGCAAACATAGATGATTCAAAATATTCTGCCAAATATATTTGTAAAAAAAGCACAGAGAAAAATCCCTGCGCTTTGATTAGCGTGTTGCATCAAGAAAGCAAAGCTCTCAAGTAGGTCAAGAAATTATTTTGCGACAACTTCTTTTCCTTTATATGTTCCACATTCTTTACAAACGTGATGTGAAAGAGTCATTCCACCACAGCTCGGGCATTCTACCATACCAGGTACTTGAAGCTTGAAGTGTGTACGACGTTTTCTTTTTACAGTTTTCGACGTTCTTCTAAAAGGTACAGCCATTATTCCCACCTCCTTAAAAAATATAAAAAAGCTGGAAAAATCGGATTAACGATTTTTCGTTCCAATCAAGATTCTTTATTGTTGTCAAAAAAGTCGGCAAGCTTTGCAAATCTCGGATCAACCTTATGCTCATTTTCCTCTTCAGAAATAACAGCCCAGTCTTTCCCGGATTGAGGAGCAGCTTCATTCGAATCGACATCCTCACAAAAAACCTGCATCGGAATTTCTAGCAATAAATTTTCTTTAATTACCGGTATTAAGTCTACAACGTCACCTTCCACAACAGTAACATCGTCTCCGTAGAAATCGGCGCCATCTGCCTTTAAAAGAAAGGTTTCCTTTGTATCAATATCAATCGGATATTTAACGTCTACCAGTGTACGGGAGCAAGGTAATGTTAATTCACCTGAAAGATGCAAGTGAAAAGTAATCTCGGTCGAGCTGATATCAGCTCTTCCTGCTACTCTGATCGGAGAAACATCGCGAATTTGCGGGTCTCTTTCTCTAATGTCCAAGACATCCACCAGTTCATCAAACCGTAAATCTTTGTCCCGAATTTTTTGAAGTTGACTAATCGTCCATTTCAATTGAAATCACCTCAAGGCAACAAAAATAATTATAGCTTTCAATTATAAGTTTGTCAATATTTTTTCTTTACACTATAATGTAGTCATCCTAACTGATTGTCTAGGTTTAAGAATCATTACAAACAAAAAAATCCGGACGATTACTTATAGTAATTTTACTTGAAATACTATTTTAGCACTAAGTTGATAAAATACAAAGTTTTTCTCTGAGGTGAACGAATGAAAGCTTGCGGTTTAGTAGTCGAATATAACCCTTTTCATAATGGACATGTTTTACATGCAAGAGAAAGTAGAGAAAAAACAGGGGCAGATGTTGTGGTCGCTGTCATGAGCGGGCCCTTTTTACAGCGTGGCGAGCCCGCTATCGTCAGCAAGTGGACCCGTGCCGAAATGGCCTTGAATGGCGGCATAGATCTTGTCATTGAACTTCCCTATGCTTTCGCGACACAGAAGGCGGAGATATTTGCAAAAGGATCTATTTCCCTTTTGGAATCCCTTGGCTGTGACTCCTTTTGCTTCGGAAGCGAAGATGGCCGAATTGAACCATTCATCACCGCCCACAGAATTCTTTCGGATAATTCCGCTGCATTCGATGCTGCAATTAAATCGGCTATGGATGCCGGTAATAGTTATCCGGCCAGTGCTGCCCAGGCTTATCGATCGATCATCAATGATGATGCGGCATTGGATTTGACGAAGCCAAATAATATTCTTGGAAAGGAATATGTAAGTGCTGCCCTATCAAATGGCTACTCCATTCGCCCTTATACGATTCAAAGGGTCGCTGCCGGATACCATGAAACAAAGTTGTCCAAAGACCCTATTGCCAGCGCAACAGGGATACGTAAAGCCATCCATGAACACAGGGAATTAAATTCTGTTTCCAGTTATATTCCTCAGCCGACAATGAATGGTCTTGAGCAATATTTAACGCGCTACCATGCCTTGCATGACTGGGAAATGTATTGGCCCCTGTTGAAATACCGAATCCTTTCTTCCTCTTTAATCGAATTGGCAGGGATATACGAAATTGAGGAAGGCATAGAACACCGAATAAAGGAGATGGCCAAACAATCTTCGAGCTTTTCTGGATTCATGGCAGATCTGAAGACAAAACGCTACACATGGACACGACTACAGCGGATGTGCGTCCACATATTGACCCATACATTAAAGGAACAGATGATTCACAATGATCAACCAGCCTATATCAGACTTCTTGGCATGAATGGCCGGGGACAAGAATATCTTCGCACTGTAAAAAAAGGCTTGCTCCTCCCGCTCATCTCTAAACTTTCGTCCTATCAGAAGCAGGACATCGATACGGACTTGCGAGCGGCACAGGTGTACGCACTTGGCTTGTCCGAACCGTATCAGGCTGCCTTGATGAAACGGGAATATGAATCTCCCATCATTTTCAAATGAAGAATGGTTTAAGCTTGGCCCGTCCATCTTTAAGAATAAAAATCCAATCATCAAAAAAGCGCAAACAGTAGATGACTGCCTGCGCTTTTTTTCATTTTTCCTTTCCTTTCAGCTTCGTTAAATAGGCTATTGCATCATCAAAGTTGTCAATCGGTACGATCTTCATGTCCGTGTCGATATCCTTTGCTGCAATGAGTGCATCTTCATAATTCGAACCTGCTGCTCCGTTTTCATTTGGGGCAAAGAATATTTCCGCTCCAGATTTATCGGCTGCAACTATTTTCTGTTGAATTCCGCCAATTGGACCGACTGTCCCATCATCAGACATCGTTCCTGTACCCGCTATGTCATAGCCACCTGTAAGATCGCCTTTTGTTAATTGATTATAAATCTCCAATGAAAACATTAAACCAGCCGAAGGACCGCCTATTTGTTCTGAATCTATGGCAATCGCCGGTTTTGTGGTCACTTTTCGATTGTCATCCAGCGAAATGCCTATTCCGACCCTATTTGGGTCATTTTTAAAAGGCTGCAATGAAAGAACGGCCGTTTTCTCCGTCTCTTCCCGCTTATACACTATTTTTACTTCATCTCCAGCCTTTTTTCCGTTAATGTAGTCCATGAATTCCTGTGCAGACTTGAATTTAACGTCATCGACCTGAATGATTTGATCGCCCGCTTTCAGCTCTTTAGCTGCCGGCATTCCTTTTAGCACGTCCAAAACATATACACCCAGGTACTCGTAATCGACATCTTTCCCTGCTTTTTCATATGCGATCTGAATGGCATTATTTTTAGAACCATCCATTAAGTGCAGCTGCCTGATATTATATTCTTCATCTGTTTCATCTTCGCTTCGAATGGAGGTTTCCGGATAAAGCTCCTGATATTTGCTCCATTTCGCCAGCATGTAGGAATATATATTCGCCCGGCCCATCCTTACAGTGGTTAACATAAAGCTTCCTTTTGCTTCATCTCCTCCGGATACCTCAATGATTGGCTCCAATTCTTTAGCCATTCCTGGTTTTGATACATAAAAAGGTAGGGAATAAAGGGCTGATGCTATGAGAAGTATAGCCACCACCAGGAAAGTGCGTACATATATTTTACGGCTCATCTTCAAAGGACTCCTTCCAAGTAACAATGCTCTGCTTAATTTGATCTATCTTTCCTCTTGCAGCTTCTTCTCCAATACTAATTATTTCCTGAACGTTTGTAAATGATTTAGAGCTGTATTTCTCAACCCTGGGGCGTATCATGACGTCTGAAGCAAACTCCCTGCTTTTAACCAGTTCCATTTGCAGGATATCGAGGCTTTGCATGATGACATCATAGATGGAGTTTATCTCCATATCCTGTTTCACGTGGGCTACATCCACACCAATTATGATGTCTGCTCCCATATCCTTCACGACTGAAACAGGAACCCTGTCAACAACGCCGCCATCAACAAGCAGTCTGTTTCCGATTTTTTCGGGAATGAAAATGCCGGGAATGGAAATGCTTGCCCTTACAGCCGGTGCGATGGGACCTTCCTGAAAGATGACTTTTTCCCCCGTTTTTATATCAGTGGCGACCACCGCCACAGGAATATCAAGTTCTTCAAATTTCTTGCCATATGTAAATACCCTGATTAAATCCTTTGTCCGTTTACCTGAAATAAAGCCCATTTTAGGTATGGTGAAGTCTAAATAATACTTTCGCTTAAATGCACGTGACAACTTATACAGCCTCTCGATATCCGAACCCGCTCCATAAAAGGCTGCAACCATAGCTCCCATGCTGCTTCCAGCAATCATATCTATCGGAATGCCTTCTTGCTGTAATACCTTTATCACGCCAATATGTGCAAACCCCCTAGCTCCTCCTGACCCAAGTGCAAGCCCGACTTTTGGTTTCGACAAAGATATCCCTCCCGCTATAACTAGTTCAAAATATTGAAATAACACTCATTCAAAGTTATGGTCTTAAACGGATTTATAGAAGCATATTATTTATATTGACAGTGAAACAAGCATGGCAGATATAAGCTATGCCAGCCAATAAAGTGCAGGGTTTCATTGAAATTCCATCATGAGGATCATCCTCATTTATACATGTCGGAACAATCCACATTTCATCATGCGCTTACTTTTCGAGAAAAGGAAGTTCATATTTTATTATATACGAAACGAACTGCCCTTATTTAGTAACCTTCAAGAGGAGGCTGAATTTTGCTAAAATCAAAATCTAAAACAGTACTGTTAGCTACCTCCGTCACGATGATGGCAGTTGGCTTGATCATCTTCCCCCAAGAATCCTTTGAAGCTTCCAAAGGCGGACTCAATATTTGGTGGACAATTGTGTTCCCTTCGCTTCTACCTTTCTTGATTTTCTCGGAGTTATTAATCAGTTTTGGGGTTGTCAGGTTCATTGGCGTCATGCTCGAACCATTTATGCGCCCCTTATTCCGTGTACCAGGAGTGGGCGGTTTCGTTTGGGCGATGGGACTTGCATCAGGATTTCCAGCCGGAGCGAAATTCACTGTGAGGCTTCGTCAAGAAGAACAATTGACCCGCATTGAAGCTGAAAGACTCGTTTGTTTTACTAATTCATCTAATCCATTGTTTCTGTTCGTTGCCGTTGCCGTCGGGTTTTTCCACAATCCTCATTTAGGGATCATCCTTGCACTTTCCCACTACCTAGGAAATTTTTGTGTAGGCATCATCATGCGTTTTTACCGTTGGAAAGAAGAAAAATCCCATACTAAAGTAATGACCAAGCTCCCCTCCATAAGACAAGCTTTTAGCCAAATGCATCGAACCAGAATAAAAGAAACAAGACCATTTGGCAGTTTACTTGGAGATGCGGTAATCTCATCCATCCAAACCCTATTAATGATCGGGGGATTCATCATTCTCTTTTCGGTGGTGAACAAGCTTTTATTTCATATGAACATTACCGGATTGCTAGCATCGTGGGTCGGAGGAATTTTACATATTTTTAATTTCCCGGATTCCTTAAGCCTCCCCTTCATATCAGGTATGTTTGAAATGACTCTTGGTTCAAAATTAACCAGTACGGTCGAAGATGCGACACTCTTTCAGCAAACTGTGATGACAAGTTTCATCTTAGCTTTCAACGGTTTTAGCATTCAAGCGCAAGTTGCCAGCATCATTGCCGCAACAGACATTCGTTTCACTCCCTTTTTTCTGGCTAGGATAGCACATGGCCTTCTGGCATCCATTATTACCCTCTTGCTTTGGGAACCATTCTATAAAGGCAATATGTACAGCGGCAGCCCGTTAAACGCATTCCCAGTCAGCGGATCCGGTGAACACGTGAATTCCCTATATCAGAACATGCTTGATTTCGGCCCCATTCTAACACTCTTGTTTTTGATCCTATACATCATCATATTTACCAAAAGGCTATTCAAAGGCCTTTCTTAAACCGAAAAAAAGAGCATTGCGCGTAGGCAATGCTCTTTTTTCTATCCTTTCAGTTCCTTGTACTTTTTGGCCAGGGCTTTCTGGACGACGCTTGGCACTAGTTCGGAGATATCCCCGCCATACTTCGCTACCTCTTTCACGATACTTGAACTCAAGAAAGAATATTGATTTTTCGTCATGATAAAGAATGACTCTATTTTATTGTTTAGGAATCGGTTCATCGAAGTTCCCTGCATTTCATATTCAAAGTCGGAAGTCGCCCTCAATCCCCTGATAATGGCATTCGCGGAAACGCTTTCAGCATAGTCGACCGTCAATCCCTGATAGAAATCCACTTTAACATTCGGCATATGGGCAGTCGCCTCAGTAATCAATTCCAGTCTCTCCTCCACTGTAAAAAGTGAATTTTTCGCTGAATTGTTCACGATGACCACATATACCTCATCAAAAACATTCGCTCCCCTTTGAATGATATCAAGATGACCAAATGTTATTGGATCAAAACTCCCCGGACAAATCGCTATTTTGGACATTCATAGTTCCCCCTGTTCGTGTACGTTTCCCCATTGATAAATCGTAACGGCAATGACGCCATAAACTTCTTTTCTCTTAACGGTAAAGTCACCAACTTTTTCTGGCAATGTAACATCATGGCCATGCTCACAAACAATGTATCCCATATCGTTCAGCAATCGGTATTTATGTATTTCTTCAAGAATCTCGACTAGCTTTTGTTTCTTATAAGGTGGATCAAGAAAAATCAATTCAAAAGTCATTTCCCTTTTCACCAAAGCCTTCAGTGCACGCTCTGAATCATTCTTATAAACTTCTGCACGGTCTGAAAACTTGCATAGTTCCAAATTGGCCTTAACCGTTTGATTTGCTTTAAAATCCCGGTCGACAAATATGGCTTTATCCATGCCTCTGCTTAACGCTTCAATTCCCAGTCCACCGCTCCCGGCAAACAAGTCGAGGACCAGCCCTCCTTCGAAATAAGGACCAATCATATTGAAAATGGATTCCTTGACTTTATCAGTAGTCGGCCGGGTTCCTGTACCCGGTACAGCCTTAAGTGGTCTTCCTTTGCAAATTCCGGAAACGACCCTCATAATCCTCACCACATTTTATGACAAATTTCTGTTACTTTCCTATCCTAACATATTAGAAAAAGCTAGCCAATATTTAAACCCATTTGGCTTCATTTCCAAGATAAAATCAACGTATCATTTCGGACCATGGATTCTTTTTATAAATCTTTTACATTTTGAATAATAATGTGGTTTTTGGCAATAATGTGAATAACAACATTCCTTTTTAGGTGTTGTTGCCAACCGCGGAGAAGGCTTACGTTTCCCCATAAGCTCTTCCTCCGGTTTCTCCTCTCCCTTTGCCTTCTGGTCCTTAGTTAGACATAGAAGGACCCTGCATATTTTTGCAGGGCTTTTTTTATTGTTTAATCTCTGATATCTAAGTGTCTTTGTCATGCTTCGTCAATGAAGTTGTCCTTCTCTTTTATGAGGGATAATGATAAAGTAATGAATAATAAGTTAGTTAGGAGAGGTTTAATTGATTCAACGTTTTATTGAAATTGGACAAGGATATTCCGATATATATGAGTTGCTGGAAGTAGGACGCAATCAGAAACATCGAGTTGCAAGGCTTTTGGCCATGCATACTACTATAAATGATAAAAAGGTAACGTCATTGGTGATCGTCATGCAGCCCACAGATCCCGGGAAATTCCAGCCGCTTTACATTTGCCGTGAAGGTATACCGAACCCTCATGCCACCAAAAACAAACGCTATGAGCTTTTTGAGAACTTGGCAGAGGAACTGGATAGACCGATTATTGAAATCGACGTGAAACCTTCAGTGCTCTTTGCAGAAATCGAGTTGTATTACCAACATTTAATCGGCATTTTGCGAATGAATAGGTATCTGCCCCCATTAGGTTGATTGATCCCCTGAATTTGAAAAAAGCTGACTCCGCATGAGTCAGCTTTTTTCAAATTCCCATTTTATAATCATATTCCTTCGCTTTATCCGGTTTGGAGTTTTCGAACTCCACCTTCAAAAAAGGCTTGTAAGAAAGGTCCACTTTTTTAACGAACGAATAATTATTCAGCTTTTCCACTAGTGGTTCCACTTCATCCATATTCGTATAAAGCACCACATATTTCAACTTTTTTGAAACATAATGGATATTTCCAAATTTCCTAAGCATTTTGGCTTGTTTTAATGTATGTAAATAGACGATGATTCCCTGTCTCGCTCCAAGCATATCAATAACTCCCTTTTATAAAGGTTTTAACTAAGTGTAGCATAGCAGAATCTTTACTTTCAACCAAGAAAAAAGATTATAAACGAAATTCTCTCACTATTATGAATATATACACTGTGAAGGGAGCCTAACAAACGATGGATTTAAACCAAATTTGGCATCAATTTATTGATCATCTATTAGATAATAATGAAATTACCCAAGCTTCGATAAAAAAGTTCACAGGTATACCATTTTTATATATCCATTATCATCCGGCTCAAAATGATAATAGTAAGCTTTCTTTTTTAATAAAAAAAGCTGCAAGCCTTTCAATGCGCGGCAAGCAGCTTCATTGTGAAACCATTTTCGTACGGCAGGAAGAACATTTATATGTGTTCCGGCATCGTTTTTATGTGCCGCAGCAAAAGATGTTTTGCTGCGGCAACCTATGTCCGGATTGTATTTTATATCGCAGTTAATCGCTTTGTCATGTATCCGGAATATAAATGATAATAACAAGAAAATCTTTATACATGCATCGGATCATTTAACAATGTCTCGACGAAGGTTCCTTACATGACACAGCCACCGAACTCCGTAGTAATGTCGAATTTCGATGGCTGCATACCGGCCTAATGTTCACAATCTGGCCATTACCTTAAGCAGAGCATCCGCAGCTTCCGCCGGTTCCGCAGCTTCCCGTTGAACATCCACCTGATGAAACAAAAAATGGATTCCCCGCTGGAGTTTTGACCTGTTCAGAAACCGCTCGGCCAATCCTTCCGCTTATTTCATCAAGAACGGATTGCAATTCGGTCTCAGCCCGCTTAAACTCAGCAACGGCAGGATGCATATCCATGTCTCGTTTAGCTTGCCTGGTTTCTAAATTGATGCGTTTATAATCCGGATGATATTTACCGAACCTTTGAACATCTTCAAATAGATCCTTTAGCGAAGTAAACTTGGAAATTTTCCGCTGGGCCTCTTTGTCGCTTTGTAATTTATATAAACTAAGGAGGTATTCTTCCCCTATTTCAGAATGAAGGATCATTTCAGCTAATCCATCAGCCTGTTGTAAAATGTCGATGATTTCCATAGTAGCAAGCATTAACAAGCTCACCTCCACAACCATTTTACCATTTCTCCCTTATAGATGCTAATGGTTTGATTAAATCGAGGAAGTGATATGTACCTCAATCTCTTTTTGCAGCCCTGTTTTTTCACCTGAACCATTCAAAATCTCCAGCTTAATTTTATGCTTGCCATTCGGGACTTCCTTTAAGATAAATGCTGCCGTTTTCATATCGACTTTCTTTTGATTATCAATAAATACGGACACAGTTGCCAACTGTTCTGGATTTGATTCAGAAAAACCATAGTTTTTCAAGTAGCACTCTACATAGACAGAGTTGCCTTTTACAAAAGTTTTTACCCGAAAGTCCTCATCTGAATTTCGGATGCTCGATACAGTGGTGGCAGCTTTAAGTGTAGAAACACTATGCATGGCTACTCCTGAATTTTCAGGTTCCGGTATTTTCTTCCCACAACCCGACGCTGCCATCAACACTGTTAGAGCAAATATCAACTTTCTCATTCCATCGTCCCCCTTTTGCCTTTATTGTTCGCCAAAAGGAGTAATTTACTCTTTTTTTCTTCATTCACCTGAAACATTCATCGCTTGAAACATATGAAGCATCATGGAGGCGACCTGAACGCTTTCCGAAAATTTAGAGACCCGATGCGGAATCGACTTTTCAAAATAATATTTCGCCTCGGTTTCAAACACATCCACTTCATGTGGATTACGCATTAACCTTCTGTACCATCCAGGCTGAACCCTCAAGTAATTTCGCATATCTTCGTTTGTTTGGATGAATTCATATATATTCTGACGCATGAAAAACCCTCCTTAATCTTTTGTGAATAAAAAAGGGTTAGCTCTCTGCTCTTTTTCTTTTGGGGGAGGACTTGTATCACCTGATTTATTCCCTTGGAAAGCAGATAGCACTCCTTGGATTGCACCGATGGCCTGATTGGCATTCGTAATATATTGTTGAATCTGCCCCATATCCATATTTTTAACTGCACTCATTAACGAACCGATCAACTCAGTGCTTTGGTCTCCCTTTTCAACCGGCGGTGATGGGGATTCTGTATTCACTTTGGACTCACCCACACTGCCTTCAGCCTGCCAGCGTGGATGATCATCTCCGAGTAAATACCACTCTTCAAAAAGTTCCTGCCATGTTGCTTGTTTGCTTCTCACTTCATTCACTAAATGAGGATGCTCCTTTACAAACTCCCGAAATCGATCCACGGAGGGCCGTTTTCTTTTTGCCATTACTCTCACCTCACACTTAGACATCGCCTATTGCACCATATGCTAAAGGTAAATAAAAAGTGCATCACATTCCATTTTAAATCAAATTGGATTTGCCAAAGAAAAAAAGGATGTATTTTCATGTCGCATGAATGTGATTCAATCAAAGACTTCCAGAACCTGGCTGAATCTGCAGATGAAACAGAGTTATCTGATTTATCGGGAATTGTTTCAGGGTTAAAAGCCAAAGTAGAGCAAGGGAACCACTCTTATTTTTCAAGCCTGCTGCAATTAAATAAGGATGTAAGCAAACAGCGGACGACACTTACGATGACCATGACTGACACACCTCTTGATTGAACATTACTAATGAAGGCATGATGGCTACATTGATAGATTCGACCTTACAAGCTCAACAGTTCCAAAAGGGTATGATGCCGTTACTGCGGATATCCAAGTTCGTTCCGTAAAACCCTCCATTGGCCGATTACGTGCCATTCAAATTAATATAAGGCAAACGATCATCATTGAGGGGAAGGTCCACCGTAATGATGGATGGGGAACTTTGCGCTATATCCAGAACAAGAAAACGGACCCAAATCGGATCCGTTTTTTTATCTCTTTATGAAATTCTGAGTGTAATACTTTTTATATACCCCGACGCCCAGACCTGTAAATTCCTCGTTCAGCATCGCATCCCGATGACCTTTGCTATTTAGCCAGCCTTCCATGACTGCAGCTGCGTCCACATAATTAGCCGCTATATTTTCACCTGCTGCCCTGTATTTTACATGACCTGCATCGAGACGCTTTTCCAATTCCCCATTTGTTTCAGAAACATGGGTTCCTTCAGGTGCGTCCGTCATTTCCCGGCTATGAAGGTAAGCAACCCTTGCTGTTGGAGCATCCCATTCTAAAGGCTCCAAATCAAACCGGCTGCGCATTATATTCGTAATATCGAATATTTGCTGCTCATTGCCATCTTCAACTTTCGCCATGTCTTCCTCAGAAAGATCCTTAACTGTCACAAGCTCACCATGATAGGTCAACTCATACGGCTGTTGTTTCAATAGGGCCGAATCATTCAAAAATCGGATGCTTGAAACAGTCCCTGTGAATTTATCCAAATAAAGCTGAACATTAATATTCCCTAAATCAATCAACGGTCTCATGTTCATATCTTCCTCCGACAATTCAAAACGATAGGAACTGTCACCAACTTCAATATCAACAGTGGGTTCCACATATAAGCTGGAATAGATGGCATCAATCGATTGTCCAATTTTAAAAGGAGCGACATTGACCTCATCACCGATTCCATAAGCAGATACCACTTTTTCATTTTCAACGGCTAATTGAAAATAATTATTATAATTCTTTTTATAAACCCACCATTCATATCCATAGGCGGACATATCAATTCGATCTGGCTTACCGTATTCCTTTTCTATCTCTTTTGCATTTTTCCCGATTGTTACTGCCAGACCTTCTGTCACTTCAGTAACCCCTTCCTTTTCAGAGGAAGTGCTTTTTTCATTTATATGTTCATTGGGGTTAACACCTTTGTTACCATCAATAAGAGGGTTCCCATCATCTTCATCGCCGATATTAAGATAAATACCGATTACGAAAAAAATAACGATTAACACCAACACCTTACCTAAATTGCGCAGAGGAACACTCCCTCTCTCTATCTAATTTATGTATCCAATGCAAAAAACCTTTCTTTCCTGATTATATCACTGTTCAATCATAATTTTCTAATTTACGATAGACTGCCCCTTCATTAAATTTATTTTAAAAATGGAACTTTTGTGAATGATTGAAATACCATGGTTGAGTTCATTGCAACTTCCACCATTTCGTACTATTATAAAATATAGGATAAAATGGTATATTATAAACATACTTGGAGATTTTTAATATATTCATGTACATAATATTTTCCCGGTATGTCATTTTAATTCCCAATAGTAAACATAGGAGGTACTACTCGTGAAATTTGAAAGCTTTGGAATCGAAAACATCACAGCCGACTTAAACCGATTAGATGACCTAATGCCGCAATATGGTTTAATACGTGCAGAACAATGGGATTACGAAAGAGTCAGTTACGATCGTAAGTTCGAATTAAAAGAAGGCACGTTTTACCTGAGAATACTTGGCTATGCTACAGAGGGCGATGTAGGCTCTCACAGGGCCGTCATTAAACTTATGGTCCCTCTATTAGGAAAACACTATTATCCACACGGAGTTGAATATGGTGAAGGAGAGGATTTCCCTGCATCACTAGTTAAACAAAGTGAAAAAATCCTCTCTCAAATCAAAGAAGAACTTACACAATTCAACGGCCTGTAAAAGCCGTAAGTTAAAAGTGAGGTACAAAGAGAGAGGATCATGTGTGATGCTCTCTTTTTTTCGTATCCATTACAAAAGCCTGATGCTTTTTTGCACCAGGCTTTTTCGTTATTTTAAAATCCTAGGATCGCCTTTATTAAAGATGTTGTTTCGCCGCCATGATAAATGACATAAAGCAGGATGTAAACAGCTACTCCTGTAATCCCAGTGAAAAACCAAATGATGCTGGTAGCAGGTCCGATTTTTTTATGAATGGCGAATTTACCTTTAAAACCAGTGGTAAGCATGATGATTCCCAAAACTGCTCCAGTTGTCGCAAGCGTTATATGGAAGATCAAAAAAATCGTATAATAAATTTTAATGTCATCGGGTCCGCCAAATGACGTACTGCCAATGAAGACCGTCCGGGAAAGATATATAGTGAAAAAGATTACCGCAAAAACTGCAGCTGCCATCATGGTTTTTTTATGGGTCTCGATTTTGCGTTGTTTAATTTGATACCAGCCTATTGCAACAGTGATTGCACTTAATACAATGAAAGCTGTACTTATCGTTGGAAGGATTGGTAAAGACATATGTATTGTAGTCCTCTCTATATTTATTAATCATCTACCATTTTATAAGAGGCAATCATAAAATTCAATAAAATCAAGGATTATTAACAGAATGCTCACTTTTATAGAATAGCCAAGTCGAATCACTGGCTATTTGCTTTAAATCAAAAATCAGGCAAGGCAGATAAAAGACTTGTCCGTCCCAAGACAAGTCTTTTATCGTACAATTATTCTACAGTCTGAAAATCCGAAGGTATTGGATCGATATCATTTTGGCCGCCATTCTCCTTTTTGAACCAAGCAAAGAAAATGACACCTAATACATAGCCTAAAACGATTTCTTGGATCACCTTCATCAGAACCCCGCCAAGCTGTTGATCCTCAAGCAATGGCAGTCCATTGAACATTTCCGGGCCACTGAGCGTTAAGCCGGACAGCGCTGAAGCCGGAACGCAAAGTTCCATGGCACTGGCCCAAGATTCCGCATTGGTGAATGTATCATACATCGGATCATTAGCAAAAATGATCAAAGCGCAAGCAGGGGTCATTAGAATGCCACTGCCGAAAATATATGCTACTTTTTTAACACCTGACAGACTTTCACGTTCCGGAAGTTGATTGACAAGCGGGAACCACATCAAAACAGCGGTAGTAAATAAAAGGACCGTGTATCCGGCATGAAACCACATCCCCGTTTTGATAAAGTCGAACACTAACGGGATATGGTACAACGAGAAAAGAACATTAAATAGTAAAAGGGCGACAAGAGGTCTCGTGAAAAATTGAAATAACGGCTTCACTCCCCTTGAGTTTATGAAAGTTCTCATAAGCCAATCTGGAATCGCTATGATAAATAAAGGCGGAATCACGAGATAGAGCAGTGCCATTTGAAACATGTGGGCACTGAACATGATATGGCTCAATAAATCCAGTGGCGATCCTTTTACTGCATATAGAAGGAACATGGCTATCAAAAAATAAGTTGCCTGTTTAACGGAAAGCGCTGAACTGCCCGAAAACTTCTCCCTTTTTTTTGTCACCAGCCAAAAATAGCCAACGGTTATAAGTACGAGGACGGCAAAATAATAAGGACTCCACAAAGCGCGAAATCCGAAAATATCAATAGACAAAAAAATCACCTCGTTCATAAACTTTTTCTTACTTTCATTATACCTAAAATGAAACATGGTAACAAATATAGATAAACTTGGATTCTTTTTCTAGCTACACATAAAGAAAACCGGCTATCATTCAATAGCCGATTTCCTTTATGGTTTATAACCAAACAATCGTTGTGAACACAAGGACAGTTATCAAGCCGACAGCAAGGCCGGAAAATAAGAACAATGCAATGGTGCCATGCCCTTTATGCTTCATATGCATGAAATAATACAATTGGAAAATCACTTGTACAACTGCCAGCAGCAAAATGACTGGTTTAATGAACCAATGTGAAAAACCCTCGATTCCTACAGCAGCAAAAGCAAGTAATGTAAAGAAAATCATAAGTGTAAATGATATCACTTGGTGTTTCATCTCTTCAGCATTTTTCTTACGGCGATATTTTAAATCGACATTCGGGTTCGCTGAATTTGATTGTTCATTCGCCATCAGTTATCCCACCATTCCCATTAAGTATACGACAGTAAAGATAAACACCCAGACTACGTCAATGAAATGCCAATAAAGACTCGCAACATAAAATTTAGGAGCGTTATATAAATTCAAGCCCCTTCTTGCATTACGAACCATAAGAGATATGATCCAAACCAGACCGAAAGCAACGTGTCCTCCATGAAAACCAACTAACGTATAAAACGCTGAGCCGAAGGCACTGCTTGTAAATGTATGATGGAATTCATGAACATAGTGATTAAATTCATAAATCTCGAGACCTAGAAAAGCAAAACCAAGTGCAACTGTAATTACAAGCCATGCTTGCATTTGTTTAAAATGGTTATTTTTCATATGGTACATCGCATATACACTGGTTAATGAACTGGTCAATAAAAGCATGGTTGCTACAAAAGTCAGCGGTAATTCGAATAAGTCTTTAGCTAGGGCTGCATCACCATTTGGAACTTTATCCTTCAATGCAAGGTAAGTTGCAAAAAGTGAGGCGAATAGTACCGTCTCTCCACCAAGAAACAACCAGAATCCCAAATACTTATTTTTACCTTCTAAAGTCGCTTTCTCGGGAGAAGCAGGCCAAGTGGCATCCGTGAATCTTTCATCTGCTTGCATTATGCCTTACCTCCCTTGTCTTTATTGTCCATAAGGTCTTCTTTATGAATGTGGTATCCATGATCGTCTTTAACGGAACGGATAAACATTGAACCGAATGTGATCAAAAGTCCAACAATCATTATAGGCAGGGTCCATGTCTTATCATCCATATTATATAAAGCACCGAATGCGGCAACAAATAAACCCAAGGCAATCGTTAAAGGAAGTATAGATGAATTCGGCATATGGATATCCCCCAGTGGTTCTGCAGGAGTCATTTCCTTTTTCCCTTCCATTTTTTCAACCCAGTAAGGATCTAATCCGCGGACAAGCGGCAATTGTTTGAAATTATAAAACGGCGGTGGTGATGGAATGGCCCATTCAAGCGTACGGCCGTCTCCCCATGGATCATTACCGACTTTCTCATTCTTCACAGATGTAATGATTATATTGATGACCATAACCAAGACCCCAAATGCCATTAAGAAGGCTCCAACTGTACTAATCATATTACCTGTATTGAGACCTTGATCGTCCAAGAATGTAAATACGCGACGAGGCATCCCCATCAAACCTAAGAAATGTTGAATGAAGAATGTTAAATGGAAACCGATCAAGAACGTCCAAAATGTGATTTGTCCCAATTTTTCACTTAACATCGTTCCAAACATTTTCGGCCAATAAAAATTGATTCCAGCCAGTAAGCCCAATACAACCCCACCAACGATTACATAGTGGAAATGGGCAACAACGAAATAACTATCATGGTATTGATAATCAGCTGGTGCTGATGCGAGCATGATACCTGTCACGCCGCCCATGGTAAATGTAGGGATAAAGGCAACTGCATAAAGCATCGGCACCGTGAACTTGACGCTTCCGCCCCACATCGTAAAAATCCAGTTGAATATCTTAATACCTGTCGGCACTGCAATAGCCATGGTAGCAACGGCAAAAATCGCATTCGCGATAGGTCCTAAACCAGTCGTAAACATGTGATGCGCCCAAACCATGAAACCTAGGAAACCGATTAAGACGGTTGCAAATACCATTGATGAATAACCAAATAATCTTTTTCTGGAGAATGTAGCGAAAATTTCGGAAAAAATACCGAAAGCTGGAAGAATTAGGATATATACTTCCGGGTGACCGAATATCCAGAATAAATGCTCCCAAATGATCGTATTCCCGCCCGCTGCTACATCAAAGAAATTCGAGCCGAACATTCTGTCGAACATCATTAACACCAATCCTACGGTAAGCGGAGGAAAAGCGAATAATATCAATGCGGAAACAACGAAAGTTGACCATGTGAACAGCGGCATACGCATATATGTCATACCAGGCGTACGCATATTAATAATGGTTACTAGGAAATTGATCCCCGCAATTAATGTTCCCAATCCTGATATCTGTAATCCCAGGACGTAAAAATCAATACCATGGCCTTCGGAATGCAGGGAAAGTGATGCATATGATGTCCAGCCTGCATCAGGAGCCCCCCCTAAAAACCATGAAAGATTCAGAAAGACTCCTCCAAAGAAAAACAACCAAAAACCTAACGAGTTCAAAAATGGGAACGCGACATCACGTGCCCCTATCTGTAAGGGTACAACCGCATTCATTACAGCAAATACCAATGGCATGGCTGCCAGAAATATCATAGTTGTACCGTGCATGGTCAATATTTCATTATAAAATCCGGCACTTACGAAGTCATTATTTGGGATTGCAAGCTGGATACGGATAAACATCGCTTCCAAACCGCCGATTACAAAGAATAATCCGCCAGAGATAAGATATAAAATGGCGATTTTCTTATGGTCCACCGTCGTCAGATAATCCCAAAGCGTAGCGCCAAATCCTTTTTTATTAGCGTACGTACTCACGATTTAACCTCCTTAATCAATGTTCTATTTGTCTTCCACCTTAAGCTCTAATAGATAAGCTGCCAGTGCATTAATATCTGAATCCGAAAGTTCGCCGTAAGTACCGGTCATCGTGTTGCCCGGTTTATACTTCTCAGGATCCTTGATCCATTTTTTCACATTCTCTTCCGTATGATCCAATACGCCAGCCACTTTTTGACGTTCACCGAATGTAGCGAGATTCGGAGCCTGACGAGCAGCTTCAGGCCTGCTGTCATTTGGTGTCACCGCATGGCAGCCTATACAACTTTGATTAAAGACATCTTCACCCTGTTTGGCCAAATCACCTTCAACGACAGGTTCCTTCGCGGCTTTCATATCTTTAGTCCATGCTTCAAAATCGCTTTTGGACTTGGTTATGACCTTAAAATCCATCAAAGCATGTGAAGGACCGCAAAGTTCAGCACATTTTCCGTAAAACAAGTTGTTCGAATCTTCTGCCTTTTCACTGTCGAATTCTAAGAAAAACTGATTGACCCCTTCAGTATTTGTATCCATCTTTCCTCCGACAGCCGGTACCCAGAATGAATGCTTAACATCTGAAGCAGTTAGATTGAAGTACACTTTTTGATCGGTTGGCACAACCAAATCCTGACTTGTTACAACGCCAAGGTCCGGATATTCAAACTCCCACCAATAAAGGTTTGCCCTGACATTCACGACAAGTGCATCCTTCGTTTTTCCATCCTTATCTTTCTTATCCATTGCCTTTGTGTCGGCTAAGTCGAAAGTCGTGACGACGGTTGGAACAGCCAGAACAATTAAAAGAAGGATAGGAATAACAGTCCAGATAATTTCGAGTTTATGACTTCCTTCAATTTGTTTCGGTATTGTTTCGTCGCCTTCCTTCCGACGGAAGCGTAGTAAAACTACAACGAACAAAATAATCACAACAATAATAACCAGTACCATGATTAGTGTACTCAATATCAGTAAGTCATACTGAGATTGCGCAACATCGCCAGCTGGCTTCAGCGCGGATAGAAATGGTTCGCCGCAGCCCGAAAGGACAAGTCCTACAATACCCAGCAGAGCAATTAGGCGCCATTTGTGCAGCCTTTTTTTCATAGCTTCAGAAACCCCTCTTTCGTCAAAATTTTCTCACAAAAATAAAAATGGGCGCAATTGCGAATATTCTCTCTATGTCAATTTCTAAAAAGAAAGAATCCCTAAACTAAGGAATTATTAAGATGATCCATGTAACCGCTCTTATGTATGACC
The DNA here is from genome assembly GCF_036541465.1 of Bacillus sp. CFBP9009. Lineage (NCBI taxonomy): Bacteria > Bacillati > Bacillota > Bacilli > Caryophanales > Bacillaceae > Bacillus > Bacillus sp. CFBP9009. Next base: position 513,195 of record NZ_JAZHFU010000003.1, on the reverse strand, counting down.
CCGTTGGTTCCGTTAATATGTATGAGTGGCGGTCAGTGCAATATATATCAGTAAGCTGGAGCCTGTAAAAGAACAGGCCGCCAGCTTATTTTAACCAAAACTAGATGAGAGTGACAATAACCATCGCTACAAATAAAATGGTCATATAATTTAAAGAATATACAAACATGGATGTTGCCCATTTAACATCATCTTTCTTTTTATACCCCTTAATTCCCAAAATAAGCCACCCCGTACTCAATAATGCAGCAAGAATAACTAGCGGAGTTCCTAATGGAGTTAAAAAGAAAGGCACAAACATTAAACAGATGATCCATAGCATAATCGACCTTTTTGCGGCCTTGAAGCCTTTTACGACCGGAAGCATAGGTACTCCGGCTGCACGATATTCTTCGACACGCCTCATTGCTAGTGCATAAAAATGAGGCGGCTGCCACAAGAACATGATCGCGAACAGGACCCAGGCGATCTTATCAAGGCCCGGGTCGACTGCAGCCCACCCGATAAGTGGAGGCACGGCTCCGGATATACTGCCTATAATCGTATTCGAGACAAATCTACGTTTGAAAACCATGGTATATAAAACAACATAGGCGAAGACGCCGAATGCACCTAGTATGGCAGTTGTCATATTAGTCAATGCAAGTAAAATCAGCCCTGCAGTAATTAAGCCGAAACTTAACGCCAATACCTTTGAAGGCTGTACTTTCCCAGTTACCGTTGGTCGGTTTTTCGTTCTTTCCATTAAATGATCGATATCACGGTCATAATAATTATTAAAACTGCAAGATCCCGCCATAATGAGCGCCGAACCTGCAAGTGTATAAAACACTACATCTAGATTGCTTAAGAAGCTAAGCCCCGAAAAATGAAGAGCTAACCACACGCCGGTAAAAGCTGTAATTATATTTGAATTGACAATCCCCACTTTTATAAGTGCGAGAAAATCCTTCCAAGCTGTTGTTTCAGGTATATCCGATTGAAGGGCGGCTTTACTGTCCTCCATGACAGCTTCTGACAAACCCCTTGTTTCTGACATTTGTTTTCCTCCTTTAAATCATTCAGCACAGACGCAAATGCAAAAAAATACTTACATATGCTATAGAACATTATTTCATACTTTTTGATATTTGTAACCAAGGAAGCGTAAACAAAAAGTAAATTATTTACCAATGACCGTTGTCAATGGAATCCATCGAGAGCTATCATTCTTAATATCATGCTTAATAACAGTAAAATTTAGTAAAATCATTTCTTCAATATATTAAAACACATTTTTGGAAGCTTTTGTGAAAATTTTTCGGATAATTTTTGACCAATTTGTGTCTCAATAATTTACTGCTGTTATAAGATGTTCATCAAGAACATGAATAGTATGCTGTTATCATCATCCCCTAGGCTTATTCCCTATTTTGCTCCTACTTGAAGGTTTACACTCCCTTTATTTCTATCAAAGTCTTTTGTAACTTTCAACTATTTCAGGCATTTTAATTAATAGCTATAATATAAACTGAACTTGTAAAATCATTCTATTTTGTGTAATATCGAGGAAGTTCGACAAATATTATGAAAAATCTTATGCTATTATTAATTTTAAGAACAATCCTATTTGCTACAGAGAAAAAGGTGGGACTACTAGTGAAATCGTCTCTTAAATGGTTTGCTGTTTTAACAACGATTGTAATGCTTTTCATCTTACTTGGGGGAGCTTTAGTCACGAAGACGGATTCCGGCATGGGTTGCGGCAGGTCCTGGCCATTGTGCAATGGCCAATTGATCCCGGACAAAATCACGATTGAATTGGTCATTGAGCTTTCCCATCGGCTCGTTTCAGGTGCTGGAGGATTCTTGGTTTTAATTTTATCGTATATGTCTTGGAAAAAAATCGGCCATATCCGTGAAGCGCGTTTCTTATCCGTCCTTTCTTTTGGTTTTCTGTTACTGCAAGGGTTGATTGGAGCCGCTGCCGTCATTTGGTCACAATCCGATTTCGTCCTTGCCCTTCATTTTGGCATATCGCTCATTTCCTTTGCTTCCGTCTTTTTACTGACACTGTTGATTTTTGAAGTAGACAAGAAGTTCGAAGCCGAAAAACTTATAGTTGACAAACGAATGAAATTCCATATTATTGGCGTATTGATTTTTTGTCTGGCAGTCGTATATACGGGTGCTCTTGTAAGGCATACAGAATCCAGTCTTATCTGTAAGGATTGGCCTTTATGTGTAAATGACAGCGCTGCACTCCCCTCAAACCTTTATGAATGGATTCAGATGGGGCACCGTGCAATGGCAGGCGCTATTTTCATTTGGGTATCATATGTGGCTTATATCGCCAAAAAACATTACAAAAATCAAAAAGTTTTATATGGCGGTTGGATTGCTGCATTCATTCTCGTATTTTTACAGGTTACAGCTGGAGCCTTTATCATTTTCTCAAGGCAAAACTTATATATCGCATTGACACATGCATTGTTCATTGCCTGCTTTTTTGGTGTAATGAGCTATTTAATGCTATTGACATCAAGAAGTAAAAAAAATGCCCTAGCCAAGCAAAAAGGGAGCTCCACGCACACAGTCAAAGGACAGGATGAACAGGATATAACACCAACTGTACCCGCCCGTTAATGTCTGATTGTTCAATCAATAATATAAAAGGATAAAACAAAAACCACCATTCCCGGGAATGGTGGTTTTTGTTTTGTCTCAGGATGACCGTACATTGCCTAAAAAGAGGGTACAGAGCAGCTTGAAACCTCAAGCATACCCCATATACCCCAAATCCTTCACAAGGTCACAGTCAGCTAGATTACTTAGTTATTTCAATCAATAAGTCTCCAGTACTGATCGCTTCTCCATCTTTTACATAAATATCTTTAATGGTCCCGGAGAATGGTGCTTGCACGGTAGTTTCCATTTTCATCGCTTCCGTAATGATTAGGTGATCACCCTGCTTGACCTGATCGCCTTTCTCGACCACTACACGAATAACCGTACCTGGCATTGTCGCACCGAGTTGTTCTTTATTTTTTGGGTCTGCTTTCATTTTTGATACAACGGAAGATTTAATGTTTTCATCCTTGATGATCACTTCACGCGATTGACCATTCAACTCAAAATAAACGACCCTTGTTCCATCAGCCAATGGCTGACCGATTGAAACCAATTTTACGATGAGCGTTTTACCCTTTTCAATTTCAACTTCGATTTCTTCCCCTAGCCTCATGCCATATAAGAAAGTCGCGGTATCGAGGTTGGAAACATCTCCAAACAGTTCAATCGTTTTATTGTAGTCCAGGAATACTTTTGGATATAGGGCATATGCAAGCACATCGAAATCAGTGACTGCCCGTCCCAGTTCCTTGAATAATTCTTCTTTAAGTGCTGCAAAGTCCACTTCTTCCAATAATTCACCCGGTCTTACTGTTATAGGTTTCTTCCCTTTCAGGATAACTTCCTGAAGCTCTTTAGGGAATCCCCCAACTGGCTGACCTAGATAGCCTTCGAATAACTCTATGACTGAATCAGGGAAATCGATGGATTTTCCTTTTGTCAGTACATCTTGTTCAGACAGGTTATTTTGTACCATGAATAAAGCCATATCCCCAACAACTTTGGATGAAGGAGTTACTTTAACGATATCGCCGAACATTACATTGACGCGCTGGTACATCTCTTTCACTTCATGCCAGCGGTCTCCCAGCCCCACTGCTTTGGCTTGCTGCTGCAGATTACTATATTGACCGCCCGGCATCTCGTGTTTGTAAACCTCGGTATGAGGTGCATTCATGCCGCTTTCGAAGTCATGATAGAATTTCCTGACCTCTCCCCAGTATTCTCCTAAACGCTCTAGTGAATCGACTTCCAATTTAGGCTGTCTGCTTGACCCCTCCAATGCATAATGAAGTGTTTGTACACTTGGCTGCGAAGTCAGTCCAGCTAAAGAACCAATCGCCGTATCAACGATATCCACACCAGCTTCGATCGCTTTAGAATACATGTAAATTCCATTTCCGCTTGTATCATGAGTATGCAGATGGATCGGAAGGGATGTCGATTCTTTCAGTTCCGAAACAAGGCGGTAAGCAGCATCAGGTTTCAAGAGGCCGGCCATATCCTTGATCGCTAAAATATGGGCACCGGCTTGTTCTAATTCCACCGCCATATTTTTATAGTATTCGATATTATACTTGCTGCGTGATGGATCATTCAAATCCCCTGTATAACAAATGGCTGCTTCCGCAATTTTGCCGGATTGACGGACTGCATCAATAGCCAATTCCATTCCTTTAACCCAGTTTAAACTATCGAAGATACGGAAAACATCAATGCCTGCATCCGCTGATTTCTCTACGAATTCACGAATGACATTATCAGGGTAATTTTTATAACCAACTGCATTTGAAGCCCTTAATAGCATTTGCAAAAGGACATTCGGAGCTTTTTTCCTGAAACTTAACAGCCTGTCCCATGGATCTTCTTTCAAGAAGCGATATGCGACATCGAAAGTTGCCCCGCCCCACATTTCCATTGAAAATAAATCAGGAAGGAGTTTTGCTGTAGGCTCAGCGATATCAAGGATATCTTTCGACCTGATTCTCGTAGCCAGTAAAGATTGATGTGCATCACGGAAAGTCGTATCGGTGATCAATACCTCATTCTGTTCTTTGATCCATTTGACCAGTCCCTCTGCACCATGCTCTTCAAGTATATTTTTTGTACCCGAGATAAGCGGCAGACCATCAACATTCGGAATTGGAGCTGGATCAAAAACCGGCTTTTTCTTTTTCTCGACTCCCGGGAATCCATTCACGGTCACATTTCCGATATATGAAAGCATTTTAGTCCCACGGTCTTTTCTGATTGGGAAGCTAAATAATTCCGGTGTTGTATCAATGAATGATGTATCATATTCCCCATTTATGAATTTTTCATGTTTAACAACATTTTCAAGGAAGGGGATATTAGTTTTAATTCCACGAATCCTGAATTCCTTAAGGTTACGAACCATTTTGGAAGCTGCCTGCTCAAATGAAAGCGCATGAGTCGAAAGTTTAACGAGAAGGGAATCATAATATGGTGTGATGACCGCACCTTGGAACCCATTCCCTGCGTCCAGACGAACACCGAATCCCCCACCGGAACGGTAAACCATCATTTTCCCGGTATCGGGCATGAAATTATTCAATGGGTCCTCAGTCGTCACCCTTGATTGAATCGCATATCCATGAGTTTTAATTCCTGCTTGTTCTGGAATCCCGATCTTTTTGCCATGGAGTTCATGCCCTTCAGCTACCATGATTTGAGATTGAACGATATCAATGCCGGTAATCATCTCAGTAATGGTATGCTCAACCTGTACCCGTGGATTGACTTCAATAAAGTAAAATTCGCCATTTGCGACAAGGAACTCGACCGTACCAGCGTTCACATAATCAATATTTTTCGCCAACTTGACGGCTGCCTCACAAATCCTTTCCCTTAAATCTTCGGAAAGGGAAACGGAAGGTGCCACTTCCACAACTTTTTGATGCCGTCTCTGAACGGAACAGTCACGTTCATATAAATGGACGATATTCCCATGAGTATCAGCCAAAATCTGAACTTCGATATGCTTCGGATTTTGTATGAATCTCTCTACATAGACTTCATCATTACCAAAAGCTGCTTTAGCTTCTGATTTTGCGCGATCATAAGCCTCTTCAACTTCTTCGATTTTTTCGACAATCCGCATTCCGCGTCCGCCGCCGCCTAAAGAGGCTTTTATAATAATCGGAAAACCATATTGTTCACCAAATTCCTTAACTTCTTCAACACTGGTCACGGGTCCATCGCTACCAGGGATAACCGGAATATCAGCCAGTTCAGCTTGTGTTCTGGCTTTTACTTTGTCACCAAACATATCTAGGTGTCTTGATTCTGGTCCGATGAAGATTATGCCCTCTTCCTCACAACGTTTCGCAAATTCAATATTTTCTGAAAGGAAACCATAACCGGGATGAATCGCATCGACTCCGCTCATTTTGGCAATCGCAATTATGCCTTCAATATCCAGGTATGCATCAATCGGCTTTTTGCCTTCCCCGACCAAATATGCCTCATCCGCTTTATATCTGTGATAAGAACCATAATCTTCCTTTGAATAGATTGCAACTGTGTGAATGTCTAATTCCGTACATGCACGAAAAATCCTTATCGCTATTTCCCCACGATTTGCCGCAAGTACTTTTTCTATACGTTTCCCCATTGCTACCACCCTAATCAATATGTATTTTTATTGAATATAGAAAAAAAGCGTGAAAGATTTCCACCACTTTTTATTCATGAATTGATTTCCCAAATAAGGAGTCCAATCTGATTAAGCTCATTTTATCGCTGATGTAATTATTTCGATATATTTTATATTCCCGTTTTTTACATCCGATAAAGACTAAAAAGAGCCCTAAACCATTAGCTAATGAAAATTTAGCTATAATAATATATTATCAAATTGATTTAACTTTCTATTAATATAACCATAATACTAAAATTAACTGAATACAATAAAAAAATAAAAAATTACATATATTCGTATATAAAAACAAGGAATTAACTCTGCTTTCCCACCAAGACTCCAATGCCTCAGCACAGGAATAGGACCATAAATTCCCAATGTTTGAATGAAAATTCAAAATATTGCAAAAACTCAAATTGAGCTTCCGTGGATCAATTAGTATGTCACTATTGAATATAGTATAACACTATTAATTAATTATGTACATAAATAAAAAACTCAAACAATCATCGAGATTTGTTTGAGTTAGTATGTTTTATCTATTATTTTTTTAATGATGCTTCATGCAAAACTGACAATTCCTGTTCAAGGGTTTCCAAAAGGGATTTACCCTCGGTTTCCTCTACCAAACCTAAGCGTACGGCAAAATCAATTTCTCTTGATAAACCGAACATTTGTGTATCAAGGACCTCTTCATATAAAGGACATTGAGGCATAGTGAGATTTTCCATTTGAACTTTTATCAGTTTTAGAATCTTGTCAGCATCTGCTTTTAATAAAGCATAAGCTTTTTCTCGATGATTGACAAGCATATCAGATGCCATGTTAAATCCCCCCGCTCAGAGCGATTAAATCTTATCTTTAAATTCTACCTTTAGTTTTGTGAAAAAGCAAGGACATTGACAAACAATTTGCCATTGAGATATCACGATTACCTCTCAAATGAATATACCCAGCCATGGAAATTGTTCACCATCGTGAAGATGTGACATTTCAATTATAATTGATTATAATCATTAAAGAGCAACAGAAAGGAATGAGATATTTGGAACCCATCGTATTTATAAATGGAAAAGTGAAATATCCAATTACGCTAGATCCTGGAGTATGGATTTTTGATGACCGTAAAGTTGAAATAAATACATATTTCCACGCAGAAAGAGTCCAAGTCAATGAATTAGAAGAATATACGATTGCCGCCTCCAAACATTGGCAAAAAGAAATACAGGAAGGCGCAATAATGCCACCCACATTAAAAACGGAACGAAAGTTCGAGAAGCAAAGATTGCTGGAAGGGACTTTCGGCATCCCTTTTGAACCTTTTTTAAAAAATGCCGAACCTGAAAATGGGGTAACTGAAATCATCGTTACAACCGATGATGAGGAGCTCACATTCCCGTTGGAAACGGCACTTGAATTTTTCCTGGGCTTTTCCAAGGAAGGAAAGCCACTTAAAATATCCGAGGGCGGTCCTTTGGAAATTTATTTCGGAGACGCTTCCAACATCAATGATCCGATAAAAAATGTACGGTCTTTCACTGTTAAATAAGACTTAGTCCATTCTCACCAAAAACTTTAGAGCAATCGGCAAGGGATATCCCTTGCCGATTGCATTATAAAAGCGTAGCTGCCAGCTGGGCCAATCCAGATCTTTCTCCTTTTATCAATTTAACATGGCCTGCAATTCGCTCGGTCTTGAATTTTTCCACCACATATGTCAAACCATTATTATATTCATCTAAATACGGATGATCTATTTGCTCCGGATCTCCCATTAATACAATTTTGCTTCGCTCCCCGACCCTCGTCAAAATGGTCTTGACCTCATGTTTCGTTAAGTTCTGCGCTTCATCGATGATGATGAACTGATCCGGGATGCTCCTTCCCCTGATATAGGTGAGGGCTTCCACTTCGATCGAACTCATTCCCGCTAAAATGGCATCCAATTCCCCAGGTTTTTTCGTATTGAACAAAAATTGGAGATTATCAAAAATAGGCTGCATCCATGGTCTTAATTTTTCTTCTTTTTCCCCTGGCAGATAACCAATATCTTTACCAACCGGAACAATGGGCCTGGCAACCAAAAGTTTCTTATATTGTGCCAAATCTTCAGTTTGCATCAATCCTGTTGCCAATGCCAATAAAGTCTTACCTGTCCCAGCCTTACCAATGAGCGTCACAAGCTTGATATCCGAACGAAGCAACAAATCTAGGGCCATCGTCTGCTGAACATTTCTCGGTTTAATTCCCCAAATATGTTCCCCTTCATACATCAATTTCTTAACGAACCTGCAATTCTCATCCACAATCCCTATCGCAGAAGCTGAACTGCCCAGCGTGTCCTTCATCAACAGGAATTGATTTGGATAATATGAATCTTTTGTTAGTTCTTCCAGTGCGAGAAAACTTTTTTCATAAAACTTATTCAGATTATCAATCGATACAAACACTTCTTTGTGCCCAGCGTAAATATGGTCCAGTTCTACGACACGGTCATTTAAAAAGTCCTCTGCCTCAAGACCGATCGCATCAGCCTTAACCCTGACGAGAGTATCTTTACTAACCAAAATGACCGTTTTTCCAGCTTCCTTCGTCTCTTCTTCCAAAGATAAATTTTTCGCGACTGCCAATATCCTGTTATCATTCGTTTTCTCCACAAAAATTTCCTGAAGCTTATGAAATGAACGGTGGTTGAGTTCAATCCTTATGCTGCCTCCATTATGAAGCGGAATGCTCTGATGAAGCTTCCCTTTTTCCCGAAAGCCATCGATCAATTTCGATACTTGCCTGGCATTCCTTCCGATTTCATCCATGTACCTTTTTTTCGAATCCAATTCTTCTAATACGACTGCTGGAATGACAACTTCATTATCTTCGAATGAATAAATCGAATACGGATCCTGCAACAGGACATTCGTATCTAAAACATAGATTTTTTTCCCCAATATGACGCCTCCTGCCTGCTCTAAAGGATATGCCTTACCATTTACTACACTCAGCATTTATGTAGCGGACGAGACTGTTGATAAAATATATGTTCCTTTGCATAAAGATAGAAGAACATTTACAGACTATAAAGAAAACTTCCAGCAAAGAATGCAATCCCCAACATTGATTACACCATGTTTCACTGCATTTTATACTTATATGCATCAGACTTGGTAGTGATGGTCAGGCTGGAACAAAAAAAAGAGCATTAAGGAGGTTTTACATTGCAAAAAATCATATTGTCGCTCGCTGCGGTTCTGTTGATGTCAGGTTGCACAATGGATAATAATAACGAAGTGTCTGAAAATAACTCGAAAAACAATATAACGAAAGTCAATAATACGACCATAAAGGAAGCAGACAGAAATACCGGCCAGCAAACAGCGGAAAGACTCACCGGTTTGGCTAAATCCATTCCAGAGGTGAACGATGCCACCGCTGTCGTACTTGGCAAATATGCCATCGTCGGAATAGATATTGACCAAGATATTGAGCGTTCACAGGTTGGAACGATAAAGTACTCTGTTGGAGAAACTTTAAAACATGATCCTGAAGGTGCAAATGCCCTCATCGTCGCTGACCCGGATATAAATGAGCGGATCAGGGAGGTGGCCAGAGACATTAAAGACGGTAAACCGGTAACCGGGATACTAAATGAACTGGCTGACATCACAAGTCGAGTCATTCCTGAGGTTCCTGGTGATATTTTAACCCCAACGCCGTCCAAGAACATTGAAAAGGAAAAAAATAAACTTGATGATGAAACGGAAAGAAAAGAACTCGATAAAGAGCAAAATGATCAATCCAATCACTTTAAAGAATGAATTTTCCTGACCCGAAGTGAATCTTCGGGTTTTTAGTCTATACCCGCCATGCACCAAGTAACATTAACTTTCAAATGTCAGTTTCACTTTATCCTCGTTTTACCATAAAAATATTGGTATACTTAAAAGCATATTCGAATTGAAGTGAGGTTCAACTAATATGAAGGTTAAATGTGTAATATGCGATCAAATTGAATCTATACCTGACGATAGCCCAGAAGCAAAGAAACTTCGAAACCGTCCTATACATACCTATATGTGCAATACATGTAACCAACGCATAGAAGAGCGTACGAACGAACGGATTGCAACCGGAAACTTCCGTCTGTACCGGACGATCAAAAATGAAGATGAATGGTAGAATATTTTATAAAGTTTGCCTGATTGGTCTCATCAATGGAGTTCTGCTTGGATTGATAATGAAGTGGGTCGAAATGTTTTCAGGCAAGCAAGTGTATAAGCTTTTATTGAATGTGGATTTCCTTCCTCTAATTGGAGCTGTTTCCTGGAGTGAGGCATCATTGTTCTTTTTCCATCTCCTTTTTTCACTTGCCATTACGTTTAGTTACGCTTATATTCTTCATCCTTTGAAAATTTTCAGGAAATGGAACAAATACGCACTTGCTTTTATCACGATACTTCCCGCTATCATGCTTTACTTCCCACTATCTGCGCTGTCGAAAACAGAGGTTGTCCTTCCTTCTGATTTGACAGCTTTCTTTTTGTGGACAATCTTACATCTTTTTTACGGACTTTTCCTCCCTAAAGCAATATAAAAAAAGAACCGTGCGTAAATCGCACGGTTCTTTTTATCATTACTCGATATTTTTATACTTTTCTGGCTCTAACTGAATCTGGTCTAACATGATATCAATCAATTCAATCGGATAACGTTGCTTTTTCATTTCGTCTCCCAAAAGGTACTCGACGAAATAAAAAGGTTCTGTTTTTAAAACAGAATCGATTATCACCTGATGATCGTCTTTCAGCATCTGCATGAAAAACATTTCCGTATCGCGTGCAGCTGTATCATCAGGCCTTGCATCACAGACAACTTTGATCGTCAACCAATTGTATAAAGCATCCTGTAATGATTTCATCATCTTAAGCCTGTTCTTCTTTTCTCGAATTATGAAGACGGATCCTATAGATCCCCAGAACAAGCGAAGCGATGATTAATGCTTCCCCCATAGGAAGAAACACCGCAAAGAAAGAAAGAAGGGTACATCCAAGTGCCATTACCACATAAATGACCACATTTTTTAGCAATGGTAACTTTTTGGCAAAACCTAACTGATAGACAAGGATGCATAATCCAAAGACCGTCAAATATAAATACCACATTCCTGCTTCAGGATTTTCATCCACTCTGTACAATGCTGCAAAAAATGATAATCGCTCTTGGATATCCAATCTTTTCTCCTCCTCTTGCTATTTATTTTTCTTCAACAGCAACTTTTTTTCTTTTAGCTGCTCTTTCACGCTCGTTTTTATCTAGAATTTTTTTACGAAGACGGATTGAATCCGGAGTTACTTCACAGTACTCGTCATCGTTCAAATATTCCAGAGCTTCTTCAAGGGACATGATTCTTGGTTTTTTCATGGAAGAAGTTTGGTCTTTATTTGCTGAACGCATATTTGTCATTTGTTTCGCTTTAACGATATTAACAGTCAAATCGCTATCACGGTTATGTTCCCCGACGATCATGCCTTCGTAAATATCCGTACCTGGCTCAACGAAAATAACACCGCGGTCTTCTACTTGCATAATACCATATTGTGTAGTTTTTCCTGATTCCATGGATACAAGTACACCTTGACGTCTTCCGCCGACTTGACCTTGTGCCATTGGTTGGTAGCTGTCAAATGAATGGTTCATGATACCATATCCGCGTGTAATCGTTAAGAACTCAGTTGAATAGCCAATAAGTCCGCGAGCTGGGATCGTGAACAGTAAACGAACTTGACCGCTTCCGCTGTTGATCATATCCAATAATTCACCTTTACGGGCTCCCATTGATTCCATGATCGAACCAGTGTGCTCCTCAGGTACGTCGATTTGTACACGTTCAACCGGCTCACAACGGACACCATCAATCAAACGAACGATAACTTCCGGTTTAGAAACTTGCAGTTCATAACCTTCACGTCTCATGTTTTCGATCAGGATGGAAAGGTGAAGCTCCCCACGACCTGAAACAATCCAGACATCCGGAGAATCAGTATTTTCGACTCTTAAGCTGACATCAGTCTGCAATTGGTTTCTCAAACGCTCTTCAATTTTACGAGCTGTAACGAATTTACCTTCACGGCCTGCGAATGGGCTGTTATTTACAAGGAAAGTCATTTGTAATGTTGGCTCGTCAATACGCAGGATAGGTAGAGCTTCAGGGTGTTCAGTCGGACAAACTGTTTCCCCTACGTTAATATCCTCCATACCAGAAACGGCAATTAAATCACCGGCAACGGCTTCTTGGATTTCAACTTTCTTCAAGCCAATATAACCAAAGATTTTCGTTACACGGAATTGTTTAACCTTCCCATCAAGTTTCATTAATGAAACCTGTTGACCTACATGCATTTTACCGCGGAATACACGGCCAACGCCAATACGTCCTACATAATCATTATAGTCAAGTAAAGCCACTTGGAATTGAAGCGGTTCATCTGAGTTATCAATTGGTGCAGGGATCGTTTCAACGATTGTTTCGAAAAGTGGGGTCATGTCTTCTTCTTGTTTAGCAGGATCTGAATCCAAGCTTGCAGTACCAGCAATACCTGAAGTGAAGACAACTGGGAAGTCTAATTGTTCTTCTTCAGCTCCTAGTTCGATGAATAAGTCAATTACTTCATCGACCACTTCATTTGGACGTGCAGAATCTTTATCGATTTTGTTCACGACAACGATTGGCGTGATCTTTTGTTCCAATGCTTTTTTCAACACGAAGCGAGTTTGCGGCATACAGCCTTCATATGCATCAACAACAAGAAGAACGCCATCAACCATTTTCATGATCCGTTCTACTTCACCACCAAAGTCGGCATGACCAGGTGTATCCAAAATATTGATCCTTGTATCTTGGTATTGAACTGCTGTATTTTTCGCAAGAATCGTAATTCCGCGTTCTTTTTCAATCGCATTAGAATCCATCGCACGTTCTTCCACATGTTCATTTTCACGGAAAGTACCAGATTGCTTAAGCAACTGATCCACTAACGTTGTTTTACCATGGTCAACGTGGGCGATGATGGCTATATTACGAATATTTTCTCTTAATTTCAAAAAATTCACTCCTAAAAAAGTTTGTGTATAACGTATCACTAGTATTAACTTACATATTATATCACAAACATACTAGAAACAAATACAGAAATTATGTACAATAGATATATTAGGGGTGATATTAATGAACATTAAATGGAATTTCTTAATATTAGCGGTATTGGCAACATCCAGCATTGGCTCCATTGGCATCTTCATTGCTGAAAAAAGCTTGATTGGAATATTGGCTGCAATCGTTATTCTTTGCGGAATAATGGGGTTCGGTTTCACTCAGAAGAAGAAATTACGCGAAGCCGGGAAGTTATAATATAAAAAACTCGCTGACAGACAGCGAGTTTTTTTTTGTTAATTATTTCAAAATGAGTATTTGATTCCATCCGTGCAAGATATCCTGCACACAATAGGCCCTTGATGCTAACGGCTGGAATTTCCTGACAAGTATTTATCGAATACTTCTTTGTGAAGCCCGGGTTTAGATACGAAAAGTGAGTCGCCTTTTAAATAATTCAATTTGCCCCCTTTAATATTACTAACTTCCCCGCCCACTTCCTCAACCAGCAAAACTCCCCCGGCAAAGTCCCAAGGCATGAGTCTCATGGTTATGTATGCATCAATCCTTCCAGCTGCCACGAATGCCAGCTCCAATGCTGCCGAGCCATAAGAACGTGTCCCTCTTGCATCCCGAACCAGCGGTGCCAAAAGACTCGGGTCAATCCTCCGGTTTTCCGTTACCCAGCTAGCATTAATGGAAATGATCGCTTTGCTTACTGATGCCTCTTCAAGTGATGGGAGCCTTTGATCATTCAGAAATGCTCCCTGCCCCTTGACCGCATGATATAATTCATCACTGAAGACATCATAAACCATGCCAATCTTTCCAATGCCATCCACATAAACCCCAAGAGAAATTGCAAAATTCCTCTGTTGATGAATGAAATTCAAAGTTCCATCAATTGGATCGATGATCCACACCGTACCTTTTAGGTCTTTAATATCATGGCCCATTCCCTCTTCGCCAAAAATGCGGTGTTCAGGAAAGACTTCGCCGATTTTTTCGCAAAAAAACTTTTCTATCCCCTTATCCATATTAGTGACCAAATCATTCGGATTCGTTTTCATTTCAATATTCAACTTGGTTTTAAAGGACGCCCTTAGCCTAGTACCCGCTTCTTTCATCCATAACTTCGCATATGTATCCATTTCCTTGACCGATGCCATTATAATATCCCCGTCCTTTATGATCAGAAACTACATTAAAATGATCCACTTCTAAAGATTAAAGCAAATATAGCTTGCCTTCAAGTTTTTAACATCTTAAATTTTCCATTTTTTAAAACATATGAGGAAAGAAGGTTCCTTGACCATCCATCCATTAATCGGTTTCACAATCATTAGTTAGCCCGCACGAATACTTTTCAAACCACTTTACCTTAACGTCTCCCTTCCTTATTAAATGGAACCGAACCAAAATAAAATACCACCTTATATATATTGGACATTTAATGAAAAACGGACACATTATTTTTTAATAAAATAAAGTGTCCGTTCATCTATAATAAAATTCCTTGTATTGAAATTGATTCATTTCCTTTATTCATTCTCCTTCAAGATCTCTGCAGCCAATCATTTACAAGGCTTTCAGTTTTAACAATTCCAAGCGGATGCGTTCAAGCCTTTGCTTGCATTGTGACCTCTTTTGATCATTCTCTTCACCAATTGCTTCAAAAAGGGTTGCTAATTCATAGTCCATTTCCATTCTCAACACTGCAGCTCTATGTCTTTCAACTTCTTTAGCTTTTAATGCTTGGTTCATGACTTGTTTCATAATTAACATTCTCCCTTCATCAATTAACGTAATTTTCTGAATTTATATTATCATATGATTTCCTACAACAAATAGCAACTAATTTGTGCTTTAACCTATAAGTAATTTTACATCGCCAACCCAAATCGTATTTTTTAAATTTTACTTTTACTTATGCTACAATATGTGCAGATATTACGGTAGGAGAGATGAAAATGAAAATAGCAAGTTTTACAGCAAGTGATTTTGATGTATTTAAAATTGATGGATTGGAATCCCGCATGGATGCTTTAAAAGAACGGATCCAGCCCAAATTACAAGCCCTAGGAGAGCACTTTTCTCAAAAACTGTCAGTTATGACCGGCGATGAAATGTACCCTCACGTTGCAAAGCATGCTAGACGGACAGTGAATCCTCCTAATGATACATGGGTTGCTTTCGCTGCCAACAGCAGAGGTTATAAAATGATGCCGCATTTCCAAATCGGGTTATGGGAAACGCATATGTTCATCTGGTATGCCGTCATTTATGAAGCCCCTAATAAAACGGAAATCGGAAAGCATCTGGAGCAGCAGGCAGACCGATTGGTGAATAGTATTCCCTCCCATTATGTTTGGTCAATGGACCATACAAAACCTGATGTCATCCCTCATGAAGGTCTTGGAGTAGATGATTTGAATTCAATGTTCACTCGTTTGCAAACGGTAAAGAAAGCCGAAATTCTATGCGGTATAAAAATTTCCCGTGATGACGCCATTAAGTTAAAAGATGATGATTTCATTAAAACCATTCAAGATGCGTTTGAACATCTTTTACCCTTATATCAATTAAATTAAACACATTTGATTTGTATTCGGATCCAACAAAAAACTGGTTAAGATAAAAGGAGAGCCTTAAGGCTCTCCTCAGACTGTAGACAAACTCGATCATTATAGAGTTTGTCTACAGTTTTTTTAGGTTTTTAAAATTTGGCCGTTGCCTCCAGACACTCGCTTTCCGCGGGCGGTCCGCCCTCGGCGCTCTTGCGCCCCTGGACACGCTTTTCCCGCAGGAGTCTCGAACACCCGCCCCAATCAACTTTGTTTTAAACTCCTTTTGCCTACAAACTGAGGGCAGCCTGGGAGTCTCTCCATTCCTATTTTTGCACTACCCCTTTACTTGCTTGTATCAAGTCACTAATTTGATCTTCCTTACCTGTCTCGAAGCAATCGATGATCTTGCTGCCGACTATGACACCATCGCAGTATTGTATTGCATCACGGACATGATCTGGCGTCGATATTCCGAACCCAGCAAGAACGGGAACCGGACTTATCTCTTTTACCTTCTTTAAATAGCCTCCAAGTTCTTCTCCAAAGACGTCACGGGCACCTGTAATGCCTTTGACTGTAACTGCGTAGATAAAGCCCTCAGCCCCTGCGGTAATCTCAGTGATACGCTCTTTCGATGACGTGAGTGTCACAAGTCGGATAAGAACGATTCCTGCAGTTTTGATTGATGAAAAGATGGCTTCTTCTTCAATCGGTAAATCGGGGATGATGCACCCGGAAATCCCTGCTTGCAGACAATCATTCGTAAACTCTTTAAGTCCATATGCCAGGATTGAATTCGTATATCCCATTAAAATAATTGGGATGGACACATCATTTTTGATTTCCATTACTTTTTTCAGGACATCTTTTAAAGTTGTTCCATTTTCCAAAGAACGGATGCCAGCTTGTTGGATAACCGGTCCATCTGCGACAGGGTCAGAGAATGGGATACCTAGTTCAACGGCAGTCGCTCCGCTGTTTTCAAGGAAAAGAAGCTGGCTCTTTAACCGTTCAAGACCTCCATCGCCTGCCATAATATATGGGATGAATGCTTTTTCCTGTTTTGTTTGACATTCTTGAAGCGCGTTTGTTAATTTATTCATGTTTACTACCCCCTATCAACGATTGGACCGTTTCAACATCCTTATCACCACGGCCGGACAGGCAAATCACCAGTCCTGTTCCTTTCTCCATTTCTTTAGCAAGCTTTAAACCGTAGGAAATCGCATGTGAACTTTCTAAAGCAGGGATGATCCCTTCCTCCCTTGAAAGCAACGCTAGAGCTTCTAAGGCTTCAGCATCGGTTACCGAAGTATATTCCACCCGATTTGTATCTTTTAAGTAACTATGTTCAGGTCCTACCCCTGGATAATCCAGCCCTGCTGAAATTGAATGTGCCTCCTGGATCTGACCGTCCTCGTTCTGCAACACATACATGAATGCCCCGTGGAGCACCCCAGGTTTCCCCTTCGTCAAACTTGAAGCATGCAATGGTGTTTCAAGTCCATGCCCTGCCGCTTCCACTCCGTATAATTTTACCGTTTCATCCTCAATGAAGGGATAAAACATTCCCATTGCATTACTTCCTCCGCCTATGCAAGCGACTACTGCATCCGGTAGGGAATGAACCGCCTCCGAATATTGACGCTTTGTTTCATTCCCTATCACGCTTTGAAAATCACGAACTATAACGGGGAATGGATGCGGTCCAAGAACCGATCCCATTATATAATGGGTGTCATCCACATTCGCCACCCAATATCGTAACGCCTCATTCACTGCATCCTTCAGTGTCCCGCTTCCTTGTGATACAGATATGACCTTGGCTCCCAAAAGCTCCATCCTGAATACATTTAATTTCTGTCTCCTGATATCTTCTTCTCCCATAAATATGATGCATTCCAACTTCAGCAATGCACACACAGTCGCCGTTGCTACCCCATGCTGTCCTGCACCCGTTTCGGCGATCACCTTTTTCTTGCCCATTTTCTGAGTCAGCAAAGCCTGACCGATCGTATTATTTATTTTGTGGGCCCCGGTATGATTCAAGTCTTCGCGCTTTAGGTAAATATTTGCACCACCAGCCAGTCTCGTTAAGTTCTCCGCAAAATAAAGTGGTGTTTCCCGACCGATATATTGTTTCAGATAATAGCTTAGCTGACTTTGGAATTCAGGATCATTTTTAGATTGTTCATATACTTCTTCAAGCTCCGTAATCGCCGCCATTAAAGTTTCCGGAACGAAACGGCCTCCATATGCTCCAAAATGTCCAGTTTTATCAGGCTGTGTATAAGTGTTCATCTATTCATTCCTCTTTTCCGGCTGTATATTTTGCCTCATTAATAAATGCTTTTATTTTTGCTGCATCTTTTAATCCGTTTGTTTCAACACCACTGGCTACGTCAACTGCGAACGGTGAAACGGCATCAATCGCTTTTCCGACATTTTCCGGAGTCAGCCCACCTGCTAGAATCACCTTCCCCATTGGCAGTTCCGCTATTCGGATCATATCCCAATCCAAAGTCAATCCCTTTTCAGATGAACTCTTAGGAAGATCAACTAATAGATAATCTGCTGGGTATTCATGAAGGTTTTCAAGGTCTTTCTCTGAATTTACGGCAAAGGCCTTGATCACCGGTAAGGGCATTCTGCGGGCGAAGCTGGCAGACTCGTTACCATGAAGCTGAATATAATCCAATCCTGCAATTTCAGCACTTTTTATCACTTCTTGTTCAGTTTGATTGGCAAACACTCCGACTTTTTTAACATGTCCAGCTAGATTGGCTCCGAATTCTCCCACTATCTCTGGCTCAACCTTCCTGCTGCTCTCGGCAAAGATGAAACCAATGAAGTCTGCCCCTGATTCAACAGCAGTCTGAGCGGCTGCCAATGTCTTTATCCCACAGATTTTCACTAACATATTAATCTCCTTATATACTCATTTGCAGTTCGGCCATCGTGTACGGAAGATTTGATGCAGTCATCAGTGTCTCCCCGACTAAAATCGCTTTTGCACCAGCTTCCTTCACACGCATCACGTCTTCTTTTGTCTTGATGCCACTTTCACTGATAATGATATGGCGTGTTGGATCAAGTAACTTCGCCAGTCGTTCCGTTACAGCCAAATCCACTTTGAAGGTCTTTAAATTCCGATTGTTAATCCCTATGAGCTCTGCATTCAGCTCGAGAGCCTGTTTTAGTTCGGCTTCATCATGGACTTCCGTCAATACTTCAAGCCCTTTCTTTTTTGCATATTGATATAATTCATGAAGTCGTTCTTTAGAAAGTGCTGCCACAATCAATAGAATGATAGTTGCACCAGCTTGATGGGCGCGATCGATTTGGATTTCATCGATGATGAAATCTTTGCAAAGCCTGGGAATCCGTATAGCCTCGCTTACGTTTCTCAAATCTGCAATTGATCCCTTAAAGAAAACCTCATCCGTCAATACGGATATCGCTGCCGCTCCGCCGCTTTCATATGAAAGGGCCTGCTCGATCGGATTAACATTGATTTTAATGTCCCCTTTTGAAGGGGAAGCCCGTTTTATTTCCGCGATAACAGACATCGATTTCGCCGTTTTCAAATTATCCACCAAAGATGGTCTGACTATGTTGACCATGACCGAATCACCTAAGCCCCTTTCTTTTAATTTTGCGACTTCCACCTTTTTCTGTTCGATGATTTTCGTTAAAATATTTTCCATTACATGACCACCTTATTTCTATTGCCATAAGCAATCAGATTTTCTAACTTTGCAAGAGCCGATCCGCTATCAAGGCTTTCCTTGGCCATGGAGATTCCTTTTTTGATCGTTGCTGCCGTTCCATGTGCGTATAATCCCAATCCAGCATTCAATAAAACGGTATCACGATAGGCCCCTTTTTCCCCCTTGAGAAGCCTAAGCATGATATCGGCATTTTGTTTGGCATCACCGCCGCGGATGGCATCATTTCCGTAAACCGGCAGATCCACTTCTTCAGGATGCAGCGTAAATGGGATAATATCCCCCTGCTCCAAGAGCACGAGTGAATTTTCCCCCTGTAGGCTCGCTTCATCCATGAATCCGGCACCATTTATCACGACCGCGCGTTTCCTGCCTAATTTATGCAGGACTTCCGCAAAAAGCTCGAGCATATCGCGTCGATTGATACCCATTAATTGCGTATCGAGTTGGACTGGATTTGTCAAAGGTCCGATGAGATTAAATATCGTCGGGATTTTCAGTTCTTTTCTCACTTTCATTATCCGTGCAATATTAGGGTGGACCGATGGGGCAAATAAGAATGCGATGCCATTTACCTCCAACAGTTCTTTTAACATATCAGGCTCCAAGTACAAATTAACACCTAGCTCTTCCAATACATCCGCACTGCCCGTTTTGCTTGAAATGCTACGGTTTCCATGTTTGGCAACCTTGACACCGGCACCAGCCAGCACGAAGGCCGATGCTGTACTTATATTGAAGCTTTGTGATCCATCTCCTCCCGTTCCGCAATTATCCATTACATTAAGGGAGCTTGTTTGTACACTTCTTGCTTCTTTTCTCATGACCCTGACAAGGCTCGCTATTTCACCTGCCGTTTCCCCTTTGGATTTTAGGGCAATGATGAATGCTGCCATTTCGCTTTCGGTGATATCTTTAGAAAATAACGATTGGGCTGCTCTGCTCATCTCTTCTTCCGTCAATGTTTGACGCTCTGCTAACTTCGCTAAATATTCCTTCACCGCTAACTCCCCCAGTCGTTTTTTTTTTTATAAAATGGATTGTTCCTTCTCTGATTGAAAGGTTCCAGCAATCTCATAAAATTGATGTAATAATTCCTTGCCGATTTTCGTCCCTATTGATTCAGGGTGGAACTGTAAACCGTAGAGCGGGAATTCCTGATGTTTCAGGGCCATGATTTCCCCATCATCCAGTGCTACTGCCGTCACAGTCAGTTCTTCTGGCAAACTCGCCCTTTCAACTACAAGGGAATGGTAACGCATTACCGGGAATTGTAAGTCCTGTTTGGCAAATACACCTGTTCCATCATGTTCGATTACCGATGTTTTCCCATGCATGATTTGTTTCGCTCCAACCACATTCGCACCAAAAACTGCACCAATGGCCTGATGCCCCAGACAAATGCCTAAAAGCGGAACCTTCTCATAAAAATTGCGGATGATCTCCATACTGATACCTGCATCTTCCGGCCTGCCGGGTCCCGGGGAAATGACGATTGCCATTGGATTCAGTTCCTCAATTTCCGCAAGGGTGATTTCGTCATTCCTTTTTACTACGATTTCTTTTTCCACTTCCCCTAAATATTGATAAAGGTTGTAAGTGAACGAGTCATAGTTATCAATTAATAAAATCATTTAGTGTGAACCTCCATTAAAGCGCGTGCTTTATTTTGTGTTTCTTCATATTCCGTTTTTGGATCTGAATCATAGACAATTCCAGCCCCTGCCTGTACATAGGCCTTGCCATCTTTAATGATCATCGTCCGAATGGCTAAAGCCATATCAAGATCCCCTCCAAAACCTATGTAGCCTATCGAGCCCGAATACATCCCCCGTTTACAATTTTCCAGTTCATTGATCAGCTCCATTGCCCTGATTTTAGGAGCACCTGAAACTGTTCCGGCAGGGAGGCAGACCGTAAGGGCATCTAAACTCGTGTACCCTTCCCTAAGCTTTCCGCTAACCTTCGAAGCAATATGCATGACATGCTGATATCTTTGAATTTCCATTTCCTCAGTGAGGTGGATTGAACCGATTTCGCAAACCCTGCCAAGATCATTTCTACCTAAATCAACAAGCATCTTATGCTCGGCAAGTTCCTTTTCATCCATCAGCAGGCTTTTTTCGAAGCCCTTATCTTCTTCATCCGTTTTCCCTCTCGGCCGTGTGCCGGCGATGGGATTAACATGAACCATTCCTGATGAAACACTGATTAAACTTTCTGGAGACGACCCAATGATTGTATAGTCGCCAAATTCTATATAAAACATATAAGGAGACGGGTTGGCTAATCGCAAACGTCGGTAAGCATCGAAAGGCTCCCCATCGAAATCCGCTTTAAACCTTTGTGATAAAACGACTTGGAACACTTCACCGGCTACAATCGCCGCTTTGACTTCAAGGACCATTTTCTCGAATTCATCCTGACTGAAATTCGAATCGAATTCCAAATATTCCGACGATATTTCCTTTGACGGCTTGCTCGCCTGATTGATTTTTCCCTTCATCTCCAATAAACTTTTTTCACTATCTTCTTCCGCAGTCAAAAGATGGATCTTCTGCAGAACATGATCGAATATATACAATTCTTTATAAAAAAGAAAATGAGCATCAGGCATTTGCAGAGAATCAGGAGGAACCGGACCTATATTTTCATATAGACGAATGATATCATAGCCCATATATCCGATTGCGCCACCGTTAAAAGGAGGAAGATGTATGGGAGCCTCTCCTATTTCCACTAATAATTCGTTTTTTAGAAACTCGATGATATTGATGTTCTTTACGATTTGGTCACCTGTTTCGGTGTCTTTCACATATACTTGGTCAGCAAGTGATGTCACCTCCAGGTACGGTTTTGAACCTAGATAAGAGTAGCGGCCGTTGTCATGATGCGAATTTGAACTTTCCAATAAAAACTTCTGGTCCCCATCCAATTTCTGAAATATGGCAATGGGTGTGTGGATATCCCCTTCAATTGTGTCCATTTTAAAACGGAGTATTTTTTTTTCATCCAAATTATTCATCTCAATTCCCTCCCGATTCTTATACGTTTTTTATAAACCTCCGAAGGGAAAACCCTTTTGGCCAAGTGCCGGAGTTTTCAATTCCTCTGGATATTTTTTGATGCTTCTCTAAAAGGTATATATATTGAAATTTCAATAAAAAAATCCCCTGCAAACACAAATATGTGTCTGCAGAGGACGGTATACCGCGGTGCCACCTCAAGTTGGAAAAACGCATCATTTTTCCCTCTTAAGCAAGAATGAAAAATTCTTGCGATTACCCTTTAACGGTGGCAGCCGAGTTTCCCTACTTATTTCAAGAAACCACTCATAAGTCCATTCATCTTCTTATATCGTACCGGTTTCCACCTTTTCCGGCTCTCTGTGACGCATCTAAAAAGATTACTACTCTCATTCATAGATTTAATTATCATTTCCATAAAAACGCAAAAAGGGCCCTCATCCAAAGGACGAGGAACCCGTGGTACCACCTTAATTAGCTAAATTAGCTCACTTTACGGCATTAACATGCCTATCTCCATTAACGATGAGATAATCGCCAAAGCCTACTCCGTTATCCGTTTCGGTTTGGGGCTCGGAAGTCCATTCGCTTAAATTCGTTCACCAGTTTTCAGCAACCACTGGCTCTCTGCAGAACATCATTAAGGTACTCTTCTTCGTCACTGCCTTTATCTTTTTCTTGTTTATTATGTTAAAACAATCTTTTCAGTAAGTCAATGGAGTTTTCTAAAAATTATATTTTTAATTTTTCATTTTAATCCATTCTCCGTCATCGATTCCTTTTGCCTTCTTTATAACAAGATAGGCTGAATAGGTGCTGACTGACTCGAACTCATCCGTATACTTTTTTTCATCCGCCTTACCGGGGACTATTTCCTTGAATCTTCGGTAAGCCTTCATGAATTCTTCCTTTTGTATTTTACTTTCATAAGCCTTTTCTACCGCTTCAAAGAATTTAATCACATCTACGATTTCGTCGGTAGACCAATCAAGATCCATTGGATATTGATAATCCATACCCTAAACACGCTCCTTCTAGATAGTTTTTCATGTTGTCCGGCAGACCATTTATATCAGTCTGCCCATTTTGAACGAATTGCTTCCGCCTGGTCGATAATCCGACTGAATAGTTCAGCAGTCGATGGTACATCATGAATCAGCCCCATCACTTGTCCAGCCCAGGCAAAGCCTTCAGCTTCAATACCTTCATGAATATAACGCTGGTTCGCTTTTCCACTTATGTAATCCTTCAATTGTTCATATCCGCCGTTTTCTTTTTCTATATCAAGGATCTTATCGGTCCAGCTGTTAGCAATTACCCTGGCTGGTGCACCAATGGACCGCTTGATGATAACGGTATCATTTTCCGTGCCGGAAACCAAGGCATTTTTATATAATTCATGTGCATGAACACACTCCTTGACTGCTATGAATCTTGTCCCCATCTCGATTCCTTCAGCACCAAGTGCCATTGCTGCCATCAAACCGCGTCCATCGCCAAATCCCCCCGAGGCGATGACTGGAATTTTAACGGAGTCCACAACTTGAGGAATTAACACAGAAGTTCCAATATCATCACGGCCTAAATGTCCTCCTCCCTCCTGACCAACCACCATCACTGCATCTGCCCCAAGCTGTTCAGCCTTCATTGCCTGCCTTCTTGCAGCAACAAGCACGAGTTTTTTCACCTGGGTGCCATTGACGTAATCAAGAAATGGGCCAGGGTTGCCGCCGGTTACGGAAACAGATGCAATATCCTCTTTCAAGGCTGCTTCCAGCATGTGTTCATAAGGCCTTCCATGCTGACCGATTGCAAAGTTCACACCAAACGGTTTATCCGTCAATGATTTCGTTTTTCTAATTTCATCTACCAGTTGCTCCGGGTTGTCCAAGGACATGGCCGTTACCTGCCCTAGCCCCCCTGCATTCGAAACTGCCGCAGCCAGGTCTGCATATGCTAAATGGGCCAATCCCCCTTGTACGATTGGGTATTGAATGCCTAATAAATCGGTCACACGCGTTTTCCACTTCAAACTCCTCATCTCCCTTTTCATTTTGGTCGTTTGTATATTTAGCTGAATCCAAATCATTAGCTTTATTATGGCAAATATTGTTTACCCGTTCAATTTTTAAACTCACACATACAATATTAATAAAAGAAGAATTCTTGAGTAAATCCAGTAAATACTAGGAAAATGGACATTTATAAACTGCAGATAATTTTATTGAGCCCCTTAACAACAAAGACATATATAAATTGTTTAAGTCAGGACATTAAAGTCACTCTAGGCATTTATTATAAGACGTGCTATAATTCATATGTTTTATGTCTATCCACAAGCTTACAAACCATTTGAATGGAATCGGAGAAACATACGATCGTAATAGAAAGGGAGTATATGCTCCCAAATATTTCGTACCTATTTTATTGAAAAGGGGCCACAAAGAATTGTCACAGAATGAAACACCCTTATACACTGCCTTATTGCAGCATGCAAAAAGAAATCCAGTTCAATTTCATATTCCAGGTCATAAAAAAGGAAAAGGAATGGACGCTGATTTCCGTAATTTCATTGGAGAAAATGCATTATCCATAGATTTAATCAATATCGCTCCACTCGATGATCTCCATCAGCCAAAAGGGATCATTAAACAAGCTCAGGATCTTGCCGCTGAAGCTTTTGGGGCAGATCACACATTCTTTTCCGTTCAAGGAACAAGCGGAGCAATCATGACGATGGTCATGACAGTATGCGGACCTGGGGACAAAATCATCGTTCCAAGGAATGTACATAAATCCGTAATGTCTGCCATTGTATTTTCTGGAGCTGTTCCCATTTTCATCAATCCTGAAATAGACAAAGATTTGGGCATCTCACACGGTATCACCGTCGAGGCCGTTGAAAAAACTTTAAGCGACCATAGCGATGCAAAAGGATTGCTTGTCATCAATCCCACTTATTTCGGCATTTCGGCTGATTTGCAGAAAATAGTTGAAGTGGCTCATTCCTACCAAATCCCAGTACTCGTAGATGAAGCGCATGGTGTCCATATTCACTTCCACGAAGACTTGCCGATGTCAGCCATGCAAGCTGGAGCAGATATGGCTGCAACGAGTGTTCATAAACTTGGCGGTTCACTAACGGGAAGTTCCATATTAAATGTTAAGACTGGATTGGTTTCCGCAAATCGTGTTCAAGCCATATTGAGCATGCTTACAACCACCTCAACCTCCTATATCCTTCTGGCTTCCCTGGATACGGCTAGAAGACAACTTGCGACGGTAGGCAGGGAAATGGTCGATGAAGCGATCAATCTCGCTGGGTATATCCGTGAGGCCGTTAATGAGATTCCTTATCTATACTGTGTCGGCAGCGAAATTCTCGAGAGTAAGGCAGCATATAGTTATGATCCGACTAAATTGATCATATCCATTAAGGAATTGAATATTACCGGATACGACGTTGAGAAATGGCTTCGTGAAAAGCATAATATCGAAGTGGAACTTTCTGACTTGTACAATATACTTTGCCTGATAACACCTGGAGACTCAAAAACAGAAGCGGATCTGCTGATCGCTGCTCTTAGAGACTTATCGGATGAGTTTAAGGAAATGGCTGCTGAACATGAAAAAATTGAAGTCCTGCTTCCTGATACACCACCACTGGCTTTATCACCCAGGGAGGCATTTTATGCAGAAACCGAAGTGGTTCCCATTGAGGAATCGGTCGGCAAAATCAGCGCTGAATTCATCATGGTTTACCCGCCTGGAATCCCGATCTTCATTCCAGGTGAATTGATTACTGAAGATAATATCAATTACATCCGGAAAAACATCGAGGCCGGCCTTCCTGTTCAAGGTCCTGAGGACCCAGAAATAAAATATTTACGCATTATTAAGAATTGATGGATACCATCAAACCAGAGCAGAGTACTGCTCTGGTTTTTTTGAACCTTTTATTATTAAGCACTGGCTTCTATAAAAAGGGTGCTCCAGGTTACAATCCTGAAACACCCTTAAATTCTATTAATCTTGAAATCCTTTTTCGATTTATTTTTCAGAGGCAGCTGTATCACAGCTTTGGCAGTTGTGATTGTGTGTATATAGTACACTTACTTTTTCATCTTCAAAATGTTCAATCGTGCTATTGCAAGTTTGACATACGATAGTTCCCATTTTTACAACCCCTTCCTCTATATTGTATGCATCAATGACGTAATGTAACCGCTTTATATGAATTATAATATAACACATTTATTATTTCAAGTTAAAAAGTATAACATATATACTTTTTCCCATTTAATGAAACCTCATGTTGGATTAAATTGATTTCAATCGTTCGTTAGACATATTCTTTTTATTAATACACGAGATTTTTTTTATTAACGAAGGGCCCCTAGAGCTGCTTTTACATTTCATCACACACCTTGCTTCAGCATAGCAAGGTGAAAAAGGAATTTCGCCTTTTCATTTACATATAGATATGTATATAATACATCCATAAAATGTTAATATATTCTTACATTCTATTAAGGGGGATCCACATGACTGAAAATGCCTATATCAAACTTGTTCCTGAGTCCGCGAAAGGGACTGTAACCATCGAAGACGTGAAAGAATTGCTGAACTATTATCGAATGATCACAGCGAAAACCGGAAAGCAGCTGGATTGGGACTATGATAAGAAGGCATTTCCTTATGAAATGAAAGAACCGGAAAGAATGAAAGATAAGGCCATATACCTCCAATCCAAAGAAGATCGATATCACATGATATTGATAGGCGTCGACCAAGAGATCGTTAAGGGTGAAGATGGATCTGAGCGGATTCAATCCTATATCCAATTCACCCTCCCTGAAACAGCCACTTTCGGTGATAAGGGAAAAGCAAATGAATTGTGCAAGTTCCTTGCAAAGAAATTACGGGCACAGCTTCACCTCTTCAATAAACGGGTGATGTATTATTATCCAAGGAAATAAAAAAACCTGCAGATGCCGAAATTGGCTCATACAGGCGTTTCAATTAATTTTGGATCAAGGATCTCATAACCTTTCTTTTGAAAACCTTTCACGATATCCTCTAACGCTTCACGCGTCCATTTCCGGTCATGCATCAGTAAGTTCGCACCATTTCCTAAATAAGGGCTGTTCAACATGATTTCCGTTAAAGCTTTTTTATCCTGATACTCTTTTTCCCAGTCATATCCGTATGTCCAGTTCATGACCAACATTTTTTCTTTCTCAGCGACTTTTTTTGAATGCTCGGTATTCGATCCAAATGGCGCCCTGAAGTACTTAGGGCGTACCCCTGTAATGCCCTCAACCAAATTGTTCAATTTTACGATTTCCCGCTCCTGTTCCTTTTCGGTCAACTCTTTTAAATTCACATGGGAATAAGTATGATTGCCGATAGAAAAACCCATTTCATGAATTTCTTTTAGCATCGCTTTATTTTTATCATTTTCAAGAAAGTGTCCGTTCACGAAAAATATCGCAGGTACTTCAAGTCGCTTCAGCGTTTGGGCGATTGCCAGGGAATATTTATCAGGTGCATCATCAAATGTTAACAACACAACTTTCGAATTTGCATCCCCATTGGGTTTAAATGACCAATTCTCTTTATCCACCCGATATTCTGCCTTTACATTCCTTTCGCCAGTTGTTTTTGAAGTTTCTTTTTTCAAATCTTTCTCTTGATGGCTTTCATCTTGGATCGTTGTTGTCGTTTCAACACTTTTTTTATTCTCATTTTCAGTTTGACCGGAACTCGGATCATTACAAGCCATCAATAAAAATGATACAAATGTAAATAATGCTACTACTTTGTTAATCATGATTCCTCCGGGTTGCTTGTGTCATTGCGGCTTACTTAAAATTCAATAAACGGGTA
Organism: Bacillus sp. CFBP9009; assembly: GCF_036541465.1. Taxonomy (NCBI): domain Bacteria; kingdom Bacillati; phylum Bacillota; class Bacilli; order Caryophanales; family Bacillaceae; genus Bacillus; species Bacillus sp. CFBP9009. The sequence goes on along the minus strand of NZ_JAZHFU010000003.1, from coordinate 484,570 downwards.
CCAGCGTTTCCAAAAGGATTTGCAAAATCCCGTAACATAATAGACTTATCACGGTAACAAGCATGGTTCGTCTATTGGATTTTAAAATCATCTTACCAATGTAGATGGCTAAATAAGAAAAGACCAGAAACATGAATACTTTGAAAACGAATCGATCGTTAACAGACAGCCATTCAACTAATGTATACCCGCTCCAAACGATTAGTTGAAAGAGGATTACCAGATAGTTTTTCAAGTGATCCACCTCATTTTAATATGAATATATCAGCCATGATCTTTTTATTGGCAAAAAATATTCCTATTGCACATCGCTCATCTTATTTTTTATCCTCTATTAACTTTTTCAAACCCTTTCAAGGAAAAAAGTAAGAAGTCCTTTTTATAGCTTATGCCCTTTTTGTCCTTTTCATTTAACTAGTGTGAAGAAAATCATGAATGGGCAGTTTTTGTATATCAAGTCAATACAAAAAAAGCGTACTGCATTAGCAGTACGCTTTAATAAAACTCAATTATTTAATGATGTGAATAGGAGTTCCAAGGGCAACTTCAGCAGCTTCCATTGTGATTTCCCCTAAAGTTGGATGTGCATGGATTGTCATTGCAATATCTTCGGCAGTCATTCCTGCTTCGATAGCCAAACCAAGTTCTGCAATCATATCAGAAGCGTTTGGTCCTGCAATTTGTGCTCCAATAACCAATCCGTCTTCTTTGCGAGTGATAAGCTTCACAAATCCGTCCGTATTATTTAAGGAAAGAGCACGTCCATTTGCAGCGAATGGGAATTTAGAAGCAAGCGCTTCGATTCCAGCTTCCTTCGCTTCTTTTTCATTATAACCGACAGAAGCAAGTTCCGGTTCAGAGAATACAACAGCCGGAATAGCAAGATAGTCGATTTCAGATGAATGTCCTGCAATGGCTTCAGCTGCAATTTTACCTTCGTAAGAAGCTTTATGAGCCAACTGAGGTCCAGAAACGATATCACCGATTGCGTAAATGTTTTTCACGCTAGTACGGCATTGTTTATCCGTTTCGATCAAACCACGGTCAGTCATTTTGATTCCGACTTGTTCCAGGCCGATTTCTGCAGTATTTGGACGACGTCCAACTGTTACTAAAACGTAATCGGCTTCAACTTTTTTCTCTTCGCCTTTTACTTCATAAGTAACTGTTACGCCTGTTTCAGTTTCTTCAACGCCTTTAGCATTAGCTTTAGTAACAATTTCAGCACCTTTGTTTTTAAGGTTACGCTTGACAAGTGCTGCCATTTGTTTTTCAAAGCCTGCAGAAAGGATTTCTTCCGTACCTTCAAGGATGGTCACTTTAGTGCCAAAGCTTGCGAATGCTCCGCCAAGCTCAGTTCCAATGTAACCTCCGCCGATTACCACGATCGAACTTGGAACTTCTTCCAAAGCAAGAGCGCCAGTTGAATTAAGTACACGTTTCGTATATTTAAATGACGGAATCTCGATTGGCGATGAACCAGTGGCGATGATTGCGTTTTTAAATGTATATGTTTGGGCTGAGTCTTCATTCATAACACGGATGCTGTTTTCATCAACGAAATAAGCTTCGCCAGTTACAACATCAACATTATTACCTTTTAACAGGCTGCTTACACCGCCTGTTAATTTTTTTACAACAGAACCTTTCCAAGCTTGTACTTTAGAAAAATCAACAGTAACCTTTTCTGCAAAGATACCCATATCTTCTGAATGCTGAGCTTCATGGAAACGGTGTCCAGCCGAAATTAAAGCTTTCGATGGAATACAGCCTACATTCAAACAAACTCCGCCGATTGTTCCTTTTTCAACGACCGTTACTTTCTGTCCAAGCTGTGCTGCACGAATCGCGGCAACATATCCCCCTGGGCCTGAACCGATTACTAAAGTATCTGTTTCGATTGGAAAATCTCCTACTACCATTGTTTACGCCTCCATTAACAATAATTCTGGGTCGTTCAATAACTTTTTGATATGATTCAATGCATGTTGAGCTGTAGCTCCATCAATCATGCGGTGATCAAAGCTCAGTGATAATGCCAGAACTGGAGCGGCGATAATTTCCCCGTCGCGTACAATTGCTTTTTCGGCAATGCGTCCAATCCCTAGAATGGCAACTTCTGGATGATTGATTACAGGTGTGAACCATTGACCGCCTGCGGAACCGATATTCGTAATGGAGCAAGAAGCACCTTTCATTTCGTTAGGAGCCAATTTGCCGTCACGGGCTTTCGTCGCTAATTCGTTAATTTCTTGTGAAATAGCAAAAGTTGATTTACGATCTGCATCTTTTACAACTGGAACGAGCAGTCCTTTGTCCGTGTCTGCCGCAATTCCGATATTGTAATAGTGTTTATGGATAATCTCACTAGCTTCATCATCAAATGATGTGTTAAGCATAGGGAATTCACGTAATGCACTTGTTAACGCTTTAACAACATAAGGTAGGAATGTAAGCTTGATTCCTTTTTCTGCAGCAATTTCCTTGAATTTCTTACGGTGAGCAACCAATAGCGTCACATCGACTTCATCCATTAATGTTACATGCGGAGCTGTCTGCTTGGATTTAACCATTGCTTTTGCGATCGCTTTTCTCATACCGCTCATTTTCTCGCGAGTTTCAGGATATTGCCCTTCTGGAATTGAAACTTTTTGTTTTTCGGTTGTTTCCGTATCATTTTGTTGTGAAGCTTCACTTTGAGCTGCTGGTTGCTGTGGAGCGGTTTTGCCGTTTTTGAAAGCATCTATGTCTTCTTTCATGATGCGGCCGTTATCCCCAGAACCAGAGATCTCACGAATGTTTACCCCTTGTTCGCGTGCATATTTCCTGACAGAAGGCATGGCGATAATACGTCGTGAAGGATCTGCCTCAACCTGTGGTTGTGCTCCCGCGCCCGTTACTCCGCTATTTTCTTGAACCGGAGCAGCCTCTTTCTTGACTTCCTGTCCAGCTTCAGCAGTTGCTTGAACCTGGGCCTCCGTATTCTTCTCGCCTTCTGCCTTCGCTTCTTCTCCATGATCCCCTTTAAACTGAAGATTTTCATAACCTGGAGCATCGAATGTTACAAGCACATCGCCAACAACGGCAACCGTTCCTTCTTGGACAAGGATTTCTTCAACGGTACCTTCCACCGGTGATGGGATTTCAACAACGGCCTTATCGTTTTGAACCTCGCAAAGCACGTCATCCTCTTGAATCTTATCTCCTGGTTTTACAAACCATTTCACTATTTCACCTTCGTGTATACCTTCTCCGATATCAGGGAGTCTAAATTGGAATGCCACTGAGTTCAACCTCCTATATTAAATCATACTTAGTGCTTTGAATAAAGTCCTTTATCTTGCATTACCGTTAATGCAAAACTACTTTCCCAAGCAGGACATTCATTCCATTACTTAAGATTGTTAAAACTTCAAGACTTTAGTCGCCGTTTCAATAATGTCTTTATAATTAGGGAGCCATACTGTTTCAGCTTGTGAAAACGGGAATACCGTATCAGCTGCCGCCACTCGCAGTACTGGAGCATCCAAGCTCAAAATGGCACGTTCGTTAATTTCCGCTACAACGTTCGCTGCTATACCAGCTTGCTTTTGTGCCTCTTGAACAACGATAGCGCGTCCTGTTTTTTCTACAGAAGCAATGATTGTATCGATATCCAATGGAGATACAGTCCGTAAGTCGACCACTTCGACGGAATGACCATCCTTAGCCAATTCCTCAGCTGCCTTGATGGATTCCTGCACCATCGCACCATACGTAATAATGGATAAATCTGTTCCTTCTCTTTTCACATCCGCTTTTCCTAATGGAATTGTATATTCTTCTTCAGGAACTTCCTGACGGAAAGAGCGGTACAATTTCATGTGCTCAAGGAAAATGACAGGGTCATTATCACGAATCGCAGAAATCAATAAGCCTTTTGCATCGTAAGGAGTGGAAGGGATAACTACTTTTAACCCTGGTTGCTGAGCCATTAAACCTTCTAAGCTATCAGCATGCATTTCCGGTGTATGCACTCCGCCTCCAAAAGGTGAACGAATTGTAACCGGTGCACTGTAACGTCCGCCTGAACGGTAGCGCATACGAGCAAGCTGACCGCTTACGGAATCCATTACTTCATATACAAATCCGAAGAATTGAATTTCAGGAACAGGACGGAAACCTTGTAAAGAAAGACCGACCGCTAATCCACCGATTCCAGATTCAGCAAGAGGTGTATCGAATACACGATCTTCACCGAATTCTTTTTGAAGATTTTCCGTTGCACGGAAAACTCCTCCATTAAGACCAACATCTTCCCCAAAAACGAGTACATTCTCGTCATTTTTAAGTTCTGTGCGTAATGCTTCTGTAATTGCTTGAATCATCGTCAATTGAGCCATGGCTTACTTCGACTCCTTCTCTTTATAAATTTCATATTGTTCTTTTAAGTTATAAGGCATTTCTTCATACATGATTTCAATTAGGTCTGTAACCTTTTGTTTAGGTTCTGCATCAGCCAATTTGATTGCTTCTTTAATATCGTCTTTAGCTTTTTCTATCGTTTCGTTTTCTAATTCTTCATTCCAAAGTTTTTTGTTTTCCAAGAACTTGCGGAAACGAACCAATGGATCTTTCAGTTCCCACTCGTTATCCATTTCGGAAGTACGGTAACGTGTCGGGTCATCCCCAGCCATCGTATGCGGACCATAACGGTAAGTTAATGTTTCAATCAATGTAGGGCCTTCACCATTGATTGCACGTTCACGTGCTTCTTTAACGGCTGTATAAACGGCCAACGCATCCATACCATCAACCTGGATTCCAGGAATACCTGCAGCCACACCCTTTTGGGCCAATGTTTTAGATGCTGATTGCAAATCAACCGGTGTCGAGATTGCGAAACGGTTATTTTGCACGATGAAGATAGCTGGCGCTTTAAATGCACCTGCAAAGTTAATTCCCTCATAGAAGTCACCTTGTGAGGTTCCACCGTCACCCGTATATGTAATGGCAACAGCCTTTTTCCCGCGTTTCTTCAACCCAAGAGCCACTCCGGCAGCTTGGATATATTGAGCGCCGATAATGATTTGAGGGGAAATGACATTGACGTCTTCAGGAATTTGATTTCCTTTAAAGTGTCCCCGGGAGAATAAGAATGCTTGCCAAAGCGGCAGACCATGCCAAACGATTTGCGGAACATCACGGTAACCAGGCAGAATGAAATCTTCTTTTTCCAAAGCATACTGGGAAGCGATTTGAGAAGCTTCTTGACCGGCAGTCGGTGCATAGAAACCTAATCTGCCTTGGCGGTTCAGTGATATGGAACGTTGATCCAAGATACGTGTATAAACCATACGACGCATTAATTCTTGCAATTGTTCATCACTTAAATCAGGCATAGCCGCTTCATTAACGACTTCTCCCTCTTCATTTAAAATTTGAAAAGTTTCAAATTGTTCTTCTACTTTCTTAAGCTGATCTTGAACATTAATTTTAGCTTGCTTAGTTTTTTGAGCCATTTGGCACCTCATCCTTTCATTAAAAAGGTTTGCTATTATTATTCTATAAAGCAAAAAAAGTTTGCTTTTTAGTTTCTTCAACAATTCATTCTTTTATTTTCCCCTTAAGACCAATCCCTCAAACGTGGATATGCTTAATATGTCTCAATCTTATTCTGTACCATAAAAAAAATCAAGGAAAATGATACAAGAATTTTTATAGATTAAGTTTACAAGATGAATTAACATCAAGTCAATCACTTGGAGTTCCTTATAATTTTGATTTAATAGAATTTCCAGCACTCACACTTCTTCTCTGTATTAGTTTTCACTTTACAACTGTACTATTAAAATTCACGTCTTTATCGATTTAAGGTTGGCGAAGGATAACATTTCAATTCCCCCGCATATCCCATCGATTCCAAAACCGCTTTAACTAAAGGCGTTTGAGGCTTCGGAATAATATTCCAAAAAAATGTTCAAGCGCTTTCATATAACGCTGCTGTTAGATTTTTAATTATCGATTTTTTTTAGTACAGGTATAAAACCTTACATCAATCTGGTTACACAAAAAAAGATCATTCTAGAAATTTTCAGTCCATAAACGGACTGGATGGAATAAAATATGGGCTGTGATTGAGGATCACAGCCCATCATTATTTATATTATTTTGTTGAATCAGCCATTTCTATGCCGGAACTATCATAAAAACTTTCTTTTTTTTGATTTGATTTTTCCGTTAATGCATTAAATTCCTCATTCGCTTTCAAAACTTTTGTATAAGATGTATTGATTTTCTCGATTTGCACTTGTAATTCATCCATTTTCAAATCCTCTTTTTTAAACAGTTCATATAATTCACGATCATAAGCCAGACTTTGTTGATAGGCATCATATAAATTATCGTAGGTGCTATAGCGCTCACTCATGACCTTTTTCATTTCAGTCGCTTCTTTTTTTATCTTTTCATCCTCTATTTTCCCGATTTGTTCATCAATCTGATTGAATTGTTCTTTTGAGGATTGCATACTGCTTTGTTCCTTTTCAATTATTTCTTCCCTTTGGTCAATATTCTTGGTTGCTTCATCTGAGAGCTCGACGATCTGTTCATAATCATCCAATCCAAGTTTAATGATTTTCTCATATTTTTCTTTTTCTTTTTTCTCCAAATCATTAAGAGGCTCTTGATTCTCGGTGAAATCACTTTCCTTTTCTGCAGTTTTCTCTAGGATTTTGTGGATTCTTTCTTCCGGTGAACCATTGAAGCAACCAGTCAAGACCACTAAAGAAAGAAGTAAAATAACATATGGGGCAATACGATTCAAAATAGACAGCTCCTTCTGATAATTCTTCGAAGATTCATATTTCTCTAAATTCCCTTACAAGCCGCTGACACTTGTTACAATAATATTCCGAACAGGTTTTTTTCATTACTGGGCGCTAGCCTACACCCTTTAAACCATACTGCATAGGCTGTAGGGACCGTTTCAAATCAGAGTGGTCAGCATTTTAATAATACAAAAACGGAGGTATGAAATTATGTATGGAGGTTCCAACCAGGAATGTTGTTATCCGGTTTCCGTTGCACCCAGCTTTGGTTATGGTGATCAATGTTGTGGAGGCTTTGGAAGCGGCTTCGCCATAATCATTGTCCTGTTCATTCTGCTAATCATTGTCGGCGCGTGCTTATGCTAAGCAGGTAATTACTATTACCTTTACCCGAAAATGTTAACTATTTACCCTGATTCACAAAAAATGATTTATTTTTTTAAATAGACCTCAACAGGCAAATAAAATAATGGTTGGGATAGAAATTAATCGATTTGATTCCATCCCTTCCATTTTTCTTTCATTAGACCATCCATTAACTTTCAGCATTTTTTTTGTTAAAATAATCCTATACATATTATTAGAATTTTTATGGGGTGAAAGATTATGCTAACCATGGATGATTTTGTTAATGAAGACGATCCAATCTTAAGGCAAGTCGCGGTAGAGGTTCCGCTTCCGGCATCATATGAAGATAAACAACTATTAGCCAGCCTGATGGAATATGTCCAAAACAGCCAGAAGCCCGATATTGCTGCTATATATGGGTTAAGGGCAGGAATTGGCTTGGCTGCACCTCAAGTGAATGTTTCAAAAAGGATGATTGCGGTTCATTTGAAAGAAAAAGATGATCAACTGTATAGCTATGCACTTTTCAACCCTAAACTCATTAGCCATTCAGTGGAAAAAGCATACTTGACATCCGGAGAAGGCTGCCTTTCCGTAAATCGTCCCGTTTCCGGCTACGTGCCCCGTTATGCTCGAATAACGGTTGTGGGTACGGACCTGGAAGGAAAATCGGTTCAACTCCGCCTGAAAGGCATCGCAGCCATTTGCTTTCAACATGAAATCGACCACCTTAATGGAATCATGTTCTATGATCATATCAACCCGGAAGACCCTTATGCCATTCCGGAAAATTCTATTGCGGTGGAAAGGTAACGTAATAAGCAAAACCCCCGCCTGTTGGTTGACGGGGGTTTTGTTTTTTTATATCAATTCAAGTTCCTTCAAACCAAAAAGTATGCCATCATCATCGACATCCTTCGTTACAAAGTCGGCCTCTTGCTTCACAAGTTGACCGGCATTCCCCATTGCCACGCCATATCCCGCTACTTTTAACATCTCTATATCATTTAAGCCATCTCCAAAGGCGTAAACATCCTCCAGAGCAAACCCGACTTTTTCCATTAATATTTTAATGCCTTCAGCTTTTGAACCGCCGAATGGAAGTACATCCGTCGAATACTCATGCCATCTAATGAAGTGAAAGTCATCATAATTCCCAACAAAGTTCCCTTCTTCATCTTCCGAGCAGAATAACAAGGCTTGGTATATATCATGGTCCTCATAAAAATCTGCCACATGTTCAGGATGGGGAAACTTCAGGCTGCTTAATGCCTCTTCAATTCGGCTATGATGAGGAACACTCGATTTCATTGTCTCCTCATTCATGAAAACGATCGGGATTTCATTATTTTCAGCATGTTCGTGGAGCCGTTTTATCTCAGGTATGCTCAAAGGGTTTTTATAAACGACTTTCCCTTCAAAAACAACGTATTGTCCATTGAAACTTACGAATGTATCGATGCCAAGCTCTTCCCTTAAGGACTCGAACATGAACGGAGCCCTTCCTGTGGCAATCGCTACAAAAACCCCGCTATCCTGCAGTTGCTTAATGGCTTTTTTTGTTGAAGCAGGTAACTTTTTTTCATGATCAAGCAATGTTCCGTCAATATCAAAGAATACGATTTTCACTAACGATTCACTTCCAATTCATTCATTTTTTCCTTTTTTAATATGTACCCATTTAATAATTGTCATCAAGATAAGTCAAGTAACTCTACCGGATCCAACTCAAAGTTACGTTTTTTATTCGGGAATGGTGCATATACTATTGTTAATCAGAAACCAGCTAAGGCTTTCAGATTACACTTCTCCCACCCTTCCTGCCTCTAAAATCCCAGTTGCTAGTTTGAATGAGCCTTTTTTTTCAAAAATGGGCCAAGTACCTGTAAAGACGTATTTACATTATTGAATAATCCTATACAATAATAATTAAGGGAGCGTGATCGCCATGTTAAAAAAGCTTCGTAAAAAGCTTGTTAAACAGTGGAATGATCTTTTAAGAAAAAAAACTATCGCATGATTTGCCACTCATTCCTGCCTTGGCCGTCATCCATATGCGAATTTTTTTCGGACAGCCCTTCAAAAACTTGCGGAGGGCTTCTTCCTTGTTGTAAAGTTCTTGTTAAGCATTCTTTCTATCTTGGCTTTTATATGGTCAGGTGAATACATATTTCAATCAAAATATGAGTCGTTGTCTTTTCATGAAACGCTGTGCACATTGATACTAATTAATTTAGAAAGAAATCGTTTACGAAAAAAAGATCCCATGATTTAAGTTTTACACATGGCAAAAACGGATAGGATATAAGATAGAGGAAGCTACAATCGGATTGATACCAGAATCTTCCATCTTTTTTTATATACTTTTAGACATTAGTATATTTAATTCATCAAACCCCTTCCGTTTTTATGGCGGAGCTGGGTTTATTTTTACATGATGTTGAAAAACATGAAAAAATTGTTGTTTTTATATATAATGAAAAAAGCAATGCAAACAAGTGAGGAGAGATTAAAATGGTTTTTAAGGTATACTATCAAGTAACCATATCAGAGGTTCCAATCAGGGAGAATACTAAAACAATGTTTGTCGAAGGTGAATCCGTTCGTGACGTCCGTTTAAAATTAAAAAAAGAACCTTATAACGTAGAAATCGTACTACCCGTAACCGGAGCATATTTAGAATATGAAAAACAAAATGAAGATTACAAAGTATTGGAGCTATAATTTATGAAATTTGTAAAAAACGATCAAACAGCTGTATTCGCCCTGGGCGGTTTAGGCGAAATCGGTAAGAACACATATGCTGTTCAGTTTCAAGATGAAATCATCATCATTGATGCTGGAATTAAATTTCCTGAAGATGAACTTCTCGGTATTGACTATGTGATTCCAGATTACAGCTATTTAGAGAAAAATGTAGATAAAATTAAAGGTGTATTCATTACCCATGGCCATGAGGACCATATTGGCGGGATTCCTTATTTACTTAGAAAAGTGAATGTCCCTGTATACGGCGGGAAGCTGGCACTTGGACTGCTTCGTAATAAATTGGAAGAACACGGCCTTTTACGTCAGACAACCATGATTGAAATCAGTGAAGATGAAGTGATCAAGTTCCGGAAGACGTCCGTTTCTTTCTTCCGCACAACTCACAGTATCCCTGATTCTTATGGGATCGTCGTTAAAACCCCACCTGGACAAATTGTCCATACTGGTGATTTTAAATTCGACTTCACACCAGTTGGCGAGCCTGCTAACCTGACCAAGATGGCGGAAATCGGTAAAGAAGGCGTATTGTGCTTACTCTCGGATAGCACAAATAGTGAAGTGCAGAACTTTACTATGTCCGAAAGCCGTGTCGGCGATACCATTCAAGATATTTTCCGTAAGGTTGACGGCCGGATAATTTTTGCAACGTTTGCATCAAACATTCATCGCCTTCAGCAAGTTGTGGAAGCAGCCGTGGCTAACGGACGCAAAATAGCCGTTTTTGGCAGGAGCATGGATTCAGCCATATCAATTGGACAAGATCTTGGTTATATCGTAGCGCCTAAAGATACATTTATTGATGTACAGCAATTGAATCGCATGCCTGCGAATAAAGTAACCATCCTTTGTACGGGCAGCCAAGGGGAACCAATGGCAGCCCTGTCGCGCATAGCGAATGGCACTCACCGCCAAATTCAAATCATCCCTGGTGATACTGTCGTATTTTCTTCTTCACCTATCCCAGGTAACACAATCAGTGTTTCCAGAACGATCAATCAATTATATCGTGCAGGAGCAGATGTCATTTCAGGTCCTTTGAATGACATTCATACATCAGGGCATGGCGGACAGCAGGAACAAAAGCTAATGCTTCGTTTGATAAAACCAAAATTCTTCATGCCGATCCATGGTGAATACCGTATGCAAAAACTTCATGCCCGCCATGCAGTCGATTGCGGAGTTCCGGAAGAAAATTGTTTTATCATGGATAATGGTGAAGTTCTTTCCTTAAGTGAAAACACAGCACAAATCGCTGGTAAAATCCCTTCAGGTTCGGTTTATATCGATGGAAGCGGCATCGGGGATATCGGTAATATCGTTCTCCGAGATCGTCGGATTCTTTCCGAGGAAGGTCTTGTCGTCGTCGTTGTCAGCATCAATATGAAGGAATTCAAAATTGCATCCGGTCCTGACATCATTTCACGCGGATTTGTTTATATGAGAGAATCAGGAGACCTGATCAGCGATGCTCAATCCTTGATCACCAAGCATTTAAATAAGGTGATGGATCGCAAAACTACACAATGGTCTGAAATCAAAAATGAAATTACAGACACTCTATCTCCATTCCTATATGAAAAAACTAAACGCCGTCCGATGATCCTGCCGATCATCATGGAAGTGCAATAAATAATAGAAGCCCAGCCATTGATGGCTGGGCTTTTTTTGTTTAGGTTTGTAAATCTCGAACGTTGAATTCCACTCCAGGCACTCGCTTTCCGCGGGCGGTCCGGGAGCCTCCTCGGCACCTTAGCGCCTGTGGGGTCTCCCTTGGACGCGTACTCCGCAGGAGTCTCGAACACCCATTCCAATCAACTTTGTTTTAACAGTTAGATAGAACTCCTTTTGCCTACAGTCTTTTTTGTTTTAAAACAGGAGTATTAAAACTTGAGGTGATAAGGATGCTTGAATAGATTTTCTATCGCATCTTAATGGAAAGCTTCCGAAAGTAAACTGATAAGTAGCATGTATTTGTTGATTCCACACATTGGAAAGCCAGTGCCGGAAACACGAACCTATCAAGTACGCCTTCAAGAAGAAATAAATCAAAATAGAGAGTACAAATCATCCAAACCCATTTGCGCGACTTGGTCACTTTTATCACAGTGTACAGAAAGTAAAGATCATCTGTGTCATTATGTAGATGTAAAATCTATATATGCGAAACGCAAAGAAACAATATTGCGTGTACTCGAGATGCAAAAGAAAAGAATGGTTTTCGTAGTACTACTTAAGGGAATTAAAAAATTGTCGATGCAGGCTATTCTCTATAACTACTTCAAATCCAATTAAAAAACAAAAAGGTTTCGGAATGAGACCATTCCGAAACCTTTTTGTTTTCCTTTGATAAAAGCCGCTGCTCCCATTTTAGCAGGACGCTTACTTATTCCACAATTTTTTTTTCAAAGCGATTGATGTCCGAATCCGCGCCGATGACGATCAATATATCACCTTTATGAATTAAATCGCTCGCCTGTGGGGAGACATTTATTTCGTTCCCTCTTTTGATCGCGACGATATTCAGCCCATAGTGAGCACGGATATCAAGGTCAAATATCGAGTTTCCATTCATCTTTTGGCTGGCAACAATTTCGACGATGGAGTGTTCATCAGAAAGCTCCAAATAATCGAGAATATTATTGGAGACGATATTATGGGCAATCCTTCTTCCCATATCTCGTTCGGGGTGCACGACAAAGTCGGCCCCGATTTTCCGGAGAACCTTCTCATGATAATCATTTTGCGCTTTAACCGTTACATTTCCGACACCCAATTCCTTAAGCATGAGGGTCGTCAATATACTAGCTTGAATATTCTCGCCAATCGCTACAATGACGTGATCAAAATTACGAATACCTATGTTTCTCAGCACATTTTCATCCGTCGTATCCCCTACAACGGCATGTGAGGCTATCCTGGCAAATTCATTCACTCGATCTTCGTCAGCATCGATGGCCAGAACCCCTAATCCTTCTTCAGCTAATGTCCTGACTATGCTGCCGCCAAAACGGCCAAGTCCAATCACCGCAAATTCTTTTTTCACAATAAGCCCTCCAACGTGATTCGTTCTCTCTTTAGAGCATGTTCTGTACCGAAAAGCATTTTTACGCTTCGCTTCCTTTAAACGTTATATATTCCGTTAAGTGATTGATTGCGAGTTCAATCGCTTTTTCATCAGGACTTAACTTGGCGTGGTGCAATCCGTATTCCGATGAAACCCCCAGCCAGAACATGAATCCTGGAATCTCCTTTAACATATATCCAAAATCTTCACCAGTCATCGCTTCAGTACAACAATGTAAATGAACAGCATTTGACTTCTCTGTAAATTCCATGAATTCCCTGGTCAACCGTTCTTCATTATATACCTGGTGATACATCGCTCCATAGTCGATATCAGCCAAGCACTCATATCCCACTTGTATACCATCCACAAGCGCTTTTATTCTTGACTTGACCTTTACCATCGATTCGGGGTTAAGGGTGCGTATTGTGCCTTCTAACCGCGCTGTCTCCGCAATAATGTTTTGAACGGTGCCTCCAGTAATCTTTCCAACTGTAATGACAGCTGAATCAAGTGGATTGACATTCCTTGAAACGATTGTTTGCAGCTGCCCTACAAGCGAGCAGGCCGCAATGACCATGTCATTTGTTTCATGCGGATAGGCTGCATGCCCTCCTTTCCCCCTCAAATCGATGAATAATTCAGATGTATTGGCAAATAGAAGCCCTTCTTTAACGGCAATCGTACCAACTGGATACTCTGGAGCAATATGTAAAGCAAGGATCATATCCGGCTTCCATTTTTTCATGGTTTCCGATTTAAGCATTGGTTCAGCTCCTCCAGGCCCCTCTTCTGCAGGCTGGAAGATGAATAGCAAGTCATCATCAATCGGATTTTCAGTGAAATATGTCAATAACCCCAAACCTATGCTCATATGAAAATCATGACCGCAGGCATGCATATATTCCTCGTGGTTGGATGCGAACGGCAATCCGGTTTCCTCTTTTATCGGCAGACCGTCAATATCAGCCCGGTAGCCAATAGTTTTTCGCGGATTCCTTCCCTTCACTTTCACGAATATCCCAGTCCGCCAAGTTTCGATTTCCATTCGCTCCTGGGCAAGATTCGTTATGTAATTCAGTAGGTATTGCTGCGTCTTGAATTCCTTGAATCCTATCTCCGGTATTTGATGCAAATCACGCCGGATCTCGGCAAAAGGATTTATTTTCACATTATTCCCTCCCTATACAGAAAGCGTGGATATATTTATCCACGCTTCAGGCAATATTCACTAAAGAAATTAAAGTTGACGAAGTTCTTGCATGATTTCTGTTTTTGATTTTGTTTTTTCGTCAATTTGTTTAATGACCCTCGCCGGGATACCAGCAGCCACGGAGTATGGAGGAACGTCTTTCGTTACAACTGCACCAGCCGCCACAACGGAACCTTCACCGATTTTGACACCTTCTAGCACGACCGCATTGGCTCCGATTAACACATCATCTTCCAAAATGACTGGTTGTGCGGAAGGCGGCTCGATGACACCTGCTAAAACGGCACCTGCACCTACGTGACAGTTTTTGCCCACTGTTGCACGTCCGCCCAGTATTGCGTTCATGTCGATCATTGTACCTTCACCGATAACAGAACCAATATTGATTGATGCACCCATCATGATGACTGCGTTGTCTCCAATGGATACTTGGTCACGGATTATTGCGCCAGGCTCGATACGGGCTTTGATGCCTTTTAGGTCCAATAAAGGAATGGCAGAGTTACGACGATCATTTTCAACTACATAATCCTCGATTTTTGTTCCTGCTGCCTTGATTGCTTCTTCGACTTCAGACCACTCACCGAATACAACCCCTGTATTTCCTGTAATGAAAGTTTTAGAAGCTGGACCAAAATCCATGCCTTCTAAATCGCCTTTCACATATACCTTTACAGGTGTAGATTTTTTACTATTTGAGATAAAAGAAATAATTTCGTTTGCATCCATTTTATTCATTCCGGGTAAACCTCCTAAATATGTATCATTACTCGTTTTAAATTTACCAGACAACAGCCGGCAAGACAAGTTGAATGTCTCTCTTATATATTATTCTGCCCTATTGACATTTTCGTAGGCGGACCTATAACATTCCTTGGTCGCGAATATGCTCTTTCACCACTTCCGTGAATGCCTGGACTTGCTTTAACTGGAAGGCAGATTCATAGCCGCAAAGCCATGTATCACGTTCGATTGAGTGGTTATGCCCATCCAATAGAGGGATTTTAAAAACATTCGTATCTTTATCATGTAAAGTGATGGCTGGCAGGATCGCATATCCTATACCATTAAACACCATTTGTTTGCATGTTTCGATTTGGTCCACGACTATGGTGTTTTTTGGTGTCGTTTTAAATTGCCGATGCCACCAGTCCTGGATTTCCTGGTAATAATTGGAATCACTTTTAAACTGAATGAATGGCCGGTCCGTTTCAAACACTTGATTCAGTTCCTTCATTTCAGTATCCACCAAATAAAGCATATCCGTGAATAAATGCTGTTTTACCCCTTTCCAATCCGGGGCTCCCCTTATGATGCCAATATGCACTTGCCCTTCATACAAAGACTTTAAAATCTCACTGCTCCAGCCAGTGATCAAGGAAATTTTGGCATACGGGTATTTTTGGACGAACTTTTTCAATACTTGCGGCAGCCAATTTTGACCGACAATCGAGGCGCAGGCTATTTTCAAAGTGCCATATACTTCATGGTCCATAGCTTGGATACTTTCCCTGACCTTTTCTTCTTTTTCTATAACTTCATTGGCCAAACGAATTACCGCTTCGCCTGCTGGCGTCAGTGACAGCCCTTTTTGTGAACGCAAAAACAGTTTCGAGCCCCAATCCTTTTCTATTGATTGTAAACGCTGAGATAAAGCCGGCTGGGAAACGAACAGCCGCTCAGCCGCTTTTCTCATATTCATTTCCTGAGCAAGCACGGATAATAAATGAAATTCTGAAAATGACATACACACCAACCTCTTGATAATCAAATCTTATCATGTTGAATTAATTTATTTAAATTTTATTATCAACAAAGTCGGCTTATAATACAAGAGAAAAGAAACGGAGTGGATATCCTTTGACGATCATTTTATTGCTTGTCATCAGTTTTGCAGCATCCTTTGTCGGCACATTGGCCGGTAGCGGCGGTCTTATCGGCATGCCATCCCTTCTGTTGATAGGTTTACCCATCCACCAGGTTATTGGTTCAGTCAAGTTTTCCAATATGTTTTCTTCTTTTTCCAGTTTTTATATTTTACTCAAGAATAAACAGTTAAAATTGAAGGATGCCCTCCAGTTAATCCCATTTGCCCTTTTCGGTGGCTTTTGTGGCGGGCTGCTTGCTAATTCATTCTCTGAAAAGGCGATGAATCTATTGGCCATCTGTCTTTTGACTGTCGCTTTGATCATGAATTTCATAAAAAAACCGAAACCTTCCGATGAAACGGATTGGCATCTCCCAAAAAAAGTTTATCCATCCCTATTCGGAATCAGTGTCTATGACGGAATGTTCGGACCGGGACAGGCAACCATGCTCATGTATACCTTTTTAAGAAATGGGGCCACCTACCTTCAATCTCTGGCTTTTACTAGATTCCAAACTTTCATTAGCTGTACAGCTGCATTCATCACCTATTTCCTTGCCGGTAACATTGCCTGGGAGATCGCCATTTATTACACGATCGGTTCCCTGATCGGATCACAGCTGGCCCTGCGGGTGGCTCAAAAAATCTCCACTCGACAATTGAAATTCATTTTACATTCGGTCACGATCGCATTATTGATTCAATTGATCATCAGAGTCGCGTTTCCTTAAAAAAGGCAAACTCCATTTAAAGAGTCTGCCTTTTTTTCCTATGCCTTCTTATTCTTTCTTAGTCTCGTAAGTAACAGGAAGCTGATTATAGAGAAGACTAGAACGATGAGATAAATCGTCTGCAGTGACAATGTAAGTCCTTCCTGTAAAACCTTCACCACATTTTCAGGAAGCGACATGCGTTCTTCACTGTTCAACAGTTTGTTAGCCGTATTTATCGTCACTCCCGAGCCGGCAGGCGCATGCTCGTTCAAATAGGCTTGAAGTCTCATATTCATGATTCCTCCAAGTAATGCGGCACCTACCGTATTACCTAAATTACGCATGAACATATTGGAAGCTGTCGCAATCCCCCTGCGTTCCCAGCTGACTGTTTTTTGAATGACGACAATGAATGAGGTAGAAGTCAACCCCATGCCAACACCGACAAAGAATGATCCCATGGCAGCAATCAGGGGCCCAGACTCCGGCTTCATCCATACTAGGATCAAACTCCCAAGGACCAATGAGCACCCTCCAAGGAGGGAGGTTGATTTGAATCCTATTTTCATCAATAACCTGCCTGAGACCATTGATGCGATCGGCCAGCCAATCGACATGGCTGTCAATGTAAAACCAGCTACCGTGGGCGAGCGCTCCATCACGCCCTGAACGAATGTCGGGAGGAAACTTGATAATCCAATCATCATCACCCCTGTCGTCAGGGATACAAGGTTCGCAATCAGAATCGAACGCTCCTGCCAAATTTCAAATGGCATCATCGGTTCGGCCGCTTTCTTTTCCTGAAGGATGAATAAGATAAAGGTGATGATCGCCACTAATGCCAAGGATATGACCGGAGCTGAAGCCCATGACCATTTCACTCCTCCTTCTACGAGTATCACCATAAGAGTGGATATGGATAACGTCAATAGCGCTGCACCCAGGTAATCGATATCACGTTTTTTCTTTTCGATTTTTTCATGAAGGAAAAACCAAATCCCAATAAAAGATAATAAGCCCAAAGGAACATTAACCCAGAAGACAAGCTTCCAAGTCAGGGATTCAACCAGCACGCCGCCCAAAGCGGGTCCCATTACCGCTGAAATGCCCCAAACGCTCGATAGATACCCTTGAACGCGGGCCCTCTCTTCGTTTTTATAAATATCACCAACAATCGTCGAAGCTACAGGAGCTACAGCTCCCGCCCCGAATCCTTGTACAAAGCGATAAATGATGAGTTCGGTCATAGAATCGGCAAAGCCGCAAAGAATGGAGCCAATTAAAAAGACAACGATTCCAAATAATAAGACAGGTTTTCTCCCGAGAATATCCGATAGCTTACCATAAATCAAGACTGTTACGGCGTTCATTAGCAAATAACTTGAAAACACCCAGCTGTAAAGTGAAAAACCACCTAAATCACTTACAATGGCTGGCATTGCCGTCGAAACGATCGTTCCTTCAATAGCATTCATAAACATAGCCAACATGATGGCAGCTAGGATGTAGGGACGTTTCAATTTTTTATTCTGCACTTTTGCACTATCCACTGCTTGGCCCAATTCCCGCATCCTCCCCTTAGACCTTAATTGTTTTTATAGACTTTACCCCTAAGTAGATCGAATATGTAAAAAAACAAGAAAACTCGCCAACTGGCGAGTCTTGAGGTTAACCATCATTTTATGCCTTGCTTATTTATCAGGTGTATTTTGTTTAAATACCTTTTTTAAGATTGCCCTTCTCGTTAAGATACCTTCAAATACATGTTCGTCATTCTCTACACAGACAAACGGATGATCAATCAACAATTCCACACCCTTGGTCAATGTATCTTCAATATGCAGGCGAGGTATCTCTATATTCATTATTTCGGAAACTTTTTTATTCTCAAGATTATCAAATTCAATTCGTTCCAGTCCCAAGATTGAATCAAGAATGACTGGTGTACTAATTAAACCATGCAGTTTATACATCGGATCTAACACAGGAATGGCCGTATAACCGCTCTTTGTTAATACCAATAGTGCATGTTCTAAATTATTGGTTACCTGCACGTGGGCCACGCGTTCAGAAGAAATCATTAAGTCTTTAACGCTGGATTCCAATAAATCCCCATCATGAGTACCGATCATGTTAAAACCCCTTACCATATGTTTTTATATACAGCTCTTTCTATAGTTTAACATATGTAAGCAGAAAAGGCTCATTCCTAGACCAATAAAATCCCAAACGGCGGGATTTCCGCAAGAGATCTTTAGCCCTTACTTGTTTTGATGTTAACCTGTTTAAAACCGCATTCCGGGCATTGATAAATCACATTTTGGTTGGATTGTGCCGTTAATACATTTTCCATTTCCCTTTCCTCACCGCATACTGGGCATATTACCATTGGATTTTTCATTTACATCCCTCCAATTAATAAGATGTCGTAAAAATCACTACTTCATTCAAGTAAAAATTGACCGGTTCACAATAAAAAAGCCGCTTCCAATGGAAGGCGGCTTTTTGTGATTTCTTAAGATTGAAGAAGATCAAAGATTTCAATGGTAATCATATCAATATTATCGAATTGATATTTAGATGATTTCCCTTTATCACTGTATACTTCAAGCTCGAACATTTCTGTTTTGCTGAAATATGTAACCTGGCACTTTTTCACACCATCTATTTCAAAAAAACGTTGAGCAGATTCAGATTCCTTCGCTTGCTCTTGAAGACTTTTCAATCTGGTAAGGATGCCCTGTAATTGAGACATACTCCCTCTCCTTTCTGAATAAAACCTTTTCGATAGGTTTCACTATACCATACTTTTCTATCCAGTAGCCACGCTGAAATAAATTCAGAATAATTTAAAACTTCATTCTTTACTTGGCACTATTAACAGAATAAAATAAGGAATGGATTTTGTACATGAAAAATTTTCTGGGGGTAGATTCTGTTGCAAAACATTAGTGAGCTTGGATATCGCATTTCATTGATTGATGGTTTTGATTTGGATAGAAGAAATCGTACAGGAACATATGTGATTGCCGATGAAGACATCACCTTAGTCGAAACTTCTGCCAGCCCTTCCATTCCCCACTTAATGAAGGGGCTCGAACATTTGGGAATCACCCTCGAAGATATTACATATATCATTCTTACCCATATTCATTTGGACCATGCAGGCGGAGCTGGACTTTTTTTACAGCATTGTCCGAATGCGAAAGTGATCGTCCACCCGAAAGGTGCACGGCATCTAGAAGATCCAACACGTTTGATCGCTGGGGCTAAAGCAGTCTATGGTGAAGAATTCAACAAGCTTTTCGATCCGATATTACCTATTCCATTAGATAGAATTCTGACTAAACATGATAGGGAATCGCTAAAAACAAGTGAAAATTCCAAGTTGACCTTTTATGACACGCCAGGACACGCAAACCATCATTTAAGCATTTTCGATTCAGTTTCAAAAGGGATGTTTTCAGGTGACACCGTAGGCATCTATTATCGTGAACTCGATGAAGAAGGTTTGGAATTTTACTTACCGTCCACATCGCCAAACCAATTTAATCCCGATGCGATGCTTGCTTCAGCGGAATTGTATGAAAGCATCGGCGTCGAACGTATATATTTTGGTCATTACGGGGTATCGGAAAATCCTAAGGAAGTGTATAAACAACTTCATTACTGGCTGCCTAAATTCGTGGAGACTGCCAAATCGGCATATAGGGAATATGCTAGCTTCGAGGAACAAGTGGCAGCTACCAGTAAAAATATTTTCACGGAGGTCGCTGTTCATTTAGGCGAAAAAGGAATCACCGCTGATCATCCTGTTTTTGATATCATTGCCATGGACCTTAACGTTTGTTCCATGGGATTGATAGACTACCTGATAAAACGGGAAAAAGATCGGTAGAATGGTCCTTAAGGTTTTTTCCTATTCAAATGTCTCGGCATTCTCTATAATGAAAAAGTAAACCTTACCTAAAGCATACATGGAGGAATGAAATGAAAGACGTTACGCTCTATACCCAACCTGATTGCCCTCCCTGCAAAATCATGAAAATGTTCTTTGATGATAATAATGTCGTATACAAAGAAAAAGATATTAAAGCGGATGGACAAGCACGAAAAGAACTAACGAATAAATATGGCGCCTATTCCACACCGACGGTCGTCATCGATGGGAAAGCCATTATTGGTTTTGAATTGGACGAAATAAAGAAAGAACTGAATATATAACAAAAAGTCCAGGGAAGGCTGTAACCTTCCTTGGACTTTTTCATTTCAGCCTCCATACTTTTCAGCTTTGAAGGACTTTCCTCTAAATCCCTTATTTTATTTTTTCACTTCCATACTTTACGTCCATTATCTTCCAAACTCCATTTTCCTTTTTCAAAGTAACTGATTCAACATGTTTTTCCATCGATACAGGTCCATCCCCTGTGTCCTGGAATTCCTCCTGAACATAAATGAAATCACCGTTTTTCCCATATATAATTTCAGTATTTTTGTCGTAGCTGAAAAATGGGATATAATATGGAGCGAAATCTGATCCAAATGCGGTATAACCGCCATCAACTTTCACTACATTCGCTTGGACGAACTTCTCGATGAAATCATCTGTGAAATGTTTATCCAACTTCCCTTCAATCGCTTCCTTAGTACGTACTTCCTCACTGATCGAGCCTTGATTCTCCATGGCATCCTGTACTAAGGATAATACTTCCTCTCTATGTAAGCCTTCCGCTGAAGCAGTGAACCCTCCACTAAAAAATAGAAGGATACTGGCAAGACATGCAACTAAATATTTACTCATTACAATCATCTCCTAGTTATAGAATTTCTCCTAATGATTCGGATTTTTGCCCATGTCTTTCAATACCCGTCCAGATCAAAGCCAAACTACAAAATCACATTCTCCGTTAGACCTTGAAACCATTGCCCATTCTTCACAATAAAAAAGAAGATTTCATAATAATGAAATCTCCTTCTCACCATTATCGAAAAGCATAGTAAAAAATAAAACCGGCAACCAAAATCGTCCCAACTAAAAGAGAAACGAATATCGGGTTCTTTAAATAAGGATGTTCTTTAACTGAATCATCGATAGTCGAATCATATCTGGCTTTCACTTTCTGTGCCCTTGCCACAGAATAAGTATAAAAGAGCAGATATAACGCCATGACTGTAACGATTATGATTAGAATCCAGATGTACGTGCTCAAAATATGTCTCCTCCAAGCGCATCATTTCTGCTTATCGTTACACATTTAAAGCGATTATATTCATGAATCGTTTTTTATAATAGTGCTTCATTTTCATATAAATAACTATAAGAAAGATCACAGAAAATGTATTCCTTATTATTCAGGGGATATGAAAAGGTCCGAATGGTTTCTCCCGTTTCGATATCACTGTATAAATCGGATAGTATTCCTGTTTTCCGATTACGCATCTTTACGATATTTTCGAGAAAATAAGGTCTCCAGCTCCAATTTTTATTCATATAGCTCGGTTGGACTAACCATTGCCCGTCCTTATGGAGGATATTGGGAGATTTTTGATACCCCTCTTCATCACAAATATAAAGCCGGAAACATACGGAATCCAACTTTTTCGCCAAAACTCCGAGAAACTCTTCATGGGAGCCAGCCCGCTTATGCTGTTTTAAGAAGTTTTGCATATTCTCATTGAATTGCAAAGTCTTTTGATAAACGGCTTCAAGCTTCTTGGTCTCTAAAGAAATGAAAGACTGACATTCTTGATGGAATTTTTCACGAAGTAAATCTTTATTAATGAACTCGCCTTCCGGTTTCGCCAAAAAATACCCTTGATAATATCGTCCCCCATTCTTCCATGCAAAGCGAAGCTGGTATTCGGACTCAATGTTTTCAAATAGTAAATTGGCGCCGATTTTTCGTGCAAGCATGCTTAGAGAAAACAGGATGACCTGATAGGCATCTCCACCTGAAATGCGAAGCTGGTCCAGGTTAACTTTTAAAATATTCGGAGAAATCTGTGCGATTCGGTCCAATTGCGTATCTTCCCCTAAATGATCTAAAGCTATCTTAATCCCATATGTTTTAAAGTAAGCAAGCACATGCTGCAAAGGATCTAAGTTTTCCGGACTGATCGTGTCTGATAATTCCAGCACGATCCGGTGCATTTCCTCCGGTTGAAAATGACGATGTAAAATCTCCATGAATTCTTCGCCATGATCCAGCATAAGCAAATTAGGATCTCTGTTGATAAAGATAAGAAAATCTTCACCATAGTCTTTTATTCTCTCCAAGGCAATTTCAAGTACGTAATTATCCACTTCCACCCTATACTCTTCCGGCACTGCAGAATCGTGAAAAAAAGGGCCAAGGCTTTTATATTCCGCTTGTTCCTCATAGCGCCCTAGAATTTCATACCCGATTACCTGATGTTGATCTGCACTGAAAATCGGTTGAAAGAATGGTGTCACCTTGTCTAAATTCTTTAATATCTTTTCTGTATCCATGATGCATCTTCCCCCTAATTACGAAAACACCAATATGCCAAAATTATACCATTAGTTTCTGGCATTGATAATAAATAATTTTAATTCCTACTGAACACCTCTTTTTTCAGAACATTAAAATACCCGTTCACCCTATCGATTTGAAAAAAATACATTGAAAAGGCATTGTCCATAAATCGAACAATGCCTTAAGTCTGATCAAAAAGGGAAGAACCACGGAATCGTGATCACCATGATAACACCAATGAAGATCTGTATGGATATCCCAATCATGATAAAATCTTTATGCTTGTAATCACCCGCCGTCATGACAAGCGCGTTGGTAGTGGCAACCCTTGGAGTGGATAACGCCAAACTGCCAGCAACGGCAAGGCATAGAAACACAGGAAGCGGATCGATTCCTTGATTCACCGCAGATGTCAGGGCAATGGGCGTCATGATTACCGTCGCGGCCCCATACGGGATGAATTGGCTCAGTATCAGTGTCAGGAGGTAAAAGACCGCCAATATGCCGTGTGCCCCGATATTACTGAATAAAACGGCCAGCCAATCACTTATCATTCTCACTCCACCCGTATTATCCAAAGCAGCCGTTATTCCGAACATGGCAGCAATCAAGAGAACAGGTTCCCAGTTAATCTTTTGGTAAGCATCCTCCATCGAACGGACACAGCCAGTGATCACCATCAACAATGCTGCCGTCAATACCGATAGTACAGCAGGGACGGACTCCATCGATAAAAGAATGACCATCAATGCAGTAATCCCCAAGGCGATCCATGCTTTGCCCCTGGAGTTGACCGGAGAGCCATCTTCCGAGGTACTTCCAATAACGATGACATCCTGTAAATCCGAGGAAATCCTCTCAATGTTCTCCCATTCCCCATGTATCAGGATTGCATCCCCCGGTTTCAAGCGTTCCGTTCCGACATCCGCTTGAATATATTCGCCATTTCGATTGATTGCCAGCACATTACATTGGTATTTTTCACGAAAATGCACATCTATCAAGGTTTGATTTTCATAATCCGAGTTCGGGACGATCAATATTTCTGTCAATCCAAATCTACTGCTAAGAAAATGTTTCTTTATTTGTTCGGTATTGAAATGTTTAAACTCCAGTTCATAGTTAATGGCCAATCTCTCAACTGCTTCTTCTTCTCCAAACACCAAAATGACATCTTCAGGATGAAGAACTTCATCCGCCCTGGCTGAAATCGTCAGCTGTCTTTGCAGCAGCGGCAATTGCTTGTCCTTAGGCTTCCGCTGGATTTCAATCAAAGTCAATTCATACTGAATAGGAAGCTGGAGGTCTGACAGCCTTTCTCCAACAATATCGGAAGTAGCGGGTATATGCAGATAATGCAATCGGTCATATACTTTGTACATGCCGGCAAGCTCCCCTGCCGACAGTCCCTTGACACTGTTGTTCGCGGCAATCGTTTTCTCGGGAAGCAACAGGCGCCCCAGTGTCAACATGAAGAATAACCCTGCTGCAAAGGCGATTAAGCCAACAGGTGTAAAGTCAAAAAACTCTAAAGTCCCGATTCCGTTTTGCCGTAATACATCAGCAACGATCATATTGGAGGGAGTACCGGTAAGTGTTAATAGCCCCCCAATACTGCTTGCATAGGCAAGGGGCAATAAATACCTTGTCGGACTTGTTTTTTGTTGTAAGGCCATGCTCATAACGAGCGGAAGCAGTATGGAAACAATTCCTGTTCCGCTTAAAAATGCACTTAATATTCCTGCAGTCAGCATGACGATAAGCAGCGATTTCCATTCACTGCCCCCACATAAACCTAACAACTTATTTCCTGCCTTTTCCACGATTCCTGTATTTAACAGGCCGGCACCGACGATGAATAGCCCTGCCAGCATGATGACTGCTTGATTCGCAAATCCGGCCACCAGTTCATCCAAGGTAAGAATCCCCAATAAACCCAGTATGGATAGTGCACTAAGTGCAATTAAATCAGCTCGAAATTTTCCTTGTATAAAAAGCGCAATCGCGCATAGAAGTATAATCAGTGTAATAAACATTGGTTCGGTCATCATGTTACCTCCGTATAGATGTTCAATTTCAAACCGGATACGGTTTCATCAAACCCCAGTTTACATGTTTTTCATAGGCTTATAGAAGATATTTTCTTCAATTTATGTATATTGTTTGTTAGTATGAGGAAGTAACATTTTTATATTAGATAGGTTGATTAATTTGAATAAACCCATATCAAGAAGAACATTCTTAAAGAAAAGTCTTGGTACATTGGCTACCTTAACCGGTTTAGGTATTGGCGGAAACTATTATGCCCATAATTTGGAGCCGAAATGGTTAGAAACCAAGCATAAAATTATCAGCCACCCGCTTATCCCAAAAGGTTTTCATGGCATGAAAATGGTCCAATTCAGTGATACGCATTTAGGCTTTCAATTTCAGCTTAAAGATTTACAAGCAATTGTCAATAAGATAAACCAACTGGACCCTGATGTTATTTTATTTACCGGAGATTTAATGGACCAGCCTAATAAATACAAGGCTCACCAGAAAATCCCTCTCGTTTTGAATCAACTCAAAGCGCCGCTTGGAAAGTTCAGCATCTACGGTAACCATGATCATGGGGGATATGGCTCAGAAATTTATAGCGATATCATGGAAAAATCCCATTTTACCATGTTGCAGAATACCTCAGCTAAGATAACCTTATTAACGGCTGAAGAAATAATCATTGCCGGGGTTGATGATGCCATGCTAGGAAAGCCGGATTTTGAAAAAGCCCTTTCTGGCATCCCGGAAGAAGTGTTCACCATTATGCTGTCACATGCCCCTGACCTTGCCGACATATCAAGGACTTACGACATCCAGTATCAAATAAGCGGTCACAGTCATGGAGGCCAAGTACAAATTCCTTTTGCCGGTGCCCTTGTAACTCCTCCATACGCTGAAAAGTACCGGGAAGGCACATATGAAATCGACGATTCATTAACGTTACATGTTAATAGAGGGCTTGGCACTACCCGTCTCCCCTATCGTTTTCTTTCACGTCCGGAGTTGACTGTTTACGAATTACAAGCCGAAAAATGATAGAAAAAGAACACAGGGGAAAACCGCCAGACTTATTAACAAAACCTGTGCGGATAAAACAACTTGTTGCCATGTATCATTTGTAATGGACTCCTATGAATTATAGCATTAGAAGTATATCCGAGAAAACCAGGTTTTTTTTACCAGTATCAACGGTAATGCCATAAAGGTTATACCATACTTAAATAGCCACACAGGAAAGTGCCGATACACCCTAAAACCGACACCGTTATATAGATAAGGCTATCTATATAACGGTGTTTTCTAATAAGTTCAAGCGTTTCCATACTGAATGTCGAAAAGGTCGTAAAAGCCCCCAGAAAACCTATCGTCAGAAAAACCTGCAAAGATAAAGCCCAGCTCTCATTTTGCGGAAACACCATTCCCAGCCCAAAGGAACCTATAAGGTTAATCAGTAAAATGCTAATGGGTATAGAGACCGCTGGCAATAGCCTATTAAAAATAATCTGCAAGACATATCTAGAGGCCGCACCAAAAAAGCCTCCTATAAAAACTGAAAGAACCTCAATCAAAGGGAGTCACCTCTTTGTCTATTAAAAAGGCCCAGTCCGAGGAAACCAGCGACCAAACCAAATAAAAGCGTAGCTCCAAGATACAATCCCGCCAATGGCAGAGAAGTCTGCAATAGATTCACCACTTCTTGGGAAAATGTGGACATCGTGGTGAAGCCGCCGCAAAACCCGCTGCCCAGCGCTAAAAAAACAAGCGACTTCTTTTTCGAGGCGAAATAGCCATTGATCATTCCAAGCAAAAAGCTGCCTACTATATTTATCAATAGGGTTCCAAACGGGAAGAAGGAATGGCCAGCAGTCAAGATTACGCAATAACGCAATATCGCTCCTGCCGCTCCTCCAAAACCGACTGCAAAAATGCTTTTAAATCGATCCATTAAGGTCCCCCCGAATTTTTCTCATAAGTAGACTCATTATAACAGATTAAGATGAAACAGGCTCTTTTCTTAAAAAAAACCATACTATGTAAAGAATTTGAGAAAAGGAGGCTAATTATGCAAACACAGTATTTTCCTTACTACCACTATCCACAGACCATGATGCTACAGAACGAATACAGAAATGCATATGGGAATGAATATGGACCTGAATATTGGAATGACGAGCGCTTCTTTCCTTTCTTTCCTCTATTGGCGCCTGTAGCTTTTGTTGCAGGATTGGCAATTGGACCGTTGCTATTCAATAACCGTCCACCTGTCTATCCTCCATATCCTCCTCCATACCCGCCCGCTTACCCTCCTTACCCTGCTTATCCAGCTTACCCTGCTTATCAAGGCTTTCAGGGTTACCAGCAACAACAATTCGGCGCACAGGCTGGGGTATCCGAAAACATCAATATATACACTCAATAAGGATTGCACAGAAGGCGACATTGAACGCCTTCTTTTTCTTGGACCAAAAGCCGTCCGATTGAATTTTACTTCCCTATATATTTTGAAGTGGTATAATATGAAAATGAATAGATGGTAAAGTGTTAGGAAATGATGGTCATACCCTAGAGATGTACATGCATTGTTTTTTCACTGTTTCTGCCTGGT
The DNA here is from genome assembly GCF_036541465.1 of Bacillus sp. CFBP9009. Classification (NCBI taxonomy): domain Bacteria; kingdom Bacillati; phylum Bacillota; class Bacilli; order Caryophanales; family Bacillaceae; genus Bacillus; species Bacillus sp. CFBP9009. Next base: position 456,642 of record NZ_JAZHFU010000003.1, on the reverse strand, counting down.
TGCACACACGTCTCTATTTCAACCAATATATAAGAACAGGTTTTGATTGAAGGACGTCTGTTTGTAACGTCCTTCTAACCTTATTAAGAAAAGGAGTTTCCATGATGAACCAAACGAAAGGACATTCTGAAAGGGATGAGTTTTCGATTAACTCCATTGCCCAAGCCGTGTTTATTGTCAATAAACATGCAAAGACTGCATTGGAGCCCAAAAATTTATATAATTTAAAACGGCTAGCATTAAGCAAGCTTATGCAAGAAGGAAAAGCGAAGAAGATTGGACTTCATTTCTCTGATAACCCTCGCTTTGCAGCACAACAATCCGACGTCATTGTCGAATGCGGATCATATGTTTTTCATTTACCTCCCACTAAGGAAGATTTGAAAAAACTACCCCACCTCGGCAGCCGGGCAGCCTCCATGCGGAACCCTAAAGCCGCATTGTCATTATCCAAGGCAAAACAAATCCTGCAATCTTACGTTGGACAAGCAGGTGAAAAACAACCGAACCCTACCAACACCGAGAAAAGGGCTCACGGGCGTGGGTCGGTCAAGCAACCTTTCCACAATCCATTCCCATCCTCCTTTTTAGGAAAAGGTTCCAAGTATTAATCATTGATAAACCAAACGGGCCGTGAGGTAATGCCTCACAGGCCCGTTTCACATTCATAATACCAATCTGTCTATCAACTTTATTAGCTCTGCAATTTCTGGCTTGCTGATTTGTGCGTCAGCCCCTACGACCTGACCTTTATGACGAAGGCTGTCCGTAATCAAAGAAGAGAAAATAATCACCGGCAATCCAGTGAGTTCCCCGTTTTCCTTTATTCTTCTAGTCAAATGATGCCCATCCATTTGAGGCATCTCAATATCGGTAATCACCAGTTGCACTTCTTCTTCAACCACTTTTCCTGATTCAATTAAATTCTCCAGATAATTAAATGCATCAAGTCCATTTTCATAAAACTCCAAGTACTTGAATCCAGCTTCTGATAATGTATCAAACAGCAGCTTTCTCAGTAATGGAGAATCTTCTGCAATCAGGATTCTCTTGTCAGAATTTTGCCGGATACCAAGCTTTTTAACCTGTTGGATGTTTATTCCTGACTCTGGATTGATTTCGACCACTATTTTTTCAAAATCGAGTAACAGTAACATTTCACTATTTAATTTTATTACTCCGATAAGGCCTTGATACATATCCGAAGGCTTTTCGATTTGTGACCAGGAAATACGGTGGATCTGTGTTACGGTATGGACATGGAAAACCACTTTTTGCTGATTGAATTCAGCCACTATGAATTTATCCTGCTCAGGAGTTTCAGATGGCGGAAATCCTAAAGCATCCGCCACACTCACAACTGGCAGGACTTCTCCGCGAAGCTCAATGATCCCCTCCACATTTGGATGCGAATGCGGGACAAGCGTGATGGGGACAGGATTGATGATTTCCTTCACCTTAATTACGTTAATGCCGAATTTATTCTTTCCGAGACCGAATTCCACTATCTCAAGCTCATTCGTTCCACTTTCAAGTAATATTCCTTTATTTGCTTCCATTGTTTCATCTCGCCCTTCTACTTTTTCATTTCAAAATTCCATAAATCATTTAACCGCTAGGAAAAATATCATGGTTTCATGAATGAACTCATACCTAATAATTCGGTTAAATATTTCTTTTATTTAGAGCACAGCTAAAAAAAGAATCAAGAAGTGATTATTTATTAATACCAAACTAAAAAGGGACCCATCAGAGTCCCCTTTTTCCAAGCTCATTTTTCACCACTGCCATTCCGGCCATCATATCGATCGTAAGGCTGTCTCTTCGATAAAACCCCTCCATGATTGGATGATCAGCCAAATAACGCCTTGCAGCCCTTCCAAACCCACTTAAAATAGCAGGTCAGTTGAGTCTTTTCATCTCCTTCGCGACCTTTTTTTTGGATTGAGCCAACCCTTTTTAACAAAGAATAAAAACATCATCAAGGCAATTCCGCCCATCATTCCAAGAATGAGGAAATAGCCATAATGCCAATTTAATTCCGGCATATATTCAAAATTCATCCCATATACACCCACTATGAAGGTCAGCGGCATGAAAATGGTAGTGATGACAGTCAATGTCATCATCGTTGAATTCATATTATTAGAGTTCACAGACAAATAGCTATCACGGATATCGGACGAAAAATCTCGATACGATTCAAGCATTTCAGTCAATTTAAGAAGATGATCGTACACATCATTAAAATAAAGGTGCTGATCTTTCAAGTAATTCAGACGCTCTGATGAAATCATTCTGTACAATAAATCACGCATCGGCAATATTGTCCGACGGAGCCTGGACATATCTGTACGTAAATCGAAAAGCTGATCCATCAATTCGTTAATCGTGTCATTTTCAGTATTTTCCTCAATGCTGCCCAATTCGCTTTCAATTTTATAAACAGGCGGGAAAAATTCATCGACAATCCTGTCAATTATCCTATGCATCAAGAAAAATGGACTTTGCTTCAACATTTTATTACCAGCAATTTCTTCCCATACTTTTTCCAGTTCAAGCATATCTTCCTTATGAAAACTGACTATCCATTTTTCACCAACAAACATATCCAATTCCACTGCTTTAGATACCTTCTCCCTTAGAGCATGTATCACAAGAAATTGGTAGCCCTCATAAAAATCCATTTTGGGACGTTGGTTAAAATCATCCAGGCAGTCTTCGATTGCCAGCGGATGAAAGTGAAAATGATTGGTTAAAAGTTCGATTTCCTTGTTTGTGGGGTTGGAAAAATCCACCCAGTACCACTCGATATCCGGATTATTCATTTCGGTTAGCGGTAAACCAAAACTGACTTCATGATTAGAAGTTATTGCGCAAGTCCTTATCATATGTATCAACCCTCAAAATTTTCTTATCATACATTATACCTTTAATTCATTAATCTCAAAAAGTTTTCTCTCCCCTCCAAACTAAATGATAAAATAGAATGAATGAGTCAAACATAGTACATAATTCATGTAGTTAGAAAAGGGAGGATATTCATAGATGGAACATTTAATAAACCCTCTAGTAAAAGACGTTAAAATATCAGGAATCCGTAAATTCTACAATATGGTAGCTGATATCGAAGGCACCATTTCCTTAACGATAGGACAGCCTGACTTTCCAACTCCGATGCATATTAAACAAGCTGCAAAACAAGCCATCGATAATGACTATACCGTTTATACTCACAATGCGGGCTATTTGGAATTACGGGAAGCCGCTTCAAATTATGTAAAGGATAAATACAAGCTTAACTATGACCCGGAGAATGAAGTGATAGTGACCTCTGGTGCCAGCGAAGGCATAGACATTACCTTTCGGACGATCCTCATCCCAGGGAACGAAGTAATATTACCGGGTCCGGTATATCCGGGATACGAACCCATCATTAAGATGTGCGGGGCAACACCTGTTTATGCCGATACAACAAAAAATGGATTTCGTTTGACTGCAGATATACTTGAAAAATACATAACTGAGCATACTCGGTGCATCGTTCTGCCCTATCCATCGAATCCGACCGGGGTTACATTATCTGCCGAAGAATTATTGGACATTGCCGAACTTGTTAGGGGCAAGGACATCTTCATATTGGCTGATGAGATATACAGTGAACTGGTATTCGATCAGGAGCATGTTTCGATTGCCACTTTCTTAAAAGAACAAACCATCGTCCTGAACGGACTGTCCAAGTCCCATTCCATGACCGGGTGGAGAATCGGCCTTCTGTTTGCGCCTGCAGCCATCTCTCAGCATCTCCTGAAGGTTCACCAATACAATGTGACCTGTGCCGCCTCCATATCGCAGAGAGCTGCCTTGGCAGCATTGACGGCAGGCAGAGATGATGCAATCCCCATGAAGACTGAGTATGCACGGAGACGGGAATACGTATTCAGCCGCTTACAAGCGATGAATCTGGAAGTAGTCAAACCAAATGGTGCCTTTTACTTCTTTATAAAGCTGCCTGAAGGCTATGCCTCTTCGCTTGATTTTTGCCTTAAGCTTGTTCAACAGGAAAAAGTGGCAGTGGTCCCTGGAGATGCATTCTCACCCCTTGGTGAAGGGTACTTCAGGATATCTTATGCATATTCCATGGAAACCCTGGAAAAGGCTTTGGATCGTATTGAGGCTTTTTTAGCCATAAAGTAACCGAAAAAAAAGTGGCCTTCAATTGAATGAACAATTGAAGGCCATTTTCCTATTTTCAAAGTTGTCATACTACCGAAGGTTTTTCACCAAGTCAGTCAACTAATACAGCCTCCGTAAGAAACGAATTTCCCGATATCCCTCTTCCTTATTTGTCGTGGTAAGGCTCACTTCAACGATTGACCCAAGTAAATCAGCCATCACTTCTTCAAATTCCTTTGCGGAGCGCGGCTTTGAAAAACCTAAACTCTTCAATTCGCGCATCAGGATCTGAAAACCGGCATTCGTTTCAATATGACTGAATTTCACCGGCAGTATCAGCGGACTTTCATTCATTAATTTCAGATCCCAACGAATGGGCTTTGTTTGATGAATGGTTTTTTCTCGCTTAAAACCTTCAATCCTTACAATATATCGACCATCTTCTAATTCCTGGAATTTCATATTGATATCATCGAATTCGCCCATAGCTTTCACTCCTTTTTGTAAAGGCTGTCGCTATCAGCTTATTCATGATATAGAAATGCTAGCACTAATTATAATGTTTATATAATGCTTGTGTACCGCTATTTTCCTCGCCAGCTTCTGCCAGCCCCTCATATAGGGATTTGCTCAGGCTTAATCCAGGAGCGTCCATTCCCATTCTTTCCGCTTCATCAAGTGCAATCTTCATATCCTTGATAAAATGCTTGATATAAAAACCAGGTTCAAAATCCCCTTCAACCATTCGCGGCACAAGATTGGAGAGTGACCAGCTTCCGGCAGAACCCGATGATATGCTCCTTAAAACCCGGTCCGGATCCAACCCAGCCTTTTTGGCATAGGAAATCGCTTCAGTCACTCCGATCATATTGGATGCAATGGCAATTTGATTGCACATTTTCGTATGCTGTCCTGAGCCAGCCGGGCCTTGATGGACAACATTGCTGCCAATGATATCAAAAATGGGCCGGACAGCTTCAAATGCCTCACTAGACCCGCCGACCATGATCGTAAGCTTCGCATCACGAGCACCGATATCTCCTCCGGAAACCGGTGCATCCAATGATTCCATGCCCCTTTTCTTGGCTTCTTCGGCAATTTTCACTGCCAAAGATGGAGTCGATGTCGTCATATCGATTAAATGGGTTCCTTGTTTCCCGTTCTCGATAAGCCCATTTTCCCCAAGATAGATTTCTTCCACATCACTAGGATATCCCACCATGGAAATGATCACATTAGCTCTCTGCGCAATTTCCTTTGGTGCAGATGCCCATTTCGCACCCAGTGAGAGCAGTTCACTTGCCTTATCTTTCGTCCTTGTATAAACAAACACCTCAAATCCCGCCTTAAGAAGATTTGCGGCCATGCTTTTTCCCATAACTCCTAAACCTATGAAGCCGATCACTTTGTTCGATTGCATATGGCAGATTCCTCCCAATCATTTTGTTTCAAAAAGTTTTAAATGGACTTTATCATTCCTCCGTCAACTAAATACGACTGGCCCGTTAAATATGTATTAGCGCCTGAAACAAGGAAAGTAACGAACTTTGCAAATTCCTCGGGTTCCCCATAACGGCCAAGAGGGATTTTGTTAATCGATTGTTCAGTCACCTCCTCAGGAGTGACGCCTTGTTTCTCCGCATTCATTTCATCTAGGTGCTGAACGCGGTCTGTTGCGATTCTTCCTGGACCGACTGTATTGATCAAAATCCGGTCCGGTGCTAATTCTGAAGCTAACGTCTTTGACAATCCAACGATTGCCGTCCGGAATGTATTCGATAATATCAATCCTGGAATCGGTTCCTTAATGGATGAAGAAGCAATATTAACGATTTTCCCGCCCTGTTTTTTTAAATGTGGCAAGCTTTCACGGATCGTCCTTATGAAACTTAGTAAATTAAGTTCGAAGGATTGTTGCCATTCTTCATCATTGAAATCTGTAAATGAACCCCCTGGAGGACCTCCGGCGTTATTAATAAGAATGTCGATACCGCCGAATTCCTCAGCAGTTTGCCCAACCAGGCTTTTAATATCTTCAGCTTTTGTTATATCCGTTACCTTATAAGAAACTTTACCCGTCCCAAGCTGCGATAATTCCCTTTGTACGGCGGCAAGCTTTTCTCCATCACGGCTTGCCAGCATGACATTTGCTCCTTCCTTAACCAATTCAGCTGCCATAGCCTTCCCCAAACCTTGACTTGAAGCTAAAATCAAGGCATTTTTCTTTTCCAAATGTAATTCCATATAATATTTAACCTCCATTTTCTTAAAATCATAATTCCATTATATCGTCATAACCGTAAAGTGAAAAATCTGAATAATCATTATTGTGATTTTTATTTACAAAAAAAATAGCCGGTTGGATAACCCAACCGGCGTCAAAGGGGGAAATGAGAATGTCAGCTGCCCTAATAGAGCTAAACAACTGTGCTTGCTTTTTATTTACCCCCATTTTGAAGCAATAAACATTTTTTCTTAAAGTATCAAGCAAGAATTACAGGACAGCACCCCATCTTCTGTGGATGGGGTGCATTTTTCCTGATTTATTTATTTCTTCAAAGCGTTAACTACCGCTTCTTTCACATTATCATTCGTATCCAGCCCTAAAACTTCTTGAGATAGTTTTTTCATCTCTTCAAGTGAAAGTTGGCTAATTAAAGAACGTGCTTTTAAAATCGAAGTGGCACTCATTGAGAATTCATCAAGGCCCAATCCGATCAATATCGGTATGGCCACTTCATCTCCAGCCATTTCCCCGCACATTCCGGCCCATTTCCCTTCTTTATGAGCTGCATCTATGACCATTTTCACCAGGCGTAATATCGCTGGATTGTATGGTTGATATAAATAGGATACTCTCTCATTCATTCGGTCAGCGGCCATCGTATACTGAATCAAGTCATTAGTGCCTATGCTGAAGAAATCGACTTCCTTAGCAAAAATATCCGCCATCACTGCAGTTGAAGGGATTTCAACCATGATTCCGACTTCAATTTTTTCGGCAACTTGAACACCATTATCAAGCAATTCCTGCCTAACTTCAGCCAAAACGGCTTTAGCTTCGCGGAATTCAGCAAGCGTGGCAATCATCGGGAACATGATTTTCAAATCTCCGTAAATGCTTGCACGAAGCAGGGCACGGAGCTGAGTCCGGAAAATCTCCTGCTCATTTAAGCAAAGGCGAATCGCACGGTATCCAAGGAAAGGATTCATTTCCTTAGGAAGCTCTAAATAAGGCAACTCCTTGTCCCCGCCTATATCAAGCGTTCTGACGACTACAGGCTTACCTGACATTCCTTCCAGCACCGCTTTGTATGCCTCGAACTGTTCTTCTTCACTTGGAAAGTCATTTCTGCCCATATAAAGAAATTCCGTACGATATAACCCGATGCCTTCACCGCCATTTTGATGTACGCCCTCCAGATCTTTCGGCGTACCAATATTGGCTGCCAATTCCACATGATGGCCATCATTTGTAACGGTTTTTTCATGAACCAGTTTCGCCCACTCAGCCTTTTGCATGGCATAGGCTTCCTGCTCCTCTTCGTAGCGTTTCACGAGTTCAGGAGTAGGATTGATGTGAACTTCACCCTTTAACCCGTCAATTATGACCAAGTCACCATTTTCAATGGACGAGGTCACTGACTTCGCTCCAACGACTGCTGGAATTTCCAATGAACGTGCCATTATGGCTGAATGGGAAGTACGTCCACCGATATCGGTCGTAAATCCTTTAACATATGCCGGATTCAACTGTGCTGTATCGGATGGAGTCAAATCCTCCGCAATGATGATCACTTCTTCAGCAATCATGCTCGGATTTGGAATATGAACACCTAAAAGATGTGACAGCACCCGTTTCGTGACGTCACGGATATCCGCCGCACGTTCCTTCATGTATTCATTATCCATTTGTTCAAACATCGTAATGAACATGCTTGCGGTTTCATTTAAGGAAAACTCAGCGTTGACGCCTTCTGATTGTATTTTATCCTGAATTGGAGTGATTAGTTCCGGATCAGCCAAAACAAGCAGGTGTGCGTCAAAGATAGCGGCTTTATCGGCCCCTAAATCCTTTTCGGCTTTATCCCTGATTATCTCCAATTCATTTGTTGACTTTTGAATAGCTTCCTTAAAACGGGATATTTCAGCCCCGACATCTTCTATGCTTCTTTTTTCAATCGATAAATCTGGCTCAGTCAGTCGATAGGCTTTAGCGATGGCTATTCCGTTTGAAGCTGCTATTCCACTAATCAAAGTGGACATTATTCTGCTAATCCTTCTCTGTTCAACGTTTCAGCAAGTGTGTTTAGTGCATCATTTTCATCGCTTCCTTCAGCAGAAATCGTAATTTCCGCCCCTTTGCCAATACCTAGAGACATTACACCCATAATGGACTTAAGGTTCACTTTTTTCTCTTTATAAGCAAGGTTTATTTCTGAATCAAATTTTCCTGCAGCTTGTACAAGCAATGTAGCCGGACGAGCGTGAATTCCTGTTTCTGCAGTTACTGTAAATGTTTTTTCTACCATATAAATCAATCTCCTTTAAGATAAATTAACAAAAATAGGTTATGTAAGGGGTTTTGCTCCATCCAATCAGGAAAGAAACGAAAAAAAGAAATGCCCTTTTCCTTATCAGGATAGCATTATCATTCCCAACAAACAAACCAAAACTATTGGTACCTACAAAATAGTACAAAAATATAGAAGGAACTGCAACTATTACTTTTCAGATTCTTCAATGATTAAATGGACAGCTGTGCATTTTTGGTAAAAAAAGCCCTAAAACTCAGCATAATGAAAAGGACCACCGTTAATGAAACACTTCCGAGAATCCCGATTAGTATCGCAATCTGGTACTCAATAGCGATTAGCGGGCTTATCCCCGACAGGATTTGCCCTGTCATCATTCCTGGAAGGAAGATAATCCCCATCCCGAGCATATTGTTCAAAGTCGGGAGCACTGCCGAGTCGAATGCAGCATCCACATATTTCTTCACAGCCCTCGCTGGAGTCGCTCCAAGCATCAACATCGCTTCTACCTTTTCACGATTACTGCTAATCCCATCATGGAGGTTTTTAAGCGCCAATGTCACTCCTGTCATCGCATTTCCCACGATCATCCCTGCAATTGGAATGAAATACCTCGGCTCATACCATGGAGTGAAATGGATCACGACCACATTAAAATAAAACAAGGCAGCCATGGGACCTGACAACATACTTAGGATAACCATCCTTTTGATTTTCTTATTAAGTGTATGGGACACTTGCTTAAAAATATTATGGATGGAAAACAGGGACATCGCACATAAAAATCCCAAAGAAAGTATAGGGTGGGGATTTTCAAAGATATATGTCAAAACATATCCGGCGAGAACGAGTTGGACCGTCATCCGTACCGTAGCGAGCATGATTTGCTTTTCCCGTGAAATCCCGCGCCATTTCACGATTATGAGCAGGATTACTACAAACACGTAGGCCGCACAAAGACGCCAGAACTCAATATCTATTATCCCATTCGCCTCCATTAATAGTCACCCTCCTTCGCCTTTTTCAGAACGATCCTCTTTTCAGCACAGATGTCCGCAAGCTGTTTTGAATGGGTTATCATGATGACCGTTCCTTTTTCCCGCTTTACTTCTTCTAAAAAACGGCTCATGACCGTCAGCTCGGCTTCCTCATCAAGAGCCGAGGTCGGCTCATCCAGTAAATACACCTCGGGTTTCAATAAAAGTAGCCTTGCCAGTGCCAGCCTCTGTTTCTCCCCGCCAGAAAGATTCTCCGCCCCCTCGTCTAAAGACTTCTGCAACTGGACGGTTTCAAGTGCTTTAACCAATTCGGCTTTATCCTTTTTTTCCCGTTCTGTCAATTCCAGGCCAATCTGAAGATTTTCTTCAATCGTACCCGGTAAAGTGAACGGTGCCTGAGAAAGCATTGTGACTTTACGCCGGAGCTCTATCGGGTTGAATTTATCCAGCAGCTGATCCTGATAATAGATCGAACCGCTATCCGGGTCATCCATCCTGTTCAATAATCGTAGCAGTGAGGTTTTTCCTGCACCGCTTTCCCCTGTCAAGCAAGTAACCATACAAGCGGGTATTTTCAAATCATCAATTTTCAAAATTCCTTTATACCTAATATTTTCAAGCCTAAATATCATTTTGCACGCCTGCCTCCCTTACTCCACCATATCATTATAAGAAACTATCATGATATGGGGTAGCGATGCATGTAAAAATTTTCATTTTCTTTCGCTTTTTTATGGGTTAGTATTAGTCCTGCCGAATATATCCATGACGGACGTGGAAAACACCTTAATAAATGGAGGGACTTATCATGAACGGAAATTCCTTGTTACATTCTTATCTGAATGTTTTTCTCCTGACTGCACTTTGCCTGATTACGTTGTCTGGCTGCCAGGCAGCATCAGATAACCAGATTAATCAATCCAAACAGGAAGATTCAATTTCAAATGAAGAAAAAGGCAAGACATTCACAGCCGAGATCATCAAAGTTGTTGACGGAGATACAGTAAAAATCAAAATGGCTAATGGAAATGAAGAAACGGTCAGGCTCCTTTTGGTAGATACTCCAGAAACCGTGCACCCATCCAAGCCCGTTCAGCCTTTTGGACCTGAAGCAAGCAAGTTCGCCAAGGAACTCATGCCTTCGGGCTCTGAAGTGGAAGTAGAAACCGGCATAGGTGAAAGGGATAAATACGGCCGGCTGCTGGCCTATTTTTATGTTGATGGTAAAATGGTGAATAAACTCCTGCTGGAAAAAGGACTGGCAAGGGTAGCTTATGTTTATGCACCGAACACGAAATATCTTGATGAATTGGAAGATATTCAGAAACAAGCCCAAAGAGACGAAATCGGTATTTGGTCAATTGAAAACTATGCCACTTCAAATGGGTTTGATGATTCCCAGTCAAAAGAAGTATCAGTGGAAAAGCCGACTGGATCTTGCAGTAACCCGCAAATTAAAGGGAATATAAACTCTAAAGGCAATAAAATATATCACATTCCTTCGGGCCAATATTACGAAATAACTAAACCAGAAGAAATGTTTTGTACCGAACAGGACGCACAGGATGCCGGTTTCCGAAAATCGCAAAGTTAACCAATTCAACGGTTTATCAATATGCCCGCTTCCGAACTCGCCTTTGGAAATTTTCAGGGGTGCTACATAATGAAATACACCCAAAATGAAGTATTTCGTTACTGCTTTTCTCCCCCGCTTCCATATTTTTAAAAACTAAATGATGATTTGGAAAATTACATATCTTTATATGTACAGACTGCAGGCAAATTAAAAGAAGATCAGTTTGCCTGCAGTTTTTTATTTTAAAAAAGATCAAGCGGATATCAGAAATCCGCTCCCTTTCCGCCGTCTGTCTGCCTCAATCCATAGAGTTTCCATCATATGTACAAAAAGTAAAAAACATGCAGAAACCTGTTTTTCTTTAAAATCATGGTCGGAGTGAGAGCATTTCGACCCTCCTTTATTATCTAGTTTGTAGACAAAAGGATTTCTATGCGAGTTCTATGTTAAAACAAAGTTGATTGGAGCGGGTGTTCGAGACTCCTGCGGGAAAAACGTGTCCAAGGGAGACCCCACAGGCGCAAAGAGCGCCGAGGAGGCTCCCGGACCGCCCGCGGAAAACGAGTGCCCTACGTTTCAATCAACGTTCAAATTTTACAAACCCTCCAAAAACAGTTTTTCTAGTTTTAAATTCATAATTCGGAATGATACCTTTCCAAACTCCCTTTTGTCGACAAACGGAGCATTCATGTGTATGGCTTTACATTGAATGAAGAGGAAAAACCAAAAGAAGAAGTAGTGAATTGTTCGGCACATCCAATATCAGGATGTGTTTTTTTCATTTGGTCACCTTTTTCAAGATTATCTGAATCTCCGTTTTTCCCTTCAATAAGGTTCTTTTTAGCTCCCTTGAAACCCACTTTTTTCCCCTCCATTTTTCCGTTACGCATTTTGGCTATATATGATCGATTTATTTATGGTAGAAGCACCCGGGAATACAGGAAAGTGCACTTTCTAAAGGTGACTTGCTTAATGGAAGATTTCTCAGCACTAACGAAGGAATTCACCCCGATGATTCATCATATTATCCGCTCACTTTCCATCTATAAAAATAAGGAAGAATATTTTCAAGTAGGCTTGATTGCTTTATGGGAGTCATTTGGGAATTTCAATGAGGAATACGGAAAATTCTCCAACTATGCCTATACTGTAATCAAAGGCAAAATTCTGAACGAATTAAAGCATCATCATAAATATGAGATCCGCACCGAACCCTTTGATTCCTTCATATTAGAGATTAAGGATCCTTTTTCAATGCATGATGAGGCCTTTGCCATCGATAATATCTTAACCTACACGGAAGGATTGACACTGAATCAGCAACGCTGGCTTTTACAGACATACCTCGAAAATAAAACGGTGTCTGAAATCGCTGAGGTCTATCAAGTCACTGCAGCAGCCGTCAAATCATGGAGAAATTCCGCTTTAAATAAATTAAGGAAACAAGTGATTTTTCCAATTATTTACATCGATTAACTTCTCGCTTCTTCTAAATACGTATAAATTACAACACCGTTATGTTGGGCATTCCCCCGAAAATGTTTAAAGTCTTCCCTTTTAACAAGAACCTCACGAAAAGCTAAAAATTCTTCTTTTGTTATCCTGAATTCATCCATTTCCCGATTTGCCAGTTTATCGAGTACATCTTTTGCTTCATCTGCATTCATCATATTATCCTCCTTAATTATCAAATGTTCCATCATATTCAGACAGGAGAAATTCCGTTTTCATTTTAACATAAGCATGCCACTAAATATAAATCAGAATTTTTTGAGGCCCTCTTGCTACATTATTCTTTACGTATGCTTTAAAATAGTGCAAACTGTATATTAAAATATCATAATGTAAAATGATTGGCATATTTTGTACATAGAATTACATACTGGTACGTATAACTGCGTTCGCAAGATATACCAAATTATGCCACATCATTACAGCTGCTCCATTTCAAGAATCGCACCTCCCTTTAAAAGTTTAGCTTACTGTACCGACATAAGAGATAACTAATTCTCTTACTGGCACTTCCCACGTCAAAATCTAAACGGCAAGATGTTCGAATAATCCAATTACTCCATAGTTACTTTTTGATCATTAGAAACAAAATGGGAAAGGATGATTACCATGAAGAAAGCGGAAGTTGGAAATATCATTGAATTTAGAGAAGGCTTAAAAGGAATCGTCGAGAAAGTGAACGAGAACTCAGTAATCGTGGACGTCACGTATATGGAAAATTATCGTGATTTGGAACTTGAACAGAAAACCGTCGTGAACCATAAAAATTATAAAATCATAGGTTAATTCAAAACGGGATGGTTTCTCAATACCATTCCGTTTTTCACTTTTTAGCAAGCGTATGAATTGATTTTCCAGTTTTTTTGTAACCATTTCCATTTTACTCCGTCTAATTCATTAAAGGGCAAAACACTTGTATGTGATGCAAAATATCCAAATTCAGATTGGAATTTCTATCAGAAAGATGAGGGAAACAAATGACTCGTTGGACACGTTATATAGGCTGTGTCACATTCGCCGCTTTTCTGCTGACTGGCTGCGGTTCGACCACAGACGAAAATGCAGATGAGCCACAAGAAGGTTCAGTAAAAGAGGGGAACGAAGGCAATACTTCTCAAGGAGATAATCGCAATAACAAAGTAAGACTGATGGAGCAAAACCTGCAATATTCAATTAACGGGGAAGCAAACGAAAAAACAGCGTTCTTAAAAAAAAGTGATAATCAACCGTTCAGCCTTTATGTTTTGCAACAATTCAGATTAAGTGCCGAAGAACCTGGAAAGGATATTGTGTTCCTGACTGAAGATGACTCCATTTTTATGAGAATAGAATTATTGAAGACGGATGTCAATTGGGATGAGGTGGAAAAAAATGTTCAATCCCAGCTGGAAAGCATTTCAGAAACGATTAGGGATCCTTCACTTGAAATCGAGAGCGGCACGGGATTTGAAGTGGAAAGTGGGGATGATGTGATCACTTCCATATTGCTCAAGGATGAAAAAGCACCCGTCCGCTTAACTATGTTCACAAAAAAAGATCGAGATTACCGGGATGCTTTTCTAGAGATGGCTAAGACGCTGATGAAAGGATGAACATTGATTCCCCCCTGATACGGAGGGCTAAGTTCAGGCCCCCCGTTCTTCATCACTCCTTCCCCGCCTTGCTTTTCCAGACCAGAATTAAAAAAAGGAGGCTTATGTATCCAAAAACCGGATAAATATATCCTAGTAACCTTCCATAGCCGAATTCACTAATGATCAAAGCTATTAAAAAAATCACCGCTATGATCAGCATGCTTGGCAATTTAATATAACTGCTGATTTGCCTCTGTAATCCATATATGTTTCCGATGACCGAAGTGAATATCTCGCCGTAAATCACCAAAATGAACATCCAATATAACTGACTGGCTGCCGTTCTCATAATAACTGCTGAAGGAATTTCATAACCATTCACGTCAGGAAGTGTCATAAGTGAAAAATGCCCCGTCAATAAAATGATCGTAAGGAATATCCCTCCAAGGATTGCACCATGTTTAATGACCTTCTCATCTCGAACTTCATACGCAACCGGAACCAGCACAGCCTGTGCCAAAGCAAGGTTAAAGGCTGTATAGGCAAATGGTGACAAAATCATTTTCACGGTGATCACTTCATCTGGAACTTTTGTAAGGGTCTTAAAGAAATCCCCATTACCCAAAGTCGAGAAAAAAAGGATCAAACTAAAACAGATCATGATTGGTACAACAAACGAGTTCACAGTGAAAACACCGCGCATGCCCATCATCAGGACCAAGGATGCCAGTATGATCGTAGACCAGCTTCCTATACTTTTAGACACGCCCAGTTGTTCTTCGAAAACGGCTCCTGAACCCGAAATCATGACAGCCGTCACCCCTAACAGCATGATAAGGAAGAAGATGTTGATGATTCCTGCTATTTTCCTGCCAAAAAGAAATTGATTGAACTCCTCATAAGAAGATGCTCTGATCCTTGCGGAAATGAGCATGATTTTCGTTCCAGTGAAAATGAAAATATAACCTGCTATTAAAATCCCGATAAAGCCATAAAAGCCATAACGGGTAAAAAACTCGACAATCTCTTTTCCAGTTGCAAAACCTGCACCGACGACCGTGCCTACATAAACCGCTGCAATCTGAAAACTTCCTGACCACCTTGACAGCATACTCTCCCCTCCTCCCTACATTTATATGTAAGGAAGAGACATTTAAGACAAGCCAAGCAATATTCCTTTCGTCGGCTGTTTTTTTACTGTGCTAACATTCTCTCATTAATGTAAACTGCCCCCCCCAATGCATTTCTCCATGATGCTTCAAACAGCACTTTTCATGACCAACATTTCAAACGTATGAAAGATTTAAAAAAACGCTTGGAATAATCTCCAAGCGTTCTTTCAAGTATCCTTTTCGTATCATACAGTCTAATATTTCATAATGCCTTATCATCTACAGTGGAGAGCCATTCGTCTATCACCTTCACAACGGACTCTACAGTCCCGTCAACAAATGGGGATTTCAGATTCGCAGATTCAACGAGATCAAGAAAAGACTTGCTGCCTCCAAGTTGGCACAGATTCAAATAATCCTCCCAAGCCGTTTCATCTTTTTCAGTCGACCTTTTCCAGAATTGGAAAGCACAAATCTGGGCCAATGTATAGTCGATATAATAAAAAGGTGATTGATAAATGTGGCTTTGCCGCTGCCAATACGCGCCATTCTCCAAGAATTCATTTTCTTCATAATCGCGATGCGGCAAATATTCCATCTCGATCTTACGCCAAGCCCGCTTTCTTTCAAGTGGGGAGGCATCAGGATTTTCATAGACAAAATGCTGAAATTCATCAACAGCCACCCCATACGGAAGGAATATGAGGGCACCGCTTAAATGGGAAAACTTATACTTTTCCGTATCTTCCTTGAAAAATAGCTCCATCCATGGCCAAGTTAAAAATTCCATGCTCATCGAATGGATTTCACATGCTTCATATGTGGGCCAATAATACTCAGGAATGTCAAGATCACGGCTGCGATACACTTGAAATGCATGACCTGCCTCATGTGTCAAAACATCTATATCGCCAGAAGTACCGTTGAAATTGGAAAAGATGAATGGAGCTTTATAGTCTTCTATAAAAGTACAATAGCCTCCGCTCTCTTTTCCTTTCTTCGCCACAAGGTCCATCAGGTCATTATCTATCATATAGTTGAAAAACTGATCCGTTTCAGGCGAAAGCTCCTGGTACATCTTTTTCCCATTTTCGATGATCCACTCGGCATCGCCTTTTGGAATGGCATTACCCGTTCTGAAATGAAAATTCTCATCATAATAGTTCAGGGTCTCCAATCCAAGACGTTCGCGCTGACGTCCCTTCAGCCGGGTGACAAGCGGTACCACTTCCTCTTTCACCTGCTTGCGAAATGCAGCAACCATTTCAGCATCATAATCAGTCCTTGTCATTCGATAATACCCAAGTTCCACGAAATTCCCATAACCGAGCGCTGTCGAAATTCCATGCCTCACCTTGACAAGGTCGTCGAATATACGATCCAATTCCTCCTGCTTTTCTTCAAAGAAACCGTAATATGCCTCACTTGCATTTTTCCTTAATTCACGGTCCGAGGACTCCATAAAAGGCTGAAGCTGCGCTAGTGTTAATTCTTTTCCATCAAAGGGGATTTTTGCAGAGGCAATCAATTGTGAATATTCACTTGATAATTTATTTTCTTTTTGCAGCTGTGGTATGATTTCGGGCGAAAAAGTTTTGAGTTGGGCCTCTGCCAGGCCAAATAGTTGAGTTCCCCATTTCAACTCAAGCTCCTTGCGATATTTCGAGCGAACGAGTTCATTGTAAAATTTGGAGGTTAACTCTTCCATTTCAGGGGAGAAGTCATCTAAATAATCATTCTCCGCTTTATAAAATTCATCATTGGTATCAATGGAATGCCGTATATAGACTAAATTAAACATCGTACTTACATAATTTCGGATTACATTTATTTCTTCCATGGCTTTTATTTGTGCATCGGCATTAGCAGCGTCAGTAAACTTTTCCAAAGCTTTCATGAACCGTGTTTTAATTTCATCCATTTCAGGCCGTTTATATTCATACTCATTAAATTTCATATGTACGCTCCTTTTCACGATATAAAAACATTTTTTCCTGTATAAGCCAGAGTAACATTTTCCAATCCAGGTCACATTCATCATTATCGCGGTTATCGTAATATAATTTAATTCGCCACAGCGTTATTAAAAACCTCTATGTCCTCGAAACAAATTCAGGTTTATCAGACATAAAAAACCAGCACCTGCAGTCAATCCGGGTGCTGGTTCTTTAGCTAATTTTGAGCGGAATACCCAATCTTTTTAAGCAATTCGATCACGGTGGCCTTTTCATCTTGCGTAAGTACACTCATGATATCATCGATTCTTTTTTCATGCTCAGGAAATACTCCTTCAATGAAGGCCTTTCCTTTATCCGTTATTTTTGCAAAGGTTACACGGCGATCCTCTTTACATGCTATTCGCTGTAGATATTCCTTCTGTTCAAGTTTATCCACAACATAGGTAATGCTGCCGCTCGCCAGCAGGATCTTTCCGCCTATTTGCTGAAGAGGCTGATCCCCTTTATGATAAAGTAATTCAAGTACTGCAAACTCAGTTGGATTCAAACCCTCTTCAGCTATATGTTTATTTACCACATCATTAATGGATCGATGAGCTCTAGACATCACGATGAACAGTTTCAAAGACTGTTGGATGTTATTATTCTCCATAACTTCACAACCTTAAAAATTTTTAATTAAAATATCTTGAATTAAAAGTTATTATATGACATAAAGACTTTTTTGTCAATCTGCCCTGTTAGTATGCACTATTGTTTAATCAATCATTTTGATATACTTGAAAAAAAAGCTAAAGTAGTGACAAACATGAAAACAAGGCATAAATTCACCACATATCTACTTATTGTTATTTTACCATTAATTTTTCTCTCTATCATTTATTGGATGCATTTAGAACGTTCCATTCAAAAAGAAAGACAGGAACAAGCTAAATGGGCGGGAACGGTTTATCAAGAATACATAGATCAAGTTATCAGTGAAACGAAGGAAAGCCTTGAGCTGCTTAGCCTTAGCAGTTCCATGCTTTATATGGATGACAAACAAACAGAACTTCTTTTGAAATGGATCAAAGATACAGATTCCAGATATGCAGGAGTGTATTGGCTAAATCGTGACGGTGTGTCCATTTCGGGGACGAATAAGAATTTCCATCATTACTATTTAATTGAACAGAATGATATTGAGCGTGCCCTAAAAACACAAAAAGCGGTTGTTGCAGGAACAAAAGAGCTACATAACCATGATTTTAATTATTTATCCATTTTTGCTCCCATTCTGGATCAAGATAGAAAAGTGCAAGGGTTTTTATTGGCACATATCAGGCTGGATCATATGGAAAAAAGATTAAAGAACCTTAACCCCGGTCATACCTTAAAATTGGAAACAAAGGACAAAACCCGAATTTTAGATATAAATGCCGAAGGATTCACTGGACATTCAACATGGCTGGATGTCCCTTTGACCGAAGTCGATTGGACACTGTCGGTCAAAGTTCCCGACAAGATTAACACAAATAACATGAATGTTTTTTTAATGCTTGTCTTTTTCACCTTCTTTTTTACTCACATGATCTATATCATCGTGGAGGAACTGATCGTTCGCAGGAATACCAAAAACCAAAAGTTACTAAACGAAAGCCAAAAAATAGATTTTGTCGGTACATTAGCTGCCAGTACTGCACATGAAATAAAAAACCCACTTACCGGCATAAAGGGGCTAGTGCAATTATTGGTTGAAAAACACCCTGAAGAACAAGATCAGTTCTATTACTCTGTCATCATGAAGGAAATTGAACGGATCAATAGCATCGTCAGCGAATTTTTGATTTTAGGAAAGCCAATGGCCCAGACTTTATCCTTATATGATATTCGCAGTATCATTGCTGAATTGAGACCAATAATAGAATCAGAAGCACGTCACTTCAATATTGAAGTGGAATGGATTATCATAAAGGAGCCGATCCGGGTTCATTGTACAAAGGACCAACTCAAACAAGTCATTCTCAACATTGCCAAAAACGGTTTCGAGGCCATGGAAGTTGGGAAAAAGTTAAGGATTCAAATTCACCATGAAAATGAATGGGCTAAAATCATGATCATCGACACCGGGCAAGGACTGAATGAAAAAGATATAGATAAAGTGTTCGATCCCTTCTATACATCGAAAAAGGAAGGAACCGGATTAGGGCTATTTGTGTGTAAACGAATTATTGAATCTTTTAACGGTACCATCGAGTTTTCAAGTAAACCTCAAAACGGTACAACCGTTACAATCAGCTTACCGCTTATAAAACATTCCTAGCAATACTTTGAAGGGTTTCATTTTTTTATGAAGACTAGTAACGATTCCGATTTATTTTTTGATGTCATGCATACGGTGCATGCCTCTTGAATCTATTTATTGAATAGGTAAAATCTCAATCAGGAAGAAGGAAATAAACAGATGGGAAGTATCGCTGCCATTAAAACAAAACCGCAAAAACAGGATATGACTCTTAAAATCATGATCATCATAGGCATATGCCATTTAATGAATGATTCTCTACAGGCCGTCGTACCGGCCATGTTCCCAATCCTCGAAAAATCAATGTCGTTAACGTATACACAGCTGGGGATGATTGCATTCTGCCTGAATATCGTCTCATCGCTTCTGCAGCCGGCAGTTGGGTTCTATACTGATAAAAAGCCCTTTCCATATGCATTGCCCATTGGGTTGACCAGTACTTTAATCGGGGTCATCATTCTTGCACTTGCCCCAAACTATACCATTATCCTTGGTGCAGTCATCTTGATGGGCTTAGGGTCAGCCATATTCCATCCGGAAGGCTCCAGGGTTGCCTACATGGCAGGCGGATCAAAGAGAGGCCTGGCACAATCAATTTATCAAGTCGGAGGGAATAGCGGGCAGGCACTTGCCCCGCTCATCACAGCCATCGTACTTGTTCCTTTCGGGCAAAAAGGCGCACTCTGGTTTGCCCTGGTTGCCTTAATGGCCGTTATCCTATTGCTGTATATTGCCAAGTGGTATTCCCAAAAATTAGTTCACTTCCAGCCTAAAAAGCTTGCTGCAAAAGTAATTAATAAAGAGCGGTCCCATAAGGTGGCAAAAGCCCTGGTATTGATATTATTCATTATTTTTGCACGTTCCTGGTATGTATCTTGCATGACGAACTTTTATAGTTTTTATTTGATCGAGCAGTATTCATTCACGATAAAATCCGCACAATTTTTCCTATTTGCCTTTTTAGCCGCTGGTGCTGTAGGTACGTTTTTCGGAGGTCCGCTTGCTGATAGATTCGGGCGCAAAAATGTCATTTTCTTTTCATTCGCTGCCAGCATGCCAATAACCGCACTTTTACCATTCGTACCCCCTACAGCCGCTTTTATCTTATTATTGATGGCGGGATTCATTATAATGAGCAGTTTTTCCGTCACTGTAATATACGCACAGGAATTGGTCCCGGGGAAAGTCGGAACGATGGCAGGCTTGACTGTAGGGTTAGCCTTTGGAATGGGTGCCATTGGATCCGTTTCATTGGGAGCCATCGCCGATATAATTGGAATCGAATCCATGATTAAGCTAGTTGGATTCCTGCCATTGCTGGGAATCATCAGCATGTCGCTGCCGACTGATCAAACATTGAAAAAATGGTATGCAGAAGAATAACTGCAAAATTGTTATTTCCTGGAACATATTCTTTTTGCCTAAATACAATAAATTATTATTTTACCTACCTAAAAGTTTACAAATAAGTAACGATAAGTACCATACAAAGGAGAAATTTATGAGTGGAGTTTTATTAGGCAGCATCCTATCTGCTATGTCTACAGGGTTTGGTGCGTTACCGATCTTGTTCATTCAAGGTTCAATCACACATCGATTCAGAGACACGCTTCTGGCATTCACCGCTGGAATCATGATGGCTGCTTCTTTATTGAGCCTGATCCCGGAGTCTCTGGCCACCGGAGGGTATATTCAGCTAGTCATTGGAGTTTTTCTCGGGGTATTGACATTAACGATCATGGAAAAAAACATTCCTCATATCGATCTCAGCCATACGAAAAGTGGCATTCAGTTCGATGAAAAGGCTTTGCTCATCATCACTGCCATTACACTCCATAATATTCCTGAGGGTCTTTCTGTCGGGGTCAGTTATGCCTCTGATACAGCTGATACAGGTAACTTGATCGCCTTTGCCATCGGCCTGCAAAATGCTCCGGAAGGCTTACTGGTGGCTTTGTTTTTAATTAATCAAAAAATTGGTAAACTCACAGCGTTCCTGATAGCAACCTTAACCGGTACCATCGAAATAATTACAGGGTTATTAGGTTATTATTTAACCTCATACATTGGGTTCCTGGTTCCATACGGCCTAGCTTTCGCCGCCGGGGCCATGCTTTTCATCGTTTATAAGGAATTGATTCCTGAAAGCCATGGGGATGGCAATGAACGCACATCTACCTATTCCTTCATTGTCGGCCTTTTGTTCATGGTAATATTATTGGAAGTATTGTAATTCCCCCACCTGCCATGGCTGGCTCCATCAAGTGAGTCAGCCCTTACTTTTTATTTATCAGTGTAATCCATTCAGAAAAAGTAAGACCTCTAAAACCAATCCCGATGCTTGAAGGACACCTTCTGGTGGCCTCCCCGATATTTAACTCAAGCCCATGAAAATTCCAAAGATATATTCTTGTGTATATGAGTCTTTCTTTAATTGTTTTAAATGATATGTTCGTAAAGGTTCCTTCATGAGAAATCGCAAAAAGGGGATTGTCTCCCTGCCTGCCAAATTAAAAAGTCATGCATGCATTCAGTTCCCTCTAAAAGGTTATGTCATCATTAAAGGGCTGCTGCACTATAACAACCATTTCTTCCCGCTTATTTCTCACTTCCGATGAATGATGTTGAAGTATCAAATACTCATTTATTAGTTTATCAAGCTGCTCGCTTTGGCGAAGGGTATACTCATGACCTAGTCCATACATTTTGGCCAACTCCATCATTTCCCAACGCTTCATTCGAATCTCAGAACAAATTTCCATTGCACACCTAGAATTCATAACTACATTCACTACTCCTGCCCTTTTAAAGTTACATTATAATAAAGAAGTATTACAAAATATGCCTTATATGTAAATAGATTCGCAAAAAAAGACAAAACTTCTTAAATTGCGATAAAGCTTCACCCACCAGCAGACAGAATATGACGGAAATTTCTAACCATAAAACTCTTAATTATCAGGAAGAATTCCTATGAAGCCAGCTCCGAAAAATGATTCGAAAGTTCCCCAATTTGAGGGGATTATTAGTTTCCGCTTAATTAATTCGGCAGCTTCCCTTTAATGAAAGCACAACATTTTAATGAGCTTAATTGTGGTTCCAAAATAATAATGATGGAACAAAAAAAGGAATCCAATAAAGGATTCCCCAGACTGTAGAAAATTCGAAGAAAAGCCAGTTTGCCTGCAGTTTTTTAGGATAAGTACTATTTGTCCACTCCAGGCACTCGCTTTCCGTTCCAATCCCTTTGTTTAATAAATTAGATAGAACCTATTTTTACGAAAAGCGTTTCAGTTATTTTCAGAAATCCGCCCCCTTTCCGCCTACTGCCTGCCAAGCCGCATCAAAGCAGGCATCTAGCGTTGTCAGCCAGTTATTCGGCAGTAATGTCGCAACTATCTTCTACTCGAAAGGCAAATAAATATGAAAGCTCGTCCCTTTTCCCACTTCGCTTTCCACTTCTATATAGCCATTGTGCTCTTCAATGATTTTATAGCTGACCATGAGCCCGAGTCCGGTTCCCCTATCCTTCGTCGTATAAAAAGGTTCACCCAATTTTTTTAGCATTTCCGTTGAAATCCCCATGCCTTTATCGGTAATTGAGATGCAACCGTATTTCTCTAAAAACCTGCTTGTTTTAATTTGAACAGATCCGCCATCCGGCATGACTTCCAATGCATTTTTGATGATGTTAATGAACACTTGCTTTAACTGGTTCGCTTCACATAAAACCTTAAATTCCTCTTCTTCAAAGTCTGTCTCGAATTGAATATTTTCCAACAGTGCCTGAGCGGCCAGTAATTCTAGTGTCTCTCTCAATATTGTATGAACATCCTGTTTGAAAATTTTTAGCGCCTGCGGCTTTGCCAGTACCAAAAATTCCGTGATAATGGATTCGATTCGCTTAATTTCGGATGTAATCACATGAAAATATGTGGAAAACTCCCCCTTGACACCATCCTCAAGCAACTGGATAAAACCTTTTAAGGCAGTCATTGGATTCCTGATTTCGTGAGCAATTCCGGCCGCCAGTTCACCAACGACATTCAAAGTATCCGATTTCCTGATCTGTTCCTGCATTTCAAGATTTTTACTCACATCTCGGAAAATGCTTAAATTCAGGTTCGAATATAAATTTTTCCTTGTCAAAAATTCAATATGCTTTACTCTTCCATCTTCGAATGTTATTGGAATGATGGATGAGTAGACCTCATGCTTATAAACATTTTCAATGTGAGCGTTCAAGACAGGAGCATTTTCAGGAATTTTTTTGATGAATCCCTTAACAGATAAAGAAAGCAGTTTACGCTTTGAAATCTCCAATATTTTTTGACCCGCTTCATTAATATCGGTGAACCCTTCATGATTCCAGAGAATCAAGCCGTCTAATGTTCCTTCAAAAATCTTCCTGAACTTCTTCTCACTATCCCTTAATTCCTTCTCAATCAGCCAGCGCTCACTGACATTTCGAAATATCGTTACGTTATACCCGTCACCTTCATGTTTTTTGGCAGTCAATTCAAGCAATTTAATTTGGTTATTAGGCATTTTATAAATCAGCTCACCCCGAACTTGGGTGTCTCTTCCAAACGTTTCCATCATCTGACCAAAATGGTGATTATTGCTGTACACGTATTTCCAGATATAACTGCCTATCAAATCCTCTCTGCTGGATTCGAATATTTTACATGCTGAATGATTGACCCGAAAAATGATTCCATCGTCATTCCAGAATATGATCGCATCCATGGACTGGTCGAATAATTCCGCAAAAATCCGTTCGCTCGTCTCTAACTTTTTTTCTATTATATTTGATTCTGTAATTCTTCGAAGCACCGACATATATAATTCATTTCCTACCGTTGAACTTATGGAAAAAGTAAAGTGATGCAGTTCATCCCCAACCTTAATCTCTACCTCTCCTTTGAAGTTCGACTCATCAAAGGCTCTTTTTATGCTCTCATCCCAATATCCCCGATAATCAGGGGATATGAGGTCCCTCATATTCTTGCCGACAATCTCTTTTTTCGGGATGCCCATGACATGGATAAAGGCATGGTTCACTTCCATGATTATTCCTGAACTGTCGAATAGGACGATACTTTCTATGGCTGTATCAAAAATGTCCAAAAACATCTGCCTTGACATCCTTGTTTCCCTTGACGAAGAAACATCCAATGTCACATCCCCCAAACGATAGAACTGCTGTCCTTCGGAAAGATCGCCTATACGTATAAACTCTATTTGCTTAAGGGCTCCGGTATGAAGCTGGATAATTTGCCTTTCAGATTCATTCGAGGTTTTTAGGGAACTTGACACTTCCTGATTATTTAAAGGGATGACATCGAGAAAATCAGTTATCTTCATGGACTCCAGCTGATCTTTCGATGATTCCAGCAGGGCACATGAGGCATCATTGGCATAAGTGATACGCAGTTCCTCATCAACCCTAATATAAGGCTCTGACATTGAATTGAAAATATTCAAAAAGCCTTCGATCTGTTTATTCAATTTTATAATTTCCTGTTTATATTCCGTTTCATTCTCATAACCGATATTCATATTAACCCCCCTCATCAAAACCCCTACTTACCAACTTTATTCGACATCCATCTTGATTTTCCTCGGTATTTTCGAAAATCAAAGAATTCCAAAATTATCCTATATATCAAATTATAGTATATTGAATACTATAAAACTTAGCGTTAAGCTTAATTTAAGATTTTTATAATAAATTTAATAAATATTGATTTCGTACAAGGTATTTAGGGTATAAGAAATAACAATGCTTTCTTTCTAGCTACCTTAAAAATTTATTAAATGGAGGCAACAATGAAACAACGTGATTTTTTCTTCGATAACGCCAAGTTCATTCTCATGGCTTTTGTCGTCTTTGGACATTTGCTGAATACGTATATACATGACAGTGAAACGATTTATGCTTTATATAAAACCATTTATTCCTTTCACATGCCTGCCTTTATCCTGGTTTCAGGCTTCTTTGCGAAAGGTTTTTATCAAAAAGGGTATTTAGGTAAAATTACTAAAAAACTGATTTTACCCTACATCATTTTCCAATTGATATATACCGTTTACTATTATTTCTTATATGAACGCTCTGCCATCACCGTAGACCTGCTTGATCCCCAATGGTCGCTATGGTTCTTGATCAGTTTATTCTGCTGGAACATCATGCTGCTTGGTTTTTCAAAGCTAAAACCATCAGTAGGCATAGGTTTATCTATTTTAATCGCATTATTTATTGGATATATTGACAATATTTCCAATTACCTTAGTCTCTCCAGGACATTCGTTTTTTTCCCGATGTTCTTGATCGGATACCATTTAAGCAAGGACCATTTAAAAAAACTATTCACTCCCAAAGTTCGTTTTGCTTCACTTAGTGTCATGTTAGTGATTTTTATCGGTTTTTATTTAAATACCGATATCAATTATAAATGGCTGCTCGGTTCGAAACCATATGCCGAACTCGAAGATGCGACAATCGTGTCCATGTTCAAACGCCTAGGATTTTATGGATTGAGCATAATTTCAGTGTTCAGCTTCCTTTCATTCATCCCACGCGGACAATATTTCTTTACGAATTGGGGTAAACAAACCCTTTATGTCTATCTGCTGCATGGTTTCTTCATTCGGTTCTTCCGTGAAAGCACCATACAGGAATACTTCAGCAATACAGAGAGCTTCATCATGCTCGCCGGCCTCTCTTTCTTGATTACGGTGTTATTATCAAGTGAAATGATCGCTACGATGGCACAGCCGATCATCGAATTGAAAGTGACCAAAACAAAACGTTTCATGACTAAAACAAAAGAATATATTAAACAAGCTTTTTAAATAAAACGGATGAAGCATTTTCTGCTTTATCCGTTTTTAATTCATATCGACCTTCAAGGTGAAAAGATTCCCCTTCAATGCAATAACTCATTTTTCAAATGAAGCACGCTATGGTAAAATTACTCGTTAGTGCTTGTTGGCTTAAAAAGACATGTACACGAAAGGAGTCAGGCGTTTACTTTACGCCCTTTAACATGAATATAATAATCAGTACTCTTAATGCAAAATATATCCATACATCGCTATCCATCCGATATTTAAAAGCTTATGCCCAGCCAGATTATGATGTACAGCTGGCAGAATATACAATAAAAGATCCGATTATGAACATAGTTGGTGACCTTCATTCAAAAAAACCTGATGTAATCGGGTTCAGCTGCTATATTTGGAACATCGAGGAAACAATGAAAGTCGTAGCCATGCTGAAGAAGATCAATCCAGGATTGGTTATCATCCTGGGCGGACCTGAAGTCACCTATGATGTTGGGGAATGGCTTGATCAGATTCCCGGGGCTGATTTCATCGTAATTGGCGAAGGTGAAGTCACCTTCAAGGCCCTTTTATCAGAAATCGAAGGTTCGAATGACTATAAGAAGGTCGGCGGCATTGCGTATCGGCAGGATGGGAAAAAAATCATCCAGCCTCAGAACGGCAAGGTGGATTTGAAATCCCTCCCTACTCCATATCGTTTGGAGGAAGACCGTGGCGACCTATCTAAACGTGTCACCTATATCGAAACTAGCCGAGGTTGCCCTTTTAGCTGCCAATTTTGCCTTTCATCGATTGAAGTGGGTGTCAGGTATTTTGATCGTGAAAAGATTAAAGAAGATATCAGGTACCTAATGTCTAATGGTGCAAAGACCATTAAGTTCGTTGACCGAACCTTCAATATTAGCCGAAGCTATGCCATGGAAATGTTTCAATTCTTAATCGATGAACATCTTCCCGGTGTGGTTTTCCAATTCGAGATCACGGCGGACATCATGCGTCCGGAAGTTATCCAGTTCTTGAACGATAATGCCCCAGCAGGT
The DNA here is from genome assembly GCF_036541465.1 of Bacillus sp. CFBP9009. Taxonomy (NCBI): domain Bacteria; kingdom Bacillati; phylum Bacillota; class Bacilli; order Caryophanales; family Bacillaceae; genus Bacillus; species Bacillus sp. CFBP9009. Next base: position 429,028 of record NZ_JAZHFU010000003.1, on the reverse strand, counting down.
TTGTTCCGCTTTGAAATAGGGGTACAATCGACGAATGATCATACGAATGATCTAGTTATGAGAAGGCAGAATTTCGAAAAACTGACAAGGACCGTAACCATGGTAAAAGAAGGTCAAAAAATTGATCAGCATTTAGACCTTATTGCCGGTTTACCAGAAGAAGATTATCATTCTTTCAGAAAGACCTTCAATGATGTTTTCGAGCTCAGACCCGAAGAGATGCAGCTTGGTTTCTTAAAGATGCTTCGAGGCACTGGCTTACGGATACGTGCCGATGAACACCAATATATATACAGCGAACATGCTCCCTATGAAATCCTGGGGAATAATGTTTTATCCTTCGATGACATTGTCCGCATTAAACAAGTTGAAGATGTCCTTGAAAAATACTGGAACGATCATAGAATGGACCATACCACGGAATATCTTGTCCAAACGGTATTTCAATCACCGTTCGACTTCTTTCAAGATTTCGGTACCTATTGGGATGAACAAGGGTGGTCACGAATCGGACATCAGCTTGAAGACTTGTTCAGACGTTTACAGCAGTTTTTGGCTTCCCGGGAATCTGCCGAACTGAAAAACATTATCGGACTCATGAAATTGGATTATTTCATGAATCAAAAATACAAACCACGTAAACCTTGGTGGGAAGCTTCATTAGATAAAAATGGGCGGAAAGAGATATATGAAGATATTCTGAATAACCCTGAACAGCTTGGTTCCTCTTTCACAGCTTTGGCCCTTAATGAAAAGGAAATACACAAACACACATTGCTCGAGGAACTTCCCTTTGATCTGGAAACGTATATATCTGAGGGAACAATCGTCGATAAACCATCGTTCATGCTTGCCTATTTTGATCCGAGTGGTAAGGGATCAACGATTTTCCCTCTCTCAAAATCTGGCAGCATCATTCTTTAAGAATAAGGACGGACCCAAGAATTGGGTCCGTCCTAATTTACTTATCACTTTCACGTTTTTTATTTTCTTTTGCCAAAATTTCATAAATTTTTGTTGCGTTCATATCGCCGCTGAATTCAATTCCAAATTCCGTTCGTACATGTTCCCCCATCTTTTCCCCGCTGTCCCGTTTTTCTTTATCCATTAACTTCTTCCTTTTCTGCCTTGCTTTGAATTGCGGTTGGCACCTTTCATTGCGTTTTCCTCCATTGCGAACTCATTGGAAAATTCATTTTCAGCTTGGTTTCTTTTTGGCGTTTTACTTGCTTTGACAGCACCATCCACATTGGCTTTCCGTTTCATTTTCATCCACCCTTTTTAATATAGTTTACATCTTTAGAATGGGGTAAAAATGCCGGAAATTATTCAGGGATAATATAGGGACAGACGAGAAAAATAACCGTAAAACGGAAAGGGAGACGCTATATGAAAAAAAAATTGGATTCACCAATTATCGACGATACACAACCACACCAAATTAACGCACCAAGCTTTAAAGGAACCGGCATAAAACCACAGGCTCCATTCGTTAATGATTATGGAGTCGTCATCGGCGACAGTAAATATGCATCCGAAAACTCACCACTTGAAAATTGGAGTGAAGATACAGATCCGGAAATCATGGCTGGAGACGAATGGATACACCCCACCAATGATATAGGCTGGAATTCCACTGAAAACCGTGAATTGTTAGAGGCTAAAAGAGCACCCCAGCCGCCTTTCATGCATCCCGATAAAGATGTCAGCACCGATACGGATTGAGTCGTTCTAGAAGGGCAAAAATCCCATTATCATACAAGGGGTGCATCACACCCCTTCTTCTCATTTAACCTGCAAAATCAACTTCCCTTTTGTTTGACGGGCGTTCATTTCCTCATGGACGGCTGCTGCGTTTTCAATTGGATAGATGCCGCCGATGGTTAGCTTAAGTTCCCCAGACGCGACGTATGCAAAAAGTTCTTGAATGCTAGGCAACAGTAAATCTGGGTGTTTCATGATCTGTGGCAGGAAAAAACCTACGACGGATTGATTGCGCCTCATTAATTGCTGCGGGTTCATCGTATATGGCTTACGGCTGGCATTACCAAAAACAACTAGACGTCCAAATGGTGCCAAACATTTCAATGTTTTATTGAAAATATCCCCTCCAGCCATTTCCAGCGCCACGTCGACTCCCTTTCCTCCCGTGACCTCACGGACTTCCATTTCCCATCCTTCTTTCGTGTAATCGATGAGTTCATCTGCGCCAATCTCTTTAGCCAGTTCCAACTTTTCCACTGTGCTGGCTGTGGCAATCACTTTTCCAGCCCCGAAGATTTTGGCTAGCTGGACAGCAATCGTTCCTACTCCACCTGCAGCAGCATGGACCAATACCGTATCCCCCTGTTGCATGCGTCCCATTGTCTTTAAAATATGATAGGCGCTCAGACCTTGAAGGGGCAGGGCAACAGCTTCATGGAACTGAATGGCATCAGGAAGCGGAATGGCCGAGAATTCATCAGATAGGGCGTATTCTGAATATCCACCTGATTCAATTAAACTCACGACCCTTGTACCAGGTTTGATTTTAGTCACCTTTCCACCAACTTCCACCACAACGCCAGCCACTTCCGCACCTGGAATGAACGGAAGCGGCGTAGGTACTACATATTGCCCTTCCCTTCTGGCTGTATCTGCATAATTGACGCCGACACAATCGATTTCAATCAGAACTTCATGCCCAGTTGGCACTGGTCTTTCCATTTCAGTCAATTTCAGTACTTCCGGTCCGCCGTATTCTTCAAAATGAATGGCTCTCATCTTTATCCCTCCCTTATTAATTCCCTGTAAATTCCGGTTTTCTCTTTTCTTTGAATGCTGCAACTCCCTCCAAATGATCTTCTGTTGAAGCCATCAAGGTTTGCGTGATGCGCTCCTGTTCGAGTATTTCATCAAGTGTAGCCGTAAATGAATGGCTAACGAGCTTTTTCATCATTCCATAAGCTTTTGTCGGTCCATTTGCCAGCTTTTCCGCAAGTTTCAATGATTCTTCTTCAAGTTGATTGAGTGGGTATATATAATTAATGACACCTAACTCGTATAAGCGCTCCGCAGAAATCGGTTCGGCAGAAAAGAAGAGCTGCTTTGCAAGGTGGGGCCCTACTAATTTAGGTAAAAAATAAGAACCCCCTCCATCAGAAATCAGGCCTACCTGTGAAAAACTCATGGCAAATTGACTATCATCGGAAGCAACGATCAAATCACAAGCGAGTGCCAAATTGAATCCTGCTCCTGCCGCAAATCCATGGACGGCAGCGATTACGGGAACCTCAGAAGCATCCAGAGCCATTATGCATTCGTTCATTCTGCCGACATGATCATACAATTGACCTGCAGAGGCCTTCCCCATCGACTTTACGTCTCCTCCTGCAGTGAACGACCTTCCCGCCCCTTTGATGATGACGGCCCTTATATGTGGTGTATGTTTTACATCCTTAATCGCTTTCGTTAAGCTTGCAATCATATCCGGACTAAACGCATTCAAGCTTTCAGGACGATTCAAAGTCAGGATCATTACATTATCGATTACTTCTGTCACTAAGTGTTCTTTTAACATTTACCCATCCCCTTTTTCTATTTGATCAACCAGCCGCCATCCACCAATAAATCCGTCCCAGTCATATAGGAAGCCTCCGGTGAAGCAGCAAAGGTAATGACATTACTTATTTCCTCCGCTTTCCCCACTCTTTCCAGTGCCGTGTTCCGTTGAATGGACTTTACGAATTTTTCATTTTGCAATCCATCCTCCGTTAACGGAGTTTCAATGAATCCAGGTGATACGGAATTGACCCGAATGCCGACTGCAGCGAGTTCCAGTGCCAATGATTTAGTTAAACTGATGACACCTGCTTTTGCAGAGCTGTAATGCGGGATGAATGCCCCTGCCTGATGCCCTGACAGTGAAGCCACATTCACGATTGCCCGATTGGCAGAGCCTTCATTACCACTGCCCGCTCCTTCTTCCATCACTTTCCCCAAGTACTTGGAAACAAGAAAGACACTTTTCAAATTGACATGCTGAATCATATCCCAATCAGCCGCAGATGTATCCAAAAGCTTCGAGGACTTTGATCCACCTGCGTTATTGATTAAAATGTGAAGGTCACGATATTGTTCCTTTACATACATGGCCAGCTCTTTTACATCCTCCTCGACGGTAACATCTGCAGGGAAAATGTCGGCCACGGGAATCGTATGCCTGGCATTGATTTCTGCAGCTGCTTCCTCCAGCTTTCCTTTCGTCCGCCCTACCAACAACACTTTTGCCCCTTCGTCCGATAGGCGCATCGCTGTAGCTTTCCCAATACCGGAGCCTGCACCTGTCACCACCGCTATTGATTGTGAAAACCTCATCCCCTTCACTCCTTATCTGGATTTTGAACTACGTTTCCTGCCTTTTCAATTCAGCTTCGATCCTTCCATCCACCAACTCCGGGACAAGATCCAACGAACCTTTTTGCGCCGCCAATTCTAAATCGGCGATCAAACTATGTTTGTCAAACAGCTGTCCGACATACGATGATTTCAGGATATCAAAGGCATTTTCGCTATTCGTGCGATAAAGCGCATTGGCAGCCTTTGCTGCATCGTTGAGTATGAACGAGCCTTGCGATCCAGCAATCAGGCAATCTATCAAATGGCCTGCACCGTAAAAATCTTCCAGACTGAATTCACCTGAGTTTCCCGAGCAAACGATGATGATCGTTTCTGTTTTATGATGTTTTTTTATTTTTTCCGCAACAGACGGATTATTCAACAAAGAAGCGATATAAACCTTTTGGGCAGAGGCTGAATTTCTCAACGCAACCGTTCCATTAGTCGTGGAAAGTATTAATGTTTTGCCGCGTACCAACTTACTCAATAGCGTCGGACTCGGATACATTAAATCATCAACCGGCTTAGCTTTCAGTTCCCCTGCCACTACAACATCCCCATGGTCCAATTCCTGGCTTTTCACCAAGGCATCCATTGGATCCATGACAGGTATCACCTGGCGTGCTCCCTCATGAAGTGCTGAAATAATCGTAGTGGTCGCTAATAACACATCAAGTACGACCGCAACTTTCTCCCCTTCTTGAAGCTTTTCCCCATCTATCTCTTCTTTTTTTAGCAGCAAATGAATGTTTTGTATATATTCCATATATTAAACTTCCTTCGCAGCTACATTTGCTGCATGAGTGAGTAAGCTTTTAACCGTTTTTCCGAGATTGGAGAAACGGGGATCATTAGTCTGGCCTTTTTTATATCGATAATAGATTTGCTGAAGAATGACAGCCAACTTAAAGTAACCGAATGTTAAATAAAAATCGACGTTGGAAACATCCCTGCCGCTTCTAGCTGCATACATCTCGATAAATTCCCTTCGTGTCGGGAAACCAGGTAAAGTCGTGACGGACGCTTTACCCACACCGATTTTGATAAGTTCCGGATCACCGCTTTCCGTCCAGTAGCTTAAAGCCACTCCTAGATCGGCTAACGGATCACCAACGGTGGACATTTCCCAATCAAATAAACCAACCATCTCTGTAAGGTCCTGGTTAAACATGGCATTATTGATCTTATAGTCATAATGGATAATAGAAGTCTGGCTATGTTTTGGGATATACTGTTGAAAATAATCGATAAGCGGTCGAATTTCCTTGATTTCATCAGTTTTTGCTCTCTCATAGCGGGAAATCCATCCGCGCACTTGTCTTTCAATGAACCCTTCAGGTTTGGAGATTTCCACCAACGCAGTTTTCTCATAGGGAATTGAGTGAAGATCAGCAAGCCGATTGACCATGACATGAGAAAGCTGTCGGCACTTTTCGACAGTTGGCTCGATTTCCTTAGGAAATTCGGTATCTATTACAATTCCATGTTTCCTTTCCATTAGGAAAAAAGGGGCCCCGGCAATCGATTCGTCATCCGAGAACAGAATAGGCTCGGGAGCCGCTTGGAAATATGGGTTGATTGAAGAAAGGATATGATGTTCACGCTTCATATCATGTGCCTTTGGCGCAACAGGACCAAGCGGAGGCCTTCTGAGAACAGCCTCCCACTCGCCCATTTTCAGCTGATAGGTCAAATTGGAATAGCCCGTTGAAAATTGTTGCAATTCTAATGGCTCATTTGGAAGGTCCAATATATTTTTTCTTAGGAAACCTTCTAGTGCATCAATATTCAGTTCCTCGCCGGGCCGAACAGGAATCGTATCGTCAACCATGTTCTTCCACTCCTTCATTCTAATTATGAACAAGATGTGAAATGAGTTTTTCTTTAATCATTTCAGGAATAGGTTCACTTTTTTGATTCAAAAAATTAAAACAGACTAAAACTGCACTTCCCTTAGCAATGATTTCCCCAGTTTGTGAGCAGAGGATATCATGGGCCATTTCACAACTTTTCGTCCCTACCTTTTTTATAGATGAACGAATGGTCAAGAGTTGATTGAAATATCCCTGAGCAATAAAGTCGCATTTAGTGGAGGCTAACAAAAAGTTCCATGACTCGACATTCGTCGCTAAGCCCAAAGCTTCAAAAAATTTCATGCGCGCTTCTTCGAGGTAAATGAAATAGCTTGTGTTATTGATGTGGCCCAAAGCATCCGTTTCGGAAAAACGGACGTCGACTTCCAATTCATGCATAAGACCCCTCCTTGAAATTAACGATGTACAAAAGCAGGTTTACGTTTATCCAAGAAAGCGGAAACCCCTTCTTTAACATCTTCAGTTTGGAAGATTTCTTCAAAAAGATTCGTTTCAATCTCCAGACCTTGTTCAAGTGTGGCTTCACTTCCTTCATTAATCGCCTTCTTGATTCTCGAAAGTGCCTGAAGTGAGTGCCTTGTCATTCGTGAGGCCAAGATTTTCGCTTCCGATAAGCCGCAGCCTTGCTCGACGACTTTATTGACAAGCCCGATCTTTTCCGCTTCTATGGCACCTAGCGGGTCACCGGTAAATATAATCTCTTTTGCCTTTGCGTTTCCGACAAGTCTGGACAAACGCTGTGTACCGCCAGCTCTAGGAAATAAGCCTAATTTCACTTCCGGCAGACCAATTTGAACCTGTGTTTCAGCCACTCGCAAATCACAGGCCAGAGCCAGTTCACATCCGCCGCCCAAAGTCAGGCCGTTTAATACAGCTATTGTAGGTTTAGGAAACTGGTCGATTTTGGTTAGGACGGCATGACCTTCCTTTACCATTTCCTTCATATTCGGGTTCCCCATCATGCTAGGGAATTCTTTTATATCAGCACCAGCCGCAAATGCGATATTGCCTGCACCTGTTATGAGTACCGCAACAGTTTCATTATCTTTTGAAAGTTCATCGAATGTTTCTCCCAAGTCTCTGAATACTTGTTTACTGATTACGTTTAATGGAGGATTATCGATGGTGATGACCGCAAGCTTATTTTCCTTAACCACTCTAATTAATTTTGTCATCGATTCTTCACTCCTTGATTTGGATAATCATACCAGCCTTTTCCTGTTTTCCTTCCTAAATGTCCCTTATTCACCTTTTCTGCTATACAAGCATTTGGCTTGTCTTCTGGATTTCCAGTTTCATTGTATCGCTGCTGCATGACAAAATATCCTACATCAATACCTGATAGATCCATCAGTTCAAAAGGGCCGATGGGATGACCTAAAGCTTTCCTGCAAATTAAATCGATATCCTTATAATCCACAATTCCTTCTTCATACAAATATAAGGCCTCACGCTGCAACGCTCCCAAAATTCGATTGGCTACGAATCCCGATATCTCTTTCCTCAACAAAACTCCTGTCCTATTCATTTTCTCTGTCACTTCCATCGCAAGCTTGGCTGTTTCCTCCGATGTTTGATCACTCATGACAACCTCAACGCAATCCATTACTAGAGGCGGAAAAAAGAAATGCATATTAATAAACTTATCCGGACGATTCGTCACACTCGCAAGCAGGCTATTGACGATCGTTGAACTATTCGTTGCAAAAATGGTTTCCGCGGGGGCGAATTCTTCAAGTTTAGCGAAGACCTCCTGTTTCACATCAAGTTTTTCAACTACCGCTTCAATGATCAGATCAGCTCCACTCGCCGCTTTCTCAAGATCGGTAGTATATTGAAGACGGCTAAAAGCAGCCAATTTACGATCTTCAGACAATTTTCCTTTTTGAACCCATTTAGTCAAAATGACGTCCAATTTTTCTTTGGCTGTATTCAACGCTTTTTCCTGAACATCCTGAAGAATCGTTTCGTAACCTCCAAGTGCAGCAAGCATCGCAATTTGATGTCCCATCTGCCCGGCCCCAATTACGGTTATCGATTGAATTTGCTTGTTGGCCATGCCTTCTATCTCCCTTCTACTAACTGGTTAGTATGTGACCTGGTCACGCTTCAATTCCGTGCAGAATCATTCCCATAAAAATGGATGCAACTTCCTGTTCGGTTTTTTCACCTTCTGGGTCGAACCAATGATAGCTCCAATTGGCTACACCCAAAATAGCAAAAGAGATGATGGATGCATCGAGATTGGAACGTAGTTCTCCGCTCTCGATGCCGCTAATCAGCACTTGCTCGATTTTATTACGGAACTCATCCCGCTTAGGAAGGATTTGTGCAAGTTTTTCATCACTTAGATTTTTCATTTCACGGAAAAAGACCGTTGCGCTGGATTTTTTGGTTTTGATGCTTTTTAAAAGCATATATACCATATCGTAAAGCTTATCCTTACAGCTTTTCCCAGGTTCCGATATGATCATTTCCTGCTCACTAAGCAACTCGTCTATATAAGCGAGATGAATATCCATAAGCAATTGCTCTTTGCTCGTAAAGTAATAATAAAACGTTCCCTTCGTCACCCCGACCGATTCGACGATATCAGAAATCGACGTTTCACTAAAGCCCTTCTTTTCAAATAAGCGTATGCTATGTTCTGTCATTTTTTCTTTCATGTAAGCACCCTCGCAATCTGTTAAAGCTGAATTGATATCATACGCTTTCGTACTATCAAAGCCCACTTATTTCCTGGAAAGTTCTTCTCTTAAAGCCCGCCTTAAAATCTTTCCGACATTTGTTTTCGGTAACTCTTCACGAAATTCAACGAAATGCGGAACTTTATAGGCCGATAGGTTGGCACGGCAGTAATCGATGATTTCCCGTTCATTTGCCGTTTTATTATTTTTAAGTACAAGCACCGCTTTTACCGACTCCCCTCGGTACGCATCCGGAACGCCGATGACAACCGCTTCCTGGACAGCAGGATGTTCATAAAGCACTTCCTCCACATCTCGCGGATATATATTATAACCACTTGCGATGATCAAATCTTTTTTCCTGTCGACAATATAGAGATACCCGTCTTCATCAACTTTGGCGATATCACCCGTATAAAGCCAACCATCCCTAAGGGTTACCGCCGTTTCCTCCGGCATATTCCAGTACCCTTTCATCACTTGTGGTCCTTTGACGACCAATTCCCCCATTTCGCCAGTGGCCACTTCTTTTGTCCCGTCTCCCAGGTCCATCACTTTATATTCAGTCGAAGGGATTCCGATCCCGACGCTCCCCGGCTTCCTTTTTGCAAATACCGGGTTACAATGAGTTGTTGGCGAAGCTTCCGTAAGACCGTAGCCTTCCAATATCTTTGCACCTGATTTTCGTTCGAACTCACGCAGCAGTTCCACGGGCATCGGTGCACTTCCGCTGTTACAGACCTGAATTGAGCCCATTCCATATTCTTCTGCCTTCGGGTGATTCGTCAACGCTACATACATGGTAGGTACACCAGGAAAAGTGGTCGGCTGTTCACGCTTTATCGTTTCCAGCACTTCTTCTATTTCAAATCGTGGCAGCATGATCGAGTCACCCGCGATATACACGGATAAATTCATTGCGGACGTCATTCCAAAAACATGAAAAAGCGGGATGACCGACAGCGTTCTTTCAGAGCCCATTTTTAATTCATGCTTGAAGAATTCATACGATTGAACGACATTGGCCAGAATATTGCTGTGAGTCAGCATCGCCCCTTTTGAACGGCCAGTCGTCCCACCTGTGTACTGAAGAACGGCTATATCATTTTCCGGATCGATTGATACTGGATTGATTTTCCCGTCTCCTGTCTTCATGAATTGGTCAAAAGAAGCATCAGGCTGGAAATCTGCTTCCGAAGGCTGAAGGCTTACGGCGATAATATTTTTCAGGTTTGCATGTTGCTGAACACTTTTCACTTTCGGGTATAATCCGTCCAATACCACGATCGTTTCTGCACCGGAGTCCTGTAAAATATGCTGCAGCTCCCTTTCAACCAGCATTGGGTTGATTTGGGTGATAATCGCTCCTGTTGTCAACGAACCATAATACGCAATGACGTATTGCGGACAGTTAGGCAGCATGATGGCGACACGGTCGCCTTTTTGAACACCTTTTTTTTGCAGGGCTGAAGCAAAGGCTTGCGATGCATGAAAAAGTTCCTGATAGGATATCTTTCGGTCATAAAAAGTAATAGCTGTATTGTTTGGATAGGACTGACATGCATTTTGAAGGATTCTTTGCATCGGAAACTCAGGGACATTTATTTCCTTTGAAATTGAATCAGGATAAACGGACAGCCATTTTTTTTCATTCATCATTTCATACCCTCCAGCCATATTTTCTTACCTTTCATTACTTTGCATGTGAACCCCCATCGACAATCAAGATATTTCCAGTCACAAAATCAGATGCCTTCGAGGCAAGGAAAACCGCTGCCCCTTTTAAATCATCATCACTCCCTAATCTTTTTAGCGGCGTGGAATCCAAGATAGGATTCTTCCCTTGCTCAAGAACCCCTTTCGTCATTTTTGTCGGAAAGAATCCAGGTGCGATTGCATTTACATTGATATTATGCTGACCCCATTTAACAGCTAAATCCTTTGTTAAAGTAATGACCGCCCCTTTACTCGTATTATATCCGACCGTATCGAGCACCCTAGGGTCGGTCCCCCCTAATCCGGCGACGGAAGCGATGTTTATGATTTTCCCATGTCCCTGCTCAATCATGACCCTGCCTGCTGTCTGGCTCATGATAAAGGTTCCGGTTACATTGACATTCATCACCTTCTGCCACGCTTCAAGGGGCATGTCGACGGCCGGTGCCCCCCAGGATGCCCCGCTATTGTTTACTAAAATGTCGATGGCACCGAATTCACGGTAAGTTTCGTTAACAACCTCCTGTACATCTGACGGATTGGTGATATCACACTTGAAGGAAAGCGCCTTGACTCCAAGCTTTTCGATTTGCGAAGCAACTTCGTCGCATGCCTCCTTCTTCCTTGAACAAAGAACGACATTTGCCCCAGCTTCGGCAAAGCCGGTCGCTATTTGTGCTCCCAATCCTCTCCCTCCGCCGGTTATGATCGCCGTCTTTCCAGTTAGATCGAATAAGTCGGTAACTTTCATATTTTCACCTCATGCTTTTGTTGGTATTTTCGAAGTTCTATTTTAGCAACTTGTGAGCGGTGAACTTCATCGGGACCATCAGCAAGCCTTAATGTCCGTGCATTTGCCCAATGTGCAGCAAAAGGGAAATCATCGGAAATCCCTGCAGCTCCAAAGCCTTGGATGGCCCTGTCCAGCACTTTCAATGCCATATTTGGTGCCACCACTTTTATCATGGCAATCTCCGCCTTCGCTTCCTTGTTCCCGACAGTATCCATCATATAAGCGGCTTTTAGGGTCAGAAGTCTTGCTTGTTCGATTTCAATCCGTGAATCGGCAACCCACTCCATGATCACACCTTGTCTCGCCAATGTTTTACCAAAAGCGACACGATTTTGAATACGCTTACATAATTCTTCAAGTGCTCTTTCAGCAGCGCCGATCAGCCTCATGCAATGATGTATCCTCCCGGGTCCGAGTCGTCCTTGGGCAATTGCAAATCCTTTACCTTCCCCCCATAGAATATTCGTTGCCGGGACCCTCACATTTTCAAAAGTGATTTCAGCATGGCCATGCGGGGCATGATCATAGCCAAACACAGGGAGCATTCTCTCGATTTTGACACCCGGTGTATCCAGCGGTACAAGAATCATTGACTGTTGTTCATGCTTGGACGCCTCAGGATCTGTCTTACCCATGACGATGGCAATCTTGCATCGAGGATCGCCTGCTCCTGAAGACCACCATTTTCGGCCGTTTATGACATACTCATTACCCGTCTTTTCTATCCTGCATTCGATATTGGTCGCATCGGAAGACGCCACTTCCGGTTCCGTCATCGAGAAGCATGAGCGGATTTCCCCAGCAAGCAAGGGCTTCAGCCAGCGTTCTTTATGTTCATCTGAGCCGTATCTCACCAACACTTCCATATTACCAGTGTCCGGCGCATTACAGTTGAAGATTTCAGGTCCTATCGTCGACCTACCCATGATTTCACAAAGCGGGGCATATTCTAGATTTGTTAAACCCGCACCATAATCGCTATCAGGTAAAAATAAATTCCATAATCCTTCTTCCTTTGCCTTTGCCGTCAATTCAGATAATATCGGGGGTATTTCACTCCAGCGGCTCTTCTGTGCTTCGAGCTGCTTTTTGTATATTGATTCATTTGGGTATACATGCTTTTCCATGAATTCCGTTAACTTCTTTTCCAAGTTTTTCACCTTTTGAGTATGTTCAAAGTTCAAATTGATTCCTCCTTTTAAACTTACTAACCGGTTAGTATGTTATTACTTTTAAAGTATATACATAACATTCAGATTTTTTCAACAATTAAATCATTTATTTTCTTATCATTCAAAGCCCTGTACCTGGACCTTTTCGTTCCCACTATATTCCTTTTGTTGGACGGTGGGAAATATACAAACGATTTTCGTACCTTTTTTTAGTTCACTTGTGATGTATACTTTTCCGCCATGATTTTCGATGATTCTAAAACAAACGGAAAGACCCAATCCCGTTCCTGATGTTTTTGTAGTAAAAAATGGTTCTCCTACTTTTTGCAGGGAGTTTTCCGGAATACCCTCCCCTTCGTCCAAAATGCTCAAAACAACTTCCCCATTTTCCCCATTTATGCTCACAAAAATATTTCCACCATTCGGCATCGATTCTATGGAATTTTTTATCATGTTTATTAGTACTTGCTTGATTTGGTTTTCATCAAAGTACATAAAAATAGGTTCCGAATCATAATTTTTATGAATTTGAATATTGTTCAGTACGGCGTTTGTCTCCAATAGCGTCACGACATGGTTGCAGCTTTCCTTTAGATCCTTCTCAAGAAAAACCGCCTCAGCAGGTTTCGATAGCAGCAAGAGTTCATTCAGCACTTGCTCAATTCGATTTATTTCCGAAAAAATAATATCATAGTACTCCTGCTTTTCGGCACCGCCATCTTTAATCAACTTCACGAATCCCATTATCGCTGTCATCGGGTTCCTGACCTCATGTGCAATCCCTGCGGCAAGTTGGGCAGCCGTTGATAATTTGCTTGATGTGATTGCCAAATGTTCGTTTAGGCTCACAAGCTTTTCCTCCGCATGTTTACGTTCATTGATTTCCGATAATATGCCCGCCGTCCCGATGAATTTCCCAGCGTCATCATAAATTAGTTTAACGAATGCTTCAACCCAACTTGTTCCCTTTTTCGCATTTAGTTTGATGTCCGCACGAAAATATTTATTCCCTCGATGAAAGGTGTCCGCAAAGGCCTTTAATACGTCTTGATAAGAATTGTTATCCATATGTTTAGAAAAGTGAAGCCCTAGGGATTCATTTACGGTTGCACCACTCATCGATTTCCATGCCGGGTTTAAGTACAGCCAATTTCCTTTATCATCCGTTTGGAAAATAACCTCATTGAAGCTATTGACCAGTTCTTTGGAGTAATTGGAGATAATGCGATAACGCCCTTCGCTATCCTGCAATAAAGCAATCGTTTTACGTTTATGATCAAAGATGGCACCCAAACACCAGGCTATGGTTAAAATTACGATTAAATATATTCCTTCAAAGGCGGAAAACCTGCGTTCTTCATGACCCAGCCACCCTATATAGGGCAGTATCAATATGAAGAAAAGGGCAGGGACAAAGATTCTTCCTGTATATTTCTTCACTTCTTCCACCTCCTTACCAAAATGATTTATATTTCATCCGATCGAATTCCAAGTAAGGGGTCAAATCAGCATATCTTTTAAATAGAAATGGCGGAAAACTCACTTATAGGTAAATTTCAACATTTTATCTAAGATTCCTGCAAACAACACAAAAAACCTTTCCACCGATGGAAAGGTCACTGTTAAACTTAAATCATTTACCCAATGATGACGCGTTCTTTTGGATAATGGAAATTTTCCGTAACTTCTTTATGGCCTATGATATACAGGAGGGAGGTTATCCCGACACGGCCAATGAACATAATGATCATAATGACAATTTTACCGGTATTGCTGAGGTCAGGCGTGATTCCCATCGAAAGGCCGACTGAACCGAAAGCCGAACATACCTCAAAAATGATTTGCATCAAAGTAAAATTTTCGGTAATTGATAAAATGAAGACCGCCATTATGCAAAGGAGGGACCCCATGATCATAACTGCTGTCGCTTTTCGGATATCATCGGGATGAATCTCCCGTTTGAACACTTTAATGGAACGCCTTCCTCTCATGAAATTCCATAAAAATAAAATCATGATGGCCAGTGTAGTTGTCCGGATTCCTCCCCCGACTGAACTTGGGGATGCTCCAATGAACATCAAAATGCTCATCAATAAAAGGGTCGGTTCCGAAAAGTCACTCACATTCATGGTTGTTAACCCGCCGCTTCGCGTATTGGAGGACATAAATAAAGAGTAGAAGAACGATTCATGCCAGCTCTTATTTTTAAAGAATCCATTTATTTCCAGAAGATAAATCAAGATCGTTCCACCAATGATAAGGGAAAAGAAAGTTACTGAGGTCAGCTTCGTGAACAAAGAAAAATGAAACTTATAAGTACGGGCCCTATTGGACAAAAACTCTTTCAGCTCAATCAAGACAGGAAACCCAATGGCGCCAAGGGTAAGCAGGATAATCGTTATGAACTGTACAAAATAATCGTCTTTAAATGGAATCATCGATATACCGGTAATATCAAAACCAGCATTCGTAGTGGCACTTACGGCTAAAAATAAGCCATTTAAAAAGGCCTCTTTCCAGTCTGGAAAATAATTCAGAAAGTAAATGCCTAAAACGAGAGCTCCAATCATTTCAATTACGACAAATATCTGAATGATTTGGATCAATAATTTAACAAGGCCCGATAGGTTCGATTGGTTTTGATCAGTCATGATCAATTGCCTTTCCTTCAAACCGATTTTCTTGCCCACTATAAGCCAGAAAAAAGTTCCGAGTGTCATGATGCCAATACCGCCAAATTGGAGAACGAACATTAGAATGAAATAGCCTACCTCATTATACACTTCGGGCAAACTAACAACTGTCAGACCTGTCACACTAACTGCACTTACGGCTGTGAATAAAGCATCCATGAATTTAAATTCCACGCCTGGCTTCAGAGCAACCGGCAAACTCAACAGTACGGTCGAGATAGTTACGGCCAAAAAATAATAACCGACAATAAGCTGAGCTGGTGTTAACTTTGATAATATTTTTTTGATAGCAAACATAAAGAGTTTCCTTTCTTACTCCTATATAGTTATGTGAATCACATAACCATTAAAAATCTAGTTTACCCTTTTTTCATTCTTTTTTCCATTCTCTTTTAAAACTGACTTACTTACAACAAAAAGGCAGGTTTACCAATAAGTTTGATGCTGCTCATATAAGTAAAACTCGACATTCTACTTATACTATCATTACAGCGGCAAAAGCCGTTGAAAAAGTAAAGGGGAGATTCAAAAATGGCAAACAGCAGCAACAATCTTCTTGTTCCTGGAATCGAACAAGCATTAGAACAAATCAAATATGAAATTGCATCTGAATTCGGTGTACAATTAGGTTCCGATACTTCAGCACGTGCCAATGGGTCAGTTGGCGGAGAAATCACGAAACGTCTTGTACAACAAGCACAATCTCAACTTAAAGGTCAATAATTCCTAACACAATTAAATATCCATGGCTAAGAGTCCAGCAGCATGCTGGACTCTTTTTAATCATTATGTCCATTTCCGTTTCCATTATTGCCTTTACCCCTTTTCGACTTATCCCAATCTTGCTTATCTTGTTTATTTTGCTTATCCTGTTTTGCTTGCTTATCCCGTTTAGCCTGCTTCACTTGGTTAGCTTGTTTATTTTTATTTTCGTGCTCTATATGATCATTATTATTATTTTCTTTGGCTGATGAACCTTTTTTTACATCAAACTTTTTATCATTTTTCTGCTTGTTCTTTGATTGGTTGCTGTTGTCGCTATCGGATTTTCCTTTTGACTCGTTGCTTTTTTCCTTGTATCCATTTATTGCATTCCGTTTTCCAATTGTATCTTCCCGTTCAGTTTGTTCCTTAATTTTGGTAACTTCCATACCCGCGTTTTTCCGTTCAGTCGGTTTGGTTTCATTGGCCGGCTTTTGCTTTATTTCAATTTCATTATTCTCTTTTTTCTTTTCTCCATCCGATTTGTTTTCCGTACTCATCGGAATAACAACCTTTTCCTCGACTTTTTTATCTGGTGCTGGAGCAGGCTCCCTCTTATTGACTTTTACCTTATCTTTATCTTCATTCAACTTCTTTTCGAGATACTTACCAGTGGATATGCCTTGTTCCCTTGCTTGCTTCCGATCGCTTTTTGTTGCCTGGATCACTTTCATTTTTGTGTTAGAAACATTATCCTGCTCAGAAATTTCTTTTATCTCTTCTTTTAAATTCTTATCCAGTTCTTTATCTTTTTCCAATAACGTTGTGGAAACCACAATTTGTTTATTTCCTTTCAAATAACCAAGTTGCTTCGTCGTTTCAACGATCCGGTTTGTAACAGTCTTTATATCCTTGCCTTTCCAGTCCTTCAGCTGACCAATCACTAGCTTGCCGTCTTCATTTAAACCGGTAAGTTTGAGAACTTCTAAATCATCGTCAAGCTCCAATTCAATGCTTGGATTCACATCTATCGTCATATAAGCCGACACAGGACCGGAGAAATAAGAAGGAAGAATCGAAAACAGAATCAAGAAGGTGGAGGCAATGCTTAGCACGGCCGTTTTTTTGAAAGATGAATGAAAATTGGAAAAGGCTAAAGTGAACTTTTGTTTAGGAGGTGAAAAAGTGATTTCCTCACCCACTTCATATACCCGTTCCTGCCTTTTGGTTTTCAGAAATTCACCCTCGGGGGTCAATAGGGTTACAAATCGCTTATTAACTGAAAGAATAACTCCTTTTTTCATCCATCGATAGCCCCTTTTATATAATCATTCAAATACAAAAAATCTCCGTTTATTATGATTGCCACAGCAATGATGTACTTTCTGTTCCGTTCAATCGTTTTTCTGCTTACTTCCACTTTTCCCTCAAGCTGTTTTACGGGCAGCCGCTTTTTTGCAAACAGGATTTCTTTCAGTTCGTCATCTTCCATTAACAATTTAGCGATCATAATAGCTCCCTTCCTGGCATCTGCATGTTTGGGAGAGTTTTCAACTAAATCCTCAAATGACAGACCAAAATCCTCTAGATGGCTTATATAAAGCAGAATTTCTTCTTTTCTTCTTTCCGATTCCTTCTGCTTCTCGTATTCATTGATGGAATTTTCATTATCGAAATATATATGGTTTTGTTCATTATCATCATTCAGTGATAAATCCAATAGGACTTCTTTTTGTTTGGACTGGCTTCTTATATAATCTATAACCCTTCGTTTAACGAGGGTTTCGGCAAATGCCAATAAAGAACGGCCTTTTTCCGGGGAATATTTATCGATTGCCTCGTTAAAAGCAATCAGTCCAATACTGAATTCATCATCTGATTCGTATATGTAACGTTTGCAAACCGATGACACTGTTTTCGCAATAAAAGGTTTAAATGACTCTATGGTATCATTACGAAGGCTAATATCGCCTTGTTGAATTTTCAATACGGTTTCTTCTAAAGAACGCTTTTTTTTGAATGCTGTTAACAACAATCCAAGCATTTGCTCACCTCGCTCCTGTTGAACATAAAATACGCATCAACATACTTATCTTAAGCGGAGGGAGTCTAAAAGACAGTACCAAAAGAACTATTTTTACATTAAAAATGAAATCACATAATATATCAACATGATAAAATACTTAGTTTTTTCTCGTTTATTACAGTGCAATTACAGTAAGTTATCTTTTTCCTGATTTTTGTCCAATACTATGGGACAATTGTCATTTTTATAACCGGAATTTAATATTCACATCTTTTAACATATCATTCGTAAACATCCCTGCGCTTTTGAGGGTCATCTCCATAAATACATGAAAAAACAAAAAAAATAGGCGTGACCAGCACGCCTGTTTTTTTTAAGCTTCCTGTATTTTTTTCTCTTCTTTTTCTTTTTTTTCTTTCTTGCTTGAAATGATCCATGCACCTGCTGCAATTCCAATCAATACGGTCCAGAAAATCGATTTCCAAAGAGTTGATTCAGGGAAATGATGATCGATGACAGCCAGTGAAGGGTGTGCGAGTGTGTGTACCGCCAACTTCACTCCTACCCAACCGACTATCAAAAATGCAGCCATTTCTAGGGAAGGACGCTGATGAAGCAACTTCACGAACGCATTTGCTGCAAATCGCATAATGATCAATCCAATCATGCCGCCGAGGAACATGACAGCGAATTGCCCTCCGTCAATACCGCCGACTTTCATCCAGCCTGTTGCAGGAAGTGTAACAGCCAGTGCGACGGCAGCCAACATCGAATCGATTGCGAAAGCTATATCAGCCGCTTCAACCTTTACCACGGTCATCCAAAAGCCGGATTGCTTTTTAGGTTTCGTGATTTCCTTCTCACCTTTACCAGCGTATTTTTTGTAAATGTGCTGAAAAGCAATGAAAAGTAAGTAAATCGCACCGATTGCTTGAACTTGCCACACCTCGACAAGAAAGGAAATAAGGAATAAACTTGCAAAGCGGAAAACAAAAGCTCCCATCAAACCATAAAACAAGGCTTTACGCTGTTGTTCTTTTGGCAAATGCTTAACCATGACAGCCATGACGACTGCATTATCCGCAGCAAGTATCCCTTCTAATCCAACCAAGATAAGAAGGACCCAGCCATATTCCAATAATATTGATGCTTCCATCCATTCAACCTCCAATAGTTAGTATTCCCTTCCTACTGGCATTGGCAAAATAAAAAGACCTCTGCCATATAGGCAAAGGTCTTGCTGAACATGAAATCATGTCAACAAAGCCGATGAATGTTTAACATTCACGTAATGACGACTTTGTTTTAGGGCGAACCCTAACGCTACTCCCCTTTGAAAAGGAAAATCAGTTATTAAGTATATTAATAGTATACGCGCTCGTTATGAAAATAACAATCTTTTTTATAAATGGATCTCATTTTCTGTTCCCTTTGGATAATTTAATCAATCGCAAATATTCTTTGCCGAAACGAATCCAGTTCGGTTTGGCAGAAAAGTAGTTCTGAAACAGCGATAAGAAACTCGTGTATTTTCCTTCATATGGATACCATTGTATTTCTGTATTGTTTTTACCTTTTTCGATCATGATCGCTTTTTCATGGCAGAAAATCTTTAACCCATGCTCGCCATGATAGCGGCCAACCCCGCTTTGTTTGGCACCGCCAAATGGTAAATGATGATTAGCAACCGTTATCAGCACATCATTGATCGTCACCGCTCCTGTTACTAACCGAGACGCAATTTTGCTTGCTTTTTCCCTATCCAGCGTCCAAACGCTGGAATTGAGTCCATATTCACTTTCATTTGCCAGGGCGATCACTTCTTCCTCCGTATCAAAAGGCACAACAGGCAAAACTGGTCCGAACGTTTCTTCTTTCATGATTTTCATGGAATGATCGACATTGGACAGAATCGTCGGCGGAATGAAATGGGTCTTTCCCGTTTTCCACTCTTTCGGAGGTATTCCGGCTTCAAGTACGGCCCCCTTATTCAGTGCATCCTCCAGTTGTCCAGCCACAATTTCAACTTGTGCCGGGAAAGTCATTGAACCGATATCATCCTGCGATTGCACCCCCTGCCTCATGGACTTCGTTTTTTCTTTAAGAAGCATGAGGAATTCCTTATAAACAGGACGTTCCACATAAACCCTTTCAACACTCATGCACACCTGCCCGCTGTTTGTGAAAGCCCCCCAAAGAGCCCCGTTCACAGCCCGTTCCAGGTTAGCATCACGCAGAACGATCATCGGATCCTTCCCGCCAAGCTCCAGAGTCGTTGGGATCAGTTGTCTTGCTGCGACCTCACCAATCATTTTCCCAGTCCTTACAGATCCGGTAAAAAATATATAATCTGGCTTTTGCTCAGTTAATGCCGCACCCAATTCTTTCCCTCCATGGGCAAACTGTATAGTTCCGTCCGGAAAACCAGCTTCAAGAAACAGCTTTTCGATGCACACCCCAACTAAAGGAGTTACCTCTGAGGGCTTGGCGATGATTGTATTTCCCGCTGCTAGAGCATTAAGAATGGGTACCATGGAAAGCTGCAGCGGATAATTCCATGGTGAAATGACGAGAATCGTTCCACGGGGCATATAATGGATATAAGATTTTTTTCCAATTAACATGAGCGGAGTGGTGACCTTCCGTCCGGACAGAGATTTCACTGCATGTTTCTCGATATGCTTGATTGCATCAATCGTTGGCATGATATCAGCAACCAGCGCTTCAATTTTCACTTTTCCCGTATCTTTTGAAATGACTTCAGCTATTTCATCCATTTTTTCAACCATCAATAAACGAAGCCGTTTTAAATAGTGCAGCCGTTCCTTGATGGGAAGATTCGACCATGCTTGGAACGCATGTCTTGATTTCTTATATATATGAGGAATCGACTTCAATGGCGTTGGGATGATTTCCGCAATCTTCTCACCTGTTGCCGGAGAAAACACTTCCAGCTTGTCATGTATTTCTTCCATAACTACTCCCCTTGCTTTACCTTATTTTTATTGGTACTTCCTATCATTTTTATGCTTTTAATTAAGATCGACCAAGGATGCACACCTTCCCTAATTCACTAAACGTACGAGATTTTTCGCGTCAACCCTCTTTATATCATGCCAGAGACGCAGCAGCCTGTATAATATAATCGATTGGAACCAAGTTCACAACCGGTTCCCTCTCTTCATTAAATCCCTGCCCGATCCGTGCCACATAACCGGTGCTAAAATAAGTATACCTCTTAAGATGAGTTACTCTAACAAATTCGTTTACAGTATCCACTGCTCACATCAAGTTTTGCCACAAATAACCTTAAATAGTAATCTTCCAGACATAACAGCACCGCCAAATGGAATATATAGTAAAAATTTTCCCGTTATTAAAAGGAGTATTCACGTTTGCTATCGAAGGTAATAGGAATCCGAATTAGGCTATAAGCAAAAAGGAAATCCGGCAGACAAGTTTCTCGGTTTTAGTGTTTAATATTGGTTTATCGAGGATAAATTCATATTATCGAATAAAAATTATTATCTATATAAACGATTTTCCGTTACTATATAAGAAGGCGATTTTTTCGCGCATACATATTTGAGGTGAGCGCACAAGTGAAAAGAATAATTAAAGCATACGACTTCCCTATTTTCATCGCTGTCGTATTACTCTGTTTGTTTGGTTTAGTCATGATTTACAGTTCGAGCATGATTACTGCTGTTGCTCGATACGGCATGCCCATGGATTTCTTCTTTGAGAAACAAAAAACGGCCTTTCTCATTTCATTCGTGGCAATGATCGTCACGATGATTCTTCCTTATAAGATGTACAAAAACAAAATGTTCTTGATGTCTATGATGTTTGGAATGGCCGGTATCCTTTTGCTGCTCTTTATCTTCGGCCATACAGCAGGAAATGCCACAAGCTGGTTCAAATTAGGGACAAAATCGATCCAACCCGCTGAATTTTCCAAGTTAGCCATAATCATTTATCTGGCAGCCATTTACGGAAAAAGGCAGGATCGAATCAATAGTATTGATAAAGCCGTCATCCCGCCGATTTTCTTTCTGGTATTCATCTGCTTTTTAATCGGAATACAACCTGACTATGGAACGGCAGCGGTCATTTTCCTGATTTCAAGTACCATGATCATTTCATCCGGGATGTCCTTTAAGAGTATATTCAAACTCTCTTTGATTACTGCGATATTCGTTGCCATTTTTGCATTAGGGGTACTCGTGACAGGAAATTTCTCAGCCGTTCTTTCTGAAAATAAGATGTCTCGTTTTACGGGGTTTGCAGACCCTTTCGGAAAGGCAGGAGAAAGCGGGTATCAACTCGTGAATTCCTTATTCGCAATAGGATCCGGCGGCCTTACTGGAGTGGGACTTGGTGACAGTGTACAAAAATACGGGTACCTGCCTGAATCACATACTGATTTCATCATGTCTGTCATTGCAGAAGAGCTCGGGATATTCGGAGTGGGGTTCGTTCTATTAACACTAGGTTTTATCGTTTTAAGGGGATTTGTACTTTCAGCAAAATGCAAGGATCCTTTTGGAAGCCTTTTATTGATCGGCATCTCATCCATGATCGGCATTCAAGTCGGCATCAATGTTGGCGGAGTGACTGGACTTATCCCTATTACAGGGATCACCCTTCCATTCATCAGTTATGGAGGATCTTCCTTACTGCTGCTCATGCTTTCAATGGGCATATTCCAAAATGTCGTTATGCGAATGAACTTGCTTGAACAGAAAGAAAAGGTCGTGTCCATCCCAAAAGATGAGATTGCGTCTTCAAAATAATCGATCAATTACCCCCTGACATTTCTGTTCATGTCAGGGGGTTCCCTTCTCTGTAAGGTTATGAAAGTTCCCATAAAAAAACAGGCAGTCAAAACCGACCGCCTGTTTTTTTCATTTATAATGGATACCGATTTTCGTAAAGCCAGAAATCAGACTGAGCAAAGGACAAAGCAGGCAGAAGAATGCAAATGGGGCATATTCAAGGGTTGAAACACCCAATACCTGTGTCAGGAATACACCGCAGACACCCCAAGGAACCAGAGGATTCACAACTGTTCCCGCATCTTCAAGTACCCTCGCAAGCGTTTTGGGCTGCAAGCCTAAATCTTCATATTTCTGCTGAAAGGCTTTCCCAGGCAGTATAACTGACAAATACTGTTCACCCACCAGGAAATTCACACTGATTCCTGCAAATACAGTAGCGGAAATCACTTTCGCTACACTCGTCAATGAATCCTGGATCGCTTTTAAAATAGAAGGGATGACTCCCAATTCGAACAATAGTCCGCCCATGGCCAATGCCAACAACACCATCGAAACGGAGAACATCATACTTTCAATGCCGCCCCGCGATAAGATTGAGTCAAGTTGATCCATTCCACTCTTGAGTACAAATCCGCCGTATAAAATATCTGCTAGTTTTGCAACCGTCAAATTAGGCGTTTGAATGAAAGCGATGATGGCTGCCGAAATGATTCCTGCCGACAATGTCGGAATGGCTGACACCTTTTTCAAAGCCATGATTAGAACGATGACAAACGGAATCAAACTCCATATGCTTATATTCGTTTCCATTTCCAGGGCTTTGGTCATGGCTTCGATTTCCTCAACACGAGCAACTTTGACATTCGGTGAAAGGAAGTAAAAGATGATAAGCGATATTAAAAAACCTGGAATGGTAGTCCAAAGCATATTATTAATATGTTCAAATAATGGTGCTCCAACCGTACCCGATGCAAGGTTGGTAGAGTCGGATAATGGAGACATTTTATCCCCAAGAAATGCACCGGAAATGATTGCACCGGCTGTAATCGCCAACGATAAATCCATCGCCGTCGCCATACCTATTAAAGCAACGCCGATTGTGGCTGATGTTGTAAGTGAACTCCCGATACAGAGCCCAATTAGCGAACACACCAGAAATGTAATCGCATAGAAATATTCACCAGAAATCCAGTCAAACCCATAGTACATGATGGTAGGGATCGTCCCGCTTGCCATCCAGATGGAAATCAGCATTCCAATGAAAAAGAATATATAAATGGCTCCCATACCAGTACCTGCACCTTTGACTATAGCCGCCTCCATAATTGAAAATGGCAGCTTCTTGATCTTCCCATAAACAAATAAGAAAAGGATTGCCGCTATTATTGGAATATGGGGGGCAAGTCCATAATGTATGATTCCAGTTGCAATGATTAAGAATAGAATGGCCAAAACCCCAATTGCTTCAAGTAAGGAGAGTTTTAGCTTTGCATCTTCAAGACGCATGATGTATTTCCCCGCTTTCAATGTTGTATATTCTCTGGTGTAAGGCTAGGACCTTTCCACTCCTCACAATTACTGAAACGCTTTTAAGCACTAAAGTACTAGCTAAATATATAGGAGTTTCAGAAGATTGTCAAAGGAATATTTTAGTATAATTCGATTTTATCAGTGATGCTTCTCTTCACTGATACAACGCAAACCATTACCAAGCTCCTTCCGATAGATATATGTTCAATTCATTCCATCATAATGACTTTTATGTGATTCGATAATTATTTGGGCTAATTGCAATGCCTTGGTTGTCTCATTGATCTTTACTAAATAATGAAACAGTTTTTTCTCATAATGATCGATCAGGACTATGTAGCCTGTTTTCCTGAAAAAGGGCAGAGCTTCTTCTTTGATTGAATAAATTACCCCACATTCCCATGAGAAAAGTCTGCTGAGGCCATTATGAGGCTCACGGCACTATTCATTCCCTGTATATAAGGTCACCCGTAATGTAAGCGATAGTTATAGTAACATTAAATCATGGTTAAAAAATCTCCAGATAAAGAAAAAAGCCCGTGTTATATACACGGGCTTCTTCATTATTTCAAATCCATTGGATTATATAATTCCACATCAGGATTTTTATCTTGGAACCAACGAAGAGCAAACTCATTTTCAAATAAGAATGCATATTTATCAAACCGGTCTTTAACAAGGATGCTTCTTGAGCTATGAAGATTTTCATCAAGCTTTTCATCTTCAGCCCAGCGTGTAATCTTGCTGCCCATGCGCTCCATCACGACTTCAACATTGTACTCGTTCCTCATTCGATGCTCGAATACTTCGAATTGAAGTTGCCCAACCGCACCAAGCAGATATTCTTCCATCCGAACCGTTTTGAAGAGCTGAATTGCCCCTTCTTGTACAAGCTGGTTAATTCCTTTATGGAAATGTTTCTGTTTCATGACGTTTTTTGCTGTTACCCTCATGAATAGTTCCGGTGTAAACTGAGGCAGCCTTTCAAACTGAAACATGTCTTTGCTTGTTGTAATCGTATCGCCAATTTGGTAGTTACCGGTATCATATAAACCGATGATATCTCCGCTTACCGCTTCATTTACGGTGTTCCGATCATCAGCCATGAATTGAGTAGAAGAAGAAAGGTTGATTGGTTTTCCTGTCCTGCTCAGGTTGACGCTCATCCCACGTTCGAATTTACCGGAGCAAATGCGAAGGAAAGCGATCCGGTCACGGTGTTTTGGGTTCATATTCGCCTGGATCTTGAAAATGAAACCAGAAAAATCATTACTGACAGGGTCCATTTCACCTGACGTTGTCATCCGCGCTTGTGGAGCTGGTGCAAATTTCAGATAAGCATCCAAAAACGTCTGAACACCGAACGTCGTTAAAGCACTCCCGAAAAATACGGGACTAAGTTTTCCATTCGCAATGTTTTCTTCAGAGAATTGGTTACCTGCTTCCGTCAACAGCATGATTTCTTCCAAAGTTTGCTCATATAACTGGGAATCCTTAAGTTTATGATCCACTTCGAGTTCACCATCTTCATTCAACGGAAGGAAACGCTCTTCCCCTTCCGTTTTGAACTGTTCAATCCGATTATTGAACCTGTCGTAAATGCCCACGAAGTCTTTTCCCATCCCAATCGGCCAATTCATTGGATATGTTTCTATACCTAATACCTCTTCGAGTTCGGCAAGCAATTCTAGCGGCGTTTTACCTTGTCGGTCCATTTTATTGATAAAAGTGAAAATCGGGATACCCCTCATCCGGCATACTTTGAATAATTTAACCGTTTGATCCTCGATACCTTTTGCCGAGTCGATGATCATCACGGCGCTATCAACAGCCATCAGTGTACGATATGTGTCTTCACTGAAATCTTGGTGGCCTGGTGTATCGAGAATATTGACACGGAAATCATCATAATCGAATTGCATGACTGAAGAGGTAACGGAAATTCCCCGTTGCTTTTCAATCTCCATCCAGTCACTTGTTGCATACTTCCCTGTTTTTCTAGCTTTAACTGTTCCGGCATCACGGATCGCGCCGCCAAACAGCAATAATTTTTCTGTCAAAGTCGTTTTCCCGGCATCCGGGTGAGAGATGATTGCGAAGGTCCGTCGGGATTGAACCTCTTCTTTTAAAGTAGTCATAAAATGTTCCTTTCATTAGTGGAGTCATCAATAAAAAAATTTATAGGGGGTTCATTTGAATTTTTTACATTGGAATGGCAACCTTTCTTTGTATGCGAAAATCCTGATCATACACAATATATGTAAGAAGAAATATATCATAAGGCTTAAACCTTTGCTACTCT
The DNA here is from genome assembly GCF_036541465.1 of Bacillus sp. CFBP9009. Classification (NCBI taxonomy): domain Bacteria; kingdom Bacillati; phylum Bacillota; class Bacilli; order Caryophanales; family Bacillaceae; genus Bacillus; species Bacillus sp. CFBP9009. The sequence continues at coordinate 402,375 of NZ_JAZHFU010000003.1, read as the reverse complement.
GCATTCATTTCAATCAACCTTTCTATTTTAACACGATATGAAGGAAAGATGTAGAGGTGAATGAATCACCATAAGGGGTTTTGTTCAGATGGCAAAACAAAAGACGCTTAATCAGCGCCTCTTATCTTAATCCATATGGTTACCGTTCATTTATTCATGGTTTAACTTATTTACCTAGCAGGTTTAATCGCTTTTTGATTCCGTTTGTTCTTCCAGCGTTTTTTTACTTCCTTGAATATGATTGGAGCAGCAAAAATGAGGGCCCTTTTTAATAATTTCTTCATTTTTCATCAGTCCTTTCTTTCTTATCCTATACCCGATTATTTTCGTGAAAAACTTTAATGCCAAATTGTTTTCCTAATCTCCACTCTAAAGGCTTTTCCTATTGGCACCGTCATTTTCAATCCAGGAAACTCCTGTGCGACAATGACAATACCGTTATGCTTCCCCGTATAAAACCTGTCTAATATTATTTTCCCAAATAGGAATGTATAAATTAATTCCATTTGTTTTATCCTTTATAAAGGTGGGTATATACTAAAAAACTGGAAATTGCCCCTAAGGTTAGCGGGTTAATTTATCCTGTAGGCTTTCACATATTATCAAGCATCTTCGTATGATAATTTTAACTTGAATGAGGGTGCTGGATAATGTGTGAAATTGATTTTTCCATCACGGTAAAATCATCACCATTAATATTTTTTAACTTTTTAGGAGGATTCATCGAATGACAGTAACAGGTAAAGTGAAATGGTTCAATAGTGACAAAGGATTTGGATTTATCGAAGTACCAAACGAAGACGATGTTTTCGTACATTTTTCCGCCATTCAAGGAGAAGGTTTCAAGAGCCTTGATGAAGGTCAAGAGGTTGAATTTGAAATCGAAGAAGGAAACCGCGGACCTCAAGCTAAAAACGTCGTAAAACTCTAAAGCATAGACACACAAACATATTGATAGGCTTGCAAAAGGATGCCGCCCGGATTGGGCGGCATCCTTTTCCTTTATATGTACAAGCGGCATATTCACGTTATCTTTCATTAAAATGATCCAAAATGAAGCCGGGAACATGTTCGCCAGAAAAACTCTTGATGTCCACATCTCTGCTTTCTTTATAATAAAAGGCAGCTGAGTACTCCCCGCCCCAATCGATTTGGGCATTATCAATGGCCGTCTCGATTTCCGAAGCGGTCTTAATTTTCAAGCGGTTTGGCTGTTGTTCAATCTGCTGTGCGATTTCACTTTCAGAATACGAATGATAAACTTTCGAATCGGTCTTCGCAACCAGGATATAAGAGATATCATCAACCATTAACCGTGCTTTTTCCGATTGTCCGGTACTTTCCATCCATTTTGAAAACTGAGTATATGAAGAGTCCCAATTCATATAAATGGTTTTGTCATTATGCAAGAGAATGTCGATGGAGGCATAATCACCAAAAGAAGATGTCATTTGGTCGAACGATTGATTATTCAGATCCTCCGACAATGCCTTTACGGCTGCTTCCAGCTGTTGACCGTCCGTGATCGTTATTGATTTGTCTAATTGTCCGCTCGCCGTTATCTTGATTTTAGATACGTCTTCAGCAGAAACATTCAATAACTCATTAACCATTTTTTTATATTCATTCGACTCATAAATTTTCGCCAATAGCGGCTTGTATGAGTCGTAGTTTTGCAAATGATACTCCCTTGCTAACCGTTTTCCATTCTTGAGTTCATACATCAGGAATACGGATTGTCCATCATTCAATTCACCTATGGAAACCTTTTTACCCTTATCGATAATTTCCTGATGCAATAACCTGATCGCTTCTATATTTTCCTTCTCTTTAAGATAATTGGAAGCGTTATCCGATTTGTCACCATCTTCAAAAAATAAAGGAGAATTGCCAATATAAATTTGGCTAATCATCTTTTCATCAGGAATCTTGGCCTTATACTGAAGGGGATCTATTTTTATAATGAGTGCCAGCACAAGGATGGCCACTATAAATGCTGCATAACCTTTCAGGTTGACCCGTATTCGCCAAGTCTTTTGCAGGACCATTTCCCCTAAATAATATCCAAGCAAAGAACCGACGGTATATCCGAAGAAAATCCACCCAGGTTGTCCTGTCGTTTCGCTAAAATACAGCCCTGTAAACAGCATCATGCATAATGTCAGGCCGAATTTAAATAATGGCTTAATCTTCGGATAAACAAATGCCTGCGATACATGCTCCAGCTTTCTCCTCTCATAGAGAAAAAGAGAACTAATCAGAAAAAGTAAGGTTAATATACTATAAATTAAAGTATTAACAGAGAAAAAGTCCATTTTTTCCATCTCCGTTGCTGCTAATAAGGGGGAGATGCCATTCATATTGGAGCTTAGATAATAATCTGCAGAAAATCCTGCTATCAAAAACTTCACATTGGCTGCAAACAATACAAACAGCCCCACCGGCAAAGCAAGAAAAATATAGGTCAGCAGTCCTTGAAAGGCTGATAATCCCGTCACCATTCCAATTAAAACGGCAACAGAAAAGGTCAAAGCTTCCAAAATAAATGTAGTCCCCATCCAAGACCATATATCAGGCATGGTATATAGCGTTTCTATATCAATTGCCGAGTGGAATAATATCAAAATTAAACCTGTAAACAATATCGGCAAACCCAAGAAGCCAATTCCCGTCCCAATCATATGAATGTAGATGCTGCGTCTAGTAATCGGTAAGCTATGAATAAAGTCAGAGGCTTGTTTCATTTGTAAAAACCGAAAAAGGAAGATGGCAAGTAATACTGGAATAACGATGACCAAGACAAACTGTATCATCTGCTGACAGGAAAAAAGGTTTTCGAATTCCACATATTCATTGTTCTCATTCAATATAATCGCTAACATTTCCAAAGGCAGCGCAAATATGAGGCCGACGAGATACAGGAAGCCAATCCAGCCAGTGCTTCTGAAAATATAGATAATCAATTCTCTATTAAACAAGGTTATTCTGGATGACATAACCGATATCCCCCATTTCATAAATGAATATCTCCTCTAGAGTAAGGGGGAGAATATCTAATATTTCTGGCTGAAACTGATTAAAGTGCGATTTAATCATGGATTCTTTACCTTTAACGATGCAAACGATCACGCTGCCGCGTCTTTCCTTGTTTAGAATTTGAATTCCGCGGTATAAACCGTGGGGAATTTTATGTTTAAAGGCGATTTGCACTTTGTGTACATCCGCTTTTAAGTCATTCAAATCCTTTTGGATCACAAGCTCACCTCCATGCAAAATCCCTACATGATCGGCTAAATCTTCAATTTCCCGGAGATTATGGGACGATAGTAAAATCGTCATATCCCTTTCCGATACATCCTGAATCAACAACTGCCTCACATTTTTACGCATGACCGGATCTAACCCATCAAACGGTTCATCCAGGATGAGAACTTCCGGCATCGTCGAGAGTGCGAGCCAAAAAGCAACCTGTCTTTGCATACCCTTCGATAGTTTATGTATTTTATTTTTGACGGGTATCGGAAATATTTCCTGTAATTGATAGAAACGTTCCTGATTCCATTCACTATAAATATGGCTATAAAAACCTGCCATTTGCATGATCGTATAGTTAGCCAGGAAATAAGGCGTATCAGGAAGGAAGAAACAACGATTTTTCACTTCACGGTTTTCAAACACATATGATCGATCAATTAAAACTTCACCTGCATCCTGTATCAGATTGCCTGAAAGCATTTTTAATAAAGTCGTTTTCCCCGCCCCATTTGAACCTAATAACCCGAATATGGAGCCTTTTTGTATGACCAAGGTTACGTTTTTGATCGCTTCTTTTCCTTCATATAATTTACTCACCTGTTTTATTTCAATCATGAATCTCCCCCCTTTGCCAATGGACTAATTTCCTTTATCAATCTATAAATTTCATGTTTATCGATTCCGATATAAAGAGCTTCAGCAAGTACCCTTGAAAGCTCGTTTCTGATCTTTTCTTCTTTCAATGAATTTTTCAAGGATTTAGGAGGTGCCACGAAATTCCCTTTGCCTGGTAATGTATATATAAACCCGTCAGATTCAAGCTGCTTGTACGCTTTCTGGATCGTATTTGGATTGATGGTCAATTCCTGAGCCAATATTCGTATAGATGGGAGCTGATTATGTTCCTGTAAAACTTCATTGATCATTAGTTCCTTTAACTTATCCATCAATTGCTCATATATCGGCTTTCCATTTTGAACATCCAACTCAAACATCATAAACCCTCCTTGCAAATGGGTGTATTACATCTCCTAATACAGTACATTATAAAACAATATCTTCCAATTTAGAACCAATTTAAAACCATTTTCACACAATACTCTCCATAAACTCGCTTTCATTTTGTTTAACAAGACTTACAGGAGGGAACTAATGATAGTAAGAATAAACAAAGGAGTTGTTTTCATTGAAACCATTATATACAGCTACAGTTACCGTACAAGGCGGTCGTGAGGGACATGTTAAATCAGAGGACGGGATTCTGGACTTCGATGTGAGATCACCGAAGGAATTAGGAGGTTCCGGTGAGCGCGCCACAAACCCTGAACAGTTATTCGCAGCCGGTTACGCGGCTTGCTTTGACAGTGCCTTGAATCTTGTTCTGCAAAAAGAAAAGAAAAAAGTAGATACTTCCGTGACGGCAAATGTCACGATCGGTAAAGATGAGGAAGACGGCGGCTTTAAATTGGCTGTAAGATTGGATGTTTCTATTCCCGACCTAAGCAGGGAAGAGGCTGAAGACTTCGCCAAAAAAGCACATATGACCTGCCCCTATTCAAAAGCGACTCGCGGGAACGTCGATGTCACCTTGATTTTGGTATAAGATTATGCAAGGGAATGGATACGGCATTAAGGCCGGCTCCATTCCCTTTTTTCTTAGTTCACTTCTTCCAATCCCTTCATTTTTAAAAGAAAGCCCAGACCTATTACCGCCATGATGATCAATGAGCCCAATGCCATCCTGCTCGCCAATGTACCGAGGTCATGGAATACCAACGTTATCGTTCCATATAAAAGCGGGCCGATTATTGAAGAGACTTTTCCTGAGAATGCAAATAGTCCAAAAAATTGCCCCCTCTTCTCATCCGGGGTCAATTCAATGATATATGTCCGTGATGTCACCCACATCGAACCTAGCGAAATGCCGAACATACTCCCTGCAACCCAGAACCATAGAGCGGTTTGTGCAAAGACCGCTATAAATAAAGCAACCAAAAGCAGAACTCCCACATATGTCACAGCTAGCCGCGGCCCCTTCGACTGTGTGATGTATCCAAACAGAAACGATCCGGCAATACTCGATACTGTCGAAACCAAGTAAAGCAAAATGAATCCGCTTGAGGAAAATCCAACAACAGTCTTGGCATATACGGCCATCATGCCGATAGTGGTCGCAATTGCATCATTTAAAAAGAAATAAGCAATCATGAATGTAAAAACCAATCGATAGGATTGCATCTCTTTAAATGTGGATTTAATTTCCTTATAACCGGATAAAAAAGGTTGTTTCGCTTTTTGCTGTTTTGGTGACTCTTTTAAAAAAAAGAACAATGGAAGGGAAAAAACCAGAAATAAAATGGCCGTGGGAATAAAGGCTTCATGTGAACTCCCTTTACTTATGAATGGATAGATTGACAGGCCCACTAACGTTCCAAGGTAGCCTACCGCCACGCCAAATCCTGATATAAGCGGCAATTGCTGTTTCGTGCCTAAATCACTCATCATCGTATCATAGAAAACAAGACTCGAATGATAGAAAAACTTTGCTATCACAAATAAAAGAATGACGATCGCTAAGGAAGTTGGAATGCCAAGAAGCTTCCCATCGAACGGCGCCCCTCCAAATACCCCCATTAAAAATGTACATACAACAGAAATGAGTGTGAAAATCATAATGTATTTTTTCATTTTTCCCGTTCGATCGATCATGACACCGAACAGCGGGGAAAACAAAACTAGAAACAAGCTGGCAATCGCATTTGCGTAGGAGATGAAGGTACTGGCAATCTGATCAAGAACGGCATTTTCCCCAATCTGTTCCTGGAGGAAGAATGGAAAGAAAATCGTATTGATATTAGAAGAAAAAATCGTATTGGCAAAATCGTAAAACGCCCAAGACAGAATGGGCAGGGAAAAATATAAACCAAAATTCCCCCTCCATTTTTTAGACTTCGGTTTCACCTGCAATTCCATCTGCTTTCCCCCCTTATTAATACTTAAATTATATGTATTCCATACCTTTCCAATAAATCCTTTAAGTCGGGATTAACATTGTGTAAAACATGATTTTTCCCTGCCTAACATGTAAAATTATGAAAGGAGGCTGTCCTGAGAACTTCTTTATATTCTTTTTAAAGAATATTTAAGAATTTTAATTAATGTGCCTAATAGGAGTGTGAAAGATGATTGAATTTTTTCTTATTATCTTGGTAACCATACTTGTCCTGTTCGCCATCTATTCTAATCGAACAAAGGGTGTTTTCCCTGAGGACTTCAAAATGCAGCATTCCCCTCTTAAAATTGGACATCGCGGTGCATCTGGATATTGCCCCGAGAATACAATGGCATCTTATAATAAAGCTATTGAATTGGGAGCTGATTTCCTGGAAGTGGATATCCATCTTAGTAAAGATGATGTACTTGTGGTTCATCATGACCCAACTCTGGATCGAACCACGAACGGCAAAGGGAACATCCGTGATTACACGGCTGCCGAATTAAAGGAACTGGATGCAGGAAGCTGGTATCATTCCCGTTATAAAAACGAAAGGATTCCTTTACTAAGTGAGGTATTGGAGAGTTTCGGGTCTGAAGTCGGAATCTTAATCGAATTAAAACATCCATCTGCTTATCCCGGCATTGAACAGAAACTTGCAGAGGAATTAGGAAAATTCCAGGAATATTCAACAAGTGAAAATAGGATAATGGTTCATTCGTTCGATATGGAATCCATGAAAAGGTTTCATCAATTAATGCCGGACATACAAGTGGGCGTTTTGATAAAACGGCGAATTAATGACCAAAAGTTAAAGGAGATTGCCGAGTTTGCATCATTTTTGAATCCAAAGCAAACGATTTTGAGTACGAAACTGCAAATGCGAATCCAAAAGCACGGGATGAAAGTATATACATGGACCGTCAACAATAAAAAACAAATCCGCATGTTCAAAAAGATGCAGTTAGATGGGATCATTTCTGATTTTCCTGATTATTTTTTTGATTGAATCTTTGAATGAATCCGACTTCTTTAATAACCTTACACTTGATTTCAGAAATCCGCTCCCTTTCCGCCCGCTGTCTGTCAAGCCTCATCAAAGCAAGCATCTAGGGGGTCTCAACTTGCCAGTTATTCGGCAGGAGTCTCGCAGATTTCTTCAATCTAATAAGGGTTACAGTAAAAAACATTAAGGATAATCTAGTCTCGTTTTATAATCATGGTTCGGGGTGAGACCATTCCGAACCTCCTTCTTAAAAAAACATCCCCGTTGTTTTCAGCCGGAGCACTTTTTTCGGCCGTCCACGCATTTTTTCGACCGTTCTCGCATTTTTTCGACGCACTTTATTCGACCGTTCACCAATTAGTTCGACTAGACCGTACTTTTTTCGCCCCCCTTTTGTCCACAACTGAACAATCCGCTAATGCGGATTGTTATTTTAATAACAATGAAAGAATTGTATCTCATGCGCGTCCGTTCCATAATAGGCCCATCGCTGTTGACTTCGTCTCCATCGATAACCTGCCACGGAATTATAGCCGACATATGTGGGGTAAAACCAAAATGAGCGGCCATTTTTAAGCCATACATACGTATGTTTGTATAAACACCCTTTCATTGAACCAGTGTCCATTGCCTTAGACATTCCATCGTGAAGTTGTGGAGTGAATAATGGCGGAGCTATATGAGGCGGGCCTCCTCCGTGCGGCGGCCGCGGCGGCGGCTGGTCCCCGTAGGACGGCCAGGCGGGCCAGGAGGAGTCCTTACATCCATTATCTGATTTTCATATGGCACTGCCAAGAAATCATTATCCATGTTTCGGAGATGTGCATTTTGATATATATTTTCAGTACCGTTATTGTGATTTTGTTGATCGAATGAATTGTATGGTTTCATACTTTTTCACCTCATAATTAACTTCCTTTTATCCGTATGTAGACGAACGACCATGTGTGCATCTTCATTCCGAATTACTGTCTCGACTCTGGGGTTCTACCGAATCTTTAATCGGAAAATAATGCATCAGAAAATATTCCCTGTTTATTTTTTGAAAAAATCCCTATATTTTTTAGCTTTCTTGCACTAGAATTTGATATAGTGTTCTTAATGATTTAAACTCAATAAGGTCAAAAGTCATTTCAGGCCCTGAATCATTTTTGGAGGCCAAATTTTCTTATCTTAGAAAAAACGAGGGATTCCTATGTGGGAATTATTATTAGAATTCGATTATCAGACCGTTCGCCATGCGGTATGGGCAGGTTACTTATTTACCTTTGTCTTTCCACTGGCTGCGTTTTACTTCTTAAATAAAAAGCAATCGCTCTTGAACGACAAATATCAAGCTTCCGTTCATACAGATAAAAGTAAATCCCCTGTTCATGCGGGCAGCATTTTTGACTGGCGCGGTGCACAGCGCTTCTTCACATTTATCCGGCAAAAGGATTCACCAGATGATTCCGATGAGCCAAGCCTCCTTCTCGTTGTTTAACCACTAACAATTTGAGGAGGAAATTATATTGAAGAAGAAAAACATGTTTCTAATTGCCGTACTATTTCTGGCAACGACCCTATTGACAGGATGCTCAGCAGCAACGAGCGGTCCATTTCATACCGCTTTGGTTAACCCGATGACAAAAATGCTAGAGTTTAATGCTGATTTATTTAATGGCAACTATGGTTTAAGCATCATCATGATGACATTTTTGATTCGCCTTGTCTTGCTTCCACTGACTGCCAAGCAATATAAAACACAGCTTAGCATGAAAACGAAGATGAATGGGCTGAAACCGGAAATGACTGCAATCCAGCAGAAAATCAAAGAGACGAAAGATCCAGCTAAACAAAAGGCCCTTCAACAGGAAATGATGCAGCTTTACCAAAAGCATGGAGTCAATCCTTTAAACATGGGCTGTTTGCCGCTCTTAATTCAAATGCCGATTCTAATGGGCTTTTATTATGCGATCCAAGGCTCCCATGAAATTGCGACCCATAGTTTCCTTTGGTACAGCCTTGGTCAGCCGAATATTGCCATGGCGATTATTGCTGGTGTCATTTATTACTTCCAATCGGTCATTTCCATGAGGCAAATGCCGGAGGAACAGCAGAAACAAATGAAGATGATGAGCCTGCTCTCACCAGCAATGATTTTATTCATTTCTTTCTCCGCTCCTGCTGCTTTGCCGTTATATTGGTCAATCGGAGGTATATTCATGATTGTTCAGTCCATTGTGCTTCAGCGAATATATAAAAAAGACCATGCCGTTGTTCCGGCTGCAAATGAAACGGTTATGAAAAAAAGCTAATCCAATTGGATTAGCTTTTTTTTCATACAGTGAAATTTTCGCGAGTAATTGCTAGCCTTGATGGAAAGTGGATTTTCAGGGCGAAATTCACTATTTTATTTCTTCGGCAATGGATTTGTTGAAACCTTTTCGAAAAACTTCTCTACATATTCAAAATCCGTGTAAAAGAACAATAATAGGTCACCCGGTTGTGATGTTTCCCAGGCTTTTACGAATGCGTCCAATTCATTAGGTTCGATTAAGGTCCGATCTTTTTGTAACCCTGCTTCTACGGCAGCTTCCTGAAGCAGCCTGGCTACTTCGAAAGGCTCCCTGCCCCGCAAATCATCGTCTTCTTTAATGATGAACAGATCAGAATTCATGGCCGCCGCCTTGGAGAGCCTGATAAGCTCTTCATCAATACGGTCCCCAGGTCCTGCCAAAACAGTGATAAGCCGATTTTTGTTATAAGCACTGACCGTTTCGAATATTGCCTTTAATCCTGCTTCATTATGGGCATAGTCGATGATGATCGTGCGCTCTTTCAACTTTTTTAAATTGAAACGTCCTTTTGACAAATTCATATCAGGCATAAATGTGGCAGCCTTCCTTCGTAGTTCTTCCATGGAAATTCCTTGAGTTTCGGCTGCAGCTAACGCCTGAAGTAAATTGGCGATATTATGACGTGCCATGCCGGAAATCGTTATTGGAATCTTGGTGCAATCCATAAATTGATGGATGACACCATCAGATGAATGACAGATTACACCTTGTTCATTGACGTACCAAACTTTACATCCGCCATTTATCGCAGCCTTAACGTGAGGCTGGGTGGCATCAGTAGAGGTGTAAATGACCTCTCCATCTGTATAAGCGTTCATGGCAGCTACATTCGGATCATCTGCATTCAGCACACAATAGCCTGTTTTCATTACGACTTCGGCTACCAGCCTCTTTAATTTAATGAGATCATCCAAAGTATCGATTCCATCACGGCCGAGGTGATCCTCACTTACATTGGTAATGATCCCCACATCACATTTACGAAAAGCAAGACCTTCACGCAGAATCCCTCCTCTGGCCGTTTCCAATACGGCTACATCAACTTCAGGATGGGCCAATACCATTCTTGCACTGACCGGACCACTGCAGTCACCTTGATCCAAAACCTCATCGCCGATATATACTCCATCAGAATTCGTCATACCCACCTTTGTATTTTCATTAGAAAGAAAATAATGAACCAATCGGGTCGTTGTCGTCTTTCCATTTGTTCCGGTCACTGCGATGATCGGTATAGCTGCCTCTTCCCGAGTCGGAAATAAATAATCGACAATGGCCTTGCCTACATCCCTTTTTTTCCCTTCGCTCGGATAATGATGCATTCGAATTCCCGGTGCAGCATTCACTTCAATAATCGCAGTCCGTGTATGTTCGATTGGTTTTGATATATCCTCACAGATAAAATCGATTCCGGCTATATCCAAACCAATCGCTTTCGCGGCAGCAACCGACATATTCTTAATGGTGGGATGAACCTGATCCGTTACATCGATTGCCTTTCCACCAGTTGAAAGATTTGCATTGCCGACAACTTGAACCAATTCCCCTTGATTCGGAATGGTCTCGAGCGTCCGATTCGATTTTTCCAAGTAACAGGTCACGGTATGTGTAAGTGGGATTTTTGACATCGGCTTCTCATGTCCTTCTCCCCGCAAATCATTACAATTTTCCTTTTCTATCAATTTACGTATCGATTCCTTACCGTTGCCAATAACATAGGGAGGAAGCCTCAAACTAGCGGCTATAAGTTCACCGTTGACTATCAGTAACCGATAATCATGTCCTTCAATATGCCGTTCGACTATGTACTTCTCCACATGCGACTCCAAACAATTGATTACATTGAATAGTTCATCCTTATTTTTGATATGGGTGATGACACCCTGCCCCTGCCTTCCATTATACGGTTTAATGACCAGCGGAAAACCCAGCCTGTCCGCCGAGGCAAAGATATCTTCGATGGAATGGGCAACTTCCCCTTCAGGTACAGGGAGGCCACACCCTCTTAAAATTGATTTGGTCAATGATTTGTCACAAGAATTCTCAACGGCAATATTCGAAGTCTGGCTGGAAATTGTCGCCTGGACATACTTCTGCCTTGTACCGGTTCCTAAACGCAGTAAGCTTTCATCACCCATTCGCTCGACAGGGATACCTTTTGCTTGTGCTGCCTTAAAAATGGCTTCGGTACTTGGCCCCAGTTTATTTTTATAATATAACTGCTCTATTTGTTTTACATAAGATTGTACATTTATATGCTTTTCACCATTCAGGATGGCTTCCGCTATATCTTTTGCTGCTAAAAAAGCTTGAAGACCTGAGTGAGGCTCCTGATAGTCAAAGGTCACATAATAAAAACCCTTCTTTTCCATCATTATCGTTTTTCCACGAATGGCTTCGATTCCGGCCAAGTTTTGAAGCTCAATCGTCATATGCTCCAATATATGTCCCATCCATGTTCCTTTTCTCAGCCTTTCGGCGAAACCGCCTCGATACCCTTTTGAACATGTATGGCTTCCCAAGTTCGGGAGCGCTTTTAACAATTTTTCATTGAATCCAGGTATTGAGTCAGATGGTTTCTGTTCCAGTTCCCCTATATCCAATTCAATGCAAATCGTCGGTGTATAAGCAAAATAATTAGGTCCTTTTAAATAACGGACTCGATTGATTATCATTGTTGGATCCCCTTTTTCATCAACAATTTCCTTTTAAGCAGGTCAAAACGGTATCCCCTGGTTAGTGCATGAAGGTTAAATCCCGAAAGAGTCAACTCTTCACTGCCATTATCAGAAGTTGTGATATTGATATAATCACTGGTGCTGCCATCAAGAACCAATACTTGATGTTGGCCAACTACTTCAAAAAGACCGTCTTTAACTAAAATTGCTGTATTTTCATCAATGCCAATACCCATAATTTCCTTTTTCCCTGCTATCGCACTTAACAGGCGGTCAAAGCGGCCACGCTGGGAAAAATGTTGATCGATTATCAAACCGTCAAGGAAGCCGAAGCCTACCCCAATCTCAACCTTTAACTTATTGTCATTCAGCATCGTGTCAGCAGCAATGATCATATGCTTACCTAAAATGGAAGCGCCAGCACTTGTCCCTGCTATCACCATTCCTTTATGCCAGGCTTTAGAAAGGGCATCGTGGAATTTGGTTTTTCCAATCAGCTCAAACAATCGGCTTTGGTTTCCCCCTGAAATGAAGATGGCGGAAAAAGACGTCAGCTGTTCACAAATTGCCGGGTCATCTGCATCCTGCCTTGAATCCAGCTTGATCACTTCCACCCTGCCCACGCCTAAATCCCTGAAAATCTTGATATACTCTGTACTCACTTCCTCAGGAATTTCACTCGCTGTAGGCAATATTCCTATTCCGCCATCACTATTACGGGTTGCAAGCTCGACAAATTTATTTAATACTTCACCTTCAAGGCACTTATCCTCTGCCCCGCCAATGATAAGTAATTCACCACAATTCATTCATCATACTCACCTTTACAAATGGATTAACATCATGAAATTGCTCAAAATAGAACACATAATGACTAGTATGGCAACTTCTATCAATCTTCATTCATAAAAATGGCAAACTGCAGAATTTTGTTTAACTTAATGAAAAGAGAGGAAAAGTAATAGAGTAAAAAAAATAAAAGGAGTGTGCAAAAATGAGCCAAAACCAAATAAAAGAAAAAGTATTGAACATCATCCGTGATCATAAAATAGGAGTTTTATCTTCAGTTGAAAACAACAAACCACATTCACGCTATATGACATTCTTTAACGATGATTTAACTTTATACACACCAACAAGTGGAAAGACGGAAAAAATTGATGAAATTGAAAAGAATCCTAATGTTCATATCCTGATCGGCTATGATAATAAAGGATTGGGCGATTCTTACCTGGAAATCTCAGGTACCTCGAAAATAAACGATTCGCAGGAACTGAAGGATAAATTATGGAATGAATCTTTTGAAGATTGGTTCGAAGGTCCGAAAGATCCGAATTATTTAATCCTGCAAATTAAGCCGGAAAGCATCCGGTTGCTGAACAACAACGGTGAACCTCCACAAGAATTATCATTGTAAATCTTTATTTTTTGTACTTACGCCAATTCACGAGTATTACGCTCAAACTCACGAGAAAATGGCCCAAACTCACGAGTAAAACACCAAAACTCACGAGTATTTGATCGAAATTCACGAGTATTATGCCAAATCACGAGTAAATGACCGAAATTCACGTGCATTTCACTAAAAACACAGTACTATAATAAAAATATCGCTAAAAAACAGTTAAAAGCCCGCACATGAGTGCGGGCTTTTTTCACGATTATACCAACTCTGACTGGATATAGTGCAAAATCAGATTGGCTGTATGCTTTAATGAAGAGACATGTGTCCGCTCGAAGGCATGTGAAGCATCGATCCCCGGTCCGATCAGACCATGTACGACATCATATCCTGCCCGGATTGCAGCGGAAGCGTCCGATCCATAATATGGATAAATATCGACGCGGTAGTCGACGGCATTTGCTTGGGCAAGTGAGACTAAATGCTGACGCAGTTTATAATGATATGGACCTGAGGAGTCTTTTGCGCAAATGGATACGCTGAATTCATCCGTCGATTGTCCATCACCGATCGCGCCCATATCGACTGCTAGATATTCGACTGTTTTCTCAGGGATATTGGAATTTCCGCCATAGCCGATTTCTTCATTGTTGGAAATCAGGAAATGGGTCGTATATGCCAATTTTATTTTTCCTGCGGAAATGAGGTCTATGATATGAAGGAGGATGCCAACGCTAGCTTTATCATCCAAATGCCTTGATTTCAAAAAGCCTGTATCCGTCACTTCCACTCTCGGTTCAAAGGAGACAAAATCTCCAACAGAAATGCCAATGGCCTTGGTTTCCGCTTTAGTTTTCACGACAGCATCTATCCTGACCTCTATTGTCTCATCATCCCGCTTGGCATCACCGGCATTTTTATATACGTGGACAGAGGTCTGATTGATTAAAATGGTCCCGGTGATAATGGCTCCGTCAGCTGTATGGATTTTACAATACTCCCCTTCCACTGAGTTCCAGCGGAAACCGCCGATCATCGTCAATTTAAGGCGGCCATTCGCCTTGATTTCCTTTACCATGGCCCCCAGAGTATCGACATGGGCAGTCAGCAAACGATGTTTGCCATCATTTTCGCCTTTTAATGAAGCAAGCAATGCCCCTTTATTCGTGATCTTGTAAGGAACCTTCCTCTGCTCCATGAAATCAGCCGTGTATTTAATGGCTTGCTCTGTATAGCCGGAGGGGCTGGGTATGGACACCAATTCTTTTATGTAAGATACAATTTCTTTTTCTTCGATCACACTCATGCGTATCATCTCTCCTTTCCTCTTGCTTCATTATATCTTTTCATGGCAACTTTTAACATATTTAAAGACCGCCAAAAGGCGGTCCTTTAATCGATTAACTCATAAAAGCCAGGACAGGCAACATGGCCATAACTAATGTTGAAATTCCATATAACGCTAAATTCTCCATATTCACTTTTCTTTTCCACTTATCGCGCCATACTTTGTATCTGTCCATATCTTCGTTCCTCATAAAAAACCTCCTTCATGATGAAAGTTCAACTTACTTCAACTGTCTTTGTTTGTTGGACATTTCCTTCATATATTCCAAGAAGGCAATTCTCTTTTCGTCTGGATAGGCTACAATGTCTGCAATGATTTCCTCTTCAAGAGGTTTCAGTAAACGGCCAACCGATTCAGTAAACAATATTTCTAACTCTCTCTTTGTTTCATTAGGATTTCTCACTTCCATCAATATCACCCTTCCAATTACTTACTATTATCTATATAACCTTTATCCACTTCATTGAAACGCAAAAAAATCGGCCGCCTATATAGGCAGCCGATAGTCATCAATTAAATTATTTCGTTACACCGACATTATGCCACTGATATTGGCGGCCTGCGAGATAATCATAACCTGTAACGCGTTCATTTACTCCAGCCAATTGATAACGGAATAATGTCGGAATGACCGGAACCTCTTCATGGATCAATTCCTGCCACTCATTATACGTATCGATTCGATATTGATCATCGAAGGCTTCCTCTGAAATCCCTTTAGCAAGTAGCTCATCATTTTTTTCATTCACCCAGCGGGTATAATTAAATTCTGCAGATCTGGACCATATTCCTGATGGATCCGGATCGGAAGCGACACCCCATGCAGCTGAATAAACATCAACTTCGTCATTATCCTTTTTCAGCAGGTCATAGAATGAATTGAATTCATGCAGTCTTCCATCCTGCAATTCGACGTCCAAACCTACTTGTTCCCATTGCTGGATATAATACTTCGCTAGTGGCTCAGAAACATCGGAACCGCTCATGGAAGCAAAGTTGATCTTGAACTCTTTTCCATCCGCATCTTCACGAATGCCATCGTTATTCGTATCTACAAATCCTGCTTCATCCAAAAGTTTTTTAGCTTTTTCAGGATTATATTCATATGGTTTTACATCTTTATTGTTATATTTAAAGTTCGGTGTAATGACAGAGTTGGCAGGGAAGCGAAGGCCCTTGAACATCTTTTCGCCAACTTCTTCATTATTGATGGCATATGCCATTGCCTGGCGAAGGCGTTTGTCACCGAATTTCGGATTCTCATCCATAACATTTTCTTCTTTTTCCTTATCATAATGGCCGAAGTTAAAGCCAATATAGGAATAAGCCAATTCAACTTTCCCCAATAATTCGACATTATCCAATTCCTTGGCCTGATCATATTGCTCAGCCAGGACCTCCGCTACATCGAGGTCACCATTTTCAAGTGACTTGACGACAACAGACGGATTCACGACTTTTAATGTGACACTGTCCAATTTAGGTTCACCGCGGTAATAATCTTTATTCGCTTCGAATTCGACCGCTTCCCCTTGAACGATTTTCTTCACTTTGAATGGTCCAAAACCAATCGGATTTTTACGGATTTTATCCGAAGATTCCAAATCTGCAATCGGAACATCTTTTAAGTATTCTTTATGAAGCGGGTATGTCCATAATCCAGTCGTGACGGAAGGATTCGCTTTTTTGAAAGTGAAAGTGATTTTCTTGCCGTCGACTTTTATGCCTGAAATCTTGTCCGCTTTCCCTTCATGATACTCCTCCATACCCTCGATTAAAGCCATTTGTTCATCATAGCGTACACCTTTATAATCTTTGCTTCCCATGACAAGGTATGCATATTCTAAATCAGCACCTGTCACAGATTTTCCATCATGCCATTTCACATTATCCTTAATCGTCAGCGTAACCGTTTTATGATCATCCGAAATCTCATAGGAAGCGGCACCTTCATTGGTATATACATAGTTTTCGTCTGTATCCAATAAATCTTCATCAAAGAATGTGATAACTTGGTTATCGGGTTCGCCTTGATAGAAAACTTTGTTTAATATCCCTTCAAACGGGGTATCGGAAACCAAACCATATGTCAAATGGCCGCCTTTAATCGGCTCTCCTTGATTTGTCGTCTTTGTCGGGAATTTAGAGGTATCGACCTGTTCGACATCTTTCCCTTTTTTCTCTTTCGTTGACGATTTCTCCGTATCATTCGAACATGCAGCAAGCAGTAGAGACGAAATGGCCAATGCACTTAATACCTTACTGTAGCTTTTGATTTTCATATCATACACTCCCCTTTTTTATGCTCTTCTTTGTCTTGCATCGGCTGCGCGTTTTAACGCTTGACCAACGAAATTTATACTCAGCATCAACACTAAAATCATGAGTGATGCGGGTACCCATATCCACCACTTGTTTTCCAGAACATCTGGATTACGAGCATAACTGATGAGCGTACCTAAACTCGGTGTGCTCTCCGGAAGACCGAACCCTAAGAAAGTCAAACTGGATTCTAGGCCAATATTGCCAGCAAGGTTCAAAATGAAGTTAACGATGATCAGTGAACTGACATTGGGCAGAAGCTGAAACAGGATGATTTTCCAATGTGGCGTTCCGAGTGTCTGTGAAGCGTGGATATAATCCAGCTCACGCTCTGACAAAGCCTTTGAACGAATCAGCCGGGCCTTACCTGTCCATAAAAACATCGTCATGATTAAAATGAAAACATATACATTGAAGATCGGTACAATCGTGACTACAACGATGATGAACATCAATTGCGGCAGGGCAATCACGAAATCGATAATGCGCATGATCACATTATCGGTTGCCCCGCCGAAGTAGCCAGCCAGAAGCCCTAATGATAAACCGATGATAGCAGTGAATAATGTTATGAATAAACTGATCGTGAATGAATTTCTGGTACCCACTATCAATTGTGCAAATACATCCCGGCCGCCATAATCGGTTCCAAGCCAATAGTCTGAAGATGGTTCCATATAAATGGAGAGAAAATCGACCTTGGCTATTTCCTTGGCGTCCATGAAGAGCGACGCACCGTAAACAAAAATCAATATGGCTGCTAATATAATCAATGAGCCCATGGCAAGCTTATCCTTTTTGATTTCCTGCCAGATGATTTTGATTCCTGAAGGGCTCACATCTTTCACTTGTATGTTCTTTCCGGTTTCTACTTTCATTTCCATACGACTCACCCCGCTCCTATTCTATCCGTATACGCGGATCGACCGCACTAAGTATGATGTCCGAAAGAAGAGTGCCAAGCAGAGTGGCAAATCCCGTCATCATGACGATGGCCGTGACAACGCTGAAATCCCGCAGACTGACTGAACTAAGGAAAAGCTGCCCCAGACCCGGATAACTGAAAATGGTCTCGATTATGACCGCGCCGCCAATCAATCCAGTAATTTCATAACCTAAGAATGCTGCTATCGGTAAAAAGGAATTTCTCAGGATATGCCGTGAATATACTTTTGATTCAGGCACTCCCTTCGAACGCGCTGTCCTTACGAAATCCTTGATTTTATTATCGATGATTTCATTTCGCAAATATTGGATCGTACTTGTTGTTGCAATTAAAGCTGTACTTAAAGCTGGTAAAATCAAATGATTGATCTTGCTTACAACATAGGCGAATGTTCCTTCATCCACCTTTGAATCGACACTGCCGCCAGACGGGAACCAATCCAGGGCAAATCCGAAAACGAATAACATGATTAAAGCAAAAATGAAAATCGGCGTGCCAAATCCTACATAGCTATAACCCGTAACGGTTTTATCCACCCAGGTATCGTTATACCTTCCGCTAAGTATGCCTAATGGAATCGCAAGCATATATGTAAAGATCAGCGTGACCAACGCCAGGAACACCGTGTTCCAAAGCCTGTCTTCGATAACATCCATGACGGGCGTCTTATGTGTATAGGAAATACCGAAATCCCCCTGTACTGCATTGGATGCCCACCTTATATATTGTTGGTACCAAGGGTCATTCAAACCGAGTTCTTCCCTGATCCTATCAAGCTCGGCCGGGTTGGCCCTAGGATTGATTTCCTGACCTGACAGTGCATCTCCCGGCATTGCTTTTGCCATCATGAAAACGATGATGCTCAATAAAAAGAGCTGCGGGATCATAACTAATAAACGCCTTAGGATAAACTTCCACATATTCCTTCCACCTCCTTATTGTAATGCGACTCTATGTGTCGATGAGATTGGCTTCAAATCGTAGGCACGTCCATTCTCATCGAAATATTTTGAGTAGGTAGACTCATATTCCGAGGTGAGTTTTTTTCTAAGCTGCACTTTATCTTCGCGAACTTCCGGCTCTAAATCCGGAATGGCGGCAATCAGGCGCTTCGTGTATATATGTTGCGGATTTTCATAGATTTCCTCGCTTTTGCCTTCCTCTACCAATCTACCGCGATACATAACGCCCATCCGGTCACACATATGCCGGATTACACCTAAGTCATGACCGACAAATAAATAAGTCAAATTGAACTCCTGTTGGAGATCCTGAAGGAAATTCAATACCTGTGCCTGAACGGAAACATCCAGTGCTGACACTGGTTCATCCGCAATGATCAGTTTAGGTTTCAATGTCAAAGACCTGGCAATCCCAATCCGCTGGCGCTGTCCCCCTGAAAATTCATGAGGATACTTGTGAATCGACTCCGGACTGAGTCCGACTTTGTCCAAGAAGTCCTGGACGATTTTCTTTTCCTCTGAAGGTGATAACCGTTCGAAGTTCCTCAGCGGTTCGGCAATGATGTCAAGTACCCTCTTCTTGGGATTCAATGATGAATACGGGTCTTGGAAAATCATTTGGATATCTTTTCTAAATGGTTTAATTTCTTTTCTACTTAAAGATGCTAAATCCCTGCCTTCAAACAGGATTTGTCCGGATGTGACATCATTCAGCTTGACCACTGCCTTGCCTGTCGTGGACTTGCCGCTTCCGGATTCCCCGACCAAACCATATGTTTCCCCTTGCTGCAACTCAAAGGAAACGCCGTCCACGGCCTTTACGTGATCAACGACCCTTCTGAAAAAACCGCCCCTTATTGGAAAATGCACTTTCAGATTATCTAATTTGAGTAATGTCATGGGCCGATGCATCTCCTTCAGCTTGAAAATAAAATTCTTTATAGCACGTACAGCGCACAAAATGATCGTTGCCCACTTCGTGAAGCCGGGGTGTCTCTTCATGCGCATGCTTAGGTATCCAAGGAATCCTATTTTGGAAGCGACATCCTTTCCGATCCATTTTCGCTATCGATGGAACGATTCCCTCAATAACGTGCAAACGGTTTTTCTCGTGTGCAGCCGAAGGAATCGAATTTAATAACGACCTCGTATAGGGATGCAGCGGATTGTTGAATATCTCTTTAACACTTCCCGTTTCCACTACCTGACCTGCATACATGACAACGATCCTGTCAGCGACCTCTGCTACGACGCTCAGATCATGTGTAATTAAGATGATCCCCATTTTTGTCCTGCTTTGGATATCCTTCAGTAGATCAAGTATTTGTGCTTGAATCGTAACATCCAGTGCCGTCGTGGGTTCATCGGCAATGACCAGTGCAGGGTTGCAAGCAATGGCAATCGATATCATTGCCCTTTGCCGCATTCCGCCCGAGAGCTCATGCGGATATTGCTTGTACGTCCGTTCAGGATATGGAATTCCCACTTGTGTCAAAAGTTCGATCGTCCTGTTCTTTTTTTCAGCACTGGAGAGTTCAGTATGGTAATCAAGATTCTCCTCGATCTGTTTTCCTATGGTCATGAGCGGGTTCAAAGCCGTTAATGGTTCCTGGAATATCATACCCAATTCCTTACCACGGACTTTATTCATTTGCACATCATTCAACTTTAGTAGATTTTGACCTTTATAATTGATATTTCCTTCGGATTTCGTTCTCTGCTTATTATGTAATTGCATGATAGATAAGGCCAAGGCACTCTTTCCACAACCTGATTCTCCAACAACTGCTACAATTTCATTTTCATTCACCGTAAACGAAACATCATCCACCGCTGCATGATATTTGTTACCGATTCGGAATGAGGTAGTTAGGTTCTCTATTTGTAAAATAGCTTTCTTCATCCTTGCTCCCCCTAAACTATTTTATCGGGAAAATAATTAATCTTCTGATAATTAGTTAAAATTTTAATCAATTTTTTACATTTATACAATAGTTTTTATAGAAAATAATCACATTTTTTTCAAATTTTATAACTTTAGGAATAATTTTCTGCAATAAAAAATCGTTTCCTTTATAACTGTTATACAGTAAAGTTTTGAAGTCCGATTAAATATATAGAATCAATAATTTTGAATTTATTATTTCAAGATAGCTTTTTTAAAGTTTATGCCCATTTATTGAACTTGTCGTTTTACGTACCGCGGAATGGTTCTGATTGAAGTATTTTAATATTTCAGAAAAATTAGCATATTTGTAAGAATATCATAGAAAAGGTAATTACTTCATATATATTTCAATACTTTTAAAAAAACACCAAATTTTCATGAAATGCAATGAAACCTTTTTAAAACAGATTCGTAGAAAACGGTAGAAAATAAATGATGAGGTGATTGAATGTATTCACAAACTGTACAAACATATATGCCGTCCGTCATGCGGACGTTCGCTTTATCACTTGCCGTTTCCGTTTTAGGGATGGCTCTCGGCACTCTTGTACCGCCATCGTTGTTTCTTCCCTTGGCGATACTTGAGATCGCCATGTTGATTGGAGCATTCATATTGCGGAGGAAAAAAGCCATCGGCTACACATTTTTGTATAGTTTCACGTTGATTTCTGGAATTACGACCTATCCGATCATCGCACACTACCTAGCTGCTGCAGGGGCAAATGTGGTGATCCTGGCAGGTGTTACGACGACAGTCGTATTTGGAGGACTGGCAATTTATGCCACAACCACCAAAAGGGACCTTTCTTTCTTGGGAGGAATGTTATTTGCGGCCTTGCTAGCTTTAGTGGTCATTAGCATTTTCAACATTTTCTCTCCATTAAGCTCTACAGCCATGCTGGTCTTTTCCTTTATCGGGATTTTAGTTTTCAGTGGTTATATTTTATATGATTTCAATCGAATGAAGCATTACGGGGTAACAGCCGAAGAAGTACCGCTCATGGCCTTGAATCTATATCTTGATTTCATTAACCTATTCATTAACATCTTGCGCTTCTTTGGGATTTTAGCAAGCGATGACTAAAGTGCTAATAGTATCAAACCTAGCAAGATAACATAAGAAAGACGCTTGGACTTATCCAAGCGTCTTTTCACATTTCTTTCCCATACAGTTAAGGTAAGATGTGAGTACTGATTTCCCCAAAACTCCTGGCAATGAATAAAAGACCAAATCACAATGAATTTGGTCTCAATCATTAATAAGAACGGCAGAAGGGATGCGTATCTTATTTATATAATCCTGGATTTGATTGATCGGTCCATGGCAGTTTCACTCCGAAAGTACTTGCAATGAACTGTGTATCTTCCCTTCGTTTTTTCCTTATTTGGGCCCGTTGTTTTGCTGATTCATTTAAATTCATTTCCATCTCTGTTTCAGGAACCAAACGCGGAACCGGAATTGGTTTACCTTCTTCATTAATGGCAACAAATGTCAAGAAGGAAATGACGCATAAATTCCGGGCTCCTGTAACTAAATCCTCTGCAACCACTTTTACTATGATTTCCATTGATGTTCTGCCCGTATACGTCACGAAGCTTTCAAGGCAAACTGCATTTCCTTCGTGAATAGGGTGCAGGAAATCGACAGAATCAGTTGATGCAGTAACGACGTTGCTTCGCGCATGACGCATGGCTGATATAGCCGCTACATCATCAATGTATGCCATTAATTTGCCTCCGAACATCGTACCAATATTATTTGTATCCGGCGGGAGGACAAGGCTTGTTTTTATGACCAAAGAGTCCCGGCAATTTTTTGTTTCTTCCATGGTGACTGCACTCCTTTATGTCTGATTTCTCACTAGTCCACTTTATCGAATTCTTACCTGTAAAGCAATTCACATGCTTATTTTCCTGCTATTAGTCAAAATTATGCGGCCTATAATGAAGCCAACCGCTTTCACTGCCCTTTTGGCTGCTTGCCTTGCTGCAGCTCACGCAGGCTTAAGCCAAATGTCATTTGTAAATGCGGATAATCCTTGAACCCTGCCCAATCCCCTCCCCAATCGAAACCTAACCCTTTAGCGATGGTTACGACTTCCATCCAATCTGACTTTCCATTATCGTTGCCGTCATAACTCATGTCCCAAATGGCCTCGCCTTGTTTGTTAAGGAGGGCAAAATCTATCGCCAAACCAAAATTATGCAGCGACTCGCCACCTCTTGCATTCGTTACGATGTTGCCCGAGTCTGATCTGCCCTTTTCATAGAGCTCATTTTGCTCGGCTAAAGACCGGAACCCCGCCGTAATGATAACCGGGATGCCTTTGTCATTAGCCAATTGAATGAGCTCGTCTTTTTTTTCGGCGACGATCGGATTCAGCTCGTCAGTCAGTTCGATTTCATCCAGATCAGGAGGAAGCATATACTTGAACAAAAGCCCCAGTAACAATCCAAAAAAGCCCAATACCAAACATGTCCTTACCCAAGTGGCTTTCACTGAAAAATCCTTCCTTTACGAATAACTGTCTGAAAGTGAAAAACTCAACCAAAGACGGATGAGTTTCTTCTATTATAACTTTGCTTTCAATTCTTCAATTTGCAATAAATGCCGTTTTTCATGTAGTCCCACGAACGGGATCCATTGCTTCAAGCTTAAATCTTTAAACAAAGGATGTGGAAAAGACTTTTGTTCGAGATCAATTTCCTTTGCATGGTCAACGACCTGTACAAAAGCTTTTCGGGATTCGGACAACTTTTCCTTAACCTCACTCAAAGTTTGGTATGATTCTGACGGAATGACAAATGGCGGGGCCTGGACCTTCACTTCACGATTTAAAGTAAGCTCGATCGGTTTATCCACAGCAGGAACGCTATCGTCGCTTTTCAATTTATCGGATATGCTCTTTGTTATGGCCCTCTCCATTAAATATAAATGATCCAATACCTGGATGATGCTCCATCGTCCTGTTTCAGGATGGGCGTTCAGCTGTTCATCCGATAGTCCGTTGACCGCATTTAAAAGCTCTTCCCTGATTTTTTCATTTTCATTCATTTTTAGCATCTCCTCTTATAAGCCTCGCTAATCTCCTTTAATTATTCCATGTCCTATAGGAAAGTGTAAAATAATAATACTTTTTGACAGAAACGAACCGATTAAAAGTTGTCTATTTTTTGAAAAGCTCTATGATAGTCATTAAGGTAAAATTCAAATGACTTTCAAAATTCATCATGGATAGTCTAAATAGGAGTGATCGCTATGAGTGGAGGACATATTCCATTCAGCCATAAAGGCCGCAGTGCCATGCATGCAATACCCTCAAAAGGAAGCATATGGTTGATGCTCAAACAAATGTTCAATCGGGTACCATCCAAATGGAAGTTTTGCACTTTGACTTTATGTATCATGCTTTTCATTTCATTGCTTGAGTTCTCCATCCCCCAGTTGACGCAGTTTACTATTGATAAAGTCATTCCCGAAAAAAGATATGATTTGTTAATCTGGATTGGCACAGGAATTCTTTGTGCTAGCATCTTATTGGCTTTACTGAACTACTTTAACAGCTATATCGTTTCCAAGGTCGGTCAAAAGGCTATTATGGATATACGGAATAGCATGTATGACCATATTCAAACACTGGATATGAAATTCTTTGACAAAAACCGTACTGGTGACTTAATGTCCCGGTTGACCAATGATGTCAACTTACTGCAGCAGCTCATTTCTTCGAGCATGCTTCAAGTCTTGACAGACACGGTGACTTTCATTGCCGTGGCGGTATATATGCTTTTCATTAACTGGAAGCTGACCATTGTCCTTCTTTTTACATTCCCTTTCATGTTCTATATCACAAGGGTATTCGGGAAACGCATCAGGATGTCATTTAGGTCTGTGCAAAGTTCCGCAGGAGATGTCAGCAACCAGTTACAGGATTCCATTTCAGGAATGCGGCTCATTCAATCTTTTACAAATGAAGAATTCGAATCAAGGCGGTTTGCCGAGCGTAATCAGGAAAATATGGCTGCGAACGTTAAGTCCGTTCGGCTACGTTCCATGTTCGGTCCGATTATTGATTTATTGAACAATATCGGTCTTGTAGCAGTCATTGTGTTCGGTGCTTGGCAAGTGATGG
Source organism: Bacillus sp. CFBP9009 (assembly GCF_036541465.1). Lineage (NCBI taxonomy): Bacteria > Bacillati > Bacillota > Bacilli > Caryophanales > Bacillaceae > Bacillus > Bacillus sp. CFBP9009. The sequence continues at coordinate 377,041 of NZ_JAZHFU010000003.1, read as the reverse complement.
AAGGTGAATTCACAATGGGATTAATCGTGGCCTTCCTCGCCTATTTGAGGTTACTGCAGAGTCCCGTTCGTAATTTTAGCCGGGTCATCAGCATTGTCCAGCAATCAGCTGCCGCCTTTGAGCGGATAACTGAAATATTGGAAACACAACCTGAAATAAGTGACAAGGGAAATGCCATTGAACTCCCTTCCATAAAAAAGCAAATTGAATTTCAATGTGTTGATTTTTCTTATGATGAGAGTGTTCCTGTACTCAGCAATTTAAACCTGACCATGAAAGCTGGTCAAGTAACCGCTCTGGTCGGCTCCTCTGGTGCAGGAAAATCGACCATCACGAGCCTTTTGATCCGATTTTATGATCCGCAAGATGGAACAATTAAAATGGATGGCCATGATATCAAAAATGTATCACTGAAATCATTAAGGGGACAAATGGGAGTTGTCTCCCAGGATATCATTTTATTCAACGGTTCCATCCGTGATAACATCGTGTATGGAAAACTTGATGCTACAGATGATGAAATCATCGAATCCGCCAAAGCGGCAAATGCGCATGACTTTATCAGTGCCTTTCCTGATGGTTATGATTCTCAAATTGGAGAGCGCGGAGTCAAGCTTTCAGGCGGACAAAAACAGCGCATTGCCATTGCCAGGGCACTTTTGAAAAATCCGCAAATCATCATTCTCGATGAAGCAACGGCGGCCTTGGATACAGAATCCGAACATTTGATACAAGAAGCTTTGTCACGTTTATTGATAAACCGGACTTCAATAGTCATTGCACATCGTTTATCGACCATTCATAATGCCGATCAAATAATCGTTCTGGAAAATGGGCAGGTTCACGAAAAAGGAACACATGAACAGTTATTGCAAAACAACGGCAGATACAAGCAGCTCCATGACTTGCAGTTCCCTCAACTAAAAGCCATATTAAATCCCTAGCAAATAAAAATGCACAGAATGCCTTTCTGTGCATTTTTGCTTTCATTTGAAATCATAACTTTCCAAAACCCGATTCGCAATGAGCTGATACCCTTTTTCATTCGGATGTAACTTATCACTGAAATACTCTGTTTTCTTTTTACCTTCAAAAAGATCATTCGTAGGAATGAATAACATCCTTTTGTCTTTATCCGCTATTCCCTTTATTGACTGGTTATAATCGCGAATATGCTTTTCAAGTTTTTGATTTCCTTTAATTGGGTTATATAGTCCCACTACCAGAATATCCGCATTATCGTTTGCCTTTATCAGTGTTGACGTAATCTTTTTCAGATGGCTGATATACTCCCGTTTACCCTCATTGATTTTTCGATCACTGATTTTCTCCAAGTCCCCGCCGTTACTATTGATCAAATCATTCGTTCCGATATAAACGATGAAAGTATCGGCTTCATCAAGTTTCGTTTTAATGCGGTAATCATCAAGCTGTTTCATCACCCCATCCGTTTCCTGGCCTTTTATACCGTAATTCCAAAAACTCACCTTTTGCTCCGATTCCGGATTATTCAATTCATCCTCCAGGCCTTCTATATATCCTTCCCCGTCCTTATCCCCTTTTCCATAGGTTAACGAATCTCCAAAAGCCATCACCCTTTGCACATCTTCCGACTCCGAGGCCTGAAATTCATATGCAGCAAAACATATAACCAGTACTATAATCAAAAAAACTGACAATTTTTTCATTTGGTTCTCCTCTGTCTTTTTACTAGAAGTATTTAATCCTTTACATACCCCAAAAACCTGCAGACTTAACATAAAAAAGAATTGTCAGATAAAGAGTAAAGAGTGTATGATAATAAAAAACTTTCAATGGATTGGGTGTCATTCACCGTCCCTTAAACAAAAAACGGGATTAACCTTCATTCTGGAGATTGAATAAATGATAGTTAGGAGTTTAAATCATGAAAGAGCACATAGAGTTTAGAGAGGCAGAACTATCTGATCTACCCAGAATTGTAGAAATATATAATTCGACAATTGCTTCAAGAATGGTCACGGCGGATACGGAACCTGTATCCGTCCAATCGAGGGTTAAATGGTTTGAGGAACATCATTCAGAAAGTAGACCGCTATATATCATTACTATAGAAGGGAAAACTGCTGGATGGATGAGCTTTCAATCCTTCTATGGCCGACCGGCATATAATTCCACTGCCGAAATCAGCATTTATATTGATGATTATTTCCGGGGAAAAGGAATCGGACAAATTTCGATTCAAAAGGCAATTGAATTGAGTCCAAAAATAGGTATTAAGACTTTATTGGGTTTCATTTTCGCCCACAATATTCCGAGCCTTAAGCTTTTTTCCAAATTCGGGTTTGAAGAATGGGCACATTTACCTCAAGTTGCCGAGCTGGATGGCATTGAGCGGGATTTGATCATTCTTGGTAAACGTGTCGATATTTAATATAATTCTTTAGAGCTATTGCCTTGAGCAGTAGCTTTTTCAAATTAATACAGGTCGAATTGGCTAATTTAAAAATACCTATATGCTTTTTGGAGGGAAAAATATTCAGACTCTCTTTTACTTGCTAACGCATTTAATAGCGTATCCAATTCTTGACTGGCTTGAACAGTTAGCAGACTTGTTAAGCCGTAACTTGCTGCCAATTTGATCATTTCCTGTCTCTTTTCTTCTACCCTTTCTATAGTTACCTTACGGCAAGGCATTATATGCCACCTCCCATTTATTCAATTTTTTTACACTTTCATCATAATGAAACTACTAGTTAAAATCAACTATTTTTCAGAAATAAAATGTGTTATTTTAAAGGTCAAATGTGACAAAACACCTACTTTATTCTTTAATTATGTATATTTTATGTCATTTCCTATTAAACGCAAAAAAGCATCCACTAGTGTAGACTGTGAATGCTTACATCATATCCCTTATCCGAGAACCCAAAATATAGTCCATCGCTTACTATGTCATCCATTCAGAAGGTGACTCGTTATTAGGTCTATTTATAACAATCTTATATTCATCTTCAAGCACTTTTAATGGGGCATCATATAGGTGCCTTTCATCAGAGGTTTTGTATACTCCATTGGCCAATAGCTCTTCAATGAGCTTTGCCTTCCTCTGTTCAATCCTCTTAAATAATTCTGCCATGTAAATGGCTCCTTTCCTAGTCATCCTAGAGCCTGCTTCTAGTTAGCTAACTTTATCAACTTATTTGATTTTCACCAAATTATATATACCTTTTCTATTATGTCACTAAACGTTATTTCCCAAAAATAAAAGCCCCTTCTAATTCAAGAAGAGGCTGACAGTATCCGTGCGGCTCTTCTTATCTTCCAAGCATATGCTTGTTGGATTTAGCACAGTTCCCAAAACGGGTCCGCTGCCGAGGTTTCTTTGGGCCAAGTCCCTCCACCTCTCTGGATAAGAATTCGATATATAAATGTTGTAGAAATGATTCTATCCTAATAATCATCAAAAGTCAATTACCTGGTTCTCCCTTTTTTCCTGGACATAAAGTGCTCCCTCTTCAAATACGGGTTGCATTTTCTTGTCTTTCTGATATGATGTCAGTAATTACATACAATTCACACCACTAGGGGAGTCTTTTTTTAAGACTGAGATGGAAATAGTTCCGGACCCTTTGAACCTGAACCGGCTCATACCGGCGGAGGGAAGTGGATGATATCGTCCATTTACAGACTATATCCATCTACCCCGTTCCGTATTCAGGAACGGGGTTTTTCATTATCAAGGGGAACCATTCTAAAGGAGGATGAACAATGGAGAATATTAAAACAGAAACATTCAGTGATAGACTTCATGCACGGGCAAAAGAGATTTGGAAAAGGAACCATTCACATCCCTTTGTCCAGGCAATTGGAAACGGCACGCTTTCTGAAAAGAAATTTGCCTATTACCTGAAGCAGGACTATATCTATCTCATGGATTATTCCAAGCTCTTTGCTTTAGGTGTCATCAAAGCTCATAACATCGAAACCATGGCAAAGTTTGCGAGTATTTTAAATGAAACCCTTCAAGTGGAAATGGATATCCATCGGCAGTATGCTTCCGAATTCGGGATCAGTTCCAGGGAATTGGAAGATACAGAACCTACTCCCACCACTCTAGCCTATACAGGTTACATGCTAAATGCAGCTCAGCATGGGACTTTGGCAGACTTGATCGCTTGTCTCCTGCCCTGCGCTTGGGATTATTATGAAATCGGTTTGCTATTAAAAGAACAAAATGGAGCAGCATTGGAAAACAATCGCTACGCAGATTGGATAAGGTCCTATTCATCACCTGAATTCGGGGAAGCACACAAGTGGCTGATCGCATTGTTGGAAGAATTGACGGAAGGCATGCCAGAAAAGGAACTTCTTAGATTAGAAAAGCACTTTTTGGTTACTTCCCGATATGAATATTTATTCTGGGATATGGTTCAAAATGAGCAGGATTGGCCGCTGTAGGTCGCAGACATGATGATGAATCCTATCAAGAAACTGACGTTGACTGCCATGATCACGGCTATAACGACGCTGACCAGTTCATTTATTTTCATCCCTGCAGGATTTGCAAAGGTCTTTCCTATTCAGCATCTGGCGAATGTTCTCACGGCCGTTCTATTGGGGCCTGCTTATGCTGTGACACAAGCTTTTTTAGTTTCCATCATTAGAAACATGTCAGGTACCGGTTCAATATTCGCCTTTCCCGGCAGCATGATCGGTGCACTTTTGGCTGCCATCCTTTATCGAAAAACACAAAGCTTAAAATTCGCTTGTTTAGGTGAAGTGATCGGGACCGGCATTCTCGGTTCCCTGGCCTGTTATCCACTTGCCATCCTCCTATTGGGAGAAAAAGCTGCTCTTTTTGGTTTTTTACCGGCTTTTATGCTCAGTTCATTCGCAGGTGCGATTTTAGCTTTCATATTACTTAAAATACTTCTAAAAAATAATTATATGAAGGGGTTTTTTTATGAAAACAGCATTAACCATCGCCGGCTCTGATTCAGGGGGCGGTGCTGGAATACAAGCGGATTTAAAAACATTTTCTGCACATGGGGTCTTTGGAATGTCTGCCATAACAGCCGTAACCGCACAAAATACAATGGAAGTCCGTTCAGTACAGCCAATTGAAACAGCTATCATATCGGACCAAATTGCAGCTATATTTGAAGATATTCCTGTCGATGCAGTAAAAATAGGCATGCTTGGATCAAAAGAAATCGTGGAAACAGTCGCTGCGTCCCTTAAAACCTTCATGCCTGCCATCGTTATCCTTGATCCTGTCATGATTTCCAAAAGCGGCCACCATTTGCTCGACGAAAAGGCTGTCTCCGCCTTAAAAATGGATTTGCTTCCGCTTGCAAGACTTGTAACACCAAATGTACCGGAAGCGGAAGTACTTACTGGCTTGTCGATTCGGACGAAACAAGATTTCTACAGGGCATGCATTTCGATACAAGAAATGGGTCCCAAAGCCGTTTTACTTAAAGGCGGCCATGCAGCAGGAAATCCAAATGACCTTTTTTATGATGGGACTGACTTCCACTGGATCAAGGGAGAGCGCATTCATACAAAAAACACTCATGGTACGGGCTGTACCCTATCATCCGCCATTACATCAAACCTGGCAAATGGACTGCCATTGCAAGAGTCGATCGAACAGGCCAAGACTTATATTTCTGAGGCGATACGTAATAGTTTTTCAATCGGTAAAGGTCATGGACCTGTCCATCATTTTCATTCATATTCAAAAAAAGAACGGAGTGACTTAATATGAAGGTTTCCGCAGCCGATTTATTCGTGAAGGTAAAAGAAAGAAAACCACTCGTTCACCAAATCACCAACTTTGTTACGGTCAACGACTGTGCAAATGCCACCCTTGCCATCGGTGGTTCACCAGTGATGACATCGAGCCCAAGAGAAGTGGCGGATATGGTCAAATTAGCGGATGCATTGGTCCTGAATTTCGGTACGATCGATGATAAAGCCTTGGAAGCAATGGAGATTGCCGGTAAGACGGCAAATGACCTCGATATCCCGGTCATTTTGGACCCGGTGGGAGTTGGTGCCACCACCTATCGTACAGAGCAAGTGAAAGAGCTCCTAAGTAAGGTTACTTTCCAAATCATTCGCGGAAATGCAAGTGAGATCCTTTCATTGATTGGTGGGGATACCGTTACTCGCGGGGTGGATTCGGAGGAGCTTGCGGTTAGCAATGCAGAACTGGCTGCTCGAGCGGCAAATAAATTGAATTGCATCGTCGTGGTCAGCGGAGCGAAGGATGCGGTCAGCGATGGAAAACATACGTCCATCATCGATAACGGGAACCTCCTATTAACTAATGTTACTGGTACCGGTTGCATGTCCACTGCTCTTATCGGCACTTTTTCCGGAGTCACCGATGATTTCTATTCTGCGGCGATTGCCGGTATCTCAACCATGAGCATTTCAGGGGAACTAGCTGCGGCAAACCTTCAAAAAGATGAAGGAACAGGAACGTTTCGTGTGCGATTAATCGATGCAATATCAAGAATGGATAAGGAAATCTGGATGCATGAGGTGAAAATAAATGAAGAAGTCCCAAATTGATTTAAGCCTGTATTTAGTTACGGAAGAGTCCCTGCCAATAGAAGAATTGACCAAAATCATTGCAGAATCGGTTTCAGGAGGAGTCTCGATCGTACAGCTTAGAGAGAAAAACAATTCCTCCCTCTCCTTTTATAATAAAGCTTCTGCATTAAAACAGTTATTGAACGAGCTGTCCATTCCCCTTATCATCAATGACCGGGTGGATATAGCACTTGCTGTTGCAGCGGATGGAATTCATATTGGGCAAGATGACCTTCCACTGCCTGTCGTCAAAAAAATGGTTCCTGAAGATATGATTGTCGGTGTATCTGTCTCCACTCTTGAAGAGGCTCTAGAAGCCGAACGAAATGGAGCAGATTATATCGGAGTCGGTTCCGTTTTCCCTACAAAGACCAAACAAGATGCAACCTTAATGGCAATTGGTGATCTGGAGGAAATTTGCCGCAGCGTATCAATTCCCGCCGTAGCCATCGGGGGTATCACGGCCGATAACATTTCCGCCCTTTCTGCTAGCGGGCTGTCCGGTACCGCAGTCGTATCGGCCATCATGAATGCAGAAAGTCCAAAGACTGCCTCCGAATCCCTTTTAAAAATCATAAAAGACTTTAAATAACAAAAGGATGGGGACTGAATACAGTCCCCATCCTTTTGTTTATGTCAAAACGGTATTCTTTGTTTCCTTCCCAAAAGCTACGGCAACTGCCCCCACTAAAATAGCAATTGTAAAAATGGTGAAAATCGATGAAATCGGGGTGCCGGCAGCAACTAAATAGCCTACAAGCAACGGTCCCAGGACACCGCCGATCCTGCCGATTCCTGCGGCTAAACCAGCACCTGTACCACGAACTGCTGTTGGATACTGCTCAGGAGTATACGCATAAAGCGCCCCCCATGCCCCTAGGTTGAAGAAAGATAGGAACATCCCGGAAACTATCAGCAGTGCCAGCCCCTCTGCCGATCCAAAGAAAAAGGCACTGACGGCCGTACCAATTAAGTATGTGATCAAAACGAATTTACGTCCCAACTTCTCTATCAGCCATGCAGCTGAAAAATAGCCCGGAAGCTGTGCAAGGGTCATGATCAATACATATTCAAAGCTTTGAATCATGCTGAACCCTTTTAGGACCATCACGCTTGGCAGCCATAAAAACATCCCATAATAAGAAAATACCACGCAAAACCATAAAACCCACAACACAAGGGTCTGACGGGAGTATTCCTTTTTCCAGACACTTTTCATATTGCTTAATACAGATGGTCTCTGCTTTTTTTCAAGTTCCGTATACTTCGGTGAATCCGGCAGTTTCAAGCGCAGATACAGCGCATATAAAGCGGGTACGGCGCTCAATAACAATGCAACCCGCCAACCATAAGCCGGTATGATGAAATAGGATATGAGTGCTGCCAAAATCCAGCCAACCGCCCAAAAACTTTCAAGAAGGACGACGACCCTTCCCCTTTTACTCGCTTCAACACTTTCAGAGACCAATGTCGAGGCAACCGGAAGTTCTCCTCCAAGTCCCATTCCAATCAAAAATCGCAATATCAAGAACAAGCTGAGTGTACTGACTGCTGCAGACAGGCCACTTGCTATTGAAAACAATAATAATGTAATGATAAAGACATTCTTCCGTCCGATCCTGTCGGCCATCGCACCAAAGAAAACGGCTCCAACAGCCATTCCTATGGAGTTTATGCTCCCAATCCAGCCAACCTGCTCACTGGTTAAGTTCCAGTCCTGTCTTAAAGCAACTATAATGAAAGAAAGCATACCGACATCAAGTGCATCGAACATCCATCCAAGACCCGCAACACCAAGTAACTTACGCTGCGATATCATTTTCGCATCATTTCCCATATATTCCTCCTGAAGAACTTTAGACCTTCTTGTTATTTTATCCTTATTCATTTTAACTATTAACTTTCATTTTTGCTATAGTAAATACACATGTCATGACAAAAAAATACTTCATTTTTAAAATGATGAAGATTTCTTGGATATTCTGTCGAATGTTATAGATTGAATATTCCCTTTTTTTCATTTATCATAAAAATTGGCATAAATCATAGCGTTAACAATAAGTCATCATGTTTTGCCCAAGATAATCATTTTATTCAGGAGGGTAATTAATGACAAATCTAACGTTAGAAGTAAGTGGAAAGCTGCAAAAATTTTTAACAGGACCAAAAAAGCTCTATATTAATGGTCAGTTTGTAGAAAGTGCTTCAAAAAAAACCTTCTCCACTCCTAATCCTGCTACAGGACAAAAACTTGCCGATGTTTATGAAGCTGATAAAGAAGATATCGACTTAGCCGTCAAAGCTGCACGCAAAGCATTCGATGAAGGTCCTTGGTCAAGGATGAGCGCAGCTGCACGCAGTAGACTTATGTATAAACTAGCAGATTTAATGGAAGAAAATAAAACTGAACTAGCTCAATTGGAAACGTTGGATAATGGGAAACCAATCAATGAAACGACCAATGCCGACATTCCTTTAGCGATAGAACATATGAGATATTTTGCTGGCTGGTCCACCAAGATTGTCGGGCAGACCATTCCGGTAAGCGGAAATTATTTTAACTACACAAAACACGAGGCTGTTGGTGTTGTCGGCCAAATCATCCCATGGAACTTTCCGCTTCTTATGGCGATGTGGAAACTGGGCGCGGCACTTGCTACAGGTTGCACAGTCATATTAAAGCCTGCTGAGCAAACACCGCTTTCCGCTCTTTACCTGGCTGAATTATTGGCTGAAGCCGGTTTCCCTGATGGGGTCGTCAATATCGTTCCCGGTTTTGGTGAAACCGCTGGACAAGCACTTGTCGACCATCCGCAAGTAAATAAAATTGCATTTACCGGTTCGACCGAAGTTGGAAAATTGATCATGCGCTCCGCTTCATATTCATTGAAACGGGTCACATTGGAACTTGGAGGGAAATCGCCAAACATCATCCTGCCTGATGCTGATTTCTCAAAAGCCATCCCTGGAGCTTTGAATGGGGTCATGTTTAACCAAGGTCAGGTATGCTGTGCCGGTTCAAGGGTTTATATTCAAAAGAAACATTATGATAATGTTGTTGCCGATATGGCCAGCCATGCAAAAAACATCAAACAAGGGATAGGTCTGGATCCAAGTACACAAATTGGACCGCTTGTTTCCGAGGAGCAGCAAAACCGGGTAATGGGCTATATTGAAAAAGGGAAAAACGAAGGTGCGGAAGTTCTTGTCGGCGGAAATAAACCGGGTGAACAAGGCTACTTTGTTTCTCCTACTATATTCGCTGGTGTTGAAGAGGATATGACGATTGCTAAAGAAGAGATTTTCGGACCGGTCATAGCGGCAATGCCATTCGAGGATTTAGATGATGTCATTAACCGTGCAAATGCCAGTGAATATGGATTGGCTGCCGGCTTATGGACAAGCGATATAGCCAATGCCCATTATGTTGCAGGAAAACTTCGTGCCGGTACAGTATGGGTGAACTGTTATAACGCGTTCGACGCAGCTTCCCCGTTCGGCGGCTACAAACAATCCGGAATCGGACGTGAAATGGGATCTTATGCACTGGACAACTATTCTGAAGTGAAAAGCGTCTGGATTAATTTGGGCAAGTGATTTTTTGACTATTAAGAAAGAGGGTCTCAAAGAGGCCCTCTTTCTTTAAGTCCATTGATTCACTGTACAGAATCGTTGAATTATTCGATTATTCAAACCTTTTCAATAGTCTTTCCTTCTTTAGTTTTGGTAAAATTCAAGATAGACAAAATAACTGCCGGACTGAGCGAACTTATATTGCAAATGAACTCCTTCGTATACTATTAATTTTCACAATCGGTGTAAAAAGTTTCTTTTTTATATCACAATAAGTACAATTATAAATGTAGAAAATGGAAAAGGAGTTTTAAAATGATGAGTGATTTTCAAACGAATTTAGAAAAATATGCAGAACTTGCCGTAAAAGTCGGCGTAAATATCCAGCAAGACCAAACCTTGGTCGTAAACACAACATTAGAGGGCGCTGACCTTGTGCGTCTCATTGTAAAAAAGGCATACGAGAACGGTGCACGCAATGTCATCGTTAATTGGAATGACGATATCGTTTCACGTACCAAATATGAACTGGCTCCGGACGAGGTGTTCCACGAGTATCCAAAATGGCGCGCAGAAGAAACGATTGAACTTGCAGAAAACGGAGCTGCCTATCTTTCCGTCATCTCCTCCAGCCCTGACTTATTAAAAGGTGTAAAGCCTGAAAGGATTGCCAACTTCCAAAAAGCATCCGGGACTGCACTGAAGAAGTGGCGTCAGTATATGCAATCCGATAAAGTGAGCTGGTCCATAGTTGCCGTCCCTTCAAAGGCTTGGGCTGATAAAGTATTCCCTGAAGAAGCAGAAGGAAAACGTGTTGATCTGCTATGGGAAGCCATTTTCAAAGCAGTTCGTGTTGATGTGAAGGATCCTGTGGAGGCCTGGAAAAAACACGATGATACCCTGCATGAAAAGGTTGATTATTTAAATGATAAGCATTACCAAAAATTGCATTACACGGCTCCTGGAACCGACTTGACAATCGAGTTACCCGACAAACATCTTTGGGTCGGAGCAGGAAGCGTCAACGTACAGGGTCATGAATTCATGGCTAATATGCCAACCGAAGAAGTGTTTACAGTTCCATTGAAAACAGGCGTTAACGGTACGGTTTCCAGTACGAAACCACTTAGTTACGGCGGCAACATCATCAATAATTTTTCCGTGACCTTTAAGGAAGGACGGATCATTGAAGTAAAAGCTGAAGAAGGGGAAGAAATCCTAAAGCAATTGGTTGAAACGGATGAAGGTTCTCACTATCTTGGGGAAGTGGCACTTGTTCCATTCAACTCACCGATTTCCCAATCGAATGTTTTATTCTTCAATACATTATTCGATGAAAATGCATCAAACCATCTTGCTATCGGCAGCTCCTATGCTTTCTGTATTGAAGGCGGAAAAAACATGAGTCCAGAAGAGCTTGCAGAAAATGGACTGAATGAAAGCCTTACACATGTCGATTTCATGATTGGATCGGAGAAAATGAACATCGACGGCATCAAACAGGACGGTACTTCGGAACCTGTCTTCCGTAATGGGGATTGGGCTTTCTAAATAACCGGCATTAAGCGTGATCACTTGAAAACCTTCTAATTATAGCCACGTGATTCCTGTAAAACCAGGGAACATGTGGCTGTTTTTTTCATTCACAATTTAAAAATCACCATTAGGCTTTTAGCTTTTGTCCAGCCAACTGAATGACATGGCATGCCCCTTTATATCATTGGAATATCTTGAACACATCTTTCCATGCCAAATATGTTATACTATTATTAAAGAGGGTGGCTAAATTGAAAAGCAATAAGTATAATACTGGTGAAACAGTAACTATTCAGGATACTAATGAATCAGTAACCATTAATAAATGGGCATATGTAAAAAACATGAAAAGATATTCTTATACCGTTAAAGAACATCCGACTACTTTTTTCTTTGAAGAAGAATTAAAAAAAGCTTAATGACAAGTCACTAAAAACCTACTCAGTCAGAGTGGGATTTTTTTTGCTTTCATTTTTTAGCACAATAAAAAACAGACTCCCATCGAGGAAGTCTGTTCATATAGGTTACGATTTAATTTTAAAATTAAGCTTTTTGAACGTTAGCAGCTTGAGCTCCACGTGCACCTTGCTCAACTTCGAAAGTTACTTTTTGACCTTCGTCTAAAGATTTGAAGCCTTCGCTTTGGATAGCTGAGAAATGTACGAATACATCGTCTCCGTTTTCGCGTTCGATAAATCCAAAACCTTTTTCTGCATTAAACCATTTAACTGTACCTTGTTCCATTGTTGTTGCCTCCTAGTGCATAACACACATTGTATTACTATTTTTAATCATTTGGAAAATAACGAGTATCCTCTTCCACAACCAAAAACAATTCTTTATTAGATTAACATGAATTGATGCAGATAGCAAATTTTCCAGTGATATTTTAAAGTAGGCTTCACATTCTTTTTGCCTTCCTATTTTCTTTATTTATCCAATTTAATGATTCAGATAGTAATTAATGGGTATATCAGAGTAATAAGAAACCGTACGATTTTCACTTAAAGAATTATCAACAAGGAGGTCACTCAATGAAATATTACAAAGTTTCTAATAGCGGTTTTGACAGTAAGGTTATTGTAGCCTATAGCGGGTATGAGGCACTCGGATATTATTTAATGGAAATCGATGATCAACTTGGTTTTGTTGATGATATAGATGTGGAAGAAGTGGATGCTGATGAACGAGTCGAGATTTCCTATACCGGGTATCCCGTTTATAAAACACTTAAGGAGCTATATCAAGAGAAAGGTTTTTGGGAAGTTCCTAATGTTGTCGTGGAAGTCGAATAATGAAAGCTCCCCATATCTTTAGGACAATTCCATTTTACCTCCCAATCAAATCGGTCAAATAGTATTTGGTAATTGCCAGATATTCACGGGTATATGATTTCAATAGTGACACTTTTGGTGTCTTTGCCGGCATTCCTTTCATGTCCAAGCCTTCCCTTTTTGCTATTTCGACTGCCCGGTAGATATGAAAGTCATTACTAACGATCAATCCTGTAGCTGCCGTATCAGGAATGAGTTCTTTTGAGAAAACAATATTTTCCTGAGTTGTTGTAGATTTGTCTTCCATCATAATGCGTGCTTCTTCAATTCCCTGGGCAATTAGTCCCAGTTGCATGGCTTTTGCTTCCGATATTTCTTCTCCCGGTCCTTTGCCGCCAGATACAATGGCCACTGTCTGGTTATTAGCCGATAAATACTCTGCAGCTTTATCAATCCTGTATTGTAAGGATAATGATGGCACCGAACCTTTGACCCTTGCTCCAAGAATAATGAGATAATCGGCATTTTCCGGAATTTGTTGGTGAATGGTTCCTTGAATTTTCATGTGCAAAAAACCAAAATACCCCAGTACTGCAATAATGCTAATTACCAAAATTTCTTTAAAGTTTTTCCCGTTTTTTTCTTTCCTTATATATCATGTTTTCCCACTGACTCCCTCATAACTAAGATCGAAGAGCGGGAAATCATGAAGGACTTCCCGCTCTTCCAAAAATATTGAATTCACCAGCTTATTCTGAAACCATGTCATCATATATCAATTTTCCAATTTTACTGATTACTTGACGGCTTTCTTCCTCTGATTTCATATCTTCAGTAAGAACTGCAGCATAAACAGTTTGTGTTTCTGACCGAATGATTGCGCAATCATGGGCAACTCCTCGAATTCCGCCCGTTTTGCTTGCGACCTTGACCCCTCTGCCCATCAGTGATGGAAGTTTATCCCTTAATTGCTGATTGTCAAATACACGCAAGATTCTTTCCTGGCTTTCTTTCGTTAAAAAGTTGCCTGTATGTATGGCTTTTAAGCAGGTAATCGTATCTTCCGCCGATATGGTATTGTCGCGCCCTTCTTTTAATGCCTTAAAATCCTGCATTTTTCGTTCAAGGACAGTATTTTTCAAACCAAGTTCCTTGATGCATTGATTGATTTCCTCAAAGCCTAGCAGGTTCATCATCATATTTGTGGATGTATTGTCAGAAACGGTTATCATCAATGTCAATAAATCCTCTACGGTTAAAAATACCTTGTTCGATAAGACATGCAGGACCCCGGATCCCCCAGTCACTTCATTAGGCGGGATGGTCACTGGTTGGTTCAAATAGATTTTCTTTTGTTCACTTTGACGATAACCTTCGATGATCATTGGTATTTTGATCAAACTAGCTGATTGAAAGGATTCAGTCTCATAATATCCAATCGTGTCCCCAAGACCATTTTCAATTTTATATGCGATTCTCCCATTAAATGTTTCAACTAATGCCAATATATCATGTTCTATAGTCTGTAAGGTCATCTATCCCCTGTTCCTCCCTTATATATCATTTAATCCCTATAAAAAAATACCTTATACCCTAACTTATTCTACCATGTTAAAAGCAGTACAATCTTCTTATAAATTCCAAATTGAATAAATTTTTGTATAAAAAAAGAGCCTTCATATCGAAAGCTCCCTCAATAACTATTATTCATCTGGCATTAACTGCCCGGCTCTTCGCTAATGGGAATCGTTTCTTCTCGGTTGTATCCACCTGTGTAATTTTACCATCATGTACGGTTATTAAAACTGATCCATATTGCAGATCTTCCAAGCTTGAAATGATATGCCTGATTTTCAATTCTTCTTTCTTTTCCATAATATCTCCCCTTCAATACTGGTAATAAAGCTTCGTTTCATGCCTAATGTTAAAAGTGATCGCATGAAAAGCGCAGGCGCTTCCCACTTTCAATGTTTTCTTGAGGAACTTGGTTTACCTATCATATCCTCATCACTTTACTTTCCGAATAAGAATAACCAGTTAATAGGAACTCCATATTCCCCTCCCCTCACTATAAATAAAAGGCACCCGCCATCTAATTAGATTAGATGTAAGGGTGCCTTTAGTTGACTAATCGGCAATATTCGGGATTCTTATGTTATAGAAAAATACGATTCATACAACAAACCATATTATTCTTACCAACTAACTTGGTATTTACTAATATAATCCATTTTTCTCCTGTTGTCAATCACGTTTTTAAATTTTCTGATTAATCTGCGTTTTACATTTTACTTATTTACCACTTTACCAAACTAAACTATTTGAGATATACTATTTTAGTATAAGTTGTCGGTATAAACACACACTATGTATATAAGAAAGGTTCGATATAAATGGTAAATAAAAAATGGGGTTTATTGATTTTGACCACTTTCGTAATTGGAAATATGGTCGGCGGCGGAATTTTCATGCTCCCTGCTCAATTAGCACAGGTATCCAGTCCATTAGGGGCCACATTGGCATGGATTGTTACTGGACTGGGAGTTTTTCTAATAGCTTTAGTGTTTGGTAACCTGGCAGTCCGGAAACCGGATTTAAAGGCTGGACCGCAAAGTTATGCTCAATCATTATTTAAATCTCCTGCTAAAGGAAGGGTTTCAGGGTATAGCATGGCTTGGGGCTATTGGGCTGCGAATTGGGCTGCGACAGCTTCTGTCATCATTTCATTTGCTGGTTACCTATCAACGTTTTTCCCGGTGATGCATAGTACGAAAGTGATTTATACAGCGGGTTCGTTTCAACTTGAATTAGGTAAAGCATTAACGTTTGCGGTATGTTCCATTGCCCTTTGGGGGATTCAGGCAATCTTGGTAAGAAGTTTTAACAGTGCTGGGAAAATGAATCTTTTTGCTACAGTTACCAAAGTGCTTGGATTCTTATTTTTCATCATTATCACGATATTCATCTTCGATACTTCCAATCTAGGAAACGGAGCTGAATTTTATGATAAGGCAGGTTCAGCCATCTCTTTAGGTGATCAAGTGAATGCTGCTGCAATTTCAACATTATGGGCCTTCATCGGTATCGAAGCTGCCGTCATGCTTTCAAACCGTGCCAAGTCACAAAATGATGTAAAGAAAGCGACGATTTTTGGTTTACTTATCGCTGTTGCCATTTATATCGGCATTACTTTATTGACGATGGGTGCCATATCACAAGACGAGTTGAAAATATCACAAAAACCGCTTGTTGACGCACTACAAGCAGTAGTTGGTTCAAGCGGCACCTATATAATGGCTGCTCTTGCCGTCATTTCCTTATTGGGATCAACAATCGGATGGATTGTCGTTGCCTCAGAGGTTCCTTACCAGGCAGCGAAATCGGATTTGTTTCCGGCCTATTTTGCGAAAGCGAACAAAAATGGCACACCCGTCCGTTCTATGACAATAACAAATATCATGACACAGATATTCTTATTCTCCACTATTTCGGGTACGATTTTGGAAGCTTATAAATTTTCGATGATCGTCGCTACACTCGCTTACTTGATCCCGTATCTTGCATCCGTTTTGTATCAATTGAAACTGGTCATGACTGGGGAAACCTATGACATCATGAAAGGCTCAAGGGTACGTGATGGAATTATCACCACCCTGGCGTTAATCTACTCGATCTGGGTCATCAAGACAGGTACAACCGATATGAATACATTCATACTTGGCATTGCCTTATATGTATTCGGAATCGTCCTATACCCACTCTGGATGAGAAAAAAAGCATAACCTTGAACACCTTGGCACAAATAAGTGCCAAGGTGTTTTTTTATATATCCTTTATTGCCAATCTAGTTCTCAGCTGAACCGTTTCACCAGATCTTAACTCCCTCAATCCAGTCAATTTTGCTGACAAATCCAAATTAGGAGCATTCGTTACCCATGTATATGGTTCAGGACAGACGAACCCCTCTTGGTTGAATAATACCCAAAACTTAAAATGTTGATCGGCATGATAGATGACCTGTATGCCAGCCTCTTGGTCAGTGAGAATGCACTCGTTTTCGAGGGCTCTTTCCTCATCATAGCCAAATAGGTCATCAAACAGCCGGCCCTCCAAGCTAAAGGCGTTTTGGATTTCCATTATATCGGCCGTTTCATGAATTGCACCAGTGGGCAATGACCTTTCATTCAACTCCCAATGTTTATTGACGGGAAGAGATATTCTGCAATCCTCCAATTTCCCCCCTGGTCCAAATGGAAAATTGAATACTGTATGATAACCTGCCCCCCATGGAAAGGGTTCAATGCCCTTGTTGGTGATTTCCAATTTTATATCCAATGTTTCAGCCCTTAAAGATAAAGACATATTCACAGTGATATCTTGTGGAAAGCTATCTTTTAGATCAAATTCACTGCTTGAAAATTCAGTATTAATGACGATTTCTTTCCCGTTCACTTCCTTTTTGCAGACTTGCCAAGGCTTGTCATGTAAAAAACCATGTATATGATTGAATTTTCCCCTTTCATTGACCGGAAACCTATACTCAGTCCCCTTATATGTAAATTGACCATCTTCAATTCGATTAGGAGGAAACAGGATAGGCATTCCGTATAAAATGGGAGCCTTTTTATACTCTTCCAGACTAACCGGCGTTCGCAGCACCTCAATATCCTTTTGCTTGTACTTAAACGAAAGCAGATTGCTTCCTAAAGATGGCGCAAGTATCGCTTCCACTTTTTCATTGCCGAACTTTATGGCCTTTTCATTTAAAAAAGTGATATCTTCCATGTAACCTGTCACTTATTCTCCTCCTTTGAATTGAACATATATCCATCCTACTTCCGCAGACCATTTTTTGCAACAAATGGAAATTATAATTCATTATATTCTATCTGTGTTTAACAAATGTGTTGGTAATCTAGCATTTTGCTTTACTATTTTTCTATTTCTCTTTTATCTTTTTCCTTCACACCGATCAAGTTGTACCTCATTAAATAAAAAAAGGATGCCGTTACGGCATCCTTTTTACTTATCTATTACTTTCACTTACTAAAGCCACAATGCCTTCTTCATCATCCAAAACAAGTTCAATACCCGAGTATGGATCTTTATTCATATATTCATCCAGCCATAAGCGAAGCGCTTCTATCAAGTTGATGGTAATTAACACTTGTTTCCGGCCATCGACAAACGCTTCCGCCGAAAAACCATAATCATCATCATACATTAACTCGACTTCCACCTCATTGGGTTGTACCTGCTTTTTACGGGCAATGTAAACACAAACCGCATTGATGATATCTTGTTCGGATATCTTTAGCCTCTCCATGGGTTTGTATCCTCTTTCTTCTTCTTATCTTTGAAATATGTGAATATTTTACGGATCACAACGATTAATACCACAACCGCCAACACGTTGATTAATAGACCAAGTATAGAACCAAGCATTCCCATATTGGCGAATAGGCTGCCAAAAAGTAAACCTGCCAGTCCACCTAGCATAATTCCTTTCATTAAGCCGCCTTTTGCGAATGTGTTTCCACTCTTGGCTTTATTGGCAGTAGTAGCATCGGACTTCTTCGTTTCTTTATTTTGGAAATTCGAATTATTATTGTTGTTGCTGTTAAAGCTTCTTTTTCCTGACTTGTAACCCCTTGCATCGACTGACTCCGTATGATCCTGGAATACATAAGTGCCGACTGGCGAGAATGCTAGTGTAATTGTAAGTAATGCAGCCATAATTTTTTTCATCATGTTTTTTTGCCTCCGTTTAATAGTATGGATTGTTGTTTCTTTATATGTTTTCCAGAGTTACTGAAGTCCACATCACCTATCCTTGTTTTATCTTATAGTATTTACGTTGAAATTCAAAATAAGTTTCATTTTTTTCGATTTTTTTTCAAAAAAAATAAGCAGGGGCATTTTATCCCCTGCTTATTTTTGAACTATTAGTTTACACGAACGACACGGCCGTTGAATACACCTGCCCAATATCCGCTTTCCATATTGGCGATTGCAACACCTGTTGAACTTTGGGAACCGATAAATTTGCCGCCGCCGACATAAATACCGACATGTCCATCAGTTTTATAGGTATTGAAGAACACTAAATCTCCAGGTTGTATTTGACTCTTAGATACTTGACGTCCTGCACTTTTCAATGCATCCGTACTTGCTGGAAGGTTCACACCAGCTTGTTTATAAGCCCATGCAACGAATCCTGAACAATCGAAAAGACCGTTAGCAATATCGGATGCCGTTCTTCCGCCACCAAATTTATATGTGGAGTTACCGATATATTTATAACCTGCTGTAATGGCCGAGCCTGTATTTGCACTGCTTGGCTTACTTGATGTTTCAGTTTTACTGGCTGCAGGTTTAGCAGCAGAACTGTTTTCAGATGAATTTGAAGATGATTCAGCTTTAGATGAGCTTTTTGCCGAAGCTTCGCCTTTAGAAGAACTTGATGATTCTTCGTTAGAAGAGCTTGATGATCCTTCACTGGAAGAATTTGAAGAATTCACTTCTTCAGCAGCACGGTCAAGTTCTGCTTTCTCTGATGCTTTACGTTCTTCCTCTTTTTTGATATTTTCACGGATGGATGCTATCTGTGCTTCTAAACCGGCATCTTTATTCTCTAAAGATTGTTTTAGTGCTTCTGTTTCCGATTCCTTCTTTTCAATCTTAGCCTTCATGTTGACAGTTTCAGCTTTTTGATCTTTAATTTGCGATTGCATGCCTTTAAGCTCTACTTCCATATCCTTAAGGCTTTGCAATTTTTTCTCAACGGTCGCTTGTTTTTTCTCTAAGTCAGCTTTATCCGCTTCCTGCTCACTAAGAATCTGTTGGTCAGCTTCCACGATAGTGGCTACCGCTCCAACACGATTAACGAATTCACCAAAGCTTTTAGAACCTAAAACAACTTCTAGGTACTCAACGTCCCCGCCGCTCTCTTGGAAAGAAAGTGCGCGCTCTTTCAAGACTTCTTCGCGTTTTGCGATTCTTTCTTCCAACGCTTTAATTTCTTTCTTTAAAGATTCTATGTCTTTTTCGGTGTCTTTAATTTCTTGTTTAGTATCTTTGATTTTTTGGTCATTTTCTTTCATTGCCGATTCGATCTGGGCAATTTGGGCATTCATTTTCGATTGTTCTTTTTTCAATTGCTGAATAACTTGTTCTGCCTCTGAAATATCTGATTGTATTCCTGTACGTTGCGATTGAATATCCGTGATAGATTCAGCTTTTACAGACGGTATGGCAAAAGCGCTTCCTAATCCAAGCATAATTGTCGTGTTCAATACGATAAGTTTTTTCTTCAAACTCATTTCCCCTGCTTTCCTCCCCTTGCATTTCCATCGACCCACTTCTTTTTCTCTATGAAAAATGATTAGTCAAAATAAATTGCTGGGAACTCTTCTCTATTTTTTTTACTCTTTATGTAATCTTCTAAGGTTGAGATAATATTAAATACATTTCTTAAACTCTACTATGTTTTCATCTAAGTCGTAGTATATCATCAGATTTTGTCAAATACGTAATAACAATATTACAATTATATTTCAATTTTAACATTAAGCATAAAGATTCGACTTTTTTACGTGATAAAACATCCAATATCTTACATAACCACCTTCGTATTTTGATGCAAGACTTTCTATCTAGTGTTTAGCACCAAGGGACCATAGACTATTGGCAGACAAAAACGCACCACTTGTGAATGCACGGTAGCCCTTTTGGAACAGATTGCAGCTCATTTACCCTTCATACGGGAAGGTCCGTTAGCATTCCCATAAAAAAAACCGCTCATCAGCGGTTTTTCCGACAATATTCGACCCATCCTTAAATTCCAGCCATAAAGTCGACAAAAACTTTCAATTCTTTCGGTCGGACGAATACCCTTTCTCCTTTACTTATTTCCAGATTCATATATTGTTCTTTCGTCAGTTCGATTTCCAGCGGTTCGTTTGTATCCTGACGAATGACTTCAATCCGGACGATGGGGCCAATTGTATGGATGTGGTCAATTATGGATGCGATCGAATCCTTTTCTGTTGGTTCTCTTTCTATGATAAAGTTATGAGCCCTTACATAACCAGTTCCCGCTCCATCTTCACTGCCCGGTGCATTCATTTCCACATTCCCAGTTACCAATTTCCCTTGGTGAACGTTGCCCTTGAAAAGATTGACACTACCGAGAAAATCATAAACGAATGGATTTTCCGGGTGATCATATACTTCTTCCGGAGTTCCAATCTGTTCAATTTTCCCTTCATTCATGATTACGACCCGATCAGCAACATCCATCGCCTCTTCCTGATCATGCGTCACGAATACACTCGTAACATTGAATTCATCGTGAAGTCTTCTTAGCCAACGCCGAAGTTCTTTGCGAACCTTGGCATCCAATGCCCCGAATGGTTCATCAAGCAAGAGGATATTCGGTTCAACGGCAAGTGCCCTTGCCAGTGCGACACGCTGGCGCTGGCCGCCTGATAATTGCGATGGATAACGATCTTTATATCCTTCCAGCTTGACGAGTTGAAGCAATTCGGTAACCTTTTGTGCAATAACTTCTTTACTGGGCCTCATTTTTCTAGGGCGAACCTTTAATCCATAGGCAATATTATCAAAAATGGTCATATTGCGAAAAAGGGCATAATGCTGAAAGACGAAACCCACATTTCGATCTTTTACATGTTTATGCGTGTAATTCTCTTCATTAAAAAGGATCTTTCCGTTCTCAGCCTGTTCAAGACCCGCGATGATACGCAGTAATGACGTTTTTCCCGATCCTGAAGGGCCAAGAAGGGCTACAAGTTCACCGCTCTTTATTTCCAAATCGATGTTCCGGAGTGCTTGATAGGACCCGTAATATTTTGTAACATTTTCAATGATGATACTCATTTCATTCCTCCTACCTCGCCTTGGTTGATTTAAAGTCAGTTTTCCACTCTATGAAGCTTTTAATGATCAAGGTTATGATTGCAAAAATGGACATCAGGGATGCAACGGCAAAAGCGGCCGAAAATTGATATTCATTGTATAAGATTTCAATATGAAGCGGCATCGTATTGGTCATGCCCCGTATATGGCCTGATACGACCGATACAGCTCCAAACTCCCCAATTATTCTTGCATTGCAAAGGATGACTCCATATAGAAGTCCCCATTTTATATTGGGAAGCGTCACATACCAAAATGTCTTAAACCCTCCCGCACCCAGCGTGAGTGAGGCCTCTTCTTCAGACGTCCCCTGACTTTGCATGAGCGGGATCAACTCGCGCGCAATGAATGGGAAGGTAATGAAAATGGAGGCGATGACAATCCCTGGTATTGAAAAGATCACTTTAATGTCAAGAGATTGCAGCAGTGGACCAAGTGTTCCATGCAAGCCGAACAGAAGGACAAAAATCAACCCGGCAATGACGGGTGAAACGGAAAAAGGCAAATCTATCAATGTTATTAAGAAGTTTTTTCCCTTGAAATCATATTTTGTTATGGTCCACGCGGCAACCACTCCAAATATGGCATTGAGCGGCAAGGTGATAAGGACAACGATCAATGTTAACTTAATCGCAGCCACGGCATCAGGGTGGACAATGGCCGCCAAATAGGCTTCGGCACCTTTTTCAAAGGCTTTTACAAAAATCGCGATTAATGGGACAACTAAAAACAAAGTGAGAAATAGCAATACAATGGAAATAAGGATCCACTGAATGGATCTAGGCTCTTTAGTTGCGTTTCTCGTAATCATGACTGGGTGATTCGCATTTGCAACAACTGAATTATCATGTTCCATCATATCCCTCCTACTTCCCTGAATATCTTTTGCCGGTCCACCATTGTAAGATATTGATGGTGAATAAGATTATAAATGTAATAATGAGCATGACAGCTGCAACTGCTGTTGCACCTTCATAATCATACTGTTCAAGCTTTGTCATGATGATCAGCGGGGAAATCTCTGTTTTAAACGGCATATTTCCGGCAATGAAGACAACTGATCCATACTCTCCAAGTGCCCTCGCAAAAGAAAGTGCAAAACCCGTCAATATCGCTGGAATCAATTCCGGGAAGATAATTTTAATGAATGTCTGCATTCGATTCGCCCCTAAAGAGGCAGATGCTTCTTCCATCCCTTTTTCGATATTTTCAAGCACCGGTTGAACCATCCGCACCACGAATGGCAGACCGATAAATATAAGGGCGATGATGATCCCTGCGGGAGTGAAAGCGACTTTAAAGCTGAAAAATTGCCCGATCCATCCGTTCGGTGAATACAAGGTGGTCAACGTAATCCCTGCCACGGCAGTCGGGAGGGCAAAAGGCAAATCAACCAGTCCATCGATGATCCGTTTGCCGGGAAACTCATAACGAGTAAGCACCCAGGCAATTAACACACCAAAAACTGCGTTCACAAAGGCCGCAGTTAACGCTGTCATGAAACTCAATTTATAAGAAGCGAGAACCCTTGGTTCAGTTATGGTCGCCCAAAAATCCTGGAACCCCATTGAAAATGTGTTTAGAAAAACCATCGATAACGGGATCAAAACGATGATGGAGAGATACAGCAGCGTAAAACCCATCGTCAATCCAAAACCGGGTATGGTCCTCTTTTTCGTCTGTTTACCTTCAGTCACTATATTCATCGCTTCGCCTCAACCCTTTTTCTGATTTATGTAGGAGAAGATGTTAAAGCCATCTTCTCCTACATACTTATTGCTGTTGATAAATCTCGTCAAATGTGCCACCATCATTAAAATGTGTTTCCTGGGCTTTTTTCCAACCGCCAAACGTATCATCAACAGTCACCATATCGATATTGGCAAATTGGTCTTCATATTCAGCGAGAACCTTCTCATCCCTTGGACGATAGAAGTTTTTCGCGGCAATTTCCTGACCGGCATCAGTATAGAGATATTCCAGGTAGGCTTCAGCCACTTCCTTTGTTCCTTTTTTCTCGACCACTTCATCGACAACAGCTACCGGTGGCTCTGCTAATATACTGATTGAAGGATTGACAATTTCATATTTGTCATCTCCGAATTCTTCCAGTGTTAAATAGGCTTCATTCTCCCAAGCGATTAGTACGTCACCAATTCCCCTTTCCACAAAAGTGGTCGTTGCACCGCGGGCCCCTGAATCCAGGACTTCAACATTCTGATAAAGTTTTTTCATGAAATCCTTCACTTTTGTTTCGTCATTATCGAAATTTTTCTCCGCATAAGCCCAGGCAGCCAGGTAATTCCACCTTGCCCCTCCGCTTGTCTTTGGATTTGGGGTAATGACGGATACATCCTTTTTAATCAGATCATCCCAATCTTTAATGCCTTTAGGGTTATCTTTTTTCACCAAAAACACAATGGTTGATGTGTATGGTGTCGAGTTCTCCGGTAAACGTTTTTGCCAATCCTTCGCTAACAAATTACTAGCTTCATAAATGGCATCAATATCATAAGCCAATGCCAATGTAACGACATCCGCCTCCAATCCATCAATAACTGCCCTGCCCTGTTTACCAGATCCGCCATGTGATTGCTGAATCGTTACATCCTGACCGGATTCTTCTTTCCAGTGCTTCACGAACGCTTCATTGAATTCCTGGTACAATTCCCTTGTCGGATCATATGACACATTCAAAAGCTCGACTGACTTTGATGTCCCGTCGCCTTCCGTTTTTTCCGAGTTGCATCCCGCAAGTACACCGAATGCTAAAATCAAACTTATCAATAACATTACCTTTTTCATGAGCTTCCCCCTTTTTTTACAACAAAAAAGGCATGCTATTTCCCTTTCAATTATTCAGGAGATAGTATGCCTTCAGTTCTCTGATCAGCAAGTATTTTATTTTTTGTATATCATTACCATAAAGCAAAGTTAACCCAGTTGTCAACTAGGTATTACATGTCCTTTTATTTAAATTCATTCACGTTTTGCAAGTTTAAGAATTCCACCAAACGAAAAGGGCTCGATCCAACGGGGAGATCGAGCCCTTTTTAATACCTAGCCAACACTTATGAATTTGATGCTTTTTGATACAGCTTATTGTCCACGATATACTGATAACACTGATCAGGCAGTAAATATCTTGGTTCCCCGCCCATCGCGAATTCATCCCTTATATATGTAGAACTGATTTCCATGGAAAGGCCTTTATCAATAAGGTGAAATGTATTGCCATCATCATAATTCCTTAGCAATGGACTTTTGGATATGATTTTCAGCATATCGATCCCATCCCGTGCCATGACGATGAATTTATGATTTGCAATCAGTTTTTCCCTGAATTTCCATCGTAAGTGCACCGGCAACTCCTGATTATCAATATCTTCAAGTAAATCTGCACCCATTATGAAGTAAACTTCGTCCTTTGGAAATCGTGATTTAAAATATTCCATCGTATACCAAGTATATTGTTTACTCGTTCCGGCACGTTCATTAATTTCATAATCACTGACTTCGAATAACGGGTTGCCCCCTATTGCCAGCTTGAGCATTTCCCAACGGTGTTCATTGCTCGTTTTCATCTGTTTATCGATACGGCCATTTGAGCAAGGTAAAAAAATCACCTTGTCAAGCTTAGCACGATGCGCAATGGTGGATGCAGTCCATAAATGCACATTCGTGACCGGATCGAAGGAAGATCCATAAACTCCAATTTTGCCCATCCTTATATCCCCCTCATCAGCCTTTCTTTTTCACCACGGCCCTGACCGGGCTCCCGTGCCCGGCTTCATAAACCGAGATCATGTTCGATGGTTTTTTCCATTTCCATCAAAATGATATGGACAATCAATTGAATTCTTAAAGGGTCACCCTGATTTCCCCTACATTTGCAGATGACCCTTCAGCCCTGGATGAATTCAGCCGATATGAATATTACTATCTCCTAGCCAATATGGCGTATTTTCATTAAGGCGCTAGGAAATATCTAACCATTGATTAATGATATCCCCCCCAGTCAAAGCTTACAGTTTGGTCCTTAATGTCCAAAGCTCCGGAAAAAATGGCTGTTCGACCACTTTCTTCAGATAACTTACACCGGACGATCCGCCAGTTCCCTTTTTATTACCGATGATCCGTTCTACGGTGCTCATATGATTGAATCTCCAGAATTGTTGTAGACTTCCGATATCAACGAGTTTTTCGGCCAGCTCATACAAATCCCAGTAGTTATGCACATCACGGTAAACGGTCAGCCATGCTTTTTCAACACTTGCATTTTCCTGATAAATTAAAGACCAATCCCTCTTCAGGACCGATTGATCAATGGGAAGCCCTCTTGCAGCCAAAGCCCCTATAGCCGCATCATAAATACCTGGTTTATTCAAGGCTTCCATCATCGACTCATAAAGCTCGGGCTGATGACGGAAAACGGCCAATATTTGCGAATTCTTTTGACCCATCGCAAATTCTATCAACCTGTTCTGAAATGATTGAAACCCTGAAGAGTTCCCTAGTTTTTTCCGGAATTCCATATAATCGGATGGCGTCAAGGTCGAAAGCACATTCCAAGATTGAACTAGTTGCTGTTGGATCCTGGCCACTCTGGATAGCATCTTAAAGGAAGGCTCCAAATGTCCTGCCACAATATGATCAGTTGCCGCAGTCAATTCATGGATGATCAATTTCATCCACAATTCACTTGTTTGGTGAATGATGATGAACAGCATTTCATCGTGATGGCCGGAAAGTCGATGCTGACTTGATAAAATTTGATTTAAATGCAGATAGTCCCCATAGGACATATCTTTTTCAAAATCAGTTACCATACTTTCTTCCAAACGATGTTCATCTCTTGGACCCTTATCCATACTATCCCTCTTTCCCTTTACTTTCTTTTGAATTTCGACATCAATAAATAAACGATGCAAAGAAAGATCAGCCAAGGAACCCCGAACTGGAGCACGATTTTAAATGGGCCAGTGAACCAGGTAGATACCGTCAAAGCAAACAAAAGAAATGCACCAAGAATCGTTAGATATGGAAATCCATACATTTTAACCGGTAATTTGCGGCCCCCTGATTTCTCCCACCTCTTCCTGAAATATAAATGGGAAATGAAAACCATGAACCAGGTTAAAATGGCTCCGAACATCGATATCCCCATCATGAATGCATATGAAGTATCCGGAAGCAAGACCTTTACTCCTGCAGCAAGAAATATTCCTAAAGTGGATATGAGAAGTGCCCTTACCGGGACACCTTTCCTGCTCACTTTTTGAAATAAGGCTGGAGCCTGCTTTTGCTCGGATAACGAAAATATCATTCTGGTGGAGGCATATAATTGACTATTCATAGCGGATAAAGCAGCGGTTAAAATAATGAAATTCATTATTCCCGATGCCCCGGGAACATTCAGGATTTCCATTACCTTAACAAATGGGCTTTTATCAATACCGGCAGATTGCCAAGGAACAATCATTAACATGATCCCGATAGTCAGTACATAAAAAGTGGCAAGCCTGAAGACAGTTGCCTTCAAAGCTTTAGGGACTGCTATATCCGGGTCCTTTGCTTCTCCCGCCGTCACCGCAATCAACTCAGTTCCTAAAAAGCTGAAGAGCGAAATGAATATGGCGACCCATAGCCCCCAAAAGCCGAAAGGCATAAAACCTCCATCATTGGCATAGTTCTCTACACCGATCCCGCTTGAAGGTCCAGCGCCAATCACCACATAGGCGCCCAGTAGAATGAATATGACAATGGCGCTTATCTTGATCATTGAAAATACATACTCAAAATTCCCGAATGTATTGACACTCGTCGCATTTACATAGATTAGCAGTGCAGCAAAAAGGAAAATCCAAACACTTCCAGGTACAGCAGGGAACCAATATTTCATATAAACAGCGATGGCACTCACTTCGACACCGATGGCAAGAACATTCGCTATCCAATATGAATACCTAACAACAAAACCCGCAAATGGACTTATATATTTTTCAGCAATGGTTCCAAATGATCCCGATGTTGGATAGGCTACAGTCATTTCCGCCAAACAGCCCATCAGCAGAAGGACAATGAATGCACCTATTGCATAGCTGATAAGTACACTTGGACCTGCCGTTGAAATCGCAAGGCCGCTGCCCAAGAATAACCCGGTGCCAATTGCACATCCCATGGCTATCATGGTGATTTGATTCGATGATAATTCACGATGCAGTTTATTTTTCTCCATATGTTGCTCCCATTCTAGGCAATGATTCCCCTTTTATTTTCATAGTTTTCATATAATCTGCCGTCCATGACCTTCTTAAGCACCTGTACAGTTTCATAGACTTCCTGAAAAGAGGTATAAAGAGCAACAGGTGCTAAACGAATCATATTCGGTTCACGATAATCGGGAATGATGGCCTCTTGTTTTAATGCTTTACATATTCTTGCAGCTTCTGGATGTTCAAGGATGATATGACCGCCCCTTTTTGCTTCATGCCTTGGGCTCCCAATCTCAAATCCATATCCCGTCAATTCCGAATGTATTAAATCCATAAGATATTGAGTCAGCTTCAGGGATTTCTTCCGGACTTGTTCTATCCCCGCCTCCGCAAACATTTCAAGCGAGCCTAAAAGGGGAGCCATGCTTAATATATGGGGAGTTCCAATTTGAAAGGCACCTGCCGAATTTGCTTGGGTAAGGGTATGTTCCATATCGAACTGCTTATCTTTCCGCGAGCCAAACCATCCAGCCAACCCGGGCAGCCTTGCAAAATGCTTACGGTTCACATATAACCCTGCTACACATCCTGGTCCGCCATTCAAATGCTTATAATTACACCAAAACGCGAAATCCACTTCCCAGTTGTCAAACAAATGCGGGATGGCTCCCACGGAATGACAGGCATCGAATCCTATCATGATTCCACGCGCATGCGCTTCCTTTGTTAACCTCTCCATATCAAGGATCTGACCGCTTCGATATAATACCGTCGGAAGTACAATTAACGCTATTTCCTCGTTCATCTCGGCAATGATGTCAGCTTCTTCAAGGAATTTACCATCTCGGCTTTTCACCTGAACCAAGTGTGCCGAAGGATCAAGCCCATGCAATCGGAGCTGGCTTTGAAGTGCATAGATATCACTCGGGAAGGTTAGTTCATCCGCCAAAATCTTATTCCTGCCAGCTCTCGGTTCAAAAAAAGTGGCAGCAAGCTGATGCAGATTAGCTGTAGTCGACCCTCCCATTATCACTTCATCCTCTAAAGCACCTACCAGCGGGGCACTCAATTCACCCAATCTCTCAGAAAAGTAAAACCAGGACTCGGTGCCTTCCGTCCACCCATCGATTCCATACCTTTTCCAATCTTCCAATGACTTCATTAAACTTTTCTCAGCCCGCTTTGATAAAAGTCCCAATGAGTTGCCATCCATATAAATCATTCCGGGGTTCAAGTAGAACTCCTCTCTGTAAGAAACTAATGGATCTTCCTGATCCAAAGTTTTCGCATACTCTTTCGTTGACATGAAATTATTGATATCCATGTTCTCCCCGCTTTCTTCCAAGCCGCTATTTTTCACTTGTAAATCCCTACCCCTTCCCATGCCAACCTTATCATTCTGTCAGGATCTTTTTCAATATAATCCTTTTTATCAAAAATCATTGTGTAGTGATTTCTTTCATCATATTTCGGCCAGATTTCGCCTTCCGGGGGATTGGGGTTTCCATGTTTCGCAAAGTTGACCCAATGGCCCTGCATTCTATGGGAAACCTTTAGGGCAGCTGACCTTGAACCATATGAAGTAATCCGTTTCCCAAATGCCGAGTCGAAAGTCTGGAAGTCAAAAGGAATTTCCATACCATGTGTCGCCCCTAATTTACTTATGCGCATTGCCGCCGTTTTATAATCAAAACGGTACATCCATGTTTTTTCAAAGCGGCTGTATGCCTCCGCATACCAAACCGAGGGAATATGGAAAGTCGCATCACGGCCAATGCCAAGTGCAGCTTCCTTTTCTGGGTAGTTTATATAAGCATTCGTAATTCGCTCTTTCGCCTCTGGATCAGTGTTTTCGAACATTTTCTGAATCATCGCCGCATTAGTTGGGATTAACGGGGGATCCATCTGGTCGAATAACGTTGCTTCGTCCCTATTTGTTCCTATAAGCAAAGGTATTCCCTTTGCTTTTCCGGATCGAATCGAATCTAGTGGATAATCAGGCAGGAAGTCACCATCTACGACAGGTCCAAATGATAGTGAGCCCGGCATGGCCTGTGAATTTTCCTGTAAGAGTTGGTAGGAGGCCGTGACAATCTCTTGAACTGGAAGTGTCTTTAATCGGTGGATTTCATCCTTTCCAATGCCCAATATTCCAAGGAACCTTTCACTGAATTGGCGCGCAAATCCTTTTCCGTAAACAGATGTCGGAGCGGGACTTTCCGCAATGGCCTGTTTAAAAAGACCTCTCGCTGAAGGAACAGTAAGTAAAGTCGTCACCGCATTGCCACCAGCTGATTCACCAAATATCGTAACATTATCAGGGTCGCCGCCAAACGCTTCTATATTTTCTTTAACCCATTTCAGAGACGCAACTTGATCACGTAAACCTAAATTGGTTTCAAATATTTCTCCCTCACCTGCCAACTCGGAAAAATCCAGATATCCCAGTGCCCCCAGCCTATAGTTGATGCTTACTACGACTACATCTCCATTCTTAGCCAGTAAATGTCCATTGTACATATCAAGGGATCCAGCTCCCGTTATGTATGCTCCTCCAGGAATCCACACCATGACCGGGCGTTTTTTATCATCAGCCCTAGGCGACCAAATATTCAGGAACAAGCAATCCTCATCCATTTTTTCATTTCCGGTCATTCCTGTCCTTACCGCCCGATCCATCGGCTGCGGGGGAATCGGACCAAAATCCACTGCATCCAGGACACCGCTCCACTTATCAACTGGCTCCGGCGAGAGGAAACGCAGACCCTCAATCGGCGCTTTCGCATACCTGACTCCACGCCAAACGCATATATCGTTTTCCATAGTACCTTGAAGATGTCCTTTTACCGTCGTAACTATCGATCCAATCATTCCCTTTCACCTCTTCATATAGTAATAGATACTTAAGTTCTTCTTTTTCCATTCCCTTATATCCTTCATCTTTATTGAAAAAAGATCTATAGACTCCGTTCTTCCAAAAAAAAGTACCGCCATCGTATATAAAGTCAGGTTATCCTTATGAGTTTGAAGTTTTCATTAAATGTCCAGTTAACAAAAAAAGACCCAATCAGGTCTTTTTTTTGTTGAACTTGGCAAAAAGCTTAGGCGAGCATGGCAAGGATACTCAATAAAGAGCTGCCCCGAACGGAAAGCTGTTGTGCAGCATATGTTAATTGCTGTTCATCAAGCTGTTCCAATAAAGGCTTTAATTCCAGCAATTCATTCTCCAGTCCTTTAAGGTCTGTAGATAGCTTGTCCACCATCAAGAGCACTTGCTCAGAATCAACAGTGGTTTCCGACCAGACTTGTAACCGTTCCTTGATTTCGGTCAAAGGCATATTCTGTTCTTTATACCGATTAATCATTTGAAGACGATTTAAAGCATCTTCTGTGTAATACCGATATCTTGACCCAGTTTTTTCATAGTTCAGCATTCCTAATTGTGTGTAATAGTCAATGGTTCTTCTCGAAACATTCGCAAGTTCAGCAAGCTGGCCAATCCGATATACATTCACCCAGATAGTCACCTTCTTTTAAAAATCTACTGTTAACGATACTATAACATAACTATCCAAAAAGGTGACTTCGAGGATGAAACTATTAGACTACTTTATCCGAATTGCCCTTCAACTGCTTCTTGGCAAAATACAGGGCATCTTCCTTCGATTTAAAAAAGTGCTGTTTATCTATTTTATGATACAACCCAGTGCTGAGTAACAATTCCTTTGGTTGCTGCTGAATTCCGGAAATGATTAATTTCCCCTTATATTTTCCGATGCGATTAACAATCGCCAATAGTGCAGCCTCTGCTGAAGTGTCCATATATGTTACCCGGCGCATGCTTAATACCAACACTTTCGTCTTATTATCCAAGTTCTCCAATATCGATGACTCCAGGACGTCTATCGAACCAAAGAAGAGGGGACCTTCCAAGTTATACACATTGATCTTTGAATCCGAATTATCAATTGGAACAATCTCTGTAATCTCATGACTTCTTTCCCTGACTTTTAACGTGTGGCTCATTTTTGCAATGAAGGTGATGAAGGCAATCAATAAGCCGATTCCCACTCCCATGATTAAATCAGTGAAGACTGTGACGAGGAAGGTGACTAGCAAAACCGCAGAATCCGCCGTCTTCGTTTTCAATACATGAGCGAATTCCTTTCTTTCGCTCATATTCCAGGCAACAAACATCAATATGGGCGCCATGCTAGCCAAAGGTATATGCGCTGCATATGGAGAAAGCACCAGCAAAACCAGTAAAACGACAATTCCGTGAATGACTCCGGACATCGGGGAGACTGCCCCGCTTTTTATATTGGTAGCTGTCCTGGCAATGGCACCTGTTGCAGGTATCCCGCCGAAGAATGGGGTCGCGATGTTCGCGATTCCTTGCCCAACCAATTCCTTATTACTATCATGCTTGGTTCCCCCCATGTTATCGGCCACGGTAGCGGATAACAATGACTCGACACCGCCTAACAAGGCAATCGTAAAAGCAACGGGAAGGAGTGTGATAATGACTTCCACTGATAGCTCTGGCACTTGGAATTCCGGAAAACCTTTCGGAATCGCTCCATACGTGGAACCAATCGTAGCCACCTTATCGGGAAATAAAAAGTAAGCTGCAATTGTGGAAATCAGCAGACCCAGAAGCGGTCCTGGTACTCGTGGCAAAAGTCTAGGTGCCAGCAGTATGACGACAAAACATATAATCGCAACAATCACACTATATAGATTGATCGTGTCTGCTTTAATCACCAGTTCCTTCATGTTATCCATGAACGCTTCATGTTTTTCCACTTTCATACCAAAGAAGTTGGCAATTTGCCCTGAAAAGATTATTATCGCAATTCCTGTTGTAAATCCAATGATGACGGGACGGGGAATGAACTTCATCAAATTGCCTAACTTAAGAAGACCCATCACGACTAACATCATTCCGGCTAAAAACCCGGCAATAAGCAGGCTTTCATACCCATATTGCATAACGATTCCAAATAATAAAGGAACAAACGCCCCGGTTGGCCCTCCAATTTGATACTTGGAGCCACCCAAAATCGATATGAGGATTCCAGCGATGATGGTCGTATATAACCCGTATATCGGTTCGACGCCTGAAGCAATTGCAAAAGCCAATCCTAAAGGGATGGCTACAACACCTACGACCAATCCTGCCGTTACGTCCTTTTGAAAACCCTTCATATTATACCCTTTAAATCTAGAATCTTTTATCATCTTTTTAAAACTCACATCCTTAGTCGTTTTTTTAGTTGGGATCTACCATCATCAGGAAAAATCATTCTTTCATTTTAGAGGGAGTTGCTTGATCGAAATTAATCTAACTATTGTAGGTTTTTTCAACGGGACAAACCATGTGGGGGGGACTTTTCAAAGCTAAGAAATAATCGTCATATGTAATCTCCTTATGTTAAGTTATTTGACATGGCCTCGACCACGCTACAACATTATACAGTAAAACGTAAAACTGTACATTGTTAGTAACGTTAACATTTGTTTGCATTTTTTTGAATCTTTTTACATTTTTATTACAATCCGGGACCATATTTCCAGTCTAGTTAATTTGAAGCCGGAGATTCAGACTACGAATCAGGAGATTTGAACTTTGGACTAATTCCCCATATCAGAAAACTTGATTAATGACCAATAAAAAAAGCATGTTTTGAGAAAGATGCTCAAAACATGCTCTATAAAAACTCAAGGCTCTATATACGTTTTCTTTCAGTTTACAGCTCTTTTCCTCTCGTCTCGATAATATGCTTATACCAATGAAACGACAGCTTCTTTTTCCGGTTTAACTGATCATGATGATCCACGTAAATAAATCCGTATTGCTTCTTATACCCGTTTAACCAACTTAATAGGTCAATGACAGACCATGCGTAATATCCTTTTAAATGGATGCCTTCTTTGATTGCCCGCTTAATCACTTTTAAATGTTCCTCAATATATTTAATACGGGGAACATCCACTATTTCACCATCGATAATCGGATCCTCATCACCAAGTCCGTTTTCTGTAACATACATTTTAATATCACCATAACGCTCTTTTAACATATGAAGCCCATCTAAAAATCCTTCAGGTGAGATTTCCCAGCCCCATTTTGTATATGTTTTATCTTCCATTTTTACGGTCCGATAAAAGCCATCAAAAGACGGGTTTCCTGGAGCTAGAGTAGATGTTTCTCTTGAATGCTCCATATTTGAAACGGCTTCCCGATTTTTTTCCACACGAATGGGCTGGTAATAATTAAGTCCAATAAAATCATTTTTCCCCGCATTTCTTTTTAGCGTATCAAGTTCTTCTTCGGTCCAACTTGGTGTCCAGCCTTTCTCCTTTAATTGCTCAACCACATAAGCTGGATATTCACCTTTTAAAATGGGGTCATAGTACCAAAAAGTTTCATATTCATTGGCATGCCTAGCAGCTAATACATTCTCATGTTTGCCATCAATACTATAAGCTGGCAGGAAAACATGGGTAATTCCAATTTCACCGTAATGATTCAGTGCCTTGTATACCTCTACCGCTTTTGCATGTGCATAAAAAACATAATGTGTCGCTTGAAAGTATTTATTTTCATCGTTTTGGATTCCAGGCGGGTGCGCTCCTTTTAAATACCCTAAACCGCAAAACATAACCGTTTCATTAAACGTGATCCAATGTTTGACGCGGTCTCCGAATGCGCGAAAACAAATCTCCGCATACATGACGAATGCTTCAGCTGTTCGCTTATTCGTCCATCCCCCATCTTGTTCAAGCGTCAAAGGCAAATCCCAATGATACAGCGTAACAAATGGAACAATCCCATATCTTAAGCATTCATTAATTACATTATTATAAAATTCCAAGCCTTTTTCATTGACTTCCCCGTCACCTGTTGGCAAAATACGCGCCCATGAAATGGAAAACCGGTATGATTCAAGTCCCATCTCTGCCATTAATTTAATATCTTCTTTGTAACGATGATAATGGTCTATCGCTACATCCCCATTTGTACCTTCAAATGTTTTCCCCGGTATCTTTGAGAAAACATCCCAATTCGTTATACCTTTACCATCTTCATCCCATGCTCCTTCTATTTGAAAAGAAGCAGAAGCTGCTCCGAATAAAAAATCGTGTGGAAATTTCATTATAGACCCTCCATTTTCATACCTGCTTATTAAATTTATAATAATATATTTTATTCATTGGTACAAATATTAATTTTTAATTCACGTAAAACATAAGCCTTAAAGATAGTATTTACTATCAGGGAATGGTTAAATCCAGAATTCTGCTGAATCAACCTCTCTTTTTCTAGCTGAAGATGATTGATTTTTAGTTTCATATGAAAACATGCAAAAACCCGCCCACCTAAGGAGGACGGGTTACACATATTCAAGATGTTGCTAATCACTCCACAACCGGGAGCCAACCTTTTATCCCAATCAACTTTTCCCAAAGCGGATCTGGAATGACCAATTCATCCTGATCTTTTTTTGAAAGGGTGGTCCGTATTTCCGCTTCTTTTCCAGACCTGATTTTTTCAATCCAATGCGGTTCCATAAGAAGTTCGCGGCCAAGGGCGATAAAAGGGACACCCGTTTCCATGGCTTCTGCAACTTCATCGGGTGTCTGCAGTGAGCCCACACCGACAACAGGGATACGATTACCTACTTTATCGTAAATTTTAACGATGCGTGACTTTGTCCTATCACTCTCGCGGAATGAGCCATTCCAGAAGTGGCCTACCGATATATGTAGATAATCCAGGTTTTGATTCGCTAATCTATCAACGAATTGAATCGTATCATCTAATGTGATTCCAGGATTGCTGCCTTCTTCAGGAGAAAGGCGGTAGCCGATGATAAACGGCTTTTTCGCATGCTCAGCAACCGTTTTCTCGACTTCATTCACAATGGTAAGCGGGAAAATCAATCGTTTTCCCAGTGTTCCACCCCAGTTATCCGTACGACGGTTCGAGTGTGGCGAGAAGAATTGCTGCAGCAAGTACGTATTGGCACCATGGATTTCCACACCATCGAATCCTGCTTCGATTGCCCTTCTTGTTGCTTCTCCAAATGCTTTAATAATGTCTTGTATTTCAACTTCACTCATTTCCCGCGGTACAGGTGCTTCCTCGCTGGAAGCAATGGCACTTGCAGAAACAGGTTGGTTATCAGGCAATAATTCCGGCGGACTTTGCCGGCCTCCATGATATATTTGCAGAATCGCTTTTGAGCCGTTGGACTGAATCGTTTCGGCTAGTTTTCTCAAGGATGGGATAAAGAAATCGTCATCTGCACTAAGTTGGCCTGGGAATCCCTTGCCTCCAGCAGATACATAGGCACATGCCGTGACCACCGCACCTACACCAGCCGATCGTTCAGCGTAATAGGCCAGTTCATCATCGGTTACAACGCCTTGATCATCCGAAGAATAAGTGGTCATAGGAGCCATCATGATACGATTTTTCACTTCTACCCCTGATGGAAATATATATGGTTGAAAGATCTTTTCGTATTTTTGATTCATGCCAATCCTCCCCCTTTACTCTTAGTGGTGATGATGTCCGTGCGGTTCTTTAGAAGGATTCGTGATTTCAAAGCCTTCTTCAGGTACATAAAAATATTTAATCCAGACACCATCCAGAAATTCTTCACGTGAATCAAGCAAAATATCGATATCTTTATCTGTTTTGACAATTTCATCATGCTCTGCCGGTGTATCCAGCTTCATGTCATAATGGGCATGATCGCCATGCATATGGGTGATATATACACGAATCATTTTCCCTTCGGCTTCTTCAGTGCTCAGCATTTTTTGTAAGACCTTTGCTGCATTGCGATTTATTTTGCAATTCATGTCCATTCCCCCAACAATAAAATTATCCCTGTACTGTATTCTACCCAATTAAGGGTTATCAGTAACATCCATTTTTCCCCTTCATGATTGGCCATGTCCTCGGTCTGAAGGAAAGACGATGCCGATTTGCTTTCTTGCTTCATCCATGATTTCCATAGTCAACAGTGAATTCGAATATGAATTTATATCGGATTCCATTTTCCCCTGCTGTATCAAATCAACAAATTCTTTCGCTTCATAATACATGGTAGGCATATCCTGTTTAACAGAAATATTTTCAGTGGTTCCATCCCGATACTGAATATCCACCGCTTGCGGTCCTGAAATTTTCTGAATGATGATGCTTCCAAGTTCACCTTGAATTTCCGATGGCAAATTGGATTCAGTAATCTTGGAAAACATGACGACTGCCTCCATTTCATCATAGGAAAGCAGAATCGTTCCCTGCCCATCAACTCCTGATTCAAGCATCGTTCCTGATGCCTGCACCTTATTCGGTTTACCGAACAGTACAACAAGTGGATAGAGGACGTAAATGCCTAGATCCATTAAAGAGCCGCTGGAGAATTCAGGATTGAATGCATTCAGCACAGTCCCTTGTTTATATGAATCATAGCGTGATGAATATTGGCAAAAGCTTCCCGAGAAACGCCTTATCTTCCCGATTTTATCCAGATTCCCTTTTATACTTTCAAAATTCGGCATGATGGTCGATTTCATCGCTTCCATCAATAGCACATCATTTTGTTTTGCTGCCTCAATCATTTCCCTTACTTCTGCCGCATTCGAGGCCATTGGTTTTTCACATAATACATGTTTTTTATTTTGTAAAAACAACACGGCTTGCCTGCAATGATGAGAGTTAGGGCTTGCTATATATACAGCGTCGATTTCATCGCTGGCAGCCATTGCTTCTAAATTCGTAAAAGTCGTATGTACTTCGTATTTATTGGCAAATTCCTTTGCTTTCTCTTCTGTACGTGAATACACGGCGGTTAATGATAAATCCTCTACATGCTTCGCAGCCTCCAAAAATCGTTCCGTAATCCAATTTGTACCTATTACCCCTAATCTTATCAACATCCTATCCCCTTTCAAGCTAACTTAATTATGTCCTCAATATACAGACATTTCATTGAAAAACAAAGTATAATGAACAATCGCAATTGTTTAAATTGGATTTTTTAGGCAATATTCGTTTATAATTTTTCTATATTACCACTGCCATGATGTTTCTACATACTCCCAAATTGGGAAAAGAAGACTTAAAAGGAGCGTGTGAAGTTTATGACAGAATTAATGAAAAACAAAGTTGCCATCATTACCGGTGGAGGATCGGGAATTGGCCGGGGCGCTGCACTGAAACTAGCTGAAAACGGCGCGAACATCATCTTTTTTGACCGTACAGTCGAAAATGCCGAAAAAGTGAAGGAAGAAGTGGAGAACCTTGGTCGAGAGGCTTTAATCATTAAAACGGATGTATCCAAGGCCGAGCAAGTTGAACATGCCTACAAGACGGCCTATGAACATTTTGGGAAAATTGATTTTGTATTTGCAAACGCAGGCATCAACGGAGTGATTGCCCCTATAGAAGACATAAAGCCAGAAGATTGGGATCAGACACATACCATCAACCTCAAAGGCACCTTTCTCACCATCAAATATGCCATTCCCTACATGAAGGAAACAGGTGGCAGCATCGTAATCAACAGCTCCATCAATGGAAACCGATATTTCAAGAATTTTGGTTTTTCCGCTTATAGTTCATCCAAAGCTGGTCAAGTCGCTTTCGGAAAAATGGCTGCACTCGAATTGGCAAGATATAAAATCAGGGTAAATACCATTTGTCCCGGCTCGATTGATACGAACATTCACGATAACACATTCCCGGAAGATGAAAACTTAAAAAAAATCACGATTCCCATTGAATATCCGCAAGGCTCCCAGCCCCTGGCGAAGAAAGCGGGGACTACCGAACAGGCTGGTGATCTCGTATTGTTTCTAGCATCAGACATGTCTTCCCATGTTACGGGTACGGAAGTTTATATCGATGGAGCAGAATCACTATTATGATTCAAAAAGAAAAAAGCTGAAATCCTCATCAGGATTTCAGCTTTTTTCCTTTTTAAGCAACTCGCCTTAAACCGCGACGGGCAAGGAGTAAATAAGCGAGCATGGCGATGACATGACAGCTTACCATCACAACTCCCATCGGCAAGGGTGACTCACCTGAACCTAATCCCACCAGGGGAGCCATTAGTGATCCCAATATGAAGGGAAGCAGCCCAATTAAAGCCGAAGCACTGCCTGCAGTTTTTTTCTGATTTTGCATAGCTAAAGAAAAACTCGTTGTACCGACAATACCTACGCTGGAGACGGAGAGGAATAAAGCGGCCAAAATTCCTGCCAACCCCATTTCAAGAAGGACTGAGGCAAGAAGCAATATTCCCCCAAACAAAGCTAGACATAATCCCATTTGAAGCAGCTTTTCTTCTTTAACCTTCCCTGCAAGCTTCCCGGCAACTTGTGAAGCGATGATGATCCCAATCCCGTTAATTGCAAAAATCAGGCTGAAGGTCTGTGGGGAAACCCCATAAATGTTCTGAAGAACAAAAGGCGATCCGGAAATATAAGCGAACATAGCGGCACTTATGAATCCTTGTGAAAAAGCATAGCCCATAAACACACGATCCTTCAATAAGTTCCCAAAAGTCCTGATTGTATCATTTAACCCACCGGCACTCCTGAGATTAGACGATAAAGTTTCCTTTATCCCAAAAAATGCAGCCGCAACCATAATGATACCTAATACTGAAATGACAATGAAAACTCCCCGCCAAGAAGTGAACTGCAAAAGTTGACCGCCAAAAACCGGTGCCAATATCGGTGCCGCCCCATTCACCAGCATTAACATGGAGAAGAACTTGGTCAAATCCGTTCCTGAAAAAAGGTCACGAACTATGGCCCTTGAAATGACAATGCCTCCCGCTCCCGCAATACCTTGGATAAAACGTAATAATAAAAGCAATTCAATGGTTGGAGCAAAAGCGCATAACAGAGATGAAATGCAATAAATGGATAAAGATATGATTAACGGTGTCCGCCTTCCTTTTGCATCACTTAGAGGCCCTAAATAAATTTGGCCCAAAGCCAATCCTAACAAGCAGGCAGTCAAGCTCAGCTGCGCTAAAGACGTACTGCTATTCAGATCCTCTGCCAGTGTGGGGAGACCCGGTAAATACATATCAAGTGACAGTGGTCCAATCGCTGCAAAAGATCCCAGCATAAGAGCCAACAACAGCCTTTTGGATTTAGTCATTTCGTTGCCTGATGATATCGTTTCTTTCATTTCAATCATTATTACCCCTATCCCTTTCAACTAATTGTTTTTCCTAAATAAAACTCGACTTTCTTTATTTTACAAAAGATCGGCACAATTTACGATAAGTATGCTTCACTTGAATTCGTTTCTTCCTTTCAGCACTCAATTAAGCATTTATGTGAGGATAAAGGAAAACTTTTGAAGGTCAAAACGATTCCCACCTTCGAATGCAACTCCATTTGAGCATTATTTTCAGCTTCGGCTAAAAGAATCCAATAAAAAATGACCCCATTTTGGAGTCATTTCAGATTGTAGACATACTCGAAGTAAAGCGAGTTTGCCTGCCGTTTTTTTATTTAAAAAAGGTTGCAGGTGATTTCAGATTCCGCTCCCTTTCCGCCGACCGTCTGC
This sequence comes from Bacillus sp. CFBP9009, assembly GCF_036541465.1. NCBI lineage: Bacteria > Bacillati > Bacillota > Bacilli > Caryophanales > Bacillaceae > Bacillus > Bacillus sp. CFBP9009. The sequence continues at coordinate 336,311 of NZ_JAZHFU010000003.1, read as the reverse complement.
CAAGTTCTTCAATCTAGTGATGTTTTAATCTATAAAACAGTAAAAACTCAAGGAGTATAACCAAGTCTCGTTTTAAAATCGTGAAAGGGATTCGGGATGTGACCATTCCGAACCCCCTATTAGGGTCATTTTGATTTATTCAGCACTACTAAATTACGGGGAGTATCACCAGATAACCCCTCCATCAAGTTTTGTACAGCAAGAGCTGCCATTTTCAATCTTGTGGCAATGCTAGCACTACCGATATGCGGCAATGTAACCACATTGGGCAATGTTAGCAGCGGGTGGTCCACTGGGACTGGCTCTTCTTCGAATACATCCAATCCAGCCGCCCAAATTCCTCGACTTTCAAGCGCCTGGTACAACGCTTTTTCATCGATAATCCCGCCTCTTGCGGTATTTATGAGCACAGCCGTCCCTTTCATTAATTCAAGCTGCTCCTTGCCAATCATGTAAGTGGTTTCCGGTGTGAGCGGCAGCATGACACAAACGAAATCCGAGATTTGGAGCAATTTTTCAAGAGGCTGATATTCGATTCCTAATTCTTTTTCCTGTTCATATTTACGGCTTCGATTAAAATAAACTATGTTCATATCGAATCCCTTAGCTCTTTTGGCAAGGGCTTCCCCAATCCTGCCTAACCCGATGATACCCAGCGTTCCACCGTGTACATCTTGTCCGGTCAGCTGCATCGGCGACCAGGTTTCCCACTTTCCACTCCTTAAATAATCTTCAGCCTCCATCATCCTTCTCGCCGTTGCAAGCAGTAAGCCGAAGGTTAAATCTGCTGTCGTTTCCGTTAAAACCCCTGGTGTGTTCGTTACCATGATGCCCCGTTTTGTTGCACTTTGAACATCAATATTATTATGGCCCACTGCCATATTCGCGATGATTTTCAGATTAGGCGCCTGTTCAATCAGTGACTCATCGATTTGTTCCGTCAATAAACAAAGCAGCCCCTCGACTTCCTTCATTTCTTCTTCAAGGACTTCTCTAGGGACCGGTATATCCTCTTGATCCCACATCCTGACATCATAATTTTGACTAAGACCTTCGATGATTTGTTCTGGCAATTTCCTTGTAATATAAATTTTTTGCTTCAAACCATAAACCTCCTATACCGTTTCGTTCCATGAAACGCATTTTTGCACCTTTTGTCGCCTTCAGTTTTCATTACACAAAAAAATTAAAAGAATATTGGCTAAATTACTGGCTTGTTTATTCAATTTTAAAATAAACTAGATAAATAGACCATTCATTTCCAATCAATCTTACTATTAAATTTCTCGATTGCCTGGAAGCTTCCGCTTGACAGTTTCAGTTCATTCAACTAATCATAGAATAATAACCCTTTAAATCTATTCGGTCATTAGTAATTTCCAGATGAAGTTTATCTCGATTTAGGAGGATATGGGACGTTCATGAAAACGAATACAACATTTAAAATTTATCCAATTATAGCTCCAAGCGCTTTATCTTTAAAAAGTATAAACTTTTATTTAGTTAAACAGGATGAATCTTTAACATTAGTCGATGCAGGTATGAATGATGACGTCTGCTGGAATGCACTGCAGCAAACATTAAACGAAAATGGATTTACCGTTGGAGATATAACGGAAATTTTATTAACCCATCACCATGGAGACCATGTTGGTTTGGTCAACCGGATTACCGAACTCCATCCGATTCCCGTTTATACCCATTCTAAATCCATTCCCCGTTTAAAAAGGGACCCTGACTTCTTAAGTATGAGAATTGAATTTTATAAGCAGCTTTACCATGAGATGGGCTGTGGTGAACTTGGAGATAAACAAGTGGCTTACCTATTCAACGCGGTCGATAATAATAAAGATCAAAAACTGAATGGTGACATCATCGCAATCACGGAAAAACAATGGCTGAATTTTGAAGTGATCGAATTTCCTGGGCATGCCCCGGATCAAATTGCATTCCTTGACCAAGAAGGAAAACGGCTTCTTGCCGGTGATTTATTGATTGAACATATATCAAGCAATGCCTTGATCGAACCTGATGAAAACGGTAATAGGATGCTGACTCTTGTAGATCATATCGATTCATTAAAACGATGTTTAGCATTGCAGGTGAATCTCCTCTTTCCTGGTCATGGTAACATCATTGAACAACCTGGTCATACGATTGAAAAAAGACTCAACAGCATAGAGAGAAAATCACAAAAGATCCTGGCCTTGATAGAATCCGGAATTTCTACCGGCAATGAACTGGCAAAGGAGTTTTACAAACAAAAGTATATAACAGAATTCCCGCTCGTCATGTCAGAAATCATCGGCCATTTGGATTATTTAGAATATCAGGGGAAGGTCACGAAACAACTCGTTGAAAATGTAGTTCATTATCAAGCTAAATGACATCAAAAAAGGCTGAAATCATTTAAGATTTCAGCCTTTTCTTGCTGATGAAACTCACACACACACTACAATCTCTCTGGAAAAAATGCCTTTCCTGGCTACACAGCGATCGGCGATCTCAAATCCTGCTTCTTCAATCATATGATCCATCGTGTCGATCGTTACGACAACGACCTTGTCAGCAAAACCCCTGGCATGTTTAAGGATCGATAGCTGATCTTCCGGCGTCGCATGTGTATATAAATTGTAGGGCATATCGATAATTGCTACATCATATTTACTGGTGACCTCCGAAATCGGACCTGTAGTTACATCACCTTCGAGTCCGAAATAAGCAATGTTCTCCCTGGAACCGTCGGTAACAAGCGGATTGATATCCCGGCCGACAATATCGATTCCCATCGACAGTGCTTCTACCAATACCGTTCCAATTCCGCAGCATGGATCAATTGCCTTCACTCCATCCGGATGCGGAACGGCTATGTTGGCAATGGCCCTCGCCACTCTTGTGCTAAGCGCTGTTGAATATTCACGGGGCTTCTTCATATGTTTTAGCCAAACCGCTTCAGGTTTGACATACTTCCCAAAATACCAACGTCCGCCAAGGGTCACGATTCCAAAGACCTGATCAGGATTTCGTACATCGGCATTTCCCTGAATGTGCCAGCCAATCTCCCGTTCAATTTCACGCTGTCCATCATAATCTATTTTTGCGTCTTTATTCAAATCGTTAATTTTCACGAATAATACTTTGAACGTCGAATCAGGCAAATGAATATCCTTCACTTGCTCAACGATTTCGGATATGTTTTCCCCTTCAAACATGACGTCGACCCGCCCTTTTATGAAAGGGCTCCTGCTCGGTTCAATTGCTATATCACTTTTTAAAATATCCCCTGAAGTCTCAAAGCCAAAGAACGAGCGCATCTCCATTTTAGATAATGAGCGTTCGTCAGGGGTGCATGTAAACGTATATATATATGCCGGTTTGCGGCTATGATTAGTCAATCCATTCCCATCCTTCATTACTTTAGATTATATCTTTCTATCAAACATAGCTGTAATAGTAGAGAAAAGCAAATGGAATCGTGCAGAAAAAAGCAGGAATGCTTATCATTCAACACTCCTGCTGTTATATTTTTCATTGTTCCATCACTAGCGGATAGGAATTATTATTCCAATTTATGCAGCCGGCTATTTATATACTTTGCACGGGCCTCAATGAATTTCAGGATGAATTCGGGCTCATTATCAAATTTCACAATATTCCCCTTGATATATGGATCTTTTGAAACATAAGGTCTTATTTGATCATGCATTTCCTGAATGATAGGTTTCATATAGTTCACGTTAAAATGATTGTTCAAAATCTCCTTAAGAAGTTCTTGGTATTGGACACGAAATCCCCTTACATCAAGGATTCTAGCAGTCAATGTATTGAACCCCTCGATTCCCACATAATCCTCTTCCATCACTTTCCCGTTAACATCCCTGCCCCATGTCGCATCATAATCCCATGGAATCATTTCAAAGAGTCCAGTTTCTCCATTTCGATACAAGGCATAGTTATGAACGAACCCATCATAGTTTTGTGTGAATATAACACCGGCCAGCCAGCGCAGGTATTTTTCGACATCGACATATTTTACGATTTCCTTTTCAAAATCCACTCTTGAAATTGTATTGATTTGAAGAATCAGCTCTTGTAAATATAATTCATCCTTTGCTGTTCCGCATTTTTTTTGATAGCCCATCTCCAATGATTTTTTAATTCCTTTATCCAAATCGCTCATCAATGAGAAATTGGCATCACCATCCACTGCATAGAAAATGGACCCCTTTGGCAGACCCCTTTTCTTCAAATAATATTCATCCACCGATTCCAATTCCAGGTATATCCCTTCGTCTTTTCCGTTCAGATTCAGGAAAACGAAATGTGAGTTCGGTGATAAGGTTCCTATATCCGCAAAAAAGTCTAAAGATAATTTATTTCTTAGTAAAGATTTATCTTTATATTCGGCATTTAAATGAACTTCCTTGGCATGCTTAAAAGTATTAGGTTTATAAAAGACTACATTATAGGATTTTTTGCGAAAACCACGGATATGTGAGCCACGGTAAACAATATCAATATCAAGTTTTTTTCTGTTAAGTGTTAACTTTGCCGGTAAAGGATCATTGCACCATATATCTCTGCGAAGTTCCATTAAATTAACTGGTGAAATAAAAAGCTGGTACACAGGCAGCTTCTTGTCAGAATCCATATAACCCTTCCCTTCACTTTCCTATTAAATTATGGAAAAAAGCGAAGGATGTCACCAAAAAAAACACTATTTTTAAAAAGATGGGGGTTTTCTTTAGCACATCACGTACAAGCAACATAGTTTAATGTATAGAAAGGGGGATTATATATGTCAGACATCATTCGTGACATACAGAATGCGGTGGATAGAGCCAATTCCATGGGATTAAGCGATTTCATGTTTAATGACCCACATCCAATAGGCAGACATTCACGTACAAGTAACAATAAAGGGTGCTCTTCTTGCAGCACTAAACGTTGCATGGACAGGAATCGGTCCACTCGTGGCACTCAAAGGCGCACGAGCAGGTCCACTTGCAGCACGCAAAGGCGCACAAGCAGGAATACTCAAAGGAGTTCTTGCTGGAAATGGAGATCGACATGCAGCACACAAAGGCGCACCAGCAGAAACCGGTGTTCTATATGCAGCAGACAAAGGCGCGCCAGCAGAAACCGGTGTTCCTCTAACCACTGCAGGTGGCTTTGCTGCAATAACTTTCGCAATAAACGGAAATGGTGCTTCTAGTTTCATGGTTCCGTTTTAATTTTTACTTTTATTAAGCTTTAATTTAAAGCCAATTCCTATATAAAAACACAAAACTCGCCACTATTTGACGAGTTTTTGTGTTTTTATCGGTTATATCCATCCACAGTTAATATGCTGTTATATCGGGTTGAAAAACAGCATGAATGCTTCGTAACGTATACGAAGAAGGAGAACGTTATAAACATTTAGCAAAACAAAATTATCTCACCGTTCTTTACCACTGATAAAAAGGCTATCAAGTTGATTATTGATATTATGTGGTTTTTAAATACTAGGCAAATCCCCAGTGTTTTATGAAATCTCTCCTTTGTCATTTAAAAAGTCCCCAGGTACTTTGGTTTATAGCTTGGTTTATCTAATTATGCAAGACTTCTTCTCTTAGGCTAGGCGTATTTTTTTAGCCGGGAAAGCCTAACCAATCCAACAACTAAGCCAAACCCAAAAATCAAGGCAGCCGGTTAAAATAGTTCCACTATTATTTTCATAAAATCCGCAGCTCCATCATCTACCTGAACATATTAAAAAGGATCCTACCCTCATACATACGGTAGAATCCTCCCAGTATCGCTTATTTAACGGAGACCAATTCGAACTGTGCATACACATCCTTCAGCCCTGCTTGAATGGCTTGACCAGCCTTCCCACGATAATGCATTTGCACCCGTTCAATCAATTCTTCGATACCATCTTTCAGGCAATAACCGCGCAGCAGCTGACGAATGAATTCCCTTCCATGTTCTGTAGCAAGCGTACAGGAAGCCTCGACTATTACTCCATATTTAAAGTCAAGCTCCACCGTGATGGTGATGGAATCATATATATTTCTCGCTGCCATCCCTTGTGGAAGCTTTGCATGCCCTGCAATAAAGTATGTGTTCATCATCTGATCTCCTCTATCTATAGTTAATGTACGGAAACCTGCTCGAAGGGCCATGCAGGCAATTGCTTACGAAGCTCTTTATCTTGTCTGTAGCCAAGTGCGTATTCACCCTGCATTACAGTATGAATCTCACGGGTTCCTTCATAAATGACCGGAGCTTTTGAATTCCGCAGAAAACGTTCCACTGGATATTCATCCGAGTAGCCATAGGCACCATGAATTTGAACAGCATCATTGGCAGCTTCGTTTGCAGCATTACATGATATCCACTTGGCAAGCGATGTTTCCTTCGTATTCCTTTTTCCTTGATTTTTTAAGGTACCCGCTTTAAAGACGAGCAATCTGGAAATCTCTAAATTTGCGGTCATCTTGGCAATCATCTGTTGAACGAGCTGATGCCTGCCAATCTCTTTTCCGAATGTGCTTCTTTCATGGCAATACTTCAAGCTTGCTTCCAGGCTTGCTTCTATTAACCCTACAGCACCTGCGGCCACTGTAAACCGGCCGCTGTCCAATGCCGACATGGAAATTTTAAAGCCCTCACCTTCTTCACCAAGCATATTCTCCACTGGAACTTTTACATCCGTTAAAAAGATTTCGCCTGTATTCCCGGCACGAATTCCCAATTTCCCTTTAATGGCTTTCGACTCCACTCCCTCGAAAGTCCGTTCCACAATAAAAGCAGTGATCCCCCTTGAACCGGCATCATGATCCGTCTTGGCGAAGATAAGGAAATGATCTGCATAATCACAGAGCGAAATCCATGTTTTAGACCCGTTCAAGATATAATGGTCCCCAACACGTTTTGCCGTTGATTTCATTGCAGCAACATCAGACCCTGCATTCGGTTCAGTCAGACCAAAAGCACCTATCTTGATCCCTTTTGCCTGCGGTACTAAATATTTCTGTTTTTGTTCTTCCGTCCCCCATTGCAGCAGGGTCATGCTATTCAACCCTGTATGTACAGAAACTGCAGTACGGTAAGCCGTATCGCCTCGCTCCAGCTCTTCACAAACGATGGCCAGGGTATTATAATCCATTCCGACTCCGCCATACTCTTCTGGTATACAAACGCCCATCAACTGCAATTCCGCTAACCTTTTTAAAATATGTGGCTGGAATTGACCTTGCCTATCCCACTCTTGAATGTAAGGGATAATTTCCTTATCGACAAATTTCCTTACCACTTTCTTCACGCTTTGCTGCTCTTCTGTTAATTCGAAATTCATCATTAAAATTCCTCCTAAATAATTTTATTTTCCTTGAATTTGCTTATTTGATCTGGACTATATCCAATATCAGCCAAAATGGAATCGGTGTGCTCACCATAGAGCGGCGGATGCTTTCTCATCGTAACCGGCGTTTTTGAAAGGTTCAGGGGCGATCCCGTCACTCTAAGATCTTCGATTGTGGGATGCTCCATGCTCACCAACATGCCTCTTGCGATGATTTGCGGATCCTCGAACATCTCTGCTATATCATTGATCGGACCATTGGGTATCCCTGCATCATCAAACAGACTTTTCCATTCCTTCTTTGTCTTTCCTTTCAACAAATCCTCTATTATCGGCATTAATACTTCCTTGTTTTGCAAACGTTTTTCATTATGCTTAAATTGTTCCTGCTGGGCTAAATCAGGTCTGCCTATAACGGTTGAAAATCTCCGGAACTGATCATCATTTCCTACTGCCACGACAAGCTCTCCATCTCTTGTCCGGAATGTCTGGTATGGAACAATATTGGGATGCTGGTTTCCCATTCTTTCAGGGGTCAAGCCACTGAATAAATAGTTGCTGGCGACATTCACCAATGAAGAAACCTGACAATCCATTAACGAAATATCAATTTCCTGACCTTCCCCCGCTTTATCCCTATGATGTAAAGCGGATAAAATGCCAATGCATGTATACAAGCCAGTCAATATGTCAGCTATGGCCACCCCGACCTTAACGGGACTCCCATCTTTTGCTCCTGTGATGCTCATCAAACCACTCATCGCTTGAATGATATAGTCATAGCCAGGCAAATCCTTATAAGGTCCTGTTAAACCAAATCCCGTAATCGATGCCAAGATCAGTTTGGGGTTCATTTCCTTTAAATCCTCATAACCCAACCCCATTTTTTCCAATGTGCCCGTCTTGAAATTTTGAATCACTATATCCCCTGAGGCCACTAACTTCCGGAAAATCTCTTTCCCATCTTCCGACTTTAAATTCAAGGTCATGCTTTGCTTATTTCTATTGGCACATACATAGTAAGCGCTTTCTCCTTGGGCGAATGGCGGACCCCATCCTCTCGTTTCATCACCTGATTCATGATGCTCGATTTTAATAACATCGGCACCCAAATCACCGAGAATCATTGAACAAAACGGCCCCGCCAAAACACGGGATACATCGATAATCCTGACTCCCTCCAAAGCTCCATTCATATCATCACCCCTTTCAAACTGTCGGGATACACAAAAAAGAGCCAGTAAAACCAACAATGTCATTACATTGTATGTTTCACTGACCCTTATCCACGAACTGTCTTCCTGCAAAGGAAGATCAAGTGAACCAAGTCAATTTTTATGAATTTCAGTTTTATAACAAGCCGGCCATGCAACAAGGTAATTTGTTGTCATCGGTTTGGTAAATTAAGTATAGTTCCATTTTTTGAATTTTGCAATAATTTTGTTTGGATGTTTTTATTACTTCCACTGAAATACTCTGTAGTATACCTCCCGTTAATATAAAAATACTTCCAGTAGTAATCGGAATTGCCTTTATTCGTGAGGCATGTGATGATTGAATATGCATAACTGTCAATATATGAATTATACATAATATCAATTATCGCTCGACAGACAAGGAAAAATTAAAAGGGAGATGGCGATATGGACAATAGAAAAACGGAAATAATCGAAGCGATCAAGAAATACCACACAATCATCATTCATCGCCATGTTAATCCGGATCCGGATGCATTGGGATCACAAATCGGTTTAAAGAAGCTATTGAAGCATTCCTACCCTTCTAAAGAAGTCTATGCGGTAGGCGAAGAAGTGGATAAGCTTCTATTCATTGGTGATATGGATGTCATTTCCGATAACAAATACAAAGGTGCCTTAGTGATTGTTTGTGATACGGCCAACATTTCACGGATCAGTGATTCCCGCTATGATCAAGGGGACATGCTGATCAAAATTGACCACCACCCTGAATATGAACAATTCGGTGATCTTTTTTGGGTCGACCCTTCTTATAGCTCTGCAAGTGAAATGCTTGTTGATTTATTCTTGGAATTTCCAGTGGGCTTTATCATGAATAAAGAAGCGGCTAAAGCATTTTATGCAGGAATACTTAGTGATACAGGGAATTTCATGAATGGGAATACCACTCCGAGGACATTAAAGATGGTTTCGCACTTAAGAACTTATAATATTCAGCCAGAAAGAATCCATAACAGTCTTAATGTAAAGGAAAAAAACGCTTCAAGACTTCAAAAAGACATCCTCATGAGCTTCAAGGTAACCGATAAAGGTGTAGCTTACTTCATTATTACGGAGGAACTTTTAAATATGTATGGTGTAGATCGACTCGAAGCTTCGAATTTAGTCAATACACTATCAAGTGTCAGGGGCAATAAAATCTGGGCTTTCTTCATCGAATATCCTTCTGAAATCCGTGTCAGGATACGTTCACGGAATATTCCCATCGCTTCAGTCGCACGTCAATTCAATGGAGGAGGACATTCACTGGCTTCAGGAGCTACCATCCATTCCTGGGAAGAGGTTGATCATGTTATCCAAGCATTGAATCAAGTCTGTCCATAACAGGGAGTTCATGACCTGCGGTGTTTATATGCAGGATTATTTCCCCAGTTTAATTAAAACGGATTAATTGGCCTATGTCGGATTATTCCGGTCTTTACCGGAAAATAATTCAACCCACAACGTAATAATTTGATCTAATTTTGATTTATTCGACCTGTACTGTCATTAATTCGACCTACAACGTAATAATTCGACCTAATTACGATTAATTCAACCTATACTGGAATTAATTCGATCTATGCAGGATTTATTCGACCATTACTGGATTAAATCCAACCTTCACCTGATTACAAAAAAAGCGCCAAAGCCAGGATGGCTGAGGCGCTTGCTTGTTTCAATTTATTTGGACACTTCTTGAAGAATTGATAAATCGATCATGCCTTTTATATCATTGCTAGGGATATAACCAGCTTCTTTGCTTATGTCGGCCATTTCCTGAATGACTTGCTCATTAACTTCAGTTGTCACTTCAAGGCGTGAAAATGCTGAAGCCACTTCTTCTTTACTTAATTCTTTTCCAGTCAGTTCCTTCAAATGCTTAATAACCAGTTCTTGGCTTTCTTCAGGGTTGTCTTGTATAAACTTCACCGCTTTTTCATGCGCTTTCAAATAGGAAGCAGCGAGCCCCTTTTTATCCAAGAACTTCTGGCTTGCAGCCACTACCGTGTTAGGTGAATCTTTCCCCCATGCAAATTGATCCCAGTCAAGCAGTAACTTTCCTTTTGCCTGGTTTTCCAATACATAACCCCATGGTTCCTGGGTTGCTGCTGCATCGACTGATTTTTGGACAAAAAGGGCGGTTGTGTCAGCAGGTGCTGATGCATACAGCTCAACTGTCCCCCCATTTGTAGTCGGTTTTAAGTCAACATCTTGAAGGGCTTTCCTAAGCATGACATCCTGTGTGCTCCCAATGACGGGAATCGCTACCTTTTTACCGTCCAAATCCTTTAAATCCGTAACCTTGCTTCCCTCGCTAGCCACAAGAACGGCACCGCCATTAACAGCTCCAGAGATCAGGTGGTATTCAGGGTTTTTTACGTAAAAGTTAAGCAATGGACCAGGACCAACCGTTCCGACATCAATGGCGTTTGTAGCCATTGCTTCCATGAATAAACCGCCATTGGCTACTGTTTTGGTTTCTATCTTAACATCTTTACCGAACTCTTCTTCGAAAAAGCCTTTTTCAAGCGCAATGATCGTTGCACTGTGGGTTAAGTTAGGAAAATACCCAATTTTCACGGATTTCCCCCCGGACCCTTCTCCTTCTTCATCATTACTGCTGGATTGAGTGCATCCGCTTACTATTCCGATTAACAATACAGACAGTATAAGGGCAAAAAATGATTTTTTCAGCATATTTTTCTCTCCTTCTAAACTATTATTTTATTAAACTACCGTTGATTCACTCCCCATTTCAATTGAACATTACGTTCAAGACGGGAGAAGACGACATTATCCACGATTGTTCCGATGATTGCGATGATGATCATCACGGAGATGACCAAATCCATTTGTCCCAGTGATCTGCCCATTTCCAGCAATTGTCCAAGACCGCCTCCCCCGCCAAGTAATTCACCGGCCATCAATGCACGCCAGGAAAAGGCCCATGCGATTCGGAGACCGGATATTATTTGCGGGACGGATGCTGGTAAGATCACGGTGCGAAGAAAATGAAACCCGGTCGATCCATATGTTTTTGCAACCCGCTGATACAACTGTGGTACATTCCGGAATCCACTCGTTGCATTAACCGTCATCGTCCAAGTTGCTCCGATGGTGACGATGAAGAGGATCGAAAAATCATTCAATCCAAACCAAATGATCGCTAAAGGGAACCACACGATACTCGGGATGGACTGTAATGCCGTCACGACGAATCCTAAAGTGTCTTCGACCAATTTATAGCGCCAAATGAAATATCCTAATATCAGACCTACTATAATGGCAATCATAAAGCCAATCAGGATACGGCCAAGGCTTTTTCCGATGGCTTCGGTTATTTGTCCGCTCATCAGTCCATTAAACAGAGTTTCCAAAACCTGAGTCAGGCTTGGGAACATGAAATCCGGAAGACTGGAAAGTCTAGATGTGACTTCCCATATCCCCGCTATCATCGCGATGAATATGATTCGTCTTAAAGCTGTAATCATTCCCCATTTCCTCCTTCAGCACTTTTTCAATTTCCTCCTGCAAAATCGATAGAACCCTTTGTTCTGTATGCAAAGTTACACTATCCGGCATAACTCCATCTTTCATGGAAGGGACGGAAATCGTCTCTTTGATTTTCCCGGGACGGGTAGCAAAGACGATAATTTTTTCGGAAAGCTGAACAGCCTCACGAATATTATGGGTAACGAAAAAGATCGTCACTTTAGTTTTTCTCCAGATTTCGAGCAGCTCTTTATGCAAGACCATCCTCGTTTGCTCATCAAGCGCGGAGAATGGCTCATCCATCAACAGGATATCCGGTTCCATCACCAATGCTCTTGCGATGGCTACCCTCTGTTTCATGCCCCCTGAGAGTTGATGTGGATAGGAGTCAACATACCGGCTGAGGTGAACCATCTTTAAAATGTCCAATGCCTTGGCTTTAGCCTCTTCATTGGGCATTTTCTTTAACTTCAATCCGTATGTAACATTTTCAAGTACCGTCAACCAAGGAAATAATCCCGCCTCTTGAAACACTACAACCCGTTCCGGACCTGGCTTCACCACTTTTTTCCCAGCTACACGTATTTCACCTGTATCTGCCTTATCAAGGCCGGCAATCAGATAAAGGAGCGTGGATTTACCACATCCAGAAGGACCGACGATCGAAACGAAGCTTCCTTTCTCGACCTCTATGTTTATCTTATCGAGCACCTTTATGCTATCTTTCTTTTCATTCTTAAAACTTTTTTCAATGCCATCTATTGTTAAATACATAAAGTCACCCCACTTTTATATCGCATCGATTTACTAAACATTATTTCTTAATAATGATTAATCCAATGGTTTTTGTCAACTATAAAAATGCAAAAATTCTAATTTATCGGTATCTTTCTATTCAACTGTCAATATATTGATAAATATTCCAGACTTACACAAAAATACATATGAACAAATCCCAAACAGCAAATAAAAAAACCTGAGCCCTTTGTAGGTTCAGGCTAATTTTAATATCCATTTTTTAAAGTTTAGTTAACCGAAGTCACCAGCATCTTCCGATAACGTTAAAAAATCCTGCTTCCATACAATTTATCCTTCATCTTTTGTGTCCTTGCATGCAGAGGCTTTTTCAAAATGACACCTAAGATGAGTGTAAATATTAAAAAGAGAATCAGGATAAAAATGTCCTTGCCAGCTACGCTCCAAGTTATTCCCCCAACAGATTCACGAAGTAAACCTACAGCATAGGTGAACGGCAAGAACGGGTTAATATGCTGAAAAAAGGGCGGCGTGACCTGAATCGGGAAGGTGCCTCCTGAACTTGATATTTGAAGGACCATCAAGACGACGCTTATCCCTTTTCCAACATTTCCAAGAACGGAAACGAAGGTGTAGACAATGAGTGTAAATACTGTACTTATCAGAACAGAAAACAGGATGTACTCAAATTTATCCGCTACATACACATCGATCAGGATGATATTCCCAATGGAAACAATAAGAGCCTGCATTACCCCAATGATGAAAAATATAAGATACCGACCGATATAAATTTGATACGGGCTGTAGACCTTTTGAGAAACACCCACGCTAAGCATGGAAATCAATATTGTACCGCCGACCCAAAGGGAAAGTGCCGTAAAGAAAGGAGACATGGCGGATCCATAGTTCGGAATCGGAAAGAGACTGTGTTTATTGAGCAGCACTGGTTCTGAAAAAAATTCACTTTCTTGTTCAATATCATTCCTTAGGAAATCGATCACTTCTTCCATATTATAAGACTTATCGAATTCCCTCATTTTAGAAGCTAGAGCCTTTATTTTCGTTTCGATTTCCGGAAACTTATTCTGTAACTTATCGATATCCCCTGTACGTGTTTCCAATGTTCGATTGGTCTCATTCAACAGCATCCTCACCTCAGGAAGAACCTTGGCGCCCTCCTCCATCGTAAGCTGGACATTATTCAATATTGCTTCCGTTTCATTCCAGATTTCAGTGAATTTTGGCCCTGTATCCTTTGAATAGCTCTCCTGGAATCTTGCCAAGACTTGATCATTGTTCCCAGCAAGTTCGATAAGATTGCCGAAGGCTCGGTTATTCAGCGCTTGAAGTTGGTTCGAAGCATTATCCCTTAGTTCATCAACCAGCTGTATTTCTGGCTGAAGCAAGTTTTTCTCATTAAATTGATTGACCCTCACCAATAAATTATACATACTGTCCAAAAGGTACAGCTCTTTATTTATCCTCGTTATCCCTTGTTCCACTAGCTGATCATACTCATTGCCAGGCAAACCCTGACCCGTTAACCGGTTCGCCAGCACTATAACGGATTCATTATCGCTCCTGATGTTCGCAATATCATTTTTCAAAAGGGGATTGATTTCTGTGAATGCCTGCCTTGTTGAATCTACATAACTAGAAACGTCAGATACCAATTTGTCCTTCTGCGATGTTATTCCTTCTATTGAATCCAGGCCATCATTAACCTTCTTAATGATATCTTCAGCCTTTTTGACATGTGTTTGAACGGTTTTGATATTTTGCTCGATCTCAGGAAGCTCACCCTCTAATAAATACACCATATTCTTCATTTTTTGTATCGTCGGCAACTCGTTTTGCAAGGTGATTCCGAGTTCATTAAAGATTGCAAGGATACTGCCACTGGCTGATTTGATAAAGGTTTTGCTCACATTGTCCACAATGCTGTTGGCACCCGCTGCCGTTATTTTAGGAGCAATGGAATTGATCTTTTCATTAACATAGTAATCAATTTCCGCCTTCTTAGGGTCATCGGTCATGATCGTCGCAATATGTTCGGAAAAGTTCTCCGGAATGATGATGGATGCATAATAATCACCCTTTTCCACCTTTTCTATCGCTTCTTTTTCCGATGTGAATCTCCAGCCCAGATCCTTATTCTCCTTTAACCCTTCCATTACTTCCTTACCTATGTTCACGGCTTCGCCATTTAACTCCGCACCTTTATCATTATTGGCAACACCGACAAGGATTCCATCCGTATTTGCATACGGGTCCCAAGATGCGACAATATTAAACCACGCATAAATGGAAGGGATGAACATGAGAAAAACAACTACGATACAAACAAAGAAATTTTTATAAATGCTTTTTAAATCGTCAATGAAAATTTCCTGAATATTTCTCAAAACATACCCCCGTGCAAAAGTATTTTGATACTATTATTCGAAGAAATTACTTTAACGATACAAGTAAACATATCCATCAATTTTTCAGACCAAATAAAAAGAAGCAAGTAACGAACTACTTGCTTCCTGAGATTTCACGAATCTTGAATGCCTGGTTTAAAAAATAAAGCTATCAGTTTATGTAAGATGGGTTCCCAATTCAAGGACGGCTTCTTGTCTTTTTCCTTTTTAGTTACAGAATAAACGGCAAGGTGTAAGAACATACTATCACAAACGAACTGTCGGGAGTTTTGCAAGGGAGAAATAGTCATGTCAGAATCTGTTGAAATCATCTTTCGAACCTTGACCTCTTTTATTTTATTATGGGTATTTGTCCATCTCCTTGGTAAACAGACGATTGCCCAGAGGACCTATCACCTTTATATCGCTTCTATTACGATGGGGACAATTGCAGGGAATCTAGCATTCAATATTAAAATTAAATTCCTGTATTTTATCATTGCAATTATTATTATGGGTACTGTCGTTTATATGCTGAATCTTCTATCGATTCGAAATCCGCTCTTCGGGAAATGGATCGCTGGAGAACCTGCTACCTTAATTCAAAAAGGACAAATTCTCGAAGAATCAATGGAACGAATGGGGTATTCACTAGAATCTCTTAAACAGGCTTTGCGAGGAAAAGATATCTTCAACATTGAAGAAGTGGAATTTGCCATTTTAGAGACAAATGGCTCCCTCTCTGTATTAAAAAAAGAACAATACCAAAATGCCGCCAAGCAGGATTTACCTTTACTGCCCTCAGCAGGAACTGTACCGATAGAACTGGTCCATGATGGAAAGATTCTATATGAAAACTTATCCAAACACACCTACGATTACGAATCGCTAGTGGCTGAACTCAAAAAAAGAAACCTTGCTGTTTTTGATATCTCGTATGCTGTCGTAGGAACAAAAGGAAATTTGTATATTGATTTGATTAAGGATCAATCAAGGGAATAATCTTTTGGTTTTCAGTAAGTATCAAATATCTTAACAATAATCCGGCCCATATCATGATTTGACTGGCCATTCCCTTTCCATTTTGTTTCATAAAATTAAACTGGATTAAATGAGTGAAGATACTCCTTTTCATTTTAATATTTCATAAATAAAAAGTGGTTTTTCCAGAAGGAAAAACCACTTTTTCAGCCTATTATATTTAACTCTTTTCAATCACGTTTATCAATTCCCTTAAATAATCAGGTAGATCAGGCGGACGCCTGCTTGATACAAGGTTTCCATCTACTACGACGGGCTTATCTATCCAAGTTGCCCCCGCATTTTCCATATCATCTTTAATGCCCGGTGTACTCGTTACATTCTTCCCCTGTAAAATTTTAGCGGATATCAATACCCAACCAGCGTGACAAATTTGCCCAATTGGTTTTTTACTTTCTTCCATGCTTTGGATAAGTGATATCACTTCAGGAAACCGGCGAATTTTGTCAGGTGCCCAACCGCCCGGTACAAGAATGGCATCATATTCTTCAGCTTTAATACTGCCATACTCATAATCTGATATGGCTGGTACACCATATTTTCCAATGTATGTTTCATTCGCATTTTCTCCAGCGAGGTGAACAATCGCTCCTTCTTCTTTTAATCGCAAAATCGGATACCAGAGCTCTAAATCTTCAAAATCATGATGCACAAGACTGATTATTTTCTTTCCTGCTAATCTCATGAAACCCTCTCCTTCTTTCGTTCTATTGCCCTTTACCATACTTCCCTTTTTCTACTGCCTGTACACTATGCATGCATTAACCGATCATCAATATTTGACCTAAAAATCAACCTTTACCAAGTACAACCCAGCTGCCTCCGCCATACGGCCCGTTTGGATTCTTTCTTTTGACTCTATAATACTTGGTATATTTTCAGCATCTATTTCATCCAACCCAACTTCTATCAACGTCCCGACAATCTTCCTAACCATATTATAAAGAAATCCATCGCCTCGCACCGTAATTTGGATGAAGCCGGCATTTTCTTCTATATCAATGGAATATATCTCACGCACCATGGATTTTTTCTTAGACTTTGCATTTGAAAAAGCAGTGAAATCATGTTCACCTATAAAAAATTGACATGCTTTTTTCATTCTTGTGATATCCAGCTTTTTCTCTACATGCATACTGTACTTTCGCATGAAAGGATTTGTATATTGCTCGTTCCAGATCTTATACAAATAGGTTTTATCCTTAGCATTATAACGTGCATGAAAACGTTCAGGAACTAGCCTAACATCGACAACGCTGATATCTCGGGGTAAATATCTATTCAAATAATTCATGATTTCAGCTTCAGTCAGATTTTCACCGAGCTTAAAATTGGCGATTTGAGCAAGGGCATGTACACCGGCATCCGTTCTGCTGCATCCGATGATTTCAATTTTTTCCCCTGCCATTTCCGTTAATACATTTTCTATTTTCCCTTGAATCGTATCATCACTATTACCTAGTCGCTGCCAGCCTTTATAGCGCCCGCCATCATATTGAATGGTCAATTTATAATTGTTCATTGCGTCCTCCTTATTTTATTCCTGTAAAGTCATCTAAACAGAAAATTCTTGATAAAATACAAGCCCCCATACAACTCCTGCTGTATGAGGGAACAGATGGTCCTTTCTTAGAAAAACATTTAAATTGTTAAGTTGTTAAAGGGTTTTGTAACTGCTCCACAAGTCTACAGTAAAAGGAGTTCCATTTTAAGGGTTCGTTCAGGATATACCCCCCAGCCTCATGGACCATGATTTATGTAAAGAACCTGCAGCTCATCCATGCGATTCGATAGTAAATCCTAGCAATCAAACTAAAAAAGCACTTCTGCATAGTGTACCAAAGTGGCTAACGTCATGCAACGAACGAGCCGGCGTCACATATGCAGTTTCTGTGCAATGCAGAATCACACAGGAATAATAAATGGAAATCAAAAAATAAAAAAGGCCCAAACCCTTGTTACATCAAGGATTTGACCTTTGGCAGTTGATGACCTGTGAGGGATTCGAACCCACGACCCCTTCCCTGTCAAAACTATTTCACAATTATCTTCATCAGATAACATATTATCCATAAGAGCAATTACAACCAATTTATTTTTTCACATGACAGCACTCTTTTGCTTAAGTCCTTTTTCAAATAAATGGAATAATCATTGTCCAACTTATAAAAATTAACGAAAAAGCATAAAAAGGGACTTCCAATGAGTAAAAGAAGCGTTATTTATACAAAGGCGAGTATATAACTGTAGCAAATATTTTCTCGATATTAATAATGATTCAATACCCAATTATAGCATCATTCATTGTAATAGGTGCTTTATTAGTTGGAACATCGCTAACCTCATTTTTTCCAGCCTTTTTTACTCTCCGTCCTTATAATCCGGTTGGAAAAACTTACTTTTTTCTTCTAATATACTTTCTATTGCACTTCTATTGCAGGGACTAATTTTCCGTAGTCTTCTGTATCATCAACAGCTTCTTTATCAAAAATCATGTTCATTACCTCCATCTAGTATTTCTGTGATAGGTGCACTCAACCTTAATTATAAAAAATGTAATACTTGAAAGTTAATACTCTAGAAAAATATTCCTAAAAGGAAAAGAAAAAATACGATATAATAAGGATATTAGCAAGATGATAAATCAAGAAGAAGCTCAGATAGACATAGTGTCACAGGGGTCATCTGTTTTCCCATTTACTCTAGGAGGTACATTTTGAAAGAATCTAAATTGAATAAAGGATGGTTAAGTTTGGGGGCAATCGGGTTATTTTTCCTAGGAAAAATGAAATGGTTGTTTGCGCTATTGAAAATAGCAAAAGTAGGTTCCCTGATTTCTATTTTCGTTTCATTAGGAGCGTATGCCTTGGTTTACGGTTGGAAATTTGCTGTAGCCCTAGTCTATCTAATTTACATCCATGAAATGGGGCATTTACTTGCTGCTAAGAGAAAAGGCATCAAAACATCCAATGCTATTTTCATCCCTTTTGTAGGAGCGTTAATTGCCCTTAAAGAAGAGCCCAAGAATGCTAACCAAGAAGCTTATCTTGCCTTCGGAGGTCCATTATTAGGTACATTAGCATTTCTACCAGCCATACCCCTATTTATGATGACGGAAAATCCATTTTGGCTTTTAGTTATTACACTTGGAGCCATGATTAACCTATTTAATCTAATGCCTGTGCATCCTCTTGATGGAGGACGTATAGTGGGAGTCATCTCCACAAAGCTTTGGGTATTAGGGATTATCGGAATGGTTGTATATTTGTTTCTCCATCCAAATCCATTTTTAATTCTTTTCTTATTATTGGGTATTTCTAAGTGGTGGAAAGAATTCCGTAGCGAGACAACCAGAAATCAAAGAGACATCATCATTGAATTGAATCAATTTGGATTAAGGCAACTAGAACAATATGCAGGTGCAACAGATGAAGAAAAAATTCGCCTGGTTAATATTTGGAATATGGAATTAAGCCAACTACATGAAAAGTTTAACAACATGAAGAGTTGGCATATCCCGCTATTTAGTGATAATAAGCTAAAAGAAAAACAGCTGACCGAGGTAAAATTAAATATTTATAGATCCTTAATGGATGCTGCTAATTCGAATGAATACCAGAACGGACCGACCGATTTTGAAAATATAGGCACGTATGAACGAATAGTAGCAACGTTCTTTAAAGAAGTGCAAGAACAAACTGAAATTAGGGATAAAGAGAAATCCTATTACTCATCGAGTCTCAAAACAAAAGTCATCTGGTTCTCATTATACATTGGGCTTGCCATTTTCTTAATGATAACAAGCTTATATGCAGGTGATTTAATGGAACAATATAAAACTTTATTACCGTAATACATTATGAAAGGGGACCTCATTTATGAGTGTCCCCTCAAACTTTAGACAAACTCGATTTTCATCGAGTTTGTCTAAAGTTTTTTTGCTTGTACAAATTTGGACGTTGATTGGAACGTAGGGCACTCGCTTTCCGCGGGCGGTCCGGGAGCCTCCTCGGCGCACCTGCGCCTGTGGGGTCTCCCTTGGACTCGCTATTCCCGCAGGAGTCTCGCACCTTCCGTTCCAATCAACTATGTTTTAAAATTTAGATAGAACTCCTTTTGCCTACAGTCTTTTTTGTTTTAAAATAGATCTATTAAAATTTGAGGTGATAAGGATGCTTTCGAGACATAATTCTATTCAGCGAGATCAACTTGAAATGATTACTTTAGATCAACTGGTGCCGGCGAACCATTTGGTTCGTAAAATTGAGGCTTCCATTGACTTCATTTTCATATCCGACTTGGTGAAAGCCTCCTTAATTAATGTTCCAAAAAAACCCTCGTTTGGATTATTATGATTAAGTAAATACCCCTACAAGTAACCTTTTAATAATTTTTGGTTCTGTTAAGGTTAATGGTGTTAATTAGGCAAAAAAAAAACCTAAAACACGTATAATCTACCGACTTCATCCTGTAAACCTAATTTTATCATTTCATGTATGACCAATTCTTTTAACGCTATCTCATTTGCAATTAAGTAAATAAATTGGACATCTCTGAAGAAAGCCATTTTACTTTCTGTTGTTGCAGAATTTAAAAAGGCCTTCACTTCTTCCAAGTCAATCGTCATATCTTTTTCAAGTTTGTATGGGAGAAAATTGCTTGTAATGTTCTCTACAGGTATTATGCCTAACCCATCAAGAGTTGATAAAATAGTTTGTTGCTCTCTTTCTGTCCTTACTTTTCTTTCCACATAATGATAGACATCTTCTATTCGTTCGCTATCGAATGTGGCTATTATCTTTTCCACTACATAGTTTGCGTTCTCTTCAAATTCCTCATCTTCAGGTTCTACTTGTTTTAGTTCTTTGAGCAAACGAATATACTGTCCCTCATCTTCCAGGATATTAAAGTTAGAAATAGTTAAGGCACCTTTCATCGTACAAACCAAGTTAAGAAACTCCCTTATATTCCTTGCTACAATCTTTATATGTGAATCAAAATCCATTGGACTAATACATACAACAAAAGCATTCCCTAAATCAGATACTGTTCCGAAGTCAGTTAGAAATCCGAAATGTATGCCGTCAACGCCTGTACTAGCAAATGTAATGACATCATAGGGAGTATTTTCATAAGGGGAGAAGTCAAATTCTAAATAAAGGGATAATTCACTTAAGGAGTGGCCTTCTTTTTCAATTTCCTTCTCTAATTTATGGAGCTTTTCAATTGTTGGTGGCATTTTCAAATACTTTCCGAGATAACTCACTATTTTCTCCTTTAATATTGTGCCTTATTAGGTGATTTAAGAATAACTTGTGTGTTAAATTATTACAATATTAAACCATCGTAAGTATTGTCGACCCCAATTCGGCTGATTTCATCAAAAACTAATTTCACTTGGTACAGCTGATTATATCGAACACGAATAGACATAGACTGATTTAACAAATTCACCTATGTATCGTTCAAAAAAGGAAGACAAATGGATTGCATTTATTGAATGTATGTTGAAGGGACTATCTCTTCGTAAAACAGCCGAAACACCGAATCGGTGATGGTCTTATTTTTAACCTCCATCGTTAGCAGATAAGCAAAAGGCTTTACTCAAAGTTCCTTGATATATTAATTATTAAAATAATTTTCCTGTATTCCTTTTAAATGCTGCTCTATCCGCCACCAATTGAATAAAACAAAACGAGCAATAACTTTATAAACAAAAAAAGGCCCAAACCCCTGTTATATCAAGGATTTGAGCCTTTGGCAGTTGATGACCTGTGAGGGATTCGAACCCACGACCCCTTCCCTGTCAAGGAAGTGAAAGTAATCGGATTATAACAGATTTAGTTAGAAAACGTTGATATAATGGTCCTTTATTTTTTCTATGTATGATATAAGCAGATGTAATTGGTGGCAATATGTTTTGTTTTGCCACCAATTTACCACGAGATAACCCCCTTGTGTTATAGTGGGTTTATCTGATGGTAAATAAAAAACTTTATTTCCCATTAAAGTAGAAAACTAAGTCAGCTACTGTTTCTTATATAATTACTTGCTAACCATTCTCCACAAAAGTAATTATAAAAATATATTTGATGTTGCTGTTGTTAAGTTGAAAAGATGGCAAACAAATCAATCCTCTCCCTATAATTAAATAAAGAGGATGTTATGCTATCGTGCGAAGTGACTGGTGGGACTGGTTTTGGCTTTTTGAATCATTACATCATGCCGCCCATGTGGTTTCAAAGTGTAATATGTTTAACAACAGTAGAAAGAAACAGCATGAAATCAAATTATTGCTCGTGCTAGCTGTAACATCTTTAACTTGGATTTAACATAATTTATTATATTTCGTTAGCAAAATGTTAGCAGATATTCGATATGGAATTACTCACAAATCAACAAAGCGATGCAAATTCTACATGCATCGCTTTGTTGCAATGATTACACACTCTACATGACTTGTAGAGACCGCAAACAAATTGAATTAGAAGTTGTTTTTACTGCCCAATTTTTGTTTAAACTCTTTGACATAAAAGTACTAGCATATGAACAATCCTTTTTACATTGTGTATCATCGATAATGAAAAAGACAATTGGACGCGAATCACCAGCTTTGGACTGAGATCTTTTAATTTGAATGATCGTTAATCAATTTTCTGCTCTTGCCGCTCGTATTTGGCTACTCTTTGCAATTTATCTAAATCCACCTTACGATCCCATACTTTTTTTGCATTTTCTGTAATATAGGGATAAAGATATTGATCAACGACCACCTGATAATCCAGGTCATCAAGTAAATTATACGTACGAATTTTTATGGTTTTGTTATCAAGGGTGTCAATGACTATATCATTGATTAAATTCAGTGGATTTCTTATTAAATCGATATTCCGGATATTCTTAATATAAACTGTACCTTTCTTCGACTTAATCGTACCATTTTCACCTTGGACAATCGTTAACAGGACCTTTCCTGGAATAAAACCTGGAAGTGACCAAAGCGATAGGTAAAGGTAAAAAGGAGTAAAGATGAGACCACCGCCAAGGTAAAATAAAGAATACTTGGACTCAAATTTCAAACCGTGTATGATTAAGAAAAAACAAGCAATTAAAAAACCTACAGTCGCAAGAAACATCCACCCGTACATGAACTTTGACCCTTTTATCTGAATGGTGTTATTTTCTTTCTTAACGTTTACCAAATAATGCACCTCCTTAAGCTGGAAGAATCTTGTTGGTTAATAATAGTTGATTAATAGATGCCTCATTTGCTCTCTGAATACTCAGGTCAAGGTTGTTGTCCCTTGTAGCTAGCCAACATTCATTCTTTCCTGGAATCATAAAATAAAGATCTTTTAGGTCAGGGTTATTCTCTGAGTCATACGTTAAGCTTACTAAACTATCCATTTTACCGTTTCTATTCGAAATATCATTTAAAAACTCTAAGATACTAGTAGACTCTCCCTTTTTACTTACCCATTTCTGAACAATTGACTCCGGTAAAGAATGAGATTGACTTACATATTCTAAAAGTTCTTCAAATTCTTCACTTTTTAACTGAAGAATAACTTCACCTTGCTTTTCTAACGTATGGAAATGGAAAAAACCGCTTATAACTGAAAGGATTTCTTCTTTCGGCAGCTTAGAAATAGAGTGAACTTGATGATCGTACAATACTTTATGTAAATAAACCTCTCCATTTTTAAAATGAAAGGAAATACTATCTTCTCCATTTAAGTCTGGCTGATGTTTAGAAGCGTTTACGGTACTTTCTGCATTATTCAATGTATGAATATAGGCAGCAAATTCATCTTTTAACTTATATTGATTATCTACTTCCTTTAACATATCTTTTGCTAACAAAGAGCGAGAGGCAATTTCTAACATTAATTTCAACTCGGCATCTTGAAGCGTTTGAAAATAGGCTCCCTTAATCGACATTCCTTGTTCAAATAAACCTTCACTATAAAATGAAAAAAGTAACTCTTCAATACTTAATTGAATGGTATTCATATATCCTCCTTAAAAAAATGAAAATTTATCCTCAAAAAAATCTTTTGCTCCATCGGCAAGGGAACTCGCTGTTTCTTTTGCTTTCGATAATCCATTACCAATTTCTCCCACCTTCCCTATTGGGTCAGCAATAGTATCCTTAATTTGATCATTTACGAAATCAGCACCTTTATTAACACCTTCAACAACTTTCCCAGCTTTCTCCAAACCACCTTTAATCAGTTCAAGCCCATCATGTATAGGTTCTTTAATGACATTCGCTGCTTTCTCTGCTATACCTGCCGTAAGTTTAGCCGCTTGCTCTCCAACAAGTCCTCCTACAAATGAACCTGCAGCGGCTCCTACAACCGTACCGACTGGGCCTACTATACTTCCTAGAGCACCTCCTACGAATGCTCCCGCAATGGAACCTCCAGAAATCGCTACGGTATTATTCACTGCATTTCCTACCGCTTTAGCATTTTCTCGCTTTAAGACCTCTGGATTATTTCCATATTTCGCATAGTTTTCGGAAATTTTCAGTCCCATTCCGCCTGCTTCCATTACTCCTGTTACTAGTACTGCACTAACAGCGTTGGTTTTGGCAAATTTCGCTCCCGTCTGAAGAAATGATTTAAACGTTGTAGAGTCCAATGCTCGATGCTTAATCCCTTCAAATAATGCCTTTGAACTATCTGTATACTTAACAACATCACCAGGAAGATATTTAGCAACCTTTTTGTGAACTAAGTCAGCAAATGGAACATCTCTATATTTTTTCAATAAAAAGGTTGGATTTAAATAGGCTCTTGCTACATTACGAAATTTGGAATTATCGACTACATCTGTTAGTTTATTTAGGGCATTCATATGTTTATACATATAGACATCATCACTATTTTTGATAAATTGCGTAAAACCTAGCCCATAAAATGCCAGCTGTTTTGATACTAAAGCACCCATCGCAGTGAGCGCTCCATATTTCTCATGCAGTTTATAAAGTTGACCGACTAAGTTATCAGCATCGGAAAATTTATTGGCGGTCATTCGAAGGTCGATCTCCATTTCACTCAGAAGGTCAACTAATTGATTTCCTGTTCCCCACGGATCTCCTACTTGATAAAAACAATGACTATACTCTGCTTGAGCACTGCTAATTAGGTTCACTAGTTCCAAATGAAGACTCTTGTATTCTTCTTCAATTTTTGACAAGTGCGAGACAAACTCATTTGCTAAATCTTCTAAACGACCTGGGTCTACTGAAATTTTATTCCCCACTGTATCATCCTCTTTTCTTTTCCTTTATGAACTATTTCATCTATATACTATGAAAAAAGTGATGTCCTAATAGAATAATCTATAAAGGCAGGATAAATAGGTCGACACAACCCGGTACCCAATTTTCATCCATTCCTTGCTTACCGTCATCTTCTTTTTTCTTTCCCTGTCTCTACTTATTACAAGCCATTTTAAACCTCTCAAAACAATTATCATTATTGGCAAGTACAGTTGTAAAACTTTAGCGGACATAAGGTAGACTTAAAAAAGAGTGATTATTTGATGTGCCAAAACACCAAATTGAATGAACAAAATAAAAAAACCACCGCAGCCGGGGAGTAAACTACCATCTTTATTTTGCTTATTCTTATCCGGGAGGATCCAGCCTTCCTCTTCCAAACTTTTACGATCCCTATTCTTCGGTTTCATATGACACCTCTTTATATCCTTCATTCATTTTGTTTCTACTCATCCTTCATACAAGCAAGGCGCTCTAATTCTCTTTGTCTTTCAATCTCTTCTCTCACTCTGTCAACATCATTTGCTGCGCTTTCTAATTCTCTACTTATTTGATAAAGATTGTCTGAATGTCTTTGAAATAGGACAGCTGCTTCATCTAGTATTGAATCAAATTTTTTCCGGGCTTCGCCAGCCCATGTCTCCGTATTCGTATGTATACTCTGCATTAATTTTGATTCATCTAATTTTAACTCCTCAGAAGATTCCTGAAACACTTTTGTTAATGCTCTGACTTTATCCGAATTCATCTTTTCACCTCATTATTGAGTCAACGTACTTTTTCTCTATTTATTCTCAAATACCATTTTAATACAACAATTCCCTATTTTAGATAAGTAAATATTACTATAATTACTAAGTCACTTCCATAGGCCCCCAGTATTGAAATAAGAAATAGATATAGGAATAATGTTTTATTTTATTAACATAACGAGTGTAGTTGTCAAATATGCCATGATATAACGAGGAAAATTGCAATTTTCCTCATGCAGAGGAAGAAGGTTTATCCATTTCTGCCGTTAAAAATGAAGGTGGTTGGAAAGCTATAGAAGTATTCGGTTGAGGAACTTTTGAGTAATAGATGAATTGAGACTTGCAGTTTCATTCAGGAGGAGAGCAGTTTGGTTCCTTATTTAGGCAAAACAGCTCTCTTTTTAAAGTAAAACTACACATTTGCTTCATTTCGATTCTTTTTTTGCCTTTCTTCTATCTGTCTTAACACTCTCCAAATCGTGATGAGAGAATAAAACAGCAGCAGCATCGAGTGCCCAGCTTTACACTAAAGTTATATTCCTCGTATGAATACCACTCCTCTATCCTAGAATCCCTATGATTCTTGAGATAGGGGGTGGGGATTTTTCATTGTCCATAACCCGCATAACCTAAAAGTGTATATCCCTCGCCCCTCCATTACATCACAACTCAGAAAAAACCACAATTTACCTCTTGAAATTTTCACGTGAAATGGTTTTCGCTATATGTTAAAAAATTTTGTTATACTTTCACGGATTGATGTAGGCTTTCTTCCAATTAGTTTTTCTTAATCATTAGACGTATTTCCTTCATGTAACTTATGCCGAACTTCTTTTAATTTTCTATGGCAATTTTTACAGTGGCTGAAGTCTATGACATTATCAAACTCCTCGTAGTTTACTTTGCTGCGCTTCCAAAATCCCATATATGCCAGCTCCTATGCATTAGAGTGGGCAGGTAAGGCTTTAGCATTAATTAAGAAGTGTTATCCCAGCCCATTTGAGCGAGCTGAATCATTATATAAAAAATCCCATCGTAGCGGAGGATTTCTGACCCAGGATTTTACTGCTTTAGTGGCATGTATGGAGTCTATACTTGAATGTGACGAATTTCTAGCCGATACATTTTCTCAGTTCGTTGAAGAGTGGTAAGATAAATAAAAAAAAAACAATTAGGTATGAAACATACCTAAATTTCCTAAACAAACGTATATTACCCAAGTTTGGTCATTTGAAAATTGATAAAAAAATCAATACTCTGCAAATATTTGATTTCTTAGATAAGTTACAAGAAGACGTAGCTAGAGGGGATGGAAAACCGGGTGCTTTTTCATCTGCAACAGTCGAAAAACATCACCGTATTTTCCGAAATATATTTAAACGTGCAGTTGAATGGAAGGTTATATAGGAAAGCCCCGCTGAAAATGTGAAAAAACCTAAGGTTCAATCGAGAGAAGGTAGGGTTTTTACAGAAGAACAAGTTCGGAAGCTAATGAACCATTTAAGTGGCGAAGATATGAAGTGGAAAATGATTGTTACCCTTGCAATAACCTCAGGTATGCGACGAGGTGAAATAGCAGGTTTGGAATGGAATCACGTCGACTTAGAAAAAGGGAAAATAAATATCCAACAAACATTAGCGTGCACAAAAGAAGAGAGATATATTTTTAAAGAACCTAAAACAAAACATTCAAAGCGATCCATAACACTATTACAAAGTGTGTTAGAACAACTTAAACGTTATAAAAGTATGAAAATTAGACAAAAGCTACGTGCTGGGGATAGTTGGGAAGGCGGAAATCGGTTCTTACTTTTTAGCTCTGAATTGGGTAAACAAATGGACCCGAAAAGCATAACTCGATGGTGGAAAAAACGGTTGAAAAAATATGAATTACCTGTGATAACATTTCACGAATTAAGACATACATCAGCTACCTTATTAATAAACCAAGGTGTCCATAACGATTAGTGCTAGGCTAGGGCATTCAAAAATAGGAACAACCATCGATATTTACGGTCATGCATTAGAAAGTGCAGATGAAAAAGCTGCAGAACACTTTGACAACTTATTAAATATTAAAGATACAAAATAGGAAAGGAAAAAATGTGTGATTAATTAATTTTTTTAATGGTAAGAACCAATAACCTATTTTTTAGATTTTAAGATTTTTGCCACCATTTTGCCACCAATTCATCTGTATTACTTCAAACTAAATCTCCTGTAACAACAGAAAAACCTTGATATCACAAGGATACCAAGGCTTTGTTGTAGTGACCTGTGAGGGATTCGAACCCACGACCCCTTCCCTGTCAATTTTGTTTCATAAAATCAAACTGGTTTAATTGCATTAAATGAGTGTAAAGAAGGTTGATTTCTCAAGGTTTTGTAAGGTGTTTATATCAACTCAGTAAAATGAATAAAGCTCAAAAAAATAATTATGTTAGCAAATGTGTGAGCAGGTGGTCTGCTAAAATTAATTAATAACTTAAAAAAATAATTATGTTAACATTTTGTTTAGCAAGATCTGCTGCCACTAATTTAATAATGCAGTACATATCAATTAGCGAGTTAGATGGGTTTGTTTAGTACACTTTCTTCCCTATATTGAGTATAAGTTTTTTATTCTATGGCTTCATTTCCGATATATAACAGACTACCATCTGATAAAATACTAAAAGCTTTATCATTTTCTTCTATAACTAATTCATCGTAAAATAATTTTGACAGTTCCGATAAATCCCATTTTTCAAGTAAATCAATAACTTTTTTATCAATACCATATTGAATATTAATATCGTTGCTTTTCCTATCTGAATCTGAACTTCTTCTGGTCCAAAATTCATTGTTACCTATAGAAATAAGATAGCCTATTTTTAAAACATTACTTTTTAATGGAGTATTTTCCCATATACCCGATTTCTCAAATTTTTTAATACGCTTTTCAATTGAAGACGATAGTACTGTTAAACCTGCTTTTTCTGTAACTCTTTTGTAATGGTTTGCAATTACATAATTTTCATTATAGTCTATTGCCTTATCATTTACAGGGGGATCAAATAAAAGCAGACGTACAGGATCACCATTTCTCGGTAAATGGCAAATTGTAGAATACATAAAATTAGCACGATAATTAGCCTTTTTCTTTATGCAATCATTTAAAGCAGATTTAATATCTTTGGAGTTTTTCCTCCCCTTAGCTTCAAATATAATTACTTGATTTTCATATCCAAACCTATAGTCACAACGTTTTTTAGCCCCTCCTATTTTTTCTACTTTATTAATATTTACCCCATACCATTTACACATAAAAATATTTGATAACCCTATTCCTAAAACTTCTGAAGAATCACCCTGTAGCTCTGACTCTTCTTTGTCAGATAAACATAAATTATTACCTTCATCTTGAATGGTTGCAGCAGAATTTAATAAAGCATTGAGGAATCTCAATGGATAACTTTCCCAACGGGTATTATAATGAATTGAGGAATAATGAAATATTTGTATACCTCTTATATACATACCATTATCCAACATATTTTTTAGTTTTATCTTCAGTTCACCCGAGCTTGCACCTAACCGATTATCACCATCAATTATATTTATTCTTTTATTTAAGAATAACTTTTTAAACATCTTAATTTCCTCCAAAAGCCCTATCTTCATCTAATTTTACTATCATACTAATTTAAAATATTATATATAGTTATAATCTACTCCTTATATTGAAATTCTTAACACTTACCACATTAAAAGGTAAATTTAATTCACGAAGATAATTCGAGGATCAAATCTGATAAAAAAATACAACAAAATTATTTTTAAAATACTAAATGATGATTTTCTTCAATCACAATTAACAGAACTAATCTACAATAGTTTAGCCAAAGAAGCAGTCGAGAAATAGTTTAAAACTTTTTTGTCAAAAGCATTGACCTTCAAGG
Organism: Bacillus sp. CFBP9009; assembly: GCF_036541465.1. Taxonomy (NCBI): domain Bacteria; kingdom Bacillati; phylum Bacillota; class Bacilli; order Caryophanales; family Bacillaceae; genus Bacillus; species Bacillus sp. CFBP9009. The sequence continues at coordinate 306,040 of NZ_JAZHFU010000003.1, read as the reverse complement.
TTTTTCATAGTTTAAATAGTCAGTGTATATTTTGTATAGTGCTTTTCTGATTGATCAGTCCTTATAAATTCCACATTATTATTAGAAATAAGAATTTTAGAATGCTCATCCAAGATTAATTCAGGAAAGCATACGGTTTTTCCTGTATTTTGCTCGATACTTATAATACTTACATTCTTCTTGGTGTCGAATTGAACCCCTATAGTATCATTGTTTCCCTTTAACAAAACACTACCATTACAGTCCACCCTCAAACAAACAGTAATTCCCCCTAAGTATACTTTTAAATAACTAGTGATAATCGCATTCTTCCATAATTTCTCAACGTTTTCCGTCAAATAATCTTGATTTTCTAAAATAAATCCTGGCAACATTATATTTTCGTGATCAAATAACAAATTGTGAAGGAAATAAAGATTAGTTAGTGTTTTTTCATCGTCAAGTTCGTATAACTTATACTTTGGTTTTTCAATATTAAGCTCATCATATATTTTCAATATTGTATTAATAATATCCCGATAAAAAAACAAATTTCCCCATTGCTCAGTAGGAACACCGTCACCTTTAACATTAGATACCTTAATTTTAGTATTCTCTATGCAATTTAGTAGAAAGTCAATTATATCCGGGTATTCAAATATAGATTTAGATGTTACTTCCTCCACTGTAATTTCAAAAAAATGATAATATTGTCCATCTTCTCCTAATCTACGTTGTGAAGAGATAAGTGTTAACCCTGAAGGGTGATAATAAGAAATTTCATCGTGATACTTTCTTTTTTCAAAGGAGCACTTCGATAACTCTCTAGTAGCACCTATAATTGACAGTTCTACTTCATCATAAAATATAGGTGCCACAACTGCTACATTAGTTGCAATTGAAGATAATTCATCGGTAACGAAATTCTTATAACTAGCAATTGGTATAGATGCTTTATTGATATCTCGTGCTAAAAACAAATTCCTAATTTCCTTATCTTTATCTATGAATAATTGTTCAAGATTTGCTACTTCAATTATTGCTAAAGAACCCTCTTCCGTTTGTTTAACAACTAACTTATTTTCTCCAATTATTTTATGGAGTTCTAATTTTATTTTCAGAATAGTTAAGTAGTTGCGGTATTCTTTTCGCATTACAGTATTTAACATATTTTCAAAAAGGGCAGAATCAGAGTACATTATCTCTTTCTTAATAATAAAATTTTTTCTGTTTGTATTTAAGAAACTGGAGAAGGCATTAAGTAATTCCAAATCAAAAAATCGAAAATAAACTCTTTCCTTTTTTATATCAACTAGAGTAATTAAAACAGGGAAATCACAAGCAATAATATTCTTAATATCATCCCTATTAAGTTTTGCTGATATTATTTCATTTTCAGTAGATTTTACATTCACACCGATAAAAAGGGGGTATACTATAGATGGTTCCTTTCCCTTCTGCAACTGGCATAGAAAGTCAAATCCGTAATCAAACTCTAACTTGTTTGGTAATAAATTAAGCTCTTTCTGTGCATATAACTTAAATATTGTTTCCCCAAGTTCTCCTATCCTTTGAGAATTACTCCTTTTTTTCATAAAATCATCCTTATAAAATTATATTTTTTCACACAATAAAAATTTCGATAAAATCATTTTATATAATTGGGAATTTGAGTTACCAAATAAAACTCCTTCTGGAACAAAAGATGCACAACGTCTACCTTTTTAAGCTTCTAATTTATTTTAAATTAATCATCTGATACAGATTCATAATCTAACGATCTTTTAAATAGTGGGTCTGCAAGAAGCCGTGTGTATTGTTCATTATCCTTATTTTGTTCAGAAAGCCTGTCGCGGTATGCAATATTAGGGGTATCTACACATTCAAAGAATGTTCCATCCCATTCAAATCGTAGAACATTCTTTGAATGAAATGCTCTCTTAAACTCTGAACTAAAAACATATCATTTTGATTTTCTTTTAAGTACTCACCAGATGATACAAGACAACCTGCACATCCTGCAGCTGGATCTACAATTATATCTTAAGGAATTTGGCTTCATAAGTCTGACAATCATAACGATAAATTTCAAGGGGTTCAGAATTGCCCATTAGTTCCCGCAGTGGACACTTTTGATAGTAGATACTCAAATAAATCATCAGGTTTCTTTTTTCCGTCTGAGTTACTCAGCTTGTAATAACCCATCAATACCGGCTACCACTCTTGCTAACAAAGAAGGAGTTGGAATAGCATCCTCCATAAATTTTGAGTTGATAGAAGTTTTCTTTGATTATAGTTTTTTAAATAAATCTTCAAATACAGTAGTATCTATATTGAAATTCATTAAATCATTTAATGATATACAACATCTCTTATTACATTTTTATTCGTTTGTTTTTTTTGTATCACCCATTAGTAAAGGGAAAGTATTAAGGAATCTGGATCTTCTTTCGATACTTACTCTTGTGGCATTCCATTCAGCTATAAGATCATTCGTTCCCTAGACAAGCTGCTAGAAGTTTAGAAAACAGACTACACTAAAGGAAATGTAGTCTGTTTTTAAAATAGTATTAGCTTGAAGGGCTATTAATACAAGAATTAAAAACCTTAAAGAAAAATGTTAAATTTCTACCTTGTACCGTTTGGCACGAAGTTTAAAGGCCTCTCTTCCACCTTCCATTATGTTGCAAATCACGTCTTTAATTCTCTGGTCTTCAATAGAACCTTCACAAAGAACTTCTATATCCTTGCTTTCGGAATTCATAGCTATCACCCATTCAGAGTCTCCATTAACTGGAATATTCGCATTATGGGTAACAGCTATTATCTGGCGTTTGTTTTTTGAATTAGCTAAACGATCTACAATTAGTTCATAAATAAGTTGGTTATCTAAATCATCCTCTGGTTGATCCAATAGAAGAGGAGAAGTTCCATAAGATAAAAGAAAGGTGAGTATTGCCGATGTCTTTTGGCCAGCTGAAGCGTTAGATATAGATTTAAACCCTGACGCATCATTTGCTTTGTATTGGACCTCAATTTTATCTTCTGGGTATAGAAGTCTAATCTTATCCATCTGTTCATCATTTAATCCTTGGATTAAGGTATTGAATCTCCTAGTAAACCTATTATCAGCTTCTCCCGTGTCTTTAAGAGAGGTTATTAACTCACTTAATTCTTGAATCTTCCGCTCCACCTGACCATTAAAAACGAAGGCATTAATAATCAGAAAATCATCTGTAAACTTATCTGGTCTTTGAAAAATCTTTCTTAATTCCGTTTCATAATTTTCGGAATCTCGAAATGGCTTAACCTCAATTTTTATATTCGGTGTATCCGCAAGTACAGTTTGTAGAAACTGTCTTCGAAGAGATGTGACCTGTTTTCTTAATTCCAGATAAGTGTCTGATATGCTTTTTAACTCTTCTGATAAAGCCTCTAATTCTTGTTCATCTTTTACAATATCCTCAAGTTCCCTTTCTTTATTGATTAATTGATTTGAAAGGGCTTCTATATTACCTAAGTCACTTAATTCTTCTTGGGTCAGTTCCTCTTGTAAGGATTTATATTCCTTTTTGGCTTCTTCGAAGTGTTGATTCCAACTAGAATTAACAATAGCCAAATCCAAGGATTCCTTTGTTTTAGATAAGGCTGTGTGTCCTTCCGCTAGTTTTATAATAACTTCTTGGAATTCAGTAGAGTTCCTGGCTAATATCATTTTTAGCTCTTCTGCTGCATCCGGTGTAAATTCATATGCATCAAAATCAAGGTAAGTGAATTCGTCGATAAATTCTCGAAGTCTAATTTCTTTCTGCTCTAGGTCATTGGTTACTTTTTGCAGAAGAGTATACTCAGCTTCAGCATCCTTCTGTTCTTTTAAAATGGTTTGATAGCCCTTTTCTTCAAACTCTAAAAGTCTTTCTTTAATATCATTTTTCTCTAAATCAATTCTTCCTTTTTTATAAATTCGATTTTGAAGGGTTCTTATTTTAGCAGATGTCACAAAATAGTTATCTTGAATCTCGACTATTGCATTCGAGAGTTGTTCTAATGAATCAATAGATTGGTCAATCTTCTCTCTAAGAGCATTAGGGCGTGTAGCAATGTGGTAGATTTGCTTTTGAGAATAAATTTCCGCACGAAATAGTTCTAAGATTGAATCAGTCGACTCTTCGAAAGCCCCATTGTCATTCAATTTATAATAAGTTTTTGAGAATTGATCTCCGTGAAAGCTGGAGTAGACAATTTTATATGTACGCCCCAATCTTTCTAAAAAGAGCTCTATTATCGTATCATTCGTGAAAATCCCTTTTTTTTCATCTTCTGCTCTAGGAGTTTCAAATTGTTTATAGAAATTTGTTTGTTCTTTGAGTAGTTCACTGAAATCAACAAGGTCATTATTATAGTCCAAAAGACCACGGATGATTCGATTTATAGCAGATTTGCCGGTCCCACGTCCACCTATAATTGTATTCAATTGAGAGTTAAATTGAATTTGGATAGGATTTTCCGAGTTTAAAACAGTTTTTTGTATCATTAAGCCTTTAATAAGTAGTTCTGGTTTAGTATAAGGGTTGGACTTATACTCAAAATCGTTCCTGATTTTCTGATGGGGCATTAATAAAGCGTGTCTCAGACTCTCCAAGGATACTTCTTCTTCCATTTTGATCCAAGTATATCTTTTCCCTATTCCCCAAAGCCCGTGGGTAGTTTCTTTTGGACCACTTGGATTATCTGAAAAAGTAAGAATCGCCTTGTTTTTTCGCTGCGATAACTTTACTGCGTTACTCCACTTTTTTATAAGTTCTTCATTAATGCTGGGATATCGTTCAGTAAGTGCTTCGATACGTTCTTGAGTGGAGTAATTTTCTTGTTTATATAGTTCTTCATTAACAACTTGAACACCATTGATATAAGATTTATCCAAGAACGTTTGCATTGTCTGGTAACTGGTCTCTGAGATGCCACTATACTCATCTATATGAGCTGGAATAACAAGGGCCCCACGCCTATTAGCCTTATCTGCAACGGTAAATAGAGTTTCCGTTTCATCTGTGGTTGCGTCTTGTTCAGCGAACTTATGGTCTTGAATTCCGCAATAATGAAGAAATTCATTTATGTCTCTTGAACGCTTATCCTTATCAAACAAGATTAATAGATGAACTTTAGATGTATCACAAGTAATCTCTACACCAGGAAAAACAGTTAAAGCTGTATCTTCGGCAGCCTCAATAATCTTATCGATGTTATTACCACTGTTATGGTCCGTAACAGCAACCACTTCTAATTCCTTATCCAAGCAAGCTTGGACCCATTCCTCTGCGGTTACTTCTTTATTAGTGAAACATTTACTTTCTGTTGTATGCAAATGCAAGTCACATTTATACCATCGATTTCCTCTAAAATCCATTCTATACCTCCGTTAGGTAAATAGGTTATTACCTTTTTTTCTAACATTAACCGATTGCTGTCTTCCTGTAGTTACCTTTATAGATCACTTCCACCTTTTACAAAAGTATTAGTTTCCATAATTATCTATTATACAACACTCGACACAATTCAATAAGGTGATTTGTTAATTCTATAAGAACCAGAGACGAGTTATCGCCGAATAACTTCCAATATTATGGTTGAATGATATAAAACCTACTTTTTAAAATTCAAACTAAAAATTATTTTGAGATATATCACACGGTAATATTTTCGAAACAAAAACAGAGCGAATTCTAAGTTGATTGTTCTGCTAATGTATAGACTTTATGCCTTTTATTGCTGCTAGTACTCCAAAACAGAAAAGTTCTTTAATTATAATAAATTTCTCTTTCAAGTACTTCCCTTAAACATCCATACCTATTTTAGAATGTTTTCTTTATTATTCAATAAAAAAAGACAGGTAATAGATACCCGTCTTTGTTATTCCTTTGGATCGTATTTATCATTTAACATATTCTTCAAAATTGGATAAGCTGTGCCCTTGTCTGATTGTTTTATGAAACATATAATAAGTTAATGTGTCCTTAACAGGCCAATTGGGTTTGAAACCAAATTGTTTATAATCTTTTATCCCTTTGTTAAATTTTTTAATTGAACCAAAGTAGTTTATTGTTTGTGGATTCATTTTTTGAATTTCATATAACCATTCGTTTTCAATAACATAATTCATAATAACATTATCGTAAGCATTATCGTCATTATCAACCCATTGTTGTGCGGTAACACCACTCTTATTTATACCTAGTGGGTTGAACGTAAAAACTCCATTAATTTTTATATTGTGAATAGCACCGCCAAATTTAAATTTAGTTGGTGCATTTAACCAGGTAGTGGAATTAATATCTAAATAAGTTTTAACAGCTAACCAGCCTCCTAAAGAATGACCGACAAAATACCATTTATAATCCCTATATTCAGGAAATTTATCATATAGATAATTAATATATAATTGCGATTGATAAGTTTGTCCTGGAACTTTAAAACCAAAGAGGTTTACAGCTGCATTTTTTGCGTCAAAATATTCATTTGTCCCTGCTAAGGCAATAAATAATTTATCACTGTTCTCTTGAACAACCGCCATCGCTTGAAAACCAGTTATGTTCAACTTAATCATTTTCGATGTGTCTTCAGCATTTGTAGAAAATGGATGCTTATTAAACATTTGTCCTAAATGGGTGTTATTTTTGACACCATCTATAATATTAAACTTTAATTCCCCCCCATATATATCCATACTTAATTTATTCAATTCTTGTTGAATAATTTTTTTGTGTTTTTCTTTGTTTCCTTTAATTTGGTAGGCTAAATCTGATAGCTTATAATATATGTAAATCGGATTGTCGTTCCAATTAATTAATAGAGAAGACACAAAAATTCCTCCTAAAATGGGATTTTCCAAACAATTTTATTCATCTGTTTTTATAAACAGACTTATATCTTCAATATAAACAATACAATACAATAACCCCATAAGAGGTTAACTTCTTTTAATGGTTCTTTGGACGACAATAAGCTTATATCATCATTCTCAAGGTGTATTTCAGCTCCTGTTAATGAATTAAAGCACTTGTTAGTCGAACAATCTCAAGAGAGTAGCCGTCACGCCTTCTCTAACTCCTTTTGTACACTCCCTGCTGCGAGAAAAAATGATAATCCGTTCCAAAGACATATTAATTAATTTATCTCATAGATAGTGGTAGTATTATTGATCCGCAAATGTCTATTCTTGAGCTAGTAGGTACAAAGTCATTGAGCTACTACTTTAAGTTCCGCATTGGATATCCAAATTCCTTCTTCAGCTATATTGCCCCGTTATTGGAACAAAAAAGCTGCCGCAGCAGCTCAATAAATGCCCATTAGCTTAATAAGGGTTTTCATTCTTATCAAATCTAATTAATGCATTCCCATTACTAAACTCTTTATCAACAAGATAAAAGTTTTGTAATTTTGCCTCCTCCCATATGGACTTTGGAATATGTTCTAATACTATAATTTGAAAGTCCATACTCAATTCATTATTTATATATGTAATGTAGTCGTTTAACAGCTGCATTGCAATTTTTATTTTTGACCGGTCCGTACTTAAAACATCTTTCCATTCTTTTAGTTCTTTTTTGTCCTCTTCTCCAAAATAAGGCCGACTTGGTTGGTCAAGTATTAACCAGTAAGGAACATATGGTGATTTTTGTCTTATAATTAACTCTTGCAAACCTAAAAAGAGACACAAATGTAAAAATAGGTGATTTGAACTACTCCCAACCTTACTAGGTAATAAAGCTTTTGGTGCTTTTAGCTTTAAACTTTTTTCCTTATATTGAAAAGCAGATTTGTATCCTTTATAGGTTGGAATAGCATCTGCACTCTGATCCAAATAATTTTGAATTACTTCGTCAAGAAGACGTAATATTGCCTCTTTTGTTTCTGTATAATCAATTACCTCTTTTTCTAATTCAGCTTTCAAAGACAATTTTGTTTCCAATTTATTTTTTTGTTGAATCTTGTCTTTAGAATCTTCCCATTGGGATTCATAAAGGGATAGTTTAGCTTTGAGCTCCCCAATAAACATTAATTTATCTATTTCATTCCTTGTTTTCATTTCGTTAATAGGAATATCATTAATTTGTGTATTTATTTTTTGAATACTTTTTTCATACTCTTTTATTTTGTTATCAATGTTAAAATCGAATGGGGGTTTACCTTCAATATTTTTCTTTATTTCATAATACTCCTCATTTAAAGCATTAATAATTAAATCGACCTCTGGTGATCCTAGAAGTTTATAGTATGCCTCTTTAATGGCTACCACTGGTTTTAAACTATCTAGATTAACAGCTTCAAGCTTTCTATACTCCTGGTATTCTTTTTTGAATCTCTTTAAATTTCTTACTTTTCTTATTAGTGTATTCTTATCTATCTTTAACTTATTAATTTTATCTAAATTTATATCAATGTTTTCTTCCTTATAACTATTAGTTATTTCTTTTAATTTCGAAAAGGCTTCATCGAATTCAAAAGACTTGTATTCTAATAAGTTATAGTTTTGGGCTTTTTGTACTAACGAGATAATATTATCATTGAAAACATTAATTTCTTTATCAAAAACCAGCTGCTTTCTTTTTAAAGAGTTAATATCTTTGCTTAAATTTGCTATTTTTTCTTTTAGACTTAGGTTTTCTTCAGTTTCTATTCCTACCGCTAAATCAAAAATTCTAGTTAGAGCTTCCCTATATTTGTCGTTATTTTGCTTATCAAAGAATACTTCACTATGCGTAATTACATCACCAGATTGTGTATTAAACATAAAAAAATATCTTGGGGAAATTTTACTTCCCAGTGATATTTTGTTTCCACCAAACGAAAAAACGGTTTTATCGGTAATGCTAAATTCTTTATCTATAATTTTTTTAATATCTTTTTCCTGCATATTACTTTCAGGAATTTCTGGTATATCTCCTAATGATGAAAAGTAATACTCAGAAGACAGTTTCCTTTGATTTATTGTGCCTCGTGCAATAGTATATACTTTATCATTGATAGTAAATTTGATACCATACCAATTTACATTTTCATTAATTTTTTCCTCAGTTATATCAATTCTACTAGCAAAAAAGCAATAATCAATAATACTAATGATTTCTGATTTACCAGTTCCACTTTCACCGGTAATAACATTTACCTTATTGTTTTTAAAGTTTAATTCTCGTATATTACCGTTTTTTAGCCACAGTATAAGTTTATTAATATGAAATCTCATAATTTCACCCTTAGTTGAAGGTATAAATTTTCGACTTTATCCTCTAGTAATTTTGCAACTTTATATGACACATTAATTATCTGAAAAGCTCTTTTACCTATTTCCTCTTTTTCATAACTAGGAATAAAATCTCTTTCACCTAGTAGTTCGATTTTTCCATCTGGGTTTATAGTTAAAAAGTTAAGTGCATTTAATATTAAAATCGAATTAACAGAAACTTGTAACAGTGAGTAGAAACGTTCATTAAAGTTTGATAATAAATCTGGTTTCCTTAAAATAAGTTGTTCAATACTCTTTACATCAACATTAGACCTACCCATATAACTCAATAAATCGTTTTGAAATACCATAGGAAGTATTAAAAGTGCTTTTGCTGAACTTATAGATTTCATATGCTTTGTAACTGAATATATTCCAATGCATCCTATTATTTCGTTATTATAGAGATTAACATAGTTGTTATTAAAATGGGATACTTCTCCATTAATCCAAGCTTCCGAATTACTCATTTAAGTACCTTTCTTTCCATCTAATATCCCATCCAAGAGCCGGAATATCAGATAATAGATAAAACTGTCCATTACTCATACTAGTATTTAGCGAGGTCTCATCTATTGAGAGATTTAATTTTAATGCTTCAAAATAACATTGACTCGCTAAGTCCAACAATTCATCCTGATCAATTTGTTCGATTGGCATTCGACGAAGTTTCCTTTTTAACTTATTGTAAATGCTCCCAAAAATATTTGTCCATATTAGTATTGTTTCCTCATCAAATTGTCGTATTACGTCTTCAGTAATTTCATCCTGTTGAAGCCAACGGAATAGATTATTGTGCATTTCATACTTACTTGTAAAAACACTAATCAAGCTGTCTTCAAAATCGTTATCTAGCTGGCTTATAATTTCTATATCAATTAATTGTTTAATAAAAGTATATTTTTCTGGATTTTTAGGTAAGGACACTTTTTTATCACCTAAAATAATAGGTAATTTTATACTTCTTCCCCATTCAAAGAATCTAGTAAAATGTTTATCATACTCATCAAAAGTGAATAATACCTTTCTACGAGCCTTGACATCATCATAAATTAAAGTTTTTAAGTGAGAATCTATCGAAGCAAACACATCATCAATACGCGAATGTTTTACATTTTTCTCTTTAATCCGTAATTTAATACATTGGATTAAATCATCCTTATTATGCTCTATTCTCAATTTATTTAAAAATTGTTGTAGCCATTCTTCCGCCTGACTTTCTAGTGTAGAGATGTATTTGTCAACTTTAGGAGTATCCTTGCCAGTTTTAGGACTACTAAGTATTTTTAAGTATGATTTCAAATCCCCCACAGTCAGCTTACCATTTTGATACTCAGCCAGTTTTTTTATAAACTGATTTGATGTAGAGTTAGATTTATTAGTTACCAATTGAAATTCAGTTTTATCGATAAAATTTATTTGTGCCTCTAAAGATGTCCTCTTTTCAACTGGATCATTAATAATTTTTATCCAATTCGAAATCGTTTTCCATATATCTTCATCTTTTTCTGTTAAGTTAACTATGCCCCCGTCTGCCCTCGTTTCAATTGAGTGCTTTAACTGTATTAGAATTTGTTCTCCATCTGGTTTATCGATATGCACATCATCTTTAACCTCATAACCTACTATTTGCCCAGTTTTTAACTGTAACAATTGATATAAAAAATAATAATATTGATAATCAAAACCGATTGATTTTGAATCCGCTGATGTTTTTTCTTGAACCGTCATTTGTTTTTCCGACACTAATGACACTCCTTTTAATACGAAGGTAATTGTCTATTAACCCATAGATTACATTAAATTACAATAATATACAATAAAATATAGGTGTAATAAATTTATTTATCTAGCCAAAACGAATATGATAAGTTCTTATATATACTAGGTAGTTTCGTACTTTCTAACGCTTCATCAAATAGGATTGATTGATAGAAATCAATTTTCTCCATTGGCCGGTCATATAAAGATTTCTTTTTTGTTTCAGTTCGTCTATCGACTTTAACCTCCACTCCATATTCCTTGAAGCTCCTATATACTTCTTCATTAATTTATCATTTGAGTTTCTAAAGCCTTCAATTATATCTTTAAATTCTTCATCAACCTCATTTTTAATATCCCAGCATTTTTCTTTAAATTCTTCTACCAACCTTTCCTTTTTTTGGTTTTCATTTTATATTTTTCAGATAAATCTCTAACTGCTTCTTTATATATTTTTGAATTTCACTTTCAAATCATCAACCTAAGTTTGATGATCAACGGAATCCTTACCCAAAGTACAAAAGTAGACATCTTTCCATTCTTACACTCAATTGAGCAGCTCGGAAAATCTTCCTCTTTTCCTCAGATATAGTTGTTTTACCGGCTCCATTGGTTCCGTATATGAAATTTAATTTTCCAGGACTTTCTAACGTGCTCCCTACATCATTATAAGTTGCAATACTCTTCAGATTATTTCTGTATTTTATAAGCAAACTTCTTAATACCCTTATGAGATTCTTAATCTTTTATCAACTATGACTATTATAAAAAAATTCCATACTTTTTCTTTAGAACCTTGTTTTTTTAAAGTTTTAACGAATATAATTCGTTTGTAAAAATTCAAGACAAGAAAATTGTAAATAATTAGACGAATAAGATAGTTTCTTAATCCCACTGATTATTTTCCTACTTATTAAATTTAAACAAAGGAAGAGTACTCAATTGAAAGTTATTCGTTGTTACGCTTCAGCAGAAAATGCAGCACAAATGGTCATCCAGGTTCTCCTAGCAGCAGAACTAGATGGCTTAATAAATACTACCAGCAAAAAGTAAATAAAGAACTTCCTAATCAGAGTAAAGGTCGTGAGAGTGCTTGATTTTTAAAAATTCAACCAAAGAGATATTCATAAGTACGTTACATCCCGATCAGCCTACAGCCTTAGTTGAGAAAATTAAGAAGCTTGAATTAGAAGGGCATTTGTCACCATTCCTTGTTCATAGTTTCCTAGAACATCTACAAAGGAGCGACGATTATGAAAGAAAAGGAGCGTGAGGATTTTCCTGGACAGGAAAAGGGGATAATTAAAATTTTCATCAAGAATTCAGTGGAAGAAGAATCTGTTCAATTACGATTTGAATTAGATTCGGAGGAACGTAATTCCAATACATAAGGAGATAAATGATTACATTTTGTATAAAATATACCTCCTAACGTCAATGCTGAAAAACGGAGGTGTACATTTATGCGTAGAAAAATTAATTTACATACCGGATCAGATGTTAATTCTGTTACGGATGTATGGTTTGAACATCTTATTCAACGGATCATTGTAGAGCAATTAGATATTCCTTATCGTCTTAAAGCTAAATTGCTCCATCAAACATTACTAAAAAAAAGTGAGGGTAAGTAAATTGCTACAAAATAAATATAAAGTTTTTTTTAGGAGAGTAAGTTCAATTAGTCAAGATTTAGCTATGCAACAATCTGCGGATGCAATATACCGTAAACAATATCTTTCCAAAGAGATTGTCATTATTGATGAGAACGCAATTTCTGCTAACAAATTATCAATGGTAAATCGGCCAAATATGATGAAAATCATCCATATGATTGAAAATAACCAAGTTGATATAATTTATGCTTTTGACCGAACACGTTTATTCCGTGACTTTTATGAAGCAAATTATTTCGTCTCGTTATGTAGAAAGAAAGAAGTTCAAATTATCTATACTTCTACCGGTAATGGTCATCAACAGTCCACAGGTAACATTCTCTTAGAGGGAGTAATGAACATTGTAGGAGATTTTGAAGGGAAAAATATCGCTAGAAGATCGGAGGAAGCAAGAAGAAGATATCCGGCTCAAAAGTTAGGCTATGTTAAAGATAAACAAACAAAACAATTTCATAAGGATCCAATAAAAAAAGAGACCCTTATTCATTTCTTCTTAGATCTCTCAAAAGTACAAACATATATCGAGTTGGAAAAGTTATTGAAGACCTATCAAAAAAAACTTGGAACAAAAAAAACTCAACTCCTTAGGGTAGCCAGGGATCCATTTTATGCCGGTTTTGATCTTAGCAAAGGAAAAAATAAACTGAGTCACGTTGAGCCCTACCTAACTTTAAGTGAATTTAGTGATTTACAAGATAAAAATGCGATTGTAGAAAAGTATTTGGAGAAGGATCAACACCTTCAAGAACAAAATATTTTCCAAGTTTACTGCGGAATCTGCGGAAAATCACTTATTTTTCATTGGGATATAGTAAAAGGAGCTGCTTGGTATTCTTGTGCAAGAAAGCATCCAAAAATTCAAATCTTGACGGATAGTCTTACTTCTATTATTGATTGCACCCTTGAACAGATTGTTAACCATCTTGACATAGATCGGCTATTGTTTGATTCATCGTTTTATTTTCGGAATATTAGACAATCATTTATACATAATCTTGACATTCTTAAAAAAGATAAGAATCAAATTCTTCAGAATATCATTATGGAGGATGATAACTTACAGAATTGGCGAAAGCATCCGCTTTACGAAGAGCTTTCTATTTTAGAAGAAAAACAGGAGCAGTTATCAGCTGAAACTCTTGCCAAAGAAGAACTCTTATTAGCTAATAAGCAGCTATCAAAGCTGGTAAAGGAATATCTAAATAGTACACGTACTACAAATTCATTTTTTCTTAGTTCATTACTCATTCAAAACCTATCCATTCATCCAAACGAGGTAAATATTGAAGTCAACAAATTTGATTATATTCAAGATATTCAAACTCATTTTATATTTGAAGGAGATGAATTTCAATGAGGTTAGCCTTTGGCTATATCCGGCGTTCTTCCTATAAACAACAAAAAAATAATAGTGTAGAAATTCAAAAACAACATATTCTTGAATTTGCGAAACGGAACCAACTCAATGTACCAGATGAATTTATCTTTATTGAAGATGTTACGAGTGCATTCTCCAAACGAGCCAACCAACGTAAAGAACTAATGCGAGTTGGACAAAAAATGCTTGAAATGCAGGTGCCAATTCTCATTTTTTACGATGTATCTCGAATGGATCGGACAGGCTACTCATTTACCATTGACTTTTATCGACCTATGCTTGAAAAATTACCAAATCTTGAGGTCTATACAACGGAATCCAATAAGCCAATAAACCCTGAAAATATGAATATGAAAATCAATTTTCTCTTGCAACAATATGAATCAGTACTTAAGTCAGAACGAGCGATAGGTAGTTTAACTACTGATTTGGAACAGGAAACCAAAATACGTCCCGGTTCTCGAACTCCATTCGGTTATAACCAAATAAATAAGCAGTTGACTCCAAACGAAAATGCTGAAATTGTCTCGTTTATCTTCTTTTTATATAGCTGGGGGCAATCTTTAAAAAAGATTGCTTTTCTGTTAAATGAAGCAAATATCCCTTCACCTAAAGGTAAGGAATGGCGTTCTAGTACCATTGAAAACATTTTGAAAAACCCTGTTTACACGGGAGATTTAAATTGGAACGTTCATAAAGGAGAAGAAGGTCCAAAAAAATTTTTGTTTAAGGAGACTCACGATCCAATTATTAATGAATTTCAGCTTCTATTTCATAAACAGAACAAACACCTTTTGGAGTCATTTGGACGTTTTGATACACCTTTTTTATTTCTTAACAAAATCAAATGTTGCAATTGCCAAAAGATCTTAGTCACACAAAATGGTTCAACCAAACGCAATGGGATGTCTTACCAATACCATTACTATGTTTGTAAGATTTGTCATTACAAAGTTAACACAGATGAAGTGCACGAAAAGCTTTTCCCCAACATCTTAAAACGTGTTCAACAGCTTATTTCAACAGAACAAACAAAACTACAAACTATTCAATACTTAAATCAAATGACCAACACTATGGAAGAACTCATCTCGAAGGTAGGAAATATGATCGAAGTATTCACTAAAAAGTTAACAATCGCAAAAGACAATGGTGATCGTGAATTAGAACTTCAAATAGCAGAATTTCTTGAAAGCCACCGGCATACATTACGTCAATATCTTGAGTGCCTTGAATATATAAATGAATCTTATCAATCTGTAATGAGCGATCAATTCTTTACTCATTTTAGTGACATTTTGTTGTATCAACTAGGTGATTCAGAAAAAAGACTTATTCTTTTATATTTTGTTGACTATATCCTTTTATCACCGGAGTATCACACACAAATTCAGTATAAGACCAATATATTTAATGACTTATTACCATTTTCAAATGGATTAATTACCGAACAATAAGTTCACTAATTGGATATAAAACCGAACATCAGATATCTGTACCTACTTCAAATGGAAAGACGTGAGGTAACCCCCCTTGTTATGAGGTGCTTCTTCTGGATCTCGTTCGGTAATATGTCCATATTGGGATACCAATTCGGATGCTTTACCGAAAAATTATTATTAGTATGGACAAACTACCGAAAATTATACATCCCCCGAAAGTGTACATTTACTAATACTTTATATCCTTTTACTGCTCGACTTATTTTAACCGGTAAATATTTACCGATTGTTCCAGTATAGGTTGAAACAACAAATAACTTCCTTCTTTATTTGCCTTTATAGGTAAAGCTCTTATTGGATAAAATTTCGAGATCCATTGGTATGTTATCGATTACGAGTCAACCTAATTCGATTACCAGACAGGGTTGGCATAGTAAGTTGATTTGCGAGAAAAGCCCCCTTTCCGACACCAGGTGGTTTTTCTGAACCAAGAGGCAAAATACCTTTTTTAAGGGTTTTAACCCATTTAGTTGTTTTAAACGCAATAACCAAAGCAATATCCTCCGCTAAATTACAAAATACAAGTGAATCAGTTTATGAATTTCGCACGACCTACAGATTAAGGAACTAAACACATTGAAGAATTCATCAAAAATGACTATGAAATTCAATCTCCCGAAGATATTTGGTGGTTATTATTAACATCTGTGAATTAAGAAGTGATAAATGAGGTAATATATATAAAACACTGGAATTGATTAAAAATGGAGGTGATGGCCTTTTGTCTAAAGTTCTAAATACTTGGCAAGGTATGACTAAAGAAGAGGCTGAGAAGTATTGGAAAGAAGGCATCGGCTTTGAAATGGCCCATTACGATTCCAATATGAAAATGGATAAAGAAATTGACACTAAAGAGAAGCTATTGAAGAATTTGATTATTTCAGGCAAGCATACTAAAGATGAAATGAAAGACTTGATTGACTTGCCGGCTTCAGCTTTTGAAATTATTTATGCCAGAAACAAAAAGTAAGGACTTCTGTTAATCTTATTATAAAAACTCTATATTATAAAGCTCTTGAAGAGCTTTATTATTTATTTAAAACTAAATTATATTTACTTTTAATCTTCTACAATCACACTAATAACCTCATCAAACTGAATATACTCAAAGGAACTATCTTTCTTCTGAATACGTAACTCTTTCGTAACAGGTTGTATGTACACACAATACCCGTGCATTTCTTGTAGATTTCCCTCATTATGCAATGTAAAAGTTATCGGTAAATGATATTCCATTGCATAATGAATGCTGTTTTCAAACTCTTCAACCTGGTATTCATCAAGGACAGGTTTTTTATTTAAGAAATTATCTTCTTCACCCATTTTTTTATTCAAGGCCTTATGTTCAGGTAACATCAACGCTGCTTGCCATTTAATAATCCCCCTATCACGAATTGTACCCATTAGAAAGATCCCTCCTTTTTATTCATTATACACGAACAAGAGTTCTTATAAAAGCCAAAAAAATTCCTCTTTCCCTAAATAAGTTCAGGCTTAAGATGTTTTATTATATAAAAGGCTTTATTGATTATTGAACAATTAAAAGAGACCACTTATTGTGGTCTCCTTTCTTACCTTATGGAACTAACGCACCTTTTAGTTGATCAACAAAATAATTGATTACTATATGTACCCATACTCTAACGGTTTCCAATTTGGGTCCTTTTTATCGGACTTATTAGGAGGTCTGACATTCTTCATAAACTCTTTTTCAGAAACTCCAAAGTTTATAAAATTTTGTTGTGCTACTACTAAGGAAACATTATTTGCTCCTTCCTCATTAGGATATATATATTGGTAATTATCATCTTCCTAATCCATCTTTTTCAAGGGAAACATTTAATTAAATAATGTTTTCTTACTTAAATGTTATTACTAACACTTATTCTTATTTCAAATATACTATAAATATATTATTGTTTTGTTAAGCTATCGCTCCTTTAGCTCCGTAAGAAAAAGAGCGGGTAAAGTAATTCCCTTATAGAAGTTAAGCACCATTTACTTTAAGTACACTCTTACACAATCTTTTACCGAGATTAAAAAATCCGTCCTAAAATACGTATCGAACAGCGATTCCAAAATATATGTTAGAGTCTGGAACAAGTTTAAAAAATTTAGGATAACAGAAAATTGCTGATAATAATGGTACTGATCTCATTATGAGCCATCCTAATAAACTATCAAATCCTTAGCAACTTTCTTAATCCACTTTTATTTTTAACATTATCTAAAAGCAAATGAGATAGCTTCCCTAACATTTCGGTTAATTCGATTTCAAATTCAATGGTGTTATCATCCGTTCCTGTAAATGCGTGCACAAGTTCGTGTATAAGTGTGCCGGCAAATGCTTGTATACTGCTCAGTTGGCTTCGTTTAATAAGAATTCGTTTATTGGATTCGTCCCATAAACCCAAGGCGTCTCCACTACTATAATTATCCGGCCGCATCGTTTCAGTAATCACTATACTCTTCAGAACACCCTTTTTGTTGGGGAACCAACCCACAATGGTATCTTTATAAGCGAATATTTCTTTCTCTTTTTTGCTCAAATTTTTAACATCCACAATTTGAAACTCGAAATTTTCATTCCATTCTACCGCATAGGTTTCTAAATTTCTAAAAGTATTTCCATTTAAATCTTTATTACTCTGTAATTTGCTAGCCAGGTTGTCAGGGATAGTAACAATTCGCATTCCTTCATCTTTTGCATAACTGAGGTATTTGCCTCCATCCATCAAATCATATGCTGTTAAAAACATTACTTTTTCCTGACTGTTTAATATTTTACAAGCGTGTAGCTGAACGTCAACCCATTGCAATTCGTCGTGAGCATTTCCCGTTTGGATCCTTTGCAAATCATCGACTAATTTCCCCGCAGAAACCGGACTGGAGCATTCTAATAAAATCGATTTCACTCGATCAGAGTACGCACTTCTTCCTACATTTGTCCGCTCTCTATTTAGGGACTGGAGCAGCTTCTTCGTCATAGAGGTAATATTATAAGAAAACAACCAATTATCTTCTTCTGCTACACATATTCCGTTCACATAAATTCTAGCCGGTTTCTCTTTATTTTCGATGAGAGAACCATACTTTGTTTCTTCTATAACTTTCTCTCCTGAATACAATAAAAAGAAATCTTTGGCCTTTTCAATATCATCATCCTCAAGCCCCATAAATATAAAATCTGTTCCTATTGCGTTTGGGATGGATGGTTCATTAACAATAGCGTGTAGGGTAACTACATCATCAAAATCACCTTTAGGTAACTTTTTGATCGTAATATCACTGAATTTAGATTGAATGATGATCTCTATTTTTCTTCTATCGAACGTAGCCAGAGCATCTTTTAATCCGACTCCAAACTTCCCTATTACTTTATTAGGGTTTTGGGTTTTCTCTATATTTTCATTTTGAGTTAAATGCTCATACTTTAAACCTCTTCCAAAGTCTTTGATATGCCACTTACCTTCTTCATCTTTGAAAATAATGGGTTCCTCAGTTCCGGACAGATTCGATTCATCTAAAGCATTTGCAATGATCTCCCGCAATGCGTGCGGAACGGTCCAGTGCTCCAAAACCTTTTCAATATTTAGGTCGAATTTTTTCATTGGTATAGGACCCCCTTTATAAAAAATAGATAAATTTGTGTTTAATTGAATTTTAAACCATTTTAATAAATAAATAAAAAGAATCTTTTTAATTGTATGTATACATCTTTATGCCCATATTTGAATTGCATACCTAGTATTGAAAAAACGGTAAAGTCCCTTATAAGATATTTTGTTATTGAATGAAGGTTTTATTATGTTTAGTGCATTAAAAAAGAGCAACTCATAATAAAATTGCTCTTCATTCCACTATCTTGGCTATTCGAACAGCTCTTTGAGATGTACTTGTTAGTTCAACAATAGGTGATTGGGATTACAGTGATTCTAATCCTCCAATTTTAAATATTCTTGAAATTCTTAGAATGAAATTCATTTTTTTGTGTATTGCTTTAACTGACTCTTCTATATCTTCCACATCATCGTTGTCAACAGTATGGAAGTTGATGTCTATCCCCCCACCATCCTTTAGAGCTTTAATAACCATAGTAAATTGTTTACCTAAATCCTGATCATTCACTAACGACTCCCACTCATAATCATTAATTTGAGTGTTTCTTTGAGATCTAAACCTTCCTTCAAATAAATTGCTTATCAATTTTTTTACTTCCTTCCCTATCTCTTCTGTTTCTATCCTGAATTGTTCGCTCATTTCCTATCCTCCCTTTTATAACTTAACTACATATATTAGATTCGAGAGGTTAGTGTTTTAGAACAAACAAATTAGTTTATCTAAAAGGACATCATTCAATCAATACCTATTTAACGACATTCTAATTTAATTTTCAGGTCGGTTGGAAAGTAATCGCAATAAGGTTATATAATAAGCTGCACTTTACGGTTTATAAACAAAAGTATTAAAGTCATTATAAATTTCATCAGCTCTCTTAAAAAATTTCATTTTTTCTTTTAAAGCTTTTTGAGATGGATAATATCTTTTTTCTTTTGGTAAATTTATTTTCTTTCCATTCAATGATTTATAGTAATCAGATTTTAGTAGAGAACTCACTTGCACTATATAATTTTCATCAATGATTATATAACCATCATCAAATAATTTATGTATATCAGCTCTGAGCAATAAACCATTCTGAATATGATTGCTTTCTTCCTTAACGTAAGGTTGTATGTGACACCCTTCTAGGACACCGGAAAAACTTTCATCTGTGATTACACATTTATCATAAATCTTGATTAACGAATCCTTAAAAGCAGGACCATCAATTCTTTTCTTCCTTTCAATTGTTTCAACATCACTTTTATCGTTGTCTACTAATTCAAAATCTTTAACTTTATAATCCACTAACTCTCCATATAAATCCTTAACAAATTCACTATTTATATTGTCTGTTACACCTTTATATATCCCTTTATAGGGATATACATTAAATCTCTCGGCAACTTTAGACCAATGATCCTTATGATTAAATTTTTCCACCGGAACGTTATTTGCCGCACTAATATCGACTGCCAATTTTACCATTCCACTGTATCGTAATGTAGCAGGAGTTACTTTACTATATTTAAAAACTTCTTTTATGATAGCTACCCTTCTGGATACTAAAAATTTACGATATCTATCCTTTTTTTCTACATTTCTTAATCCAGGGTCTACACCTCTTATAACATAGTCACTTTCTATAAGTGGACGTTTTTTAATATACCCTTTAGATTTACCATTCTTATCAAAATAATTTTTTTCCTTGATTGCTCTTTTTAACAAATCAATACACTTTCCAGATACTTTTAATTCTCTTTCGCCTACTCCATCGTTTAAATACAGTGAATTCTTTTCCCAATTAATATCATTTTCTTTCAAATTTAACAATTCGCTATATGCAGGCCCTTCACCTTTCCATAAGCCTTCAAATAGTAACCTAAAAGTAAGTGCATCCTGGGCATTAACGCACTGCTCTATAATTTTATCTAGCTCTGTTTCTGTTAAAATACTTCGTTCAGTTTTATTAACAAACTGCTCGTGCCAATTAGGTTCAACCAATAAAAAAGGATTGCTTTTGTCTGCCCTAAAATGTTTATAAAAATTAATATAGTTAAACATCAAATAATATTTAGTTCTAGAAGCATTCACAGTTGTTGTACCCATTTGTCCCATTAATTTACCTAAATCCACTAAATTGAAATCATACAAATCCTTTCCCAATTCTACTTCCATAGGAGAACTGGCAGCAAAAATACTACGACTTTGCCCTCCATAACTATTTTTCATATGCTCTATAAAATCCGTTTTAAATTTGTCGTTATAAAACATCAAATCCCCCCAATTTTAATTCTTCATTACAACTAAAAGGCTCCCAATCATTAAGTTAACATAGACTTTCAAACCATTGGTTTGTTTACAGAGTGTTTACCAGCCTTACGATACATTGTCTGCTTCAATCATTTCATATCATTCATATGGTGAAAATTATACTTTCCGGGCCCGAAGCGATCATACATAAAATTTCATTCAATCGATTCTTTCACCGTATAAAGTTTGATTGATAAATGCCATCATATAAGCTCCTTACCCTTGGTTTAGCATTGCAAATAAAACAAATCCAATGCCTATCGAGATAAATAGTCCATAAAACCCATTATATGACGTACCAATCCGAAGTATAATAGGTTGTAAGAATCACGACTATTTTACAATAAGGAGAAAATGCCAACCATAACTAAGTGATTATACCCAAAATGATAATTTCATTTCGGTTTATAACAATTTCAAAGAAATGCAGGATAATTAATTCTTTCTTACTAGTTAGATATGACGTCGCTGAGGGTGAAAAAAAGACTCTTGCCAATAGACTTTGGAATCACTTATCGGTTAAGCATTGGATCTATTAGGAGGGTCTTAAAAAATGAAGAGGATATTGTATAGCCTGATCTGTCTTGTTGTTCTTATTATTCTTTTGGTGCCAACGAGCGGTATGGCGGCAGCAGATACCACAAAGCCAACGATTTCAGGTGCTGCCAATACTACGGTTTATTTGAATCAAACTTTCAATCCTAAAAAAGATGTCACGGCCAAGGATAATGTTGATGGAAACATCACCAGTTTGATTGGAATTTCAGGTAAGGTGGATACCAAAAAAACAGGGAAATACACGCTGACATATAAAGTTAGCGACACAGCAAAGAATAGCACTAGCGTAAAGCGGGTTGTTACCGTCAAAAAGGACACTACCAATCCAACCATCACTGGGGCCACTAACAAAACAGCCTATCTTGGATATTCGTTTGACGCGAAATCCGGTGTGAAGGCGTCGGATAACGCAGACGGTACCATTACTTCTAAAATCAAGATTACCGGACAGGTCAACACAAAAAAAGAAGGAACCTACAAGCTGAAATATTCTGTGACGGACAAAGGAAAGAATACAAGAACGGTCACTCGTGTAATTACCGTTAAGAAGGATAAAGAAAAACCAAAAATCACAGGTGCTACCAACAAAACCGTTTATAAGGGATATTCATTTAACCCGAAAACAAGTGTAACGGCTACAGACAATGTGGATGGAAACATTACGAGCAAAATCACCATTAGTGGTAAGGTCAATGTTAACGAAGCGGGGATATACAAACTTCAGTATACCGCAAAAGACAAAACCGGGAATAAGACAATAATGTCACGTACTATTACAGTAAAAAAGGATACGACGAAACCGCAAATTACCGGTGCTGGAGAAAAGACTATTAATTATGGTACGTCCTTTGATTCAAAATCAGGTGTGAAGGCTACTGACGATGTAGATGGGGCTATAACCAGTAAGATGACGATAACCGGCAGCGTAGAAGTGCGAAAGGTAGGGACGTATAAACTGGTTTACAGTGTTAAGGACAAGACGGACAATAAAACAACGGTTACACGCACCATAAATGTAGTCGATAAAGTAAAGCCTACATTAATGGGAACAGGACTTGAGGATGTAGAGATAGCATTCGGAAGTCCTTTGGACCTTTTACGCGGAATCACAGCCAATGATAATGCGGATGGGAACCTTACCTCTCAAATCAGAGTAGAGGGTACAGTGAACTTTAATAAGGCTGGAACCTATACTTTAATTTATTCCGTCACTGATAAATCGGGGAACAAAACGACCGCTCAACGAAAGGTAACGGTCATTGATAATATCGCTCCAACAATTAGTGGGGTCGATAACATATATGTCCAATATTTTGATCATTTTGATCCAATGGAAGGGGTCACTTCTTCAGATAATAATGATGGAGACCTCACCTCTAAAGTGGTTGTTAAAGCAATTGGCGAGAAGTTAAATACTTCAGATTTATCTCTTTCAGGAGCTTACACATTTGAGTACTCCGTATCTGATGAAGTTGGCAATGCCACAACAGTAAAGCGTCAAGTGTTTTTAACTTATAGAGAAGCGGATATTTTTGGAGCAGATAATGTAAAAATCAATTTAGGTGAAACATTCGATCCGTTAGAAGGGGTAACTGCTACAGATTTGGGGAATGGAAAAGATGTCACCTCTTTTATTGAAGTGACTGGAGATGTAGATGTAAACTTCATAGGTACCTATACATTAATCTACCAAATTTCAAGGGAAAAGGGGTTTAGGTCGGGAGTTCATCGCCAAGTAACGGTTGTTGATAACATCCCCCCGGTTATCACTGGGGTAAAGGATAGGACAGTTGGTCAAAAAGATAGTCTGCCTGATTTACTTAAAGGGGTAGAGGCAATGGACAACATTGATGGCGATTTGACAAGAAAAATCTATGTTAATACTACAAACTTGAATACTTCAATCGAAGGAGAATATGTAATTACGTATTCTGTAACGGATCAAGCTGGAAATAAGACGGAAGTTCAATCTACCATAACTGTCAAGAAGGTTCCAGTGACAGAAATAGAAGTTTTCTCTGATACTGATTCTAGAATCGTAAAACCAGGAGAAACTTTTGAAGTGCATACCAGTGCCTATCCGCATAACGCTACCTTTCCACAGGTAACTTCTTGGGAATCTTCTGATGAAACTGTTGCGACTGTTGATGAAAAAGGTGTCGTAAAAGCTTTGGCGGACGGAACGGTTACCTTTACGGCTACAGTCGATGGTGTCAAAGGCTCAGTCACGATTACCGTTTCCGGAAAACCTGACCTCCGTTTCGATTCCTGGGGATGGGGACCCGATTATAGCACGAAGTTTATGAGAGTTGGAGGAGTGAGTTTCGACCTCATTAATTATGACAAAGAAACGGTCGCTATAGATAGCGTGAAAGTTTTTAATTCAGACGGTTCGGTTCTTCAAACCTACTCACCAGATGACTTACTTAAGATGGGCGTTGTAACTAGCATTGCACCGACATCTTCAATGAAAATGAGAATCGACTTTGAAGACGGGAAAGGCCCGATTGTAAACGGCAGTAGGCTTTCTATTTTTGCCACAATACCAAACGGCAATACTTATGAACATTCAATAAATTTCAGTGAATAAATATAAAGCAATTCAACTAATAGGAGCAGCAGATTGTATATCTGTTGCTCCTATTTCTATTATTTGGACCTAACGCACAATAGAGATGCTACAACAAGTAGGTTAGAAGAGACCCGTTTATAACGATGGAGCGGCTTTTGAGAATGAGCTTCTTTCATTAATTTTATAATCGATAACGTTGGCCAAAAAAGCACCGGAATGTTCGTTTCCCGAGGTAAAGGACCTTATGGTTGAAGTTAATAAAAAAATAATGGTTTATTCAAATGACTAATTAGATAAAATGTATATATATGTTAATATGAGAAATATATTGAATAGTGTGCATATATGAGTAATAAAGAAGCGGATCAATATAAAATTAAAAAAATTGCATTGGATAGAGCAGGTCTAAGAGCTTTTATGGGAAATCCCGAGGACCTCGAACTTTCTTTTTACGGAGTATTTATAGCTTCCATCCCCATTCTCATATTTGTAGGTGTAGTTTGGTACAATTGGTAATTAGTAAGTTTTCAACATTCAAATGGCCCCCAATTTAGGTGGCCTTTTGAATGGATTAAAGCACACATTAGACCAACAAATACAGGTTCTGATTTTTTTTATTTCTTTTTTTTGCATTGAGTCCAATTTTTCTTCAATATGGTCTAATTGATTTCTTGTTCAACTAATCTGCCAGCAAGTTGAATAAAAAAAGGATTGCCGCAGCAACCCTTATTTACGTTTCACTATTATTAAATGGCGAGGTGATTACCCTTTTTTGATTGTAGGGTGTTAAATCTATCTCTTTAGCAATTCGTTTAAATATCACCCGATTATCCTCGATACGATCCCATTTAAAAATACCAACAAATTGATACTTATAAGTACCGAATACAGGATCTTTAACCTTCATAAAAGTAATTCGATCTCTTTTCGTACCCTCAGAGAGTTGATAAGGTGTATAATCACTTTCCATTCTTCTTTCTTCAATTTCCGTCCAATTTTGATTAAAAAGGTTAATCCAACCCCGAGCATTTGAAACTTTCCCTTTCCCAGTATCAAAAGATAGCTGGGGGAACCACACCATATACTGCTCATTAAACTTCCAATAAGCTCTTTGTATAGCCTTATAATTCTTTCCTAGGCAACGCATTGCCTCAGTAATTGTACGGAACGTGTAGTCATCATAAATAGACAATGCCCCATTCTTGACCGCTAACTCTGCATAATCTTCATCTTCTGACCAAGGAATAATTTTTCTGTTAGAAGCCATTTTATTGATAAGTTGAACAATCTCTTCAATTTTTGTATGTATCGCTTCGATTGATTTGGTAGCATCTATTCGCTCGATCCTAATTTCATTTTCCTTAACTGCTTGAAACATTTTTCCAATCTCTAATGTCCGTATTTCATCATTAAGTGCATTACTTTTGTGATGTCCCTCATCACATTCTATCCCTAAATGAATCTGTGGGAAATAAAGATCAAGTAAGGCGTATTTGCCATCAGCTCGTTTCACATATTGTTGAGTGACGGGCTTTAAATCTAGCCGATTTAACCGATTCCAAATCCGGTTTAAAATATAATTCTCGTAGTCTTTCCTTTTAGTTCTCGAAAATGTTCGAACTAAATATTCTCTTTTCGCAACCATCATTTTCCCCCACGTTGTTCATACTAGTTTGTATCAGACACTTCCTAAATTGCATACCGAAAAAATATAAGAGATCTTTTACCGGCATCATATCACCACATAATACACTCTTCCCTTTAGGTCCATCAGAATAAAGAACCTTAACAGATGCAAATATAAGAAAAGCCTACAAGAAATGGCCATCTTTATTCTAAATGATTGTTTTTTAGTATATCAGTCATTCTTCAACTATTCTGTTCCCTTAGTTTAATAGAAAAATCTACAGCATTCTTTTACAAAGCCGTACAAAAATAAAATGGACTGAGCTACAATCCTTCACGAAAAAGAAAAACCACCCCGCGTCGCAAGCATAGGTGGTTAATCTCGCTAAAGTCTTTAGTTTTATTATATCCTATTTTCCCCCACGCTATAAACTAACTGTTTTAAGAAGCTGTAGTACGGATTTTCGATCTTTATGAGGAGATAGCTACACCACCTACCTTATTACTTCGCTCGATATATTTTTCAATTCCAACTCATAACATTAATACCATCTTATTAACTTTTTTCGGATAACCCTTGAAAAAAAATATAATATCTCTGAATTAAATAAGTTAATTCAAATAAATGGCTATTAAACTAATAATTTTAAATTAAGAAGTATTCCTAAAAAACATCGAAGAATTTTAAATACCGTACACTTATCTTTTATCTATATTCCGAGACAATTGTCGGCAATTTTTTTATTTTTAACTTTTTTATTTTTTTCTAGTCTCCCCTTGAAAACGATTGTTTTTTAAAAATATAATGTGTCCGAATTAAATAAGTAAATTCAAATTAATTACTATTAAACTAATAAATTAGAACTAAGAGGAGAAATAAATTATGCCAAAAAACATCGAAGATTATCCAATGATTTTAACAGCCGTACACTTATCTGAAATTTTGATGGTGTCTAAGCCAACCGCTTATGAGTTAATGGAACAAAAATCTTTTCCACTTATTAAATTAGGTCGCAGCAAACGCGTGCTCCGTGATGAATTTTTTAACTGGCTGACGCAGCAACAAGTGAGCAGCTTATAAAACCGGAAGTGCGTAGTGGTCATATCTAATGAACTACTTACTTCCATTACATAATTATTATCAAACATTTACGGTGGTTAGCATAATGAGAGGTAGCTCAAAAAAGAGAGGAAACTCTTGGACATATCGTAGATTTTGAGAAAAATTCGCTAACAGGTGAATGTAGACAAAAAATAAAAAGCAGATTCATACGCCAAAAAGATTCACAAGCAATACTTTTCAAGCTGCAATCTGAAAACTAGAGGAAAAGAGCGGCTTATAGAACGGAAAGTAAGTGGTCAAACTGATACTAGACCACTTGCTTTCCATTGTTCTAACACGAACTATAATAGGATATGGGGGCAAGCAAAATGAAAGGCACTGTTAAACAAAGAGGAAATACTTGGACATATATTATGGATATAGGGCGAGACCCTATTACGGGTAAACGAAGGCAAAAAACAAAAGGCGGGTTCTCTCGAAAAAAAGATGCACAAGCTGCTCTTCGAAAGATTCAGACTGAACTGGATGAAGATCGATTTATCGATCCGAGTAAAGAATCCTTTTCATCCTATATGGAATTTTGGTTTACGTCCCATTATCAAAAAAGGATTAAAGAAACAACGGCCTCAAGCAGAAAGTATTTGATGGATAAGCACTTAATAAGGGAAAATCCTTTTGCCAACAAAATGCTTTCAAAAATTACGACCGAAGATATCGATGCTTTTTATAACCTCAAATTAGATGAGGAGTATAGTACAAGTACCATACGAAAATTACACCAGTTGTTAAATCAGGCCTTCGGTCAAGCTGTAAAGTGGAAAAAGATTAGTTTCAATCCGGTGATCAATGCTGATCCACCCTCGGTGAAAAAAGAAGAAATGAAGATATGGTCCTTGGATGAGATTGAATTGTTCCTTAATCAATGCAAGGGAGAACGACATTATCTAACCTTCTTGATCGCCATTTATACGGGTATGAGGAAAGGTGAGCTCCTTGGGTTAAAATGGAGCGATATTGACTTTGAAAAAAAAGTCATCCGGATACAACGGTCCCTTTCTCACATTCCTAATAAAGGGTATCAATTATCCACGCTGAAAACGAAAAAATCAAAACGGCAGGTTCCGATTCAAGATTTCCTGATCAAGGCATTAAAGGCACATAAGGAACGTCAAGAAATACAGAGAAAAAGACTTGGGGAACATTATCAAGACCAGAACTTAGTCATTTGTACGGAGATTGGCACCTTTCAAGATCCACGGAACGTGTTACGTGTGATGAAGCGTATCAGTAAAGCGGCTAACGTAACACCCATTCGGTTTCACGATATCCGGCACACACACGCTTCCGTCTTGATTTCTGAAGGGGTAGATATCGTCAAAGTACAAACTCGTTTAGGACATTCGAAACCTAGCATCACGTTAGAGCATTACGCCCATATGATGCCAAACCAAGATGATGAAGTGGCTGATATTTTCCACAACGCCCTTCAGAAGTCCCGTTAGCAAAATGTGAGCAAATCACTATCGTTGATCTAAACTCATCTAGCAAGACAAAATAAAAAAAGGCCCAAATCCTTGTTACATAAAGGATTTAAGCCTTTGTTAGTTGATGACCTGTGAGGGATTCGAACCCACGACCCCTTCCCTGTCAAGGAAGTGCTCTCCCACTGAGCTAACAAGTCGTATGTAATGACTGACTGGTAACTTAAGTACATAATTTATTATAAGTTTTTTTGTTAAAAAGTCAACGCATTATATTAAAAAAGTTTTAATTTTTTCTTATTTTATTTCCCCACTCCGCAAAACACGAACGAACATTCCCTTTTCACTTGCATATAAAACGTATGTTCGCATATAATGATAGCAAGCAAGTCAGCAAAGGAGTGACAGGGAATGAAATATATACTTCGTAAACATATGGAAGAAAATGCTCCATTGGAGATAATTTATCTCTCCGAACAAGGTAAGATTACGCAGCGGAAAATTCAGGTGCTTGAAATTTATCCAGGCCATATTCACGCATTCTGTTTTCTAAGGCAGAAAAAACGGACATTTAAAGTGGCCAACATCCTTTCTGCCCGCCTCATTAAGGCCAGGTTTGATAGGTCTGGCTGAAGAAGAGTTAATCAAGGTTCAACCGATTAACTCTTCTTCTTCCTGGATGCCCTTTTCCTGTTCGGTTAACGATTCTTCTTCATCTCTCAGACGGTGAGCTAACCTTGAGGCGGCACTCGCGGCAATGCTTGCAACGATATCATCCAGGAAGGTATGAACGATTCCTTCTTGCTTCTTATCAAGTTCGTGTATGACGCCTATTTTATTTTTATCCAAATGGCCAAAGGTCGTTACAGCAATGCTTCCGTAACCGAGTACTGCACCAAAGGCAATCGTTTCATCCACTCCGAATAGCCCTTCATCAGACTCAACAATCGATTGCAGGGGTTCTGATAGCTTTTTTTGCTCGGCCAGTTTATCCAGCTCCACACCGACTAAAATGGCATGTTGAATTTCCCTTTTCAACAGGACACGCTCAACGCTGTGGATGCATTCCTCCAGCTTAAGATCAGCTTTGTACGGGAACTGCAATTCATAAACGATTTTTGCAATTGCCTCCACACTGACACCACGCTCTAATAATGTTCGTTTAGCCGCCTTCGTTACTTCCCTGCTGTGTACCTGTACATCTGCCATTTTATTCGCCACCTTTTTTATTGTATTATTTTTCTATATCCTTTTATTATAACACCTTATTATTCAAATTTTTAGAAAATACAATGAAAATTTTCTATTCTAAAATCTTGTCACGGGAAAAAGTCGCAAGGCTATGCTAAAATAATCAAGTAAGTTGTTTTTCATAATTAATTATCATTGAGGTGCGGGAGAATGAGTTTACGCAAAGGCACAATTAAAGAGTACATGTTTAAAAGCGAAGCTTTAGCAGAAGAATTGGAACTGCTTGTTTACTTGCCTGCTAATTTTTCGCCACTGTATAAATATTCGCTTGTGATTGCTCAGGATGGCCGTGATTATTTTCAAATGGGTCGAATTGGTCGGGTAGCAGATGAACTGTTAGGGAACGATGAGATTGAGAATATCATCATTGTCGGCATTCCCTATAAAGACCGCTTTGACCGCAGGCGCAAATATCATCCGGACGGGGAACAGCACATTGCATACATACGTTTTCTTGCCCATGAACTTGTCCCGTTTTTAGATGATGAATTCCCAACCTATCAAATGGGACATGGTCGAACTTTGATCGGTGACTCTCTTGGCGGTACAGTTTCTTTATTGGCCGCCCTAAAGTATCCGCATACATTCGGGAAATGCATCATGCAGTCGCCACTTGCCAATGAAGCAGTAATGGATGCTGTACGTAATTTTGAGGATCCGCATCTCCTCGAACTTTACCATGTGATCGGGACTGGAGAAACAGATGTTCCGACGACGGATGGCAAGAAGGCAAACTTCATAGAGCCCAACAGGGAATTGCATAAATTAATAAATCAAAAAGGATTTCCTTACTTCTATGAAGAATTTGAAGGTAATCATACCTGGAAATACTGGCAGGCAGATTTAAAACGAGCACTATTGGAAATGTTCTAATCCTCTCTTTTTGAGATGGTTTCAAGAAAAACATGACCAACTATAAAAAAATATCAGGAGGTTTTATTTATGAAATATGGTGTTGCAATTTTCCCTTCAAAAAAACTTCAAGATTTAGCTAACTCCTATCGCAAACGGTATGATACGAAATATGCTTTCATACCACCGCATCTGACGCTTAAACCAACGTTCGAAGCGACGGATATGGAAATTTCAACAATCGCGGATCAATTAAAAGACATTGCTCGTAAGTGCAGGCCTTTTACGATAAGCGTTACGAAAACGAAGTCTTTCCAACCTGTAAGCAATACTATTTATTTCAAAGTGGAATTATCCGAAGGGCTTCAAGAGCTGCATGATGCACTTAACAATGAGGATTTCATGAAAAGTGAAAGTGAACATGCATTTGTCCCGCATATTACCATCGCTCAAGATTTATCCGATAATGAGCATTCTGATGTTTTAGGCCAATTAAGCATGCTTGACATCAGCCATGAAGAAGAGGTGAAACGAGTTCACTTGCTGTATCAACTTGAAGATGGGGCATGGACCGTTTATGAAACATTTAGATTAGGAGCTGAATGATTTCGTGTTTGTAAAAATCGCAGAGAACAGCCAAGAGCTTGAAAATGCTTATATGATCAGAAAAAAAGTGTTCGTCCAAGAACAAAACGTCCCTCTTGAAGAAGAGATTGATGAATATGAACAAGAGTCTACACATTTCGTTTTATATGATGATCAGCATCAGCCAATCGGTGCCGGCCGTTTCAGGGTCATCGACAACATCGGTAAAGTCCAGCGCATTTGTGTACTATCATCGGGCCGTAAGAATGGTGCCGGTGCCATGATCATGAATGCTATTGAGGAATACGCAATCCAGCAGGAAGTGCCTCAATTGAAGCTTGATTCCCAGGTGCATGCTATCCCTTTTTATTCAAAATTAGGGTATGAGATCGTTTCCGACGAATTCATGGATGCTGGCATTCCTCATAAAACGATGAAGAAAACCATTTTATGATATAAAAAAGCTGTCCTTTCAGTCTTCTGATTGGACAGCTTTTTTGTTCGTTCATGGACTTAAATTATCGTTTTATAAAAAAAAAACATTTCCGTTCAATGGCAATCTCCTCAAAAATACATAGTCTATATATAGAAAGCAAGAAGGAGGGAAAATTTTATGGGTAACAATGAATTTAACCTGGAGGAGTCTCAAAAAAGACTGATGGAACTGCTGGTTTCGAGGACTATGAGAAAACATGGTTTCAAAAAGGAAAAAGTCGATCTAACTGAAAAAGAGAGAAACAACCTTAAAGAAACCGTTCGTTATTTACAAGAGCAATCACTAAAAATCATAAACCAAGAAAAGAACATCACGGAACATGATGTTAATCCAGTTACAAATTCCATTCACAACAAATTCACGGATTCCAAAGATAAATGACGCACCATATCACCTAATCACCCTACTTGCTGGCGAGAAATAAGTAAACCGAGACATAGCAGCACTTACATTTCATTCCTAAAGCTCCAGCTTCTTTATTATTCATCCCCCACACACTGATACTTTCTCTAAGTATTTAAAAAATAGACGAATTAACTGATTTATTCGTCCAACCCGATTAACCATCAAAGCATATTTTAATAGGGAATAAAACCTAAGGAGGAAAAAACAACATGAACCAAAATGTATATCGTAGCAACTGTAACACACATGATGACTCTGAAAGATCATGGTCGGCTCTAGATTCCGCTTCCAGACATCCCCTGTCAGGATTCTGCAACGACGATGACACGAAGATTGACCAAGATGCAAAACAGGATAATAATCAAATTCAGCTTTCTGAAGAACTTATTTACATTAAAGATTCTTGTAATGTAAATATCACTTCAACGGATGTTAAAGCGGCCCTTTCTCTACAAGCTGCTCTACAAGCTGCAATTGCGGTCATCGTAAGCATTTCCATTTCAGATGGTGATAATGCTGAAAAGATCACTCAAGAATTAATCCAATCTTCTAATGTTAAACAAATCACGCGCCAAAAAACAATTGTTGAAAACAGCCGTGATATCGACATTTCAACAACTGATGCACAAATCGCTCTAAACATCCAACTTTTATTGCAACTATTGTTAGCTCTAATCGTTGAAATAGACATTCTCTAAGGAATCAACACAAAAAGGACACTTCGCGTGTCCTCTTTTGTTTTTGGTGGCATATCTAGACAACTTCGTTGAAAAACCTGCCTTTTCCTGTCATTTCCGCCGTTATTTCTTTACTGACCCTCATGCCCATTTGATATTTATATGTGCATGCCCCATATGTACTTTCCCGATTATTATCTTTAATTTGATGTAATCCTTCAAAGCTTCCCCTTTCCCTTTCCAGCACCTGATCAAAACGGACAGGTTGAATGGGTGTCGTCCCTTTAACAATTCTTACATTCTCTGCAGCTTCGATCGTCCGGTTGGCATATTGAATATAATCAAATT
Organism: Bacillus sp. CFBP9009; assembly: GCF_036541465.1. NCBI lineage: Bacteria > Bacillati > Bacillota > Bacilli > Caryophanales > Bacillaceae > Bacillus > Bacillus sp. CFBP9009. Next base: position 272,634 of record NZ_JAZHFU010000003.1, on the reverse strand, counting down.
GTGTGAGAGGTGCTATGTACCCCATAGTTTTCCCTCCTTATATTTACATAGTTGTGTTGTCATTTAATTACCCGTCCGAAACAATATTTAAACACGATTTCCGCATTCTTTTTTCCTAATCTTCTGGTATGATGAGTATTGCCGATATTTTTAATAGATTAGAGGTATCCATTTATATGAATCAAGCAAAATCTGGCAATGAAATCGTACATTTACATACCGTTTCAGCTGGTGAGCTGCAGACACTTTTTGAAAAAGGAAAACGTGATCAGCTTTCTTGTATCATTTGTCATAAACCAGTGAAATTATTTATTGGAATCCATGAAACGCCTTATTTTTATCATAGTGATCCATCGCAGGTACCCTGTGACATGCCAATTTCAGAACCAATAAATGAGGAAAAGCCATTAGAATATATGGAACAGAATGGATTTAGGATTCCTACATCACGAACCATTACGGAAACGAAAACCATTACAGAACCTTTCCTTAAAAGCCGGCCCATAACCGGCAATCCGAAATATTCAGATAAACCATCCTGCCTGGCACAATCAGAGGAACCATACTTTCAAGAATTATCCTCATCAGGGGTTGTTCTCGATGCAGAGCAACTCAAGGCGGTAACGACGATCGATGGACCAATTCTTGTCCTATCGGGAGCAGGCAGCGGGAAAACCCGCGTATTGACGGTGCGCACAGCCTACATGCTTACAGTGAAAAAGATTGATCCTAAAAGTATCATGCTTGTAACATTTACGGCGAAATCAGCAAAGGAAATGCAGCAGCGTCTGCTCGGTTATCCTTATATGACTCCTTCCCTTGTTTCTCAAATCGTTAGCGGGACCTTTCATAGCATCTTTTATAAAATCCTGATTTTCCATGAACCAGCCAAATGGCAGCGTGATTTCCTATTGAAGTGGGAGTGGGAAAAAGAAAAGGTATTGAAACAGGCTGGCAGGGAATTGGAACTTGATGATAAGGAATTTGCATATGATCAAGCCCTTCAACAAATTGGGCTTTGGAAAAACTCATTGGCTTTTCCAGAAGATATCCAACCTAAGGACGATTGGGAGAAATCGTGTTTATTTTTATATAAGAAATATGAAGAATATAAACAGCAAACAGGGAAGTATGATTTTGATGATATGCTTGTAGGCTGTTATGTATTTTTAAAAAACCACCCGGATTTTTTAAAGAAATATCAGCAAAGGTTTAATTATTTTTTGGTAGATGAGTTTCAGGATATCAATAAAGTTCAATATGAATTGATAAAACTCCTCTCTGCTGAATCAAAAAATGTATGTGCAGTTGGAGATGATGATCAATCGATCTATTCATTCAGGGGAAGCGATCCGAAGTATATTTTGAATTTCAATCATGATTTCCCTCGTTCCCAAGTTGTGAAGCTGACGGAGAATTACCGCTCTTCCCATGAAATTGTCGCTACAGCGAACCGATTGATCAAGCGCAACCAGAACCGGATGGAGAAAAAGATGAGGGCACAGCATGATTCAGGAAATCCCCCTGTTTTATTTTATCCTTATGATGAGGAATTGGAAGCAACGATGATCGTATCCGATATCCAAGAGAAAATATCCAAGGGAGCAAACCCTGGGGATTTTGCGGTATTGTACAGGACACACACGATGTCCAGGGCCATTTTTGAACGGCTGGCCGCTTCCAACCTGCCATTCGTCATTGAAAAGGATGCGGATTCGTTTTATCAGCGCAAGGTCATTCGCGGCATGCTTGCCTTTATGCGTTTGAGTTTGTTCCCGCATGACAGCAAGGCAGCAGCTGATGTCCTTTCCTCCTTATTCTTAAAGCAAAGTATATTACAGGAATTAAAAGCAATGACAATATTGCAGGATTGTGATTTTATCGATGCATTTGCTTTTGTTAAGACAGGACATGCTTTTCAGGAACGAAAATTAAAAACGATTCCAGGACAGATACGCTCTTTAAAAATAATGTCGCCACTCGTAGCTTTAGAAATCATCGAAAAAGATTTAGGATACCAGGAATATGTAAAAAAACGCGGAAATGATGCGAACCTGGAAAAAGGGTCCGATGACATCCGTGACTTAAAGGTGGCGGCAAATCGTTTTCCCACCGTCGCCGCTTTCCTTGAACATGTCGATCATATGACTGCGATGGTCCAAGAGATTAAACAGCTATCGAAACATTTTAAGGATGCCATACAGCTTACCACCATACACCGTTCAAAAGGGCTTGAATACAAAACCGTTTATGTCCTTGCTGCTGTCGATGGCAGCATCCCTCATGATTTCGCACTTGAATCTTACCGAAAAGGGGAACTATCCCCTCTTGAAGAGGAAAGACGATTGCTCTATGTAGCGGCAACCAGGGCCAAAAAGGATCTTTACCTTTCCATCCTGCAAACCAGACGCGGACGGACCGCCCATCCATCACGTTTCTTGAAGCTTTGACCAAAAGCTGATGCTAACCATATATGGAAATAGATGCTTAAAACAAAAAAGGGTTCGGAATGGTCTCATCCCGAATCACTTACATTTTATGGAATGAAATCAAGCTGCAACTTTTTTTAAATAAAAAAACTGCAGGCAAACCCGCTTTCTTCGAGTTTGTCTGCAGTCTGAAGGCCTGCATGATAGCAGGCCTTTTTTCACTTTTTATTTATCATATTGGATATCGTCCCGAAATCGAGTTTATTCCCTTCAGCTACGATGGAATGAACGATTTTATCTTCCGTTTCTTTATCGACCGGTTTATTCGCGATTTTTGAAACGCGCTTAATGACATTTCTAACAGTCGTTTCATCTTTGAAATTGGCTCCTTGGAGCGAGTTTGCCAATTCTAATACATCTTTCATATTTACGCCGGTTTTACCTTCTATGTTTTTAAAAAAGTTATTATCCATACCTAAGCCCCTCCCTTTTCTGTACCTATCCTATGGCATTATCAGAAAAATGGTGCTAGGCCCATACAAATAAAAAAAAATGGAATAGGCTTCTTCTGCCTATTCCATTTACCTTAGCAGAAAGAAGCCCCTACAATGATCAATAGGATAAACAATACAACGATTATCGCGAAAGTGGAACCGCCGCCACCGTATCCTCCGCCATAACCGCCGCCGTATCCATTACCGCTGCCGCCACAACAACCGTAGCCACCAAAACCAAACATACATATCACCTCGCTCTCGCTAAAGCTTACTGATAACATATGTAGGTCTGGACAAATATGTATAGGCCATGTCCTAGTCCAGGCTGCCTATTTCCGCTTGTTTCATCCTTTTGGTCTGAAAACCAAAGCTCCGATGAATCCAAAGACGATTGCTGAAGAGATACCGGAACTCGTAATTTCAAACATGCCTGTCAGTACGCCGACGAGACCATGTTTTTCCGATTCCATCATCGCCCCGTTCACCAGCGAGTTCCCAAACGAAACGATTGGAATCGTTGCTCCAGCACCGGCAAAGTCAACTAGCGGCTCATATAAATCAAATCCGGCAAGAACAGCTCCTATTACAACGAACAAGCTTAACGTATGTGCTGGCGTCAGCTTAGCAACATCGAAAAGAAGCTGGCCGACTACACAAATCAAGCCACCGATGACAAAGGCCCAAAAAAACATTGCTAACATCGAAATCTCTCCTTTTTCATGAATTCATCCCATACTCAATGGCCACCGCATGGGCAATGCACGGAATCGTATCTTTTTGCTGAACGGAAAGCGGCGACAATAATGCACCTGTTGCGACAAGCAGGATTTTTTTATATTTACCGGAAATCATTTCATTTAATATATGACCGTATAAAACGACTGCCGAACATCCCGCACCGCTCCCTCCAGCCAAAACAGGCTGGTCCTTTTTAAAAATCATCAATCCGCAATCCTTGAATTTTTCCTGATTGATATCACAGCCCTTTTGCTTTAATAAGTCAAGAGCTGTCTCCCTCCCTATTTGACCTAAATCACCGGTAATGATGAAATCATAATCATCCGGGTTCAAACCAGTATCTTTAAAATGGGAAAGAATCGTATCGGCGGCCGCCGGGGCCATCGCTCCCCCCATATTGAAAGGATCTTTCAATCCCATGTCAATGACCTTTCCAATAGTGGCCGAGACAATATGGGGAAATTCCCCTTGCATGCTTCCATCAGGAGCAACAAGCGCCACCCCCGCTCCCGTTATCGTCCATTGAGCTGTAGGTGGTTTTTGCCCGCCATATTCAGTTGGATAGCGAAATTGTTTTTCAACAGCTGCATTGTGGCTCGAGGCGCCTGTCAACACATAGTTAGCCCCGCCATAATTAGTGATGAAGGCAGCTAGAGCAAGCCCTTCCATCGATGTGGAACAGGCTCCAAACAAGCCGAAATATGGAATTCCATTGGTTCTGGCTGCAAAGCTTGTCGGTGTAACCTGATTGATTAAATCACCCGCCAAGAAAAATTGCACCTGCTCCTTGCCGATCTTACCTTTCTCCAATGCAAGCTCTACCGCTTTCTCCATCAAATGCCGATGAGCCTTCTCATATGAATCCTGCTCCATCCACAAATCGTCGTATAAAATATCGAAATCACCCGCGATTTCTCCATTAGCTTCAAATGGCCCGCCTGTTACCCCTGTTTCCAAGATGACCGGTTTATTGGAGAACATCCATGTTTGTTTTCCCTTTAACACTGCTTAGCCCCCAATCATTAGGTAAATCGTTTTTATCAACGCCACGACAAAGGCTGAAAATACTCCAAATAAAATAACCGATCCGGCCAATTTAAACATATTGGATCCAACTCCAAGTACAAAACCTTCCGTCCGATGTTCGATTGCTGCAGAAATGACTGCGTTACCGAACCCCGTAACAGGGACGGCACTCCCTGCCCCCCCAAACTGGCCAATGCGGTCGTAAAACCCGAAACCGGTCATCAAAAGGGCCAGAAACACCATGGTAGCTGTTGTCGGACCTCCTGCTGTCTGCTCCGTAAAGTTGAAAAAATAAATATAGAAGTAGGAAATGGCTTGTCCCACTATGCAGAAAATGCCACCTACTAAAAAGGCCTTCAAACAATTCTTCACTATTGGTCTTTTAATTTCATGCTTCCCTTGAAGTTCTTGATACGCATCCTGTATTGGGGTCGTTTTATCCTTGCCGCTCATATTGCTGAACCTCTCTTCTAAATTAATTCTTTTTGAAGTTCTTCAATTTCCTTGAACTTCTTCCTTGCCTTTTTCTCGGGTACATCTTTTTCCTTAAGTAACTCGTTCAATCTTACCGATTCCAAAAAGATTTTATAATCGCTAGATACGATAAAATCATTTTTGGGAAACTTCTCTTCCAGATTTTCAGTCACAGTCTTTTCAATTTTCTTCATATGAAAACGTTGTAAGTGCTTAACTTTATAAGCGACGATAATCTTTTTGTCGTTTTTCACGACGATCACGTCATAGATGGTGTCTTCATTAGCAACTGTTTCCTTGACCTTTGAGATCAGTCCCTTTTCATCCTTCTCATCCATCCCATTAATGATATCCATCGGTTCAGGATTCGTTCGTTTAATCATTGCTAAATTCTCCGTTTTTCCATCATTCTTATTGCTGCATGCAGTAAGCACACACAAAACAACTATAAAAACCAGAAAGCTGACCTTAAAATACCTTCCTTGTCTGAACATAGAATCACATCCTAATTTATCGTTCTATTGTTATTTTCTTGTTTAACTGTTTTTTTATGAATGGTAGGATTAGGAAATAAAAAAAACCCTTCCAAAATGGAAAGGTTTTTTCTCTCAATAGCCTTTATTTTTATTGTTATTATTACAGCCACAATCTTTCTTGATTTTGATTGGCTGATCTTTTTTTATCGGTTTTGCATATGCCCATGGATTATTCTGTTTCTGATTCAATTCATGACTCCTCCTTTAAGATCTATATCATACTATATGAATGAATAGACAAGTTGTTTCCAATCAAATGTCCATAATTTTGCTGATTACGACCTCAATTATCGCTCCTACTGCTGCAACGGCAAGGATTAATATCAGTACGTCGCCTATAAACCAATGTTGGATATAAAGGAAAACCAGAAAAAGGCTGACCCAGACACCCACGCACCAAAAACAACTTAGCAATTGACCAATCCAGCCCAGCAGACCCTTTTCTTTGGGCATTAAAAATATTTCCACAATTCCTTCTTCATTTTTTTCCTCTATCTCTTTAAAAAAGGGGCTGCGCAGCGGCTCCATGATTTTATCGAAAACGATCAAGCGTGTCAGCCTGAAGGAAGCCAAGCCTAATATGATAAATAAGGTAAATTCACTTTGTGGGGGAAACATTTAATATTGCTCCTTCACTTGGATTCTTCAATTATTTTGGCATCGATAATATCCGGCAGACCCACGAAACGGATATGGTTCCCTCTTTTAATCTTCACTGATTCCCCCTTCATTCCCAACACATGAAACTGAAGCGTTTCCCCGTTAATAACAGCCTCACATAGTGGCTTTGGAAAACCTTGATGATTGGATAAGCGGGAAATGATATCCCGGGAAGAATCTTTCTTCTCAACCTTTTTCCTTTTTCTCTTAACTGGCTTTTCGTTTTCCTGTTCTAATGGTTCAGAATGTTCCATTTCTTCAACCGGAGTTTGCTCAGGGACATATTGTTCGGTGATTTTCCTTAATCCCGTAATCTCCTTTTCAATTTCCTTTATGGCATCATAAACACCAAATTCGCGTTTGACTTGTTCGATTTTTTCTTCTTTATGCTCGGCTTCTTCCTGAAGCTCCGGCTCAACGCTGTCTTGAGGTTTAGCCTTTTTCGTTCGAAAATCACTTTGCATATTTCCACGCAGATCTGATATTTTTGCTTGATCGACATATATAAGTGGTTTGGATTCCTTATCGCCATTTTTCTCTGACATGAAAACCCTCCTTAATATTTCAGAATATCCACGGACTGCAGCTGTTCCATTTTGTATTGGACAACTTTTTTCCCGAATTTATGCCTTATGAACAAAATGGATTCTTTTTTTTGTTCCAATTTCCCGAATAGTGTACGGTCATTGATGATGAACTTACAAACAGGCTTAGGTGCAAAGGCTGGAAGTCGGGACAATAGCTCCACCAATTCCTCGGCGGTATATGAAGTGCTGATATTTTTTTCATATAAATTGATATGTCTCTTCAGCGTATTTTGTATGGTTTGTTTTCCATCAGCACAAGGCAGACCAACTTTCTTCACGTCCATGATGCCCCTCCTTCTTTTTCACGAATGGGTTGAAAGCAGGTTTATGCCGATTCTCGCAAACAATGAATATCCGCTCTATGTATCATTTATATGAAACTCACCCTTCTTTATGCTGGAGATGTGACACTCCTTCAAAAAAGGACATCAACCAATCTTGGATATGCTGGGCATAAAACATTTGAAGATGAAAAAAAGCGGATAGATTTCAAATGAGGATACAGCAATTAAAGATTCCTGAGGAGTGGAAAATAAATAAAAAAGGGGACCGATATCGGTCCCCTTCTTTTACTGTCATCCGATTATATGGTAACCAGAATCCACATGGATATTTTCCCCGGTAATCCCGCGGGACATGTCACTTAATAAAAATACTGCCGTATCCCCTACTTCTTCTGGAGTCGTTGTACGACGAAGCGGTGCTTCTTCTTCAATCTTCTTTAAAATGGTATTGAAGTCGCGAACACCTTTTGCGGATAGGGTACGGATAGGTCCCGCTGAAATAGCATTCACTCGAATGTTATCTTTGCCAAGATCACTTGACAGGTAACGGACATTGGCTTCAAGTGAAGCTTTAGCCACTCCCATTACATTATAATTAGGCATGACCCTTTCACCGCCAAGATACGTCATTGTGACGATGCTGCCACCTTCCGGCATGATTTCTTTCGCCGCTTTAGCAACAGCCGTTAAAGAAAATGAACTGATATTATGGGCAAGCAAGAACCCTTCACGGCTCGTGTTGACGAACTCACCGTCCAGTTCTTCCTTGTTAGCGAATGCGACACTGTGTACCACGCCATGAATGATACCTGTTTCTTCCTTAATCGTCGCAAAGCATTTTTCAATGCTTTCATCCTTCGTTACATCACATTGTAAAATGATGGAGGGCTCCCCTTCCAATGTAGAAGATAGTTCCCTAACGCTTTTTTCCGTACGGTCTTTTCCGTAAGTGAAGATCATCTTTGCTCCTGCTTTATGTAAGGAACGGGCAACTCCCCATGCAATACTTCTTTTATTCGCAACACCCATTATGACAAACGTTTTTCCCTCTAATGAAAAAGTCATCGTATGTGACCTCCTAATTTTAATACAAGTTATTAGTACCTGCTACTAATGACATTATATCAAATTTCCTTTGATAAAAACACCGTTTTCTAAAGTCCTCTGGGAATGACCCTCCAAGAGGGCCTTCTTTGACTTATAGTAAATAGCCCATTAATAATGTAGCTAATCCGAAATAAATAAGAATACTGATAAGGTCATTTATAGTTGTAATGAAAGGACCTGAAGCTACTGCTGGATCGATTTTCATTTTATGCATGAGAAGCGGGACGATTGAACCGGCAAGTGTGGCAACGATTAGAGTTATGAAAATCGAAATACCGACCAATAACCCCAGCATTAAATCATTTTGCCAAAAGTAGACGATGAAAATGATGGCAATTCCGCATGTCAGACCAATAATAAGGCCCGTTCCAGCCTCTCGAAGGACTAGTTTCCACTTGCTTTCCTGTTCTAATTCACCTGTCGCGATTCCTCTGACCGCTACTGCCAATGCTTGTGTTCCTGTATTTCCAGCCATGCCGCCAATCAATGGAATAAATACAGCCAGAATCGCTTTTTGGCTTAGTGTCTCTTCGAATCGCCCGATCAAACTCGCAGTCAGCAAGCCTAAGAACAAGAGGATGACCAACCATGGCAGCCGTTTTTTTGCAGCTGAAAATGGACTCTTATCAACATGATCCAGATCAGATATACCGGCGAGTTTAGAATAATCATCGGATGCCTCTTCATCCATGACATCAATAATATCATCAACCGTAATAATCCCTAACAAATGGTTTTGGAAATCAACGACAGGCACGGCAAGGAAGTTATAGTCCCTTATTTTTCGTGCCACCTCTTCCTGGTCTTCAGATACAGGTACGGAAACTACCCTGTCATCCATTAAATCACCAATTAAAGCATCTTCATCTGCTATAATCAAAGTCCTGAGCGATAAAACACCAAGCAGCCTCTTATCCTGATCGGTAACGAACACATAATATATCGTTTCCGCATCCGGAGCTTCCCTTTTTAAGATCTGCATGGCTGATCGAGCCGTTTCATTTGCTTCAATGGCAATGAACTCTGTCGTCATGATACTTCCTGCCGTAGATTCCTCATAATTCAGAAGTTCCTGGATTTCGCTTGCCGCTTCATCATCCATGATGGTCAAATAGCTGACGGCCTGCTCATCATTGATTTCATTCAGGACGTCAGCAGCATCATCCGCATACATATGGGAAAGCATATCCGCTGCGTAAGAAGGATTCATTTCAGCCAGCAGGCTTTCGTAATCCTCTTCATCTATTTCTATATTCTCAAAAAGATCCGCCATTTCTTCCGGTGACAAATATGTGTAAATGACGGATCTGAATTCATCTGACAAGCTTGTATAAAATTGAGCCTGATCATAAGGATGCATTTCAAGGAACTCCGTACGAAACTGATCTAGATTTTCCGTTTTAAGCGCTTCAAGCAAAAACTCGTTATTCACTTGACTACTCTCCCGGTCCTTCATCTCCTCCATAACCATACACCTCCTAAAACATATTTTTTCATTTCCTCGTTTATATTTTATTTTTTAAATAATACTATACTAATACCATAAACATATACAAAACAAACAAAGGATGTGTCAAATGAACATCGATATCATAGGGGACATTCATGGATGTTTCGCTGAATTCAGGCAGCTGACCGAAAAAATGGGCTATACATGGGAGACTGGGGTTCCTGTACATCCCTCTGGAAGGATTCTCGGCTTTGTAGGGGATTTAACCGATCGCGGCCCCAATTCCCTTCAAGTAATCGAGGTTGTCCATGAATTAGTCATTAACCAAAATATAGCTAGGTATGCCCCAGGTAACCACTGCAATAAATTGTATCGTTATTTTTCAGGCAATAAAGTTCAAATATCACACGGTTTAGAAACTACTGTAGCTGAATATGAATCACTGAACAGTCGGGAGCAGAAGAAAATCCGAAAAAAATTCATGGATCTATATGAACGTTCCCCACTTTATCAAATCATGGATGAAGGGCGATTGATCATTGCCCATGCAGGAATTCGCAGTGACTATATTGGTCAATATAGCAGTAAAGTAAAAACCTTTGTCCTCTATGGTGATATAAATGGCTCCAAACATCCGGATGGGTCTCCGATCAGGAAAGACTGGGCCAAATCATACAAAGGGGAATCTTGGATTGTATATGGCCACACACCTGTCCCTGAAGCTAGACAAGTCAATCATACATACAATATTGATACAGGCTGCGTCTTCGGTGGAAAACTGACGGCTGTCCGTTATCCCGAAATGGATCTTCAAGAGGTCCCTTCAACCATGCCATATATAGCGGAAAAATTCAGGACATCTTTTGATTAACCAAAAAAACTCGCCATCTTGGTGAGTTTTTTTGCGTCTATGATTTTTTCAAAACCTTGAATCGTTCGTTTTAATGTGCCCCGTTATAAAATCAGGAATCCCATCCTTTACTTCCATCGAGCAAACGGGACATATCTTCTGGCAACTCTTCTTGAAACAACATCATCTTCTTTGTGAAAGGATGTAAAAATTTCAGCTCAAAACAATGCAGGGCTTGGCGAGGGATACCTCTCCTGTTCCCTCCATATAAATCATCACCAGCAAGCGGGTGACCAATATGCGCCATATGGACCCTGATTTGATGTGTACGCCCTGTTTGGAGTTCCAAATCAAGGAATGTATGGGACTCTGTGTGTGCCAATACCTTAAATAGAGTACAGGCATGCCGGCCATCCTCCCTAACTTCCCGTTCGATGATGCTGGTCGATTTTCGTCCGATTGGCGCCACTATCTCTCCTACAGGTCCTTCAACGATCCCCTCAGCTATGGCTTGGTATCTCCGTTTAACCTGTCCTGATTTTTGCTGTTCACTTAATAGGTGATGGATATGCCGGTGCTTGGCAATTAAAACCAGACCTGATGTGTCCCGGTCAAGACGTGTAACTATATGGATCGTCGCCTGTACTCCCGTCTTCCTATAATAACCCGCCAAGCCATTCGCCAGACTGCCGTTGGGATGCTCGCGGGAAGGAATGGTATTCATGAAAGGGGGCTTGGCCACCACCAATACAAACTCATCTTCATACCTGACATTCAGGGGGATCGGTTCCGGTAAAAGGCCTTCGCTTGCCTGCTCCGGCGGGAATATGACTGTGACGGTGTCACCAGTTTCAATTCGTTCCCTTACAGTTACTTCTTCGCCGTTCAACCGGATATATCCACCTTTAAACTTAATATCCGTTAATGCTCGTTTTGAAATATCGCATTTGCTGAGAAACTCTCGCAATAAAGAGCCAGAATCCTCTTCAGAAACCGACCAGGTCAAAGAAAAGTTTTGATTTGACATGAGGTGAGTCTATCTCCTTAATTAGCAATAAATGAATCATGCACTCTTTTCCAGAAAGGAAAAGGGCGGAATCTGGCAAATCGGATCTTCTCATCTGCCACCCGGCACTGTATCGACTTTACATTTTCCTGAAGCAAGGACAAATGGTCGACCGTAATTTGAAAATTGACCGCATTGACCGGCCTGAACATACATGTATGATGTGCCGGCAGCAGAAGTGGAGATCCTACCGTTCTAAACACCCGGTTATTAATGGATGCCAATTCGGTAATCTGGATGGCATCGATTGATGGATGGACGATGGCCCCTCCAAGCGCCTTATTATATGCCGTGCTTCCAGATGGCGTCGCAATGCATAAACCATCTCCACGGAACGTCTCGAAATGCTGGCCGCGTATTTCAACGTCCATTACAAGCGTCCCTTCAACACTTTTGACTGTCGATTCATTCAAAGCCAAAAATCTGGCTTCCCGTCCTCCATGCTGATAACGGACAATCGTTTCGAGCAGTGGATATTCCACTATTTGAAATGGGGTTTTCGCTAAAGCTATCACCAATTTTTCGATTTCATCAGGGGTCCAATCTGCATAAAACCCAAGATGTCCTGTATGTACTCCAACAAAGGCGGTTTTATCCAATCGATTCTTATAACGGTGAAAAGCATATAATAAAGTGCCATCACCACCGACAGAAATGACAATATCCGGCTGATCTTCGTCATATTCCAAATGAAAGTCCTGAAGATACGTTCGCATCCTTTGCATTAAAGTATTCGATTTCGCATCTCCTTTTGACGTAATCGCAAATTTCATGTAATCCCACCTTCAATTTAGATTTCTTCTCGTTTACCCATTTATTTGTTCAAGAATCTTTCTTCCGGGAAAAAAGACGCTGTGCTTCCTGGATTTCCGTACGGATTTGCGACATCTCTGCATCAAGCAGGAAGGCCGCTTCAGCTGCACGTTTGAGTCGCAGTTGAATATCTTCCGGGAAAATGCCTTTATATTTATAATTTAAAGAATGTTCGATCGTCGCCCAAAAATTCATCGCAAGAGTCCTGATTTGAATTTCGGCAAGGATATTTTTTTCGCCATGGATCGTCTGGACCGGATAGCGGATTACAACATGATAAGAACGGTAGCCGCTTGCTTTTTTATGGGAAATATAATTTCTCTCCTCGACTATCTCGAAGTCATTGCGGCCTCGTAATAGTTCAACTACCTGTTCGATATCATCCACGAACTGGCACATCATCCGAAGCCCTGCAATATCCTGTATTTCCGTTCCCAATTTATCAATGGGAATATCCTTCAGGCTCGCCTTATCCAAAATGCTGACAATCGGCTTTACCCTGCCTGTTACAAATTCGATCGGTGAGTGAATATTCTCTCTCTCAAACTGTTTCCTTAATCCTTTTAGCTTAACCTTTAATTCTTCGACAGCCTGAGTATAAGGCGCCAAGAAATCGTCCCAACTCTCCATTGCCACACCACCTATATCTATCTAAAAAGCGCCTGTTCAACTCTGGTATGGGCAGAACGCTCTCCTAAATCCAGCAGTCACATGACTTTATGCCAATTCACCACAGGATCCTATTAAATCTTTCTAGCAAAAAGTTATGTATTAAATTTCTATATATACGATATACCATTTCTCATGCTCAACGTTTATATTTTATCATATCCTGCAATTGATTCCTAAATATTCAAGTACAATAGCAAAAAATTATTGAATTCAATTTGACAGCTGGAATGGTTCTTATATGATTAACCTAAGAATCAGCCAGAAAGGATGGAACACATGAACCAGCATATTGAAATTGAATTTAAAAACCTCTTGAGCGAAAAAGAATTTCATCAACTGATCGAATACTTTCATGTCGGGGCATCGAACTTTAAAACACAGAAAAATCATTACTTCGATACACTCGGATTCACTTTGAAAAATCAAGACTCTGCCCTTAGGATCCGCGAGAAAAACGGGCGTTACGAGCTGACTTTAAAACAGCCCGCTACAGAAGGATTATTGGAAACGAATCAAGATATCTCTGAAGAAACCGCATATGCGTTTCTGAATCATAACACATTCCCTGATGGCGAGATCCAACTTCTTATCCTCGAATGCGGAATTGATCCAAAAGACTTTACCTGCTTTGGCACATTAAAGACGGACCGTTTTGAATTTCCTTACAAAGAGGGTTTACTTGTTTTAGATCATAGTTCGTATTTGAATCAGGAAGACTTTGAGCTTGAATATGAAGTGACGGATGCAAACGCCGGGAAAAAAAATTTCCTGACCCTCCTTGAAACCCTTCAAATTCCGGTAAGGGAAACCGAAAATAAAGTGAAGAGGTTTTATCGCGCCAAATTCCAAAAATAATCCTGTTTGAACCCATTCGGAGGTGGAGAGTTTGAAAATTCAAGATTTCAAAACGTTCATGGAATTGCAGGCAATCCAGCAATTCACAAATGGCAACAACACAAATGCAAATTCATCTCGGTCCATTTTCCAGGACATGCTCTCGGAACTGGTTTCGGGTGATGCTCTTGAAGGCACTTCGCAGACATTGGGTTCCCTTTTATCACGCGTGGAAGCGGAAACGAAGTCCTTCCTTCAACCCGGCGGCCTGACATCCATGAACATCAACCCGGTATCCACTGCCCCTGCTGACAATCAGAGCAGTGAAACCGCACCAAACTATGATCATATCATCAGCCAGGCGGCCAGCTTATATAATCTCCCGGAAAAACTGATTAAGTCCGTCATTAAACAAGAATCGAACTTTAACCCTGAAGCCACCAGTTATGCGGGTGCAACTGGCCTTATGCAGTTAATGCCAGCAACTGCAAAAAGCCTTGGGGTGGATGATGCAACCGATCCGGAACAAAACATCATGGGCGGGAGTAAATATTTAAGTCAAATGATGGCACGTTATGACGGGGACACCCAGATTGCCCTTGCTGCTTATAATGCAGGGCCCGGAAACGTAGATAAATATAACGGCATCCCCCCCTTCAAAGAAACTCAGAACTATGTTCAGAAAGTTTATGGCACATTTTCAAGCTAAAGCAAGCTGACCCTGTTTATTTGTGAAGGGTCAGTTTTTTCATGTCTATATATTCTTTTTCCACGAATTGTTAACAAATCGTAAAGCTCCCCAAAACCTGTCATTTCCGGATCATTCCCCTGTGTCATACTACAGATGTAAAATTTTCTTTAAGCTATATATTTGTTATATCAGGACGTCATTGATAAAATATGAATAAATATCAACCATCTTTCTTTAAAAGGAGTAATCAACATGATGCAAGGGAACCCTACACCATATGAATTAATTGGAGAAGGGCAATTACACAAGTTAATTGATGTGTTTTACTCCAACGTTAGTCAACACCCGGATCTGCAGCCAATATTCCCTGATGATTTAACAGAAACGGTCCGTAAACAAAAACAATTTATGACTCAATATTTAGGCGGTCCCTCTTTATATACAGAAGAGCATGGACATCCTATGTTGCGGGCTCGACATATACCTTTTGAAATTACACCAGAACGTGCGAAAGCATGGCTCTCATGCATGTATCAGGCTATGGACGAAGTTGGCCTTGAGGGTGAGATTAGGGAGTTTTTCTATCACCGCCTCTATTTGACGGCACAGCATATGATCAATACATCCGGAACTGACGGGAAAGGAGAAGGCAGTTGAGCGCACAAAAACCAGTTTTCAATATTTCCGATTGGATCAAGACGCAGCATTGCTATGATATAGGAAAAAAGCCAATTGAAATTTATGTTTTTGTTGATCCGCTTTGTCCCGAATGCTGGGGCTTAGAACCAATTATTAGGAAATTACAGATAGAATATGGCCAATTGTTCAGTTTACGCCATGTTTTAAGCGGTAAAATCGATTCTCTTAATATGGGGAAAAATAAAAATTATGAAAACATTGCTCAAGTTTGGGAAAAGACAGCCAGCCGCTCGGGAATGTCCTGCGACGGAAGCCTTTGGTCTGAAAACCCAATCTCTTCTCCATATACAGCTTCCATCGCAATAAAAGCAGCGGAATTGCAGGGCCGTAAATTGGCCATTCGCTTTTTAAGGCAGCTTCAAGAATATGTATTCATAGGAAAAAAGGATATATCCAATATCGAAGTCTTGACCGAATGTGCCAAGATGGTTGGATTGGATGTCAAAGAATTCCTTTATGACATTAATTCTTCCAGTGCAGCCAAAGGCTTTCAATGTGACATGAAAATCACGAGCGAAATGGAAGTGACTGAAATACCTTCCCTTGTCTTTTTCAATCAAAATATTGAAGAAGAGGGAATAAAAGTTTCAGGTGTCTATTCTTACGAGGTATATGTTCAAATTTTAGAAGATATGCTGAATGGTCTTCCAGCCCCTGCAACCCCCCCCTCTCTCGAAGAGTTTTTAAGCTGTTTCAAACTAGTGGCCACGAAGGAAATTGAAACCGTTTATAATATGAATAAGAATAACGTCGAGTTGGAAATGAAAAAGCTTGTTTTAAAACAGGTGGCAGAGAAGATACCTGCAAAATACGGAACGTTTTGGAGATATACAAAGAAGCAGTCATGAATTTGACTGCTTCTTTGTTATATTAAAGGAAAAACCATGCAATCAAAAGATTGCATGGCTTTTTATAAGAAAATAAGGGGATGGGAGAAATTTTTCACGATCAAACAAAGGGGTATAAGTTTGTTTGTGATTCACTTCACAATAAATAATATAACAGATAACCTATTTGTGTTTCAACTATATGTGTAACTTTTCACAAATTGTTCACAATATATATTTTTCATTTTTTTTATTATCCCTTCTGATATATAGCTAAATACGAGCCCTTTTTATTTAAAGCTATATGTGTTTTCGATATCCGCTTAATATCTGATCTAGATTGGGAATGAATCTATTTGTGAAACGCATCACATTATCTCTATTTATTGCCTAAGCCTTTTTTAACTTCTGTTAAAGCCGATCATTTAATTCTTTTTACTTTTCATGCAAATGAAAAACCCCCGCAAACCGCTAAATTTGCTGGGGTTTTCAACTATTTATACGAATAAGGGGATGGGAGAAATTTCACGACGAACAAACAAAGGGGTATATGTTTGGGATGTGATAACTTCTATATCTGTACTATAGCAGATTACATACCTTAATTGCAAGAACTTTGTGCGCAACTTCACATTATTGTCATATTCTTAGAATACTGCTTATTCTAAAACATACTATCTAATAAAGAGCAGATGAGCTTTTTCTGCTGCCAGGTTGGAGGTGACCAAATTGAAAGTCTTTATTCTACTCATACTCTTGATAGGGTCGCTATTTGTCCAGCTACTCGGTATCATGAACCTCATTCCCCTGTATTTTACCTCCCCTATTTTATTTTTTGTTTTCTTTATAATTCTTCATAGCTTAAATCAGAGAAATCGTTTTAAAGGATTATGACGGACATCCATATATGATGAAAAGGACCCGGCAGTGCTCGGGTCCTTTTCACAACCTATTTATTCAAAAGCTCTTCCAACTCATTTAATTTTTCTTCGAAAACATTCATGGCTTCTTGTACAGGCTCGGCTTTTGTCATATCGACACCAGCCTTTTTGAGTACTTCAATCGGATAATCAGAACTTCCTGACTTCAAGAACTCCAGATACCTTTTGACAGCAGGCTCTCCTTCTTCAAGGATTTGCTTGCTCAATGCTGTTGCTGCACTGATTCCAGTCGCATATTGATAAACATAGTAATTATAGTAGAAGTGTGGAATACGCGCCCATTCCAAACCAATTTCTTCATCAATGGTCACGTTCTCGCCAAAGTATTTCTTGTTCAGCTCATAATATTCCTTAGTAAGCATATCCGCTGTCAACGCTTCCCCATTTTGAGCCTTTAAATGTATGGTATGTTCAAACTCTGCAAACATCGTTTGCCGGAACAATGTGCCGCGGAAACCTTCCAGGTAATGATTCAATAAATAAATGCGTTTCTTTTCATCTTCGATTGAATTCAGTAAATAATCATTCAACAGGTTTTCATTACAAGTCGATGCAACTTCCGCTACAAATATTGAATAATTCCCGTATGGATATGGCTGATATTTACGTGTATAGTAGCTATGGACCGAATGTCCAAACTCATGAACGAGCGTGAATAAGTTATTGACGTTATTTTGCCAGTTCATTAAAATATAAGGATTCGTCCCATATGTACCAGAAGAATAGGCACCGCTTCGTTTCCCTTTGTTTTCATGCACATCGACCCAACGGTTTTCAAATCCCTCTTTCAAAACGTTCAAATAATCCTCCCCAAGCGGAGCAAGTCCTTTAAGGACATAATCCTTGGCCTCGTCATATGTCACTTCCATCTTCACTTCTTTAACAAGAGGAGTGAATAGATCATACATATGAAGTTCATCTAATTGCAGTACTTTTTTACGTAAATCAAGATAACGGTGAAGTAATGGCAAGTTGTCATTGACCGTTTTAACGAGATTATCGTATACAGTCTCCGGAATGTTGTTATTACTTAACGCCGCTTGGCGTGCTGAATCATATTTTCGAACAGTGGCATTGAAGTTATGGTTTTTCACCTCACCTGACAGGGTTGAAGCAAATGTATTGCGGAACTCCCCATACTTGCTGTATACCCCCTTAAATGCCTCCTCACGTACACGGCGATCTTCACTCTCAAGAAAACTGATATATCTTCCGTGAGTTATTTCCACTTCATTTCCCTTTTCATCCTTGATGGTCGGGAATTTCAAATCGGCATTGTTAAGCATACCGAAAGTATTGCCCGATGCATCGAGTACTTCTGATGCCTGTGCCAATAATTCTTCCTGCTCTGCAGATAAGATATGTGGTCTCTGAAGATTGATTTCCTCTAAAGAATGCTTATATAATTTCAATTCTTCTTTTTCTTCCAAAAACCCTTCCACTTTGCTTTCGTCAATACTCAATAGTTCAGGAACCATATATGAAAACGCAGCCGCTGCCTGGGCATATAAAGCTTTTGCCCGATCCTCCATCCCTTGATAAAAAGGATTGGTTGTATCTTGATCATTGCGCATATGTGAATAAGAATAAACTTTCCCTAGCTTCTCGAATACTTCATCTTGGAGTTGAAGCGCCGCGAATAATTTTTCTGCGCTTTCACCCAACGTGCCTTTATGTGCCTCCGCCTTCTTGAGGTCTTCCTTTACCGCTTTGAAGGCAGCTTCCCAATCTTCCTCGGTTGCGAAGATATCTTCCAGTCTCCAAGTATCTTCAGGAGCTATTTCACTTCTTGAGGGTAATGTATTCGTTTTTGTTTCCTGTGCCATAAAAAAATTCCTCCTCATTCTATAGAAACTTGCCATTGGGCTAACTCGTAAACCGGATAGACGCCGCAATGCTTCATTCGGCGTTCATTCTTTTTAAAACTTTTAATTCCCAGTTCTTATTACTATTTCTCCATTAACAAAAATAATCCTGCCATTTCATCTGAATTCAAGATAAATAGAGATGATATCACTGATTATACTGGATATTCCCCTTTTCCATCATCAATTTATGCTTATCATAGAAATTTTTTTCCAAAATTTGAGCTTGATCACTGGTGAAGGGAAGGGTAAATTGCCTTTCAACTTTAAAAACCCCTTTTTCCAGCTTTGATAGATAACCCAATTGCTCCAAAAGCATGATATATTGACCTACAGGATACTCGATTGGTTTTTCATGAAGCAATGGCAACGGTCTGAACTTTATTTCCCCTTTTTTTGAGCGCTTTCTAAAAATGCAGATAATATCAGCCATAGAAATCTTTTCCCCTGTTCTTTTCTCTTGAAACACATCCATGTATAACCATGCCTGCCATTCGATCGAGGCAGTTTCGATCAACAGCATCCCTCTGACGGGAACACCCACTTCAATGGGAAGTGTCGCAGGTGTAATATGATGTGAATAAAGCTCTTCGAAAAAAGGATCGCATCTGCGTGCTGTTTTCACTCGATGCAGGGACCAGCCATTTCGTTTATATCTCCACGCAGGCAGAAAAGGGAAACCAAAGCAATTTTGGGGCAATGCCCGACTAGGGGGAAGGAGCTTTAAAGAAGCTGTTGTCAATTCGGCAAAGACGGTTCTAGGGGTAAACGGAGTGAGGTTCTTTAATACTGATAAATGATCAGTTTCCGGGCAATACATCCAAAGAAACGGATGATGGAAGCTGCCGGTGACGAAGAGCCATTGGAAGCGGGTTAAACTGAATTCATACAAGCTTTTCCTTTTTAAGCGTTTTGCAGCGAGGATCCAAATTGGCTTGATGTCTATGCTTTGGTAGGCTCTTGTCCTTTCCATGAATTCCACCTCGGGGATAACTGAGCATTGAAATTCTATTGCATAGCGATTGCCTCCTATCCTAGCTAAAATATCAGCCCTTTTCTTAATTTCAGGAAGATAGGCTTCTAGATCCACTTGGTAACCATGTGATAATAACCACTGAAACAATTTTCTTTTTCCCATTAAATGATAGGCGGATTCCGGTTCTGAAGAAGCACGGCATGAAGTACTATTTTTATGTGCGAAATGAGGGATCCTGACGTTTCCCGCTTTGATGGTCATTTCCATCTTGCAGCATGGACAGTAATAATCTGCTGACTTTCTCCATCCATCAATCTCGTTTGCCGGTATCTTTTCAGGGAGGGTAATCCAAGTTCCATCTTTCTTTATCGCAGTTAGCATACATCTCCTCCTCATCCACTACATTCGCCTGCTTCGCTTAGGATTCCTTTTAATCCGCAAAAAAAAAATGCCTGATCGGCATAAAGGAAGTTACTATCTAAAGAAGGGGTGAAAGCAATCGGCATGTGGACTCCAATACTTTCAAACCGAAATTCCGTTTGGAAAACGCATCAATTTCCACTTCTTGGGATACCTTTATATCTTCCAAAAAATCATTCACCAGCTGCCGCGTACTTTCCGTCCTGTAGAGAAAAGCATTGACTTCGAAATTCAGGTGAAAGCTTCTCATGTCCATATTGGTTGTCCCAATTGACGCCAGTTGGTCATCAACGATGATGATTTTACTATGCATGAAGCCTTCATTATATTGGAATATACGAACTCCGGAAGCGAGCAATTCGGGAAAATAAGTTCTCGAAGCATGAAATACGATACGTTTATCGGGGTTCTTCGGTACGAGCAGCCTGACATCCAAACCACTTAAAGCAGCTACCTTCAATGCTTGAAAGATATCGTCATCAGGAACGAAATACGGAGAGGCAATCCAGACGGACTTTTCTGCCGAAGCGATCATTTTAAAAAAAATGCTTTTAATGATCGTCCACTCACTATCCGGCCCGCCGCCAATCAATTGAACTCCGCCATGTCCATGGTGGTTCGGCAGGCCAGCCATGAGATATTCATCACTTAAAAAACTATTATTGGTGCTATAATACCAATCCTGCAGAAATATGAGCTGTAAAGTCCTGACCGCTTCCCCCTTTATGATAAGATGCGTATCCCGCCAAGAACCGAATTTCCGATCTTGTCCCAAATATTCATCCCCAATATTGAGACCGCCGATGAAACCGACAGAGCCATCTATCACAATTATTTTACGATGGTTGCGAAAGTTGAATGTATTATTTAATAAAGGGAGATGCAACGGACCAAAAGCAACCATTTCAGCTCCCGCAATCCTCAGTTCATCGATATATGAACGAGCTAACTTCCAGGAACCAACCGCATCATAGAGAAATCGGACCACTACCCCTTCTTTTACTTTTTGTATCAAGATGTCCTTTAACAGACCGCCAATGCGGTCATCCCTAACAATATAATATTCTAAATGAATATGATGTGTGGCTTTTTTTAATTCTTCGATGATATTGGAAAATGTCTCATCACCATTCCTTAAAACCCGGGTTTCAGTCGTAAATGAAATAGGGCTATTCCCCAGCCTATTTGCAAGAGTGATTAACTGCTGAGGGTTCTCGCCCATTTCCTTAATTCGGTCATTATACTCCGCCTCGCCGCTTATTTTCACGAAACTCTGTTTATCCAAAAAGTACTTCTTGCGAAATATCCTTTCTTTCCGAAAATTACGGCCAAACAAAAAGTAAAAAATGAAACCGATGAATGGGAAAGCGCCAAAAATAACAAGCCATGTTATGGTCTCGATGGGATCTCTGTTTTCCAGGAAAATGTTGAATCCAATTACCACCAAGAAAAGGGTCAATATAAGGCTGGAATAAAAAATCACCCTGCCATCGACGCTATTTATTAGAAAATACCAAGAGCTGACCAACAAGAGAATAAGCAGACCGATGCCAACTATATTCTTCACCTAGACTACCTCCAATTAACAAACACAGGCACATGATAAAAACCTCCCTGCTAAGGTAAAACATTCATTCTTGGACGAAAAGGCCGATTTCTACTGAAATCGGCCTCAACAGTCTATGCGAAATATTTATCGACCGTTGTGAATACATCATTTTCGATAACTATCTTCCCGTACTCTTCAAGCATGTGCACCGTTATAGGTGACTCCTGACTATATTCCAATAAAAGACTTAGAACATTATCGATTTCTTCCTCATCAATCTCTGCCTCGGAAAATTCGATATAAAGATAATATTTATTCTGATAAACATAAAGTTTTGTCGTCCAGTCATCCAAGCCATGACGCTTGCTTAATGAAATGACATCTTCAAAATCCTCGAAAGTCGTGATGAATTCAATCATACCATCTTCGAATGTCATACCGCTTTCTTCATCTTTCCCATGAAAATGTTGATCAAGAAGCGTATCCATCTTGTCTGATACATTCAAATCCCTTAACTTATCATCTGAAAGAGGCAGCTCGAGTTTCTGACCATCTTTGGCAAGCTGGGCTTTTGTGACCAAAACTTCCAAGCCTTTTTCAAGGGCTTGAACTTGAATCCATAAAGGTCCTTCAATCATGAATTCTTCTTCTTGATGCACTTCATCCATCATTTCCCAAAAAAGTTCCTCACTTCGCTCACGGCTGTACCAAATTTCTTCGCGATCAAAGCCTCTTTCCTCAATATCTATATAGGAAATATAAAATTTAACTGTATCATCATTAATGCGTTCGATTTCCATGATTCCCCTCTCCCTTCCTATCTCATTTTGAAGGGATAATAACCCCCAAGCGAAAATTGCTCTTAAAAGCTCTTTACCCGTAAGTGAATACTGTAAATCATGATAGTCATTAAAACAGACTATTTTACATCATTTTATGACAAAACCTTGAAGAAGGGAAATAAAAAACATTACATCTCTAAAAAACAATTGTTTGCCTAATATTCCATTCATTCTATAAAAAAATTCATCCGCATGCAACTATCATAATGCTTTCTTCAATTTTAAACTTACTGCCATTAATGCCTTATTATATACACGGCATGATGGGGTGCATTCTTATTTTTTCTTTAAATGATGACCGGTTCAAGGGACCTGCTGCAAACCCGAAAAGTCTGCTGTCGCCTTTGAATCCTGTTATGTTACCCGTCATTAAGTAAAAAAAATCAGCAGAAAATCGGTTATGTATAAAGAAAAAGCCCTGCACATTTCCTGGCAGAGCTTGAAAGACCTTATTAGTTGACCATACGTTGTGCTTCCCGTAATTGGAAGGTACGAACTTTACGTGGTAAAAAGCGTCTTATCTCATCTTCGTTATAACCAACTTGAAGCCGTTTCTCGTCAAGGATAATTGGACGTCTCAACAGACCTGGATTTTCCTTGATCAATTTATATAATTCTTGAAGAGGCAGGCTCTCTAAATTTACGTTTAACTTTTGGAAAGTTTTTGACCGTGTTGAAATGATTTCATCGGTTCCATCTTCAGTCATTCGAAGAATTTCTTTAATTTCATCAATCGTTAACGGTTCTGAAAAAATGTTTCTTTCTTTATATCCAATCTCATGTTCCTCTAACCATGCTTTTGCTTTCCTGCATGAAGTACAACTAGGTGATGTATATAATGTTACCATGTTTACTCACACTCCCTAAATATAGAATCGGTGATCTATGAGGAGAAATCTACTATTAGTATTCATAAGTACCACTCTAATTTGAAATAATTTTAATTAAGTATTTCATTTTCTTTATTATACACTAAATTATTTAAAATGAATACCCTTTTTGATATTTGGAAAAATCCTTATAAACTTCTAGTTTAGCCTGTACTATAGCTTTTTCTGTTTTTTATGTAATACATTAAAACCGCTTTTTCTAATTGAAAATACCTACCTACCATTCTCAGTTAACTCTCAATTCGGCCCTCATGATTTTTTTATTAACTCGTTACTTTTATTTACCCCCCTATCTTTGTCAATAAACAAGAACATGTTAATATATTTTCTTTAATAAAAAGCAAATTCCTCCTTTTACAAGAAAAACCATTCTTTTAGCACATATATTTCCAAAAGTAAAAAAGTAATCCGAAAAAATCAGCGATAAGTGAGTAATCTACCATCCGAGAAGTTAAAGATATTCATTTGCCCGAAAAAAAATTCACAATAAGAAAAGACAGTTTGCCTGCAGTCGAAAAGAACATTACAGTTGTTTTCAGAAATCGCAAGAGTGTCGCAATTTTCTTCAATCCATTGAGGGTTTTCATAGAACAGTAAAAAGCCATAAACGATAACCAAGTCTTATTTTAAAATGGTTGTTGGGTGAGACCATTCCGAACCTCCTTTATGGACAAATTTTAAAAAAGAACAGTTTGCCTCAATTTTTCTTTAAAAAACGTTCCAGTTGTTTTTTGCTGGAACACTTTTTTCGGCCCTTACTGTACTTTTTCGACATACTGAGCTGTTTTTTCAGCCGTTCACGCAGTTTTTTCTTCCGTTCCCGCACTTTTTTCGACCGTTCGCGAATTTTTACGAACTTCCCCGCACTTTTTTCGACCGTTCACGATTTTTTCGACCTGCACCGCACTTTATTCGTCCGTTCACGAATTTATTCGACCTACACCGTACTTTTTTCGACCGTTCACGAATTTATTCGACCTCTACACCGTACTTTTTCCGACAAACTAAAAAGGGCCGGTTAAACGCCCGGCCCCTTTTTTTCTTAAATTTCCATCTCTTTAAAAATATCCGTTTCCTGACTTGCATTCAAGCTTAGTACATCCTCTACATCTTGATAAGATTTCCCATATAGGTCATCATCTTTGTAAGTATGGATTTCAGAATAAATCTCTTTCATGAAATCAAATACGTCTTCTTCATCAACTGATGGATTTGCTGGCCAAAATAGGATTTCCATAGGCGTATTCTCCTTGGTGGCAAGGGATTTTCTGCTGTAGGAAATTGAAGAGGCATGCTGGAATCCTTCCCTTTTATAAAATTTCAGCCTTTTCAATGTATCGTCATCATTTTCTTGTACTGGTTCTACTTCCAGCAAGATCGTTTTCTGCTTTTTTTGCAATTTTTGAATTAATTTCCTTCCTAGTCCCTGCCCCCTTGAATTCTTTGATACAAAAAGGTAATCAACGAATATAAACTCTTCTCCTTCCACATACAATAAAACATGGTCGGGACCTTCATCCTTTTTATATATTTCCTGCTTATCTTCTAAAAGAACTTCTATATGTTCTTTGGACTTCATTTCTTCAATAGGGAAATACTGGTTCAACTTATCATACCAATTCATAATTTAATCTCCTCATTTGCTAGATTATACTTTCCAGATTTTTTCTTATCCACTACAATGGAACTTGAATAGCTTGAAAATATTAGGAGGGTTTTGATGATCAGTTACTTTTTGGACTTTTTTTTAGTCGCTGCTTGCGTTATTGGCATTACAGCTGTGAATGGCGTTGTGACGAATGGCATCGGCGAAAAATGGTTTGGCGGGAAACGTCACTCTCATATTTTCGATCAATCGAAAAGAATTCAGTCAGGGTGGAGTAAAGTTGGCGGGAATAAAAAGCGGTAATTCAGAGAGAAATTGGATGACCGGAAGGATCTTCCAAGGTCATCCTTTTTTTCATGGGGTATAGTCTACTCCCTTTGTATATCGATTTGCAGCATTCCATAATAAGTATTCATCAATACCATTATCATTCAATGCTTTTATTTGGGCTTCCACTTCTTCCTTTCCATACCTTTGGTAATTCCCTTCACCTAAATATGAGGCAGTAAAATCTTGTAGCCAAGGTCTTGAAGTAGGTGGAGTTTTTAATTCCTTCAGCTTCCCGCTCTCCAATTTCGCATATTCCTTAACGAGATTATAAGGTTCCAAATCAGGCTTATCGATACCAAAATAAGACGTCCAGTGACTCGGATAGATCATCGAGGAAATTACATCGACATTCTCAGAGATTTTTGTGAAGTTTTGCCCTATTCCGGGAGCTTCAGGCAATGTAGCTGCATATCCAAAAATATCCACTGATACTTCCACATCATATGGCTCCAGTTGTTTCCTCGCATAACTTACGAAGTCTGTCACAGCCTGAACCCTTTTGGCTGTATGACTCACTTTCGCTTCATCATATTCACCGACATCATATTTCAAATCATCTTCTTTATTTTCGAATCCTTCGGGAAAACGGACATAGTCAAATTGAATTTCTTTAAAACCCATCTTTGCCGCTTCAATGGCAATACCGACATTATAATCCCACACCTCTTTTAAGAATGGGTTAACGAATGCTTCCCCTCGACCATTCTTCCATACCTTTTCACCATCTAAAAAAGATAATTCAGGCTTCTCTTTGGCCAAAAGTGAGTCTTTAAAGACGACTACCCTTGCAATCGGATAAATCTGTTTATCCTCCAATTTTTTCAGCATTGCCCTTGGATTTTTTATGTAGTCTTTACCAATCCCTGCATATGGAGAATCTGGATCTTCGGTTTTAAACGTAACGTTCCCCTTGTCATCCTTAATGTCAATGACCATCGCATTCAAATCGGTTTCATCTACATATTTAATAAGTTCATTCAATTTACTGCCGCCCGCTGCAGGCCCTGTCACATATATTCCGCGCACAGCATCCGGATAGTCGAATTTCAACCCCGAATCAAAAACAAAACGCGGTACGCTCGCAGGCAATTCTTTATTTTCTAATGCTACCTGCCTGGTTTCTTTCATGCCTTGTGCATGAACTGGCTGTTGAATCAGGAATATGCACATTCCTGTCATCAACCATTTACACATTGGTTTCATCTCTCCACCTCATTCGCCATCAGTCATCAATATTCAACAAATATAATAAACCCCTTTCTTTAATACCACAAACAATTAACTTTACTCCTATATATTATAAATAATTAAAAAAACTGACTTACAAAATGCGAATACGTTCAACAACCCCGTATTCCCTTGTGAGTATCCTTCCCTAAAATGGTCCGCTCATTGTGAAATATGTTAAACGGATTGATTTTCCTTGAACCCTTCATTTCTTCCATATTCAAAAAAAGAAGCGGAAAATCCGTTCTATTGGCTTGTTTGCCGTTTCGATTATACATTTAATATGAATAAATGCTAAAATACAGTATAGTGGACATTTCGTATTCTCAAAATGGCATCGATACAGGACAAAACGGCCCTCCACAAGATTTAAATGAGCGTTTCCCCATCACAGGAATATGCACATTTCTTTCAAAGAAAGTGGATTCATTTTCTATTTATCCTTACAATAATGAAGAGCGAATATCCATTTATCAATAAACGCATTTAGAGGAGTGACTAGCAGTTGAAAAGGATTTTCTCCGGCATTCAGCCATCCGGTTCCGTTACTTTAGGAAATTACATCGGAGCAATGAAACAATTCGTTAACTTACAAAATGAATATGAATGTTTCTTTTGTATTGTTGACCAGCATGCAATTACAGTTCCACAGGATCGTATTAAGTTAAGGAAAAACATTAAAACTTTGGCCGCTTTATATTTGGCCATTGGCCTGGATCCTGAAAAGAATACCATCTTCATTCAATCAGAAGTACCAGCACATGCCCAGGCAGGCTGGATTTTACAGAGTATATCCTATATTGGGGAACTTGAGAGAATGACGCAATTTAAAGACAAATCCGCTGGCAAAGAAGGGGTATCCGCATCACTGCTTACTTACCCGCCGTTGATGGCTGCCGATATTCTCCTTTATAGTACAGATGTAGTTCCTGTCGGGGAAGATCAAAGACAGCATCTTGAATTGACACGCGATTTGGCTGAACGGTTCAATAAAAAGCATAATGATATATTTAAAATCCCGGAAATCAGCCTCCCTACAGAAGGGGCCCGTATCATGTCCCTTCAGGAACCAACCAAGAAAATGAGCAAATCCGATCCTAATAAAAAGGCAACGATTGCCTTATTGGATGATCCGAAGCAAATCGAAAAAAACATCAAGAGCGCAGTTACCGATTCGGAAGGAATTGTCCGTTACGATAAGGAAAACAAAGCGGGTGTTTCCAACCTTATGTCCATATACTCCATCTTCAGTGGTAAAACCTATACAGAAATTGAAGAAATGTATGAGGGCAAAGGTTATGGTGACTTTAAAAGTGATTTGGCTGAGGTGGTACTTGGAGAAATCCTGCCAATTCAGGAACGCTATAATGAATTGATCGATTCGCCTGAATTGGATGAAATTCTGGACCGCGGTGCAGAAAAGGCGAACATTGAAGCCAATAAAATGATCAGAAAAATGTATAATGGCATGGGGCTTGGCAGAAAGAGATAAAAAAAAGACGATCCTCAACGGATCGTCTTTTTTTCATAATATCGATGGGCTATCGCCAGCCTCCACTTGCCACAGCTTTTCAAAAAAAGGCTGCCCCTTCACAAGGTTTTCACAAAGCTGAAGGTGCTTCTCTGACCAGCCTTCCTTCATTTCTTCATATAATTCAAGCCAAGCTATCTGAAAATCCATTTCTTGAATGCTTTCATATTTCTCAGGAGCCCATTCTGTATACCAATAGCGGATTTCAGCAGTGTTTTTCGCCGTGAATAATTGGTCCATGGCCATGAATAGCAATTGCTTAAGCTGTCTTTCTTTTCTTGTCAAACCGTTCATGAATAAGGGAGACGGCGACAAAATATGATATTCTTTCTCAGATGTAGGTTTTTCAGTAAAGGTGTAATCCATCTCATCATGGTTTTCTATCATGTCATAAACAATTTGTTCCTGCCGGGGAATTATTCTGCTTTTCCTAATCGGAATATGATACCCTATCGTATCAACAGCTAAGATTCCATTTCCGTCAGTCACGATAAAACAATAGTCGAGCTGAATTCGTTCATGGTTTTTCCTTGCATATGCTTTTTGATATACATCATTCAGCAATGGCTTAGGTAATTCTGACAAGTCGTTTTCTATGTAGTGGAACAATGTTGATGACACTTTCAACAAAGGAACTTGATCTAGTAGTTCGATCCCGTCATCCTTCCTCCATTCATGAAAATGACAAATATTATAGCCGTTTTCTTCTCCTTCAAACCAGTTAACCCATACATCATGAAGATATAGCATCATTCATCCCTCACTTAAACAAATTTCTGTTTGTCAATCAGTATAGGCAGGAACCATACAATTTATTCCTATTCTAGAAAACAGATTAAGAAAAAAAGAACGTATATATTAACTCTTTTTAGATAGGAATTCTTCAGATTGAATAATGAACGATTTTTTCACAGAGAGTTTCTCAGAATTTTTCACCAGGTAATAGCCACTACAGTATCCAAGCATATATGGATATCCTTTCGTCCCGAGCAGAAGTGCATCATGAAGAGGATCTGTACGTTTTATCGTGTGCTTTTCCTCTAAATGCTTGCTCCAAAATTCTCTTAGTTTATCTTCCTGATATAACTTAGTCCAATTAGCTAAAAATTTTGTTCCTAAATACTTCCCCACCGTTCTTTCCGCCAGTCCTTCCATGATCATCGTATCCAGGAGAGTGAATTCTTTTTGGTCCTTTTTCAAATGATGCAGACGGCAAACATGATGATATTCATGAATCAACAGCGCCTCCATTTCCTTTTCGGCTATCCCCTTTCCGTAAAAAAGGAATAGTTTATCTTTAAATGCCAGCCCTGACTTCGTTTCAATTTTTTTATTCCATATCCCTGAAGACATGAGCGGAAAAATATATATGGGAACATCAGGCCCACCCCATAGCTTCTTATAAGCTGTAAACAAGCTTTGTGTTTTTTCCCAGACATTATTTTCGTTTAAGTCTTCCCATGTTTGTTTTGTTTTTTGATTAGGCGAATACATGCCATGCTTCAATAAATGATGATAAATCATGTCCGCATCAAGGGTATTGTTGAATGTACTTTTAACTCTTTCCATCATCTGGACCGGGCGGTTGAAATCCTTCTTCATCCATTCATTGGTTGAAATGACTCCCATTTCCCATACACCTCCGCTTCTATTGACTATCGTATGATTTAAAAAAGGCGGTTGACACATTTTATATCCCTTGTATTTGCAATTTTCCCTTCAACATAAAAAGAGCAGATCCCTAAAGATCTGCTCTTCCTTCAAACTTATTGATATTTTTTGAAAAGAATAGTTGCGTTATGACCACCGAATCCAAGTGAATTGCTGATGGCTGCATTGATTTCGCCCTTCCTTGCTTGATTCGGGACATAGTCCAAATCACACTCAGGGTCTGGTGTTTCAATATTGATGGTTGGAGGCAAAATGCTGTCCCTGATTGCCTGAATCGTGAAAATCGCTTCCACACCGCCTGCAGCCCCTAACATATGGCCTGTCATCGATTTAGTGGAACTTATTGCAAGTTTATTAGCATGGTCCCCAAAGACTTCTTTGACTGCCATCGTTTCGTATTTGTCATTGTAAGGCGTACTCGTTCCGTGGGCATTCACATATTGGATGTCTTCCGGATTCAAACCTGCATCCTCGATTGCAATTTTCATCGCTCTTGCCCCGCCTTCTCCACCTGGTGCCGGAGCAGTAATATGGAAGGCATCTCCAGTTGAACCATAACCAGCTATTTCAGCATAAATCTTGGCTCCTCTATTCAATGCATGTTCAAGATCTTCCAGAACGATGATTCCAGCTCCTTCGCCTATTACGAAACCATCACGGTTAAGATCAAAAGGACGGCTAGCCGTTTGTGGATCAGGGTTTGTCGATAAAGCCGTATTTGCACAGAAGCCTGCAACCGACATTTTTGTGATTGGCGCTTCGGCCCCGCCTGTAATCATCACATCTGCATCGCCCCGTTGAATGGCTTTAAACGCATCACCAATTGAATTAGTTCCTGTAGCACAGGCTGTTACCGTACATGAATTGATTCCTTTTGCCCCCAGTAAGATAGAAACCTGGCCAGCTGCCATGTCCGGAATCATCATTGGTACGAAAAATGGGCTTACACGTTTATAACCTCTGTTTAAAAAGTTTTCATGCTGTGTCTCAAGTGTCTCCAGCCCGCCGATACCCGAACCGATCCAGACCCCGACACGTGCAGCATTTTCATCGGTTATTTCCAGCTTGCTATCATTATATGCCATAACGGAAGCTGCAATTGCATAATGGGTAAAACGGTCCATTTTGCGTGCTTCTTTACGATTTATATATGTTTCTATATCAAAATCCTTGATTTCAGCAGCCACTTTAACGGGAAATTCTTCAGCATTCAAACGAGTTAAAGGTCCTATCCCCGATTTCCCCTCGATTATATTTTTCCATCCAGTTTCTGCATCATTACCAACTGGAGAGATTGCTCCAATACCTGTTACAACTACACGGCGATTAGTCATTTAAAAATGGCTCCTTCCTATTTTTAAAGCTCTTACGTTTTGCTTCTTCTTTTATTTACCCCACCTAAGAGCGATCGCTCCCCATGTAAGGCCACCACCAAAACCGACCATGACGATTAAGTCATTGTCCTTGATTCTTCCTGCTTCCATTTCTTCCACAAGGGCCATTGGAATGGACGCTGAAGAAGTATTTCCATATTTATGAATCGTTTTTGTCATTTTTTCAAGCGGGAGATCCAAGCGTTCCCTAGAGGCTTCCATAATTCGTATGTTAGCTTGATGCGGGACAAGCAGATCCACATCTTCTTTCGTCAAACCAGCTTTGTCCAAGACACCCAGGCTGGATTCACCCATCTGACGGACAGCAAATTTAAATACTTCACGTCCATTCATATGAATGAAATCTCCTTCCTGTAATAAGTGCTTCCCACCGGTTCCATCTGCGCCTAATTCAAAGGAAAGGACTCCTTTGCCTTCAGATACAGGTCCAAGTACAACTGCACCAGCTCCGTCACCAAAAAGTACAGCAGTATTGCGGTCTTCCCAATTGGTTACTTTCGAAAGTTTTTCAACACCGACAATCAGCACATGCTTATATGCACCTGTCTTAATAAATTGCTGTGCCGTGATCATTGCATACATAAAACCGGCGCATGCAGCACTAACATCCATTGCAGCTGCCTTCATCGCTCCCAATTTCTCTTGAATCATGCAAGCGACAGAAGGAAACGACTGATCCGGTGTAACAGTGGCAACAAGAATTAAATCTATCTCTTCAGCCGAAATTTCCGCATTTTTCAATGCAGCTTTTGCGGCTTCATAAGCCATATCTGATGTATCAATATCATCTTTGGCAATTCTTCTTTCCTCAATACCCGTCCTAGTCCGAATCCACTCATCGGAAGTGTCCATAATCTTCTCTAGGTCCGCATTTGTAACGATTTTGTCGGGTAAGTAGCGGCCAAGCCCTAGTATTCCAGCATTCATCTTGCCATCCCCTTATATTTTAATGAGTTATTATAATCATCTATTATTACCTGGTACTAATTTTATATAAAAAAAGACTTCCTTGCAAGAGTTAACAGTTTGAAAAGCTTAAGAAATCTCTTTCGGAAGTCGGACAAGCGCCTATGCCAAGGGAAATTAGGGACATACATTATAAATAAAAGGAGAATAGGAGGAATTCATTTTGGACATCTTCAATCGCAACAGGGAGAGAAACACGGATGATCATTTTTCGAATTTGATGTTTGGCAGGAAAAATGAACCGGAGCAAGAGGAAGCGCAGGTTGATTACATGCAATTGATGGCAAGCGTTGAAACATTGATGGGCTTATACAGTCAATACAAACCTACCATTGATAAAATCAATCTGAGCCCACTGATCTCCAAGTTCTTGAAAAAAGAATAAAAAAATTTAAGGCTGCCCTTTTACCGGACAGCCTGCCTTTAATTAACGCTGAGCATCTTGTTTACCAAGCTCATAAGCTTCTTGCATAACGCTTTTAAAGAGCTCCATGAATGGCTCTGCCATCTCCATTGAGAATGGAATCCCGCTTGCTTCAAGCTTCGCTTTAGCCTCTGGGAAGTATTTCATGGCGATTCCCATAAATTCAAGAGTTTTATCTGAACTCATTCGCATTTCCCCCTATCTTTTGAATATTCATCAATTGATCATTTTGATGCCAAAATAAGCTCAATATTATCATAATTCCACTGAACCCTTTCGTAAAGGGCGTACATATAAAATCATGAATATCTTTTGATGTTAATTCCTATCCTTGAACATTATAGTACAAGACATATAGATTAGAGGCAAATATACAGTTTTGTCCTTCCCAAATAACGCAAATGTTAATCACGCTTTCTCCACTTTTTAAGTAAGTTTAATCGTTTATTATGTTTTCTCTGTAATGCAATACCTTCTTCCGGTTCCATTTTGCATTGCACTTCAAATATTGTTCCTTTATTGATTTTAGTTGTTGATTGGGAAGTGAATGAATCCATACTTTCACCAAATATTAACTTGGCACATTTATCCCAATGATCATCAATACTGCTGCACAATTGGATGTCTCTATCGGAACTTGTGGTAAGCACCGCTTCCAAAGCATTTACAAAATCAGTGATGTAGAGAGCATCTTCGGTATATTCGGCAGCAATTGCCGCTTTGATATCAGACTGTCCAAGCTGATTGATTCCAGCTTCAAAGCTCATGCCTTCCGATTGCCAAGGTCCATAAATCGTCGGTAAAAATATGATTTTTGCAGAATCCATTCCACGAATCGAGCTTAATATGGACTGAAATATACTGACATCTTTTTCAATGGGCATGAAAAGTACGAAATTTGGCGTTTCATTCTTGCCATTTTTTTTGCATTTCTCGATGAAGGAAACGATTTCTCCTATTACAAAATCGATTTTGTCCATTTTTCCTCTTTGAATATCATAACAAGATATGAACACCGTGTCCTGCTGTGAAATATCCAATAATTTAAGTTTATTTATCGGAAAGTATATATAATTTGAATTCCTGCCTATTTCAAGTTCCTTTTCTTCCTTAATATATTGACTTGCTTCGGAATCAGCCCAATCGATTCCGATTACTTCTTCACCTTGGTTCAAAAAGAATTGAGTCACATAGAATCCCACGAATCGATAAGTGCCAATGACAATGTTTGTTTGCATAAATACAGCCTCCTCGTATGCCATCAAGCCCACTTCACCCGGCACGTCTAGTTTTTTTAGATGCTGTATCGTATGCAAACTATTGTAAAAATATATCTCTTCTCATAAAGTCTCTTCATTCTCATTGAAAAACTTCTGTATTTGATAGGGGATTTTATAACGTTTTTCGGGCAATATATACGTCAGCTGCAAGTCTGCTTTTCTAGCCAGCTGGATTTGCCGATAAAGGGAGGCTTGCTCTTTCCGTAAGCTTCCAAAAACCTGAATCACTTTCATGGGGATATTCTCTGCGATCATTGAATCTTCAGTGTCCAGTATATGCTGTTCACATTCTGCCGGATCGAGCTCATAAGCAGCAGCGACCTCGGACAGCCACTTTTTATAGAAGAACTTATTTTCCTTTTCTTTCTCCAGTTGTGCTTTCAAGGAAAAAACCGGATCTATCAACACAACAGACCTTATTTTATTACCAAGTTCATTCATTAACTTTAAGGCAAGGAGCGCGCCTGTCCCCTCTGCCAATATATGAACCCTTTGATTGACTATTTCTTTTTTCATGAACAGAATATATAGGTTAAGGGAAAGCTCGAGTGCTTTAGGACTGCCCCAGTTGGCTCCGTAAAAATTGGATGAAAATAGGGTGTATCCGTATTCCTTTAAATATTCCAATATCTGCAGCCTGCCAGGATGCTGCAGCCAAAAGCTGCTTTCTTTCTCGACAAAATGACTACGGTCTCCAATTACCATTACGGAAAAACCACTGGGCCGCTCTGGATAATAGATGATATTCCATTGGTCATCAATTTGAAAAGTTCGTTGTTCCATCGTTCAAACTCCTTTAAGGAATATTACTACTACTATATTAATTTATGACGAAAAATAGAAAGGGTCAGTGGAAACGCCTAACTTCTTATCTTAAATTAACCAAGCATGGAGTTTTTGCTTTTATTTTTTCCGTATGATTTCCCTTTTGAAGTTTGAAACCAATTAGTCTGCCTGAAAAAGTTCTCTTATGATTTAATGTATTGAATTATTTAAAGGTTATTATTAAAAACACGTTTTAACTGTATATTAATTATGGTAAGATAAAAATGAATGTAGTGGAATGAGGTGAAATTCGATGCGTTATGCTTGGACAATTTTTTGGACATTCTTATTAGTGCATATGACTGTATATGTTGTTTCTTCCATGATCGGAGTTTCATACGATGCTGCGCAGGGAACGATTTTAGGATTAGCTGCTGCTATCCTGATTTGCATCATCCCGGCTATCATGCCTGCTGGGCCAGCTAAAGACTCTCATCAACATTAAGAAGCAAAAGAGGACATCCTTTATAGGATGTCCTTTTTGTTATACCGTACTTTGCTTACGGGTAAACTACATTTCAACGTTTTTATATGAGAACCAATTCATCATGATCATAATCAATCGTTATTCCTTCTTTAATCTCAACAGTCCCGGCAATGATTTTACGGGCGATTTTCGTTTCCAGATGCTTTTGGATGAATCGCTTCAGCGGTCTTGCCCCATATACCGGATCATATCCTTGTTCCGCAATGAATTCCTTAGCCGCTTCAGTAACATTCAGGACTATATTTTGTTCAGTTAACCTTACTTGTAATTGATGAACCATTTTATCTACGATTTCAACGATTTCTTGTTTTGTCAGAGGTTTGAATAAAACAATGTCATCAACGCGATTCAAAAATTCCGGACGGAAATGCCCTCTTAACTCTTTAAAGACCTGATCTTTTATTTCTTCTTCAATGCCGCCATCCACCCGGTTGGACTGCAATAAGAAATGGGATCCGATATTGGAAGTCATGATGATCACCGTATTTTTACAGTTGATTGTTCTTCCTTGGGAGTCCGTTATCCTTCCATCATCCAGCATTTGCAGCAAAATATTGAAGACTTCCGGATGCGCCTTTTCAATTTCATCCAATAATATGACTGAATATGGGTTTCTCCTAACAGCCTCCGTAAGTTGGCCGCCTTCCTCAAATCCAACATATCCAGGAGGTGCACCGACAAGGCGGGACACGGAATGTTTCTCCATATATTCCGACATATCGATTCGAATCATATGTTCCTCACTATCGAATAACGTTTCTGCCAAAGCTTTTACCAATTCGGTTTTACCTACACCCGTTGGCCCAAGAAAAATGAATGAACCGATTGGTCTGTTTGGATCTTTAATTCCAGCCCTTGCTCTTAAAACAGCATCGGATACGAGTTCCACCGCTTCTCCTTGACCTATTACGCGTTCATGCAAGATATCAGATAGGCGAAGCAGCTTTTCCCTTTCACTTTCCACCAGCTTGCTAATCGGAATCCCCGTCCACCTTGCAACAATCGAGGCAATTTCCTCCTCCGTCACTTCCTGGCGAAGCAATCGTGATTCCTGTTTTTCCTTTTCCAATTCGTCTTCCATTGCGTCCAATTCTTTTTGAAGCTGCGGAATCCTTCCATGTCGTAGTTCAGCTGCCCGGTTAAGGTCATAGTCATTCTCTGCCTGTTCCAGTTCATGACGCAGTTTCTCAAGCTCTTCACGTTGATCCTGCACCTTTTGAAGCGCTGATTTCTCCATTTGCCACTTCGATTTCATGCTATTCGCTTGATCCTGAAGTTCTGATAGTTCTTTTTGAAGCACTTCCAGCCTTGCTCTGCTTTGAGGGTCCTCCTCATTCTTCAAGGCCGCCTCTTCAATTTCAAGTTGCATGACTTTTCTCGTGATTTCATCCAACTCGGATGGCATTGAGTCGATTTCCATTCGGATCATAGCACATGCTTCATCCACAAGATCTATCGCTTTATCCGGTAAAAATCGCTCCGTTATATATCGGTTCGAAAGGACAGAGGCCGCAACGATCGCCCGATCGTGTATCCTGACGCCATGGTGAATTTCAAACCGTTCCTTTAATCCCCGCAAAATTGAAATCGTATCTTCAACATCCGGTTCAGGAACCAGAACCTGTTGGAAACGGCGTTCCAGAGCCGGATCCTTTTCAATATATTGCCGATATTCATCAAGGGTCGTTGCCCCGATACAATGCAGCTCACCGCGTGCAAGCATCGGCTTTAACATATTTCCGGCATCAAGTGCGCCATCCGTTCTTCCTGCACCGACAATTGTGTGCAATTCATCAATGAATAATAGAATTTTACCGTCACTCTTCTTGATCTCATTCAAAACCGCTTTTAGGCGTTCCTCAAATTCACCGCGGAATTTGGCGCCAGCGACAAGCGCACTCATATCCAGTGAAAAAACGGTCTTGTCCTTTAATCCCTCAGGCACATCCTTCCTGACGATCCTTTGTGCCAGCCCCTCGACGATGGCTGTTTTACCTACTCCGGGTTCTCCTATTAATACAGGATTATTTTTCGTTTTACGTGAAAGGATCCGGATGACGTTACGGATTTCCGTATCACGGCCGATTACGGGGTCGACCTTCCCCGATTTAACCTCAGCAACGAGATCTCTGCCGTATTTTTTCAGTACTTCATAAGTGCTTTCAGGATTTTGACTAGTCACTCGCTGATTCCCCCTTATATCGTTTATAACCTGTTTTGCTTTATCATAATCAATTCCATATGATGAAAAAAGCCTGTTTACATTCGTTTTATTGACCTGCAGCGACGCAAGGAGTATATGTTCGACAGATAAGTATTCATCCTCCCACATCTGCATTTCCTTTTCGGCAGCCGTCAAAATTTGCTGCAGGGAGGATGACATGTAAACCTGGGAAACACTACCGCTCACTTCCGGTAATCGATCCAGTTCCTTATTTAGCTCTATATTAAATAGATTCATCGGTTTACCAGATTCCGATAAAATCCTGATTAATAAACTTTCATCCTGTTCCATTAAGGCCTTTAATAAATGAAGCTCCGTCAGCTCGGGATTCCCTCTATCTTTGGCTAGTTCCTGGCCGCCGATGAACGCCTGTTGGGTTCTCTCCGTCATTTTATTAATATCCATCTTAAAACCTCCCATTCATCTATATCATGAACGAATTCCCACTTGGTTTGACCAAATTTGACCTTTATATTTTCATTATACTTTTAATTTTCCCCATGTAAAGAAAAGTTATAAAAAATGCAGGAGGTATGGACGATAAACGGCAAAAGCCTTTCTTCATATAGAAGAAAGGCAGACTCATTTGTAAACTGCATAAGGATGAAACAAAACGGATTATGCTTTCACGGCCGTTTTATTATAACCATGAAATTCATCGACGAATTGGAAATCCCTATCCGTACGACCTGCAAGGATCGTATCTCGGAGCAGAATGCCTGCATCGGTCGTATTGTGGATGATTTCCCCCCACATTCTTGCGCTCGATTGAACATTAGCCGTGCGCGGTATGCGTTCCTCTTGATATTCCAAAAATGCCTGTTCAATGTCATTCCCATGCTTATGAAGCATATCCGACAAATAAGCTGCATCTTCTAAAGCCTGGCAAGCTCCTTGTGCCAAGTATTGAAGCATCGGATGTGCCGCATCTCCCATAAGCGTAATTCTTCCTTTTGTCCAATTATCAATTGGTAAACGGTCATACATTGGCCAGCGGCGTTGCCTTTGAATGAATGAAATCGCATTCTGAACAAGCTCACAAGTTCCGGCAAATACACGGTCCATTTCTTCCGGGGTTCCCCATTGATCTGTTTTTTCGTTTTCTTCCGTATATTGAGAACTTTTGAAGACCACTACTTGGTTGTATAGTTCTCCCCTTCTAACCGGGTATTGAACAAGATGAAGGTCTGGCCCAATCCACATGTATACATCATCTAAATCTCCATGACTCGTAACCTCTTCCATCGGGATCGCTCCCCTGTATGCAACATATTGAGAGCAGACCGGCTGATCTTCCACAAAAAGTT
This sequence comes from Bacillus sp. CFBP9009, assembly GCF_036541465.1. Classification (NCBI taxonomy): domain Bacteria; kingdom Bacillati; phylum Bacillota; class Bacilli; order Caryophanales; family Bacillaceae; genus Bacillus; species Bacillus sp. CFBP9009. The sequence goes on along the minus strand of NZ_JAZHFU010000003.1, from coordinate 233,639 downwards.
TCCGTGCCTTGGACCATAATCCATCGGCTCCAATGACAGCAGTTCCTGAATGTTGGCACCCGTTGGCAGAAGTAACCGTCACTTCACCTTCATTTTCTACTGTCTCAATAATGGTTTGATTCGTAACCAGTTCGATATACGGGTTCTTTTCACAGGCTTCAGCCAGTACTTTATGCAAATCGGAACGATGCAAAACAACATATGGAGCTCCATATCTTTCTTTATAAACATCACCTAAATCCAAAGCGGAAAGCTCTTTTCCGGAAAAGGCATCCATCAGCACCAATCTTTTTGGAAATACTGCAATTTCATTGATTTTATCCATGACGCCTAAACGCTGTAAGACGTTGGTGGCATTTGCTGCAAGCTGAATCCCTGCACCGATTTCGCCAAATTCGGGAGCTTGTTCAAGGACTTTTACATACTGTTTTGTTTCTGCGATTCCTAAAGCAGTTGCCAATCCGCCAATTCCCCCACCGATAACGATGAATGGTTTATTTTCTGTGTTCATCATCAATTCCCCCTATATTAGTTGTTTTTAGCCAATGTTGCGGACCACTACCACAGTAAGCGTTTTCATTCGATTGGCATTCCATATATTTCAGGATCTAAGCTGAAGATTCCAAACAGATTATTTTCAAACCAAAACAGGCTTGAATTCACTTTCAACCTTTTGGTAACCATTGTTTGCGTCTAATGCCTGTTGCTGCTCCAAATCGAACCTCTCCATTATTGGTAGGTCGTTTACCGAGAATAAGTAAGAATCGGCTTCTGCAACGTGCTCATGCCATGCCCAATTTGGAACGACGAAATAATCTCCCTTGGACCAGTCAAAACGCACGCCATTAATGACCGTATAGCCTGATCCTTGGTGCACTTGATAAATTGTGGAATGGGTATGGCGATGTGCTTTCGTATGGAAACCTTTCGGCAGTTTCTGCATCCATGCCCCCATCGTCGGATTGGCCGTTTGGCCATTTGATGGATTGATATATTCCACGGCGAAACCATCATATGGGTCCGGTTCGAAATTCATTAATCCTTCTATCGCTGCTTTGGTGCCTTTCCACTTGTAGTTGGCAAGCGGTGCCACTTGTGAATAACGGTCGGATACTGGACGAACCATTCCGCCTTGATAACGGAGCTCTGAAAAATTATCGGGCCGTTTAGGCGTTTCAATCCGATCAGGATATGGTTCAAAGAAAGTGCCGCCTATGGAATAGATGGTTGGGATATCAAGGGCATCCATCCAAATCATCGGTTTATCGCCAACATGTCCATGACCATGCCATAGGTTTTTAGGCGTGATCAAGAAATCTCCTTCTTCCATGAAGATCCTTTCTCCCTGCACGATGGAGTAGGCACCTTCACCATTCGTAATGAAACGAAGTGCACTTTGGGAGTGACGGTGGGAAGGGGCCACTTCACCTGGCAGCAATAGCTGGACCGCTGCATATAGCGTTTGTGTTGTCGATGCCCATCCCCAAGGCTGACGATATGTGAGTCCAGGGTTCTGAAAATAAATGGCCCTGCGCTCCCCGCCTCGGTCAGGTGTGAATATTTCAGCTGCTTCCATCAATTTTTTTGTCAAAAGCTCTTCTTTCCATAAATAAGCATGTGCATGAGGTTTAGGTTCATGGTCCATCAGAGCGGGAATGGCTTCCCACAGCGGCCCAAGGTTATACTGCTGAATATCCTTTGTAAAATCTTTTACGATTGTACTATTCATGTATTCCGATTTTTCAGCCATATTAATCCCTACTTTCTTTTTTATCTTGCCTCACTGGATTTTAGAAAGATTTCGCTTAATTTGATCATAGTGTCCTGAAACATGCTCATCGATGAAGTGATTGACTATATAAGAAACTGGTTTGTTTCCGAATTTAGCGAAATTCCGGTGTGGCGATTCTTTGGATAGTGTTTCTTCATCTAAATTCCCAAGACTGCTCTCCACTTTATATTTAAGCTCCTCCACTTGCTTCATGACATCTTCAACAGCAAGTTTGTCTGTATCGGTAACTGCTGCCAATCGGGCTGGATCTTGCAATCCACGCCCCCATTCGGCTCCAGGCATCGCTATTACAGTTGCCACTTCACCTAACCAATAAGGAATGGCTTCAGCTAAATGGGAAAGTATCTGCATGATTGACCATTCATCCTCTGCTGGTTTAAATCGGATCGTTTCTTCCGGTAGGTTTGCCGCTGTCTCAAGAATGTGGTCGATTGATTGTTGAACCGATTGGATTGATGTCCCGATTTCCTGATAAGCCATTTTATTTTCCCTCCCCGACACGTCGCACACGGTTTTCAAGATAACCTATTTTGTCGATTTCGATTTTGACAACGTCACCATCTTTTAAGAACACTTGTGGATCACGGGCTACTCCTACCCCACCCGGTGTTCCTGTGAGGACGATGTCACCTGGTTCAAGAGTCATTAAGTTCGATAAGAATTCAACTAGATACTTCACATCGAATACGAAGTTGGATGTATTCGTTTTTTGGCGTTCTTCACCATTTACCGTTAATCGGACATTTAAGCCAGATGGATCGGAAAGTTCATCGGAAGTGACTAACCAGGGCCCCATCGGAGCACTTCCTTCAACCGTTTTCCCTTGTAGCCACTCAAGTGTACGCCGTTGGATATCACGGTAAGTGACATCATTCGCAATTGTATAACCAGCTACATAATCAAGAGCATCTTCTTTTGAAACATTACGTGCCCTTTGTCCGACTACAAAAGCGAATTCCGCTTCATAATCCAGTTGTTCAGAGATTGGGAAAAACGGTATATCATCCTGGGGACCGATTACTGTATTGGCGAACTTTGCGAATACCACAGGGAATGGCGGCAGTTCACGACCCATTTCAGCAATATGCTCACGGTAGTTATGTCCGACACAAATAATTTTGCTTGGCTTTTGGACAGGGGCCTCAAGCTTTATATTTTCAATTTCATGTACCAATTTATGTCTGAAGGAATCACGATTGTTCACTGCGTAGTCCGCAGCCTTTTGCGCGATGGAAAGGCTTTCATTCCCTCCCTGTAAAAACTCCTCCATTGTTGCAGGGACATACGCGTCAGCGATTTGTTCACTGCGAAGTTTCCCTTCGCTTTCAAGAAGCGCTTGATAGGCATAGTTCAAATCAACTACTACATTATTCGGGTAAATTGCACCAATACGTTTAAATCCTTGACTGCTGAAAGTTACTAATTTCATATTTCATTCTCCTTTATTTATCTGGATTTTTTTAATACCTCTTTTTGATGCCACCATCCTGATTCTGCTGGATTCGCTTCGCATACCAGTATTTGAATGACTGTATATCTTATCGATTTCACTTATAGATAACACTGTTCACTATTTATATAAATAATAACTCAATTTTCGGAATATTGTCAAGAAAGTATTGCAAATTTTTGTGCAAATGTTATCATCTACACCATTATCAGCACTTCGGAATCAATAAAAACTGCGCTAAAGTTATTTTTTTAATAGGAAAGGATATTGATAGCTTCAAGCAGCCGGCGGTTTTTCTGCTAAATTTCATTTATATTTTACAGATTCTGATATACTAGACCTAAATTAAAACAGATTAGGGAGATTGATTTATGGAAATCGTAAAATCCGGTTCGACGATTCAATCATTACAAATAGGAATGAGCATCATAGATTTACTTGCTTCCCAAAGAACTCCTTTAAGATTCTCTGATATACAGGAATTAACGGAAATAACGAAAAGTAACCTATATAAGTATTTGAATACTTTGACTCAACTGGAGCTACTATATCGCGATAAGACAACCGGTATGTATCACCTTGGGAGCAAATTGATTCAATACGGAATGGCAGCGATAGGAAATGAGGATGTAACGAGCAGAATAACTCCTTATTTACAGGAAATCAGTCACCATACTTCTTGCACGGTCCTTTTTTCCGTTTGGACATATGATGGACCAATCACTGCAAAAATATGGAATTCCAACCAAAACTTAAACATCGGGGCACAGTTAGGTACGCGACTTCCGCCATCATCCTCTTCCGGAAAGGTATTCACTGTATTTCAGGATCCTTCATTGACGGCGGAATGGATTGAAAAAGATCGTAATGTTACAGGTTCGTTCCTTAAAGAAACAAATGAATATGATGAAATTCGGAAATACAAAATAGCTTTTGCCAAAGAGCCTCTTGTACCATCCGTTTCCTCCATGTCCATTCCGGTTTTTAATTATAATTCGGAATTATTGGGAGCGATCACTGCCGTTGGGTTCACCGAGAGCATTCCTGATCATCATGAAGATCCTTTAAGCCATTATTTAAGGAAGTGCTGTTTGGAAATATCGAATATATTCGGTTATTCCGCTGAATAGAAAAAAAGCAGGAAGAAGGATGGCAATCATTCCTTTTTCCTGCTTTTAGATGTTTCATGGCTTCCGCTTATATGTCCATATCCGGTTATGATTGGATGTTTCAGGAAAAGAATCCCCTGCATCAAGCTTTACCATTTTCGGATTCACTACCGTGCTGCCCGTTTCACCGATTTCTACGTAGGTCCCATTATTCGGTGCCTTCTGACCTGGCTTAAATTGACGATTTTGCCCCATAGATTTCACCCCTTTACATGCTTTCCCTGTTATTATTACCAGGTTCCTTCCTTTCATGTCAGAAAAATTAGGAAAGCTGCTTGAATCAAAAAAGCGTCCGCTCAGAGAGCAGACGCTTTTTTTGGTTAAGACATTAAGTCCACAAGGACCGCCTTTTGGGCATGCAGACGATTTCCGGCTTGGTGGAAAACGACGGAATTAGGTCCATCGATGACTTCAGCCGTAACCTCTTCCTCCCGATGTGCAGGCAGGCAATGCATGAATAAATAATCTTCTTTAGCAAGTTTTACTAGCTCACCATTGATTTGATAATCTTTAAAAGCTTCTAAGCGGATACCATTCTCGATTTCCTGCCCCATGGAGGTCCAAACATCGGAATAGACGATATCCGCATCTTTTATGGCTTCCGAAGCCGAGGTTGTCACCAAAATTTCACTGCCAGTCTCTTCTGCCACTTTTTTAGCATAGGCGACGACCTTTTCATCAGGTTTGTAGGCGTCAGGACATCCAATGGAAAAATCCATTCCCATTTTTGCACAGCCTACCATCAATGAATTGGCAACATTATTGCCATCACCGATATAACTCATCTTCAAGCCTTTTAGCTGCCCTTTTATCTCGATGATCGTCAAGAAGTCAGCAAGCACCTGACAAGGATGGGCAAGATCTGTTAACCCATTGATGACTGGGATAGAAGCATTTTCTGACAATTCCAGGATTTTTTCATGCTCGAAGGTACGAATCATGATGCCATCAATATATTCAGAAAGGACTTTTGCAGTATCGGAAATAGTTTCACCACGTCCAATTTGCAAGTCATTGCCACTTAGGAACAAAGCGTGTCCGCCAAGCTGCATCATGCCTACTTCAAAAGAAACACGGGTACGGGTAGACGATTTTTCAAAGATCATCCCCAGCGTTTTCCCTTTTAAAGGCGTATATTCTTCACCAGCTTGCAATTTGCCTTTAATGGTCTGCGCCAGTTTTAACAAATCTGCAATTGCCGTTGGTGTAGACTCCTTCATGGTCAAAAAATCTTTTCCATTTAAAATCTTCGCTTGTGTCGGTGCCGTCATTGAACTCATACGTGTGACACTCCTTTCAAATATGGTACAAGCCATTCCTGAAGCGAGTTAACCCCTGGATCAGCTTTTTCTACCGATTGTAGATAGGCCTTGAACGTCTCTTCTTCCGTAAATGCAAGCAGTCGGTATTTCGCTGCAAGTAACCTTAGCTTCTTATCTTCCTCCGTTGTTCCATATGCCAAAACGACCGCCGCATTTCCTTCATTTAACCATTTATCAAAATCCGAATTCCCCAATATCAAACCTGCTTCTTTGATTTGGGCTAACAAATCTTCACTTAATTGGACAGATTCTGATTGATAAACACCAGTAGTATGTTTAGCTTTTTGAGCATGGAATACTTTTGTCAACGCTTCATTTACCGTTTCCCCGATGGCGATTCCTTCACCTGTTGATTTCATTTCCGGACCTACCTTGGAATCAAGTCCGCTTAGTGCAAATGTAGAGAATACGGGATATTTGACGACTGCATATGGAATTTCATCCATTAAGCCCGTTTTTTCGAACGCATTCGACAATGAATATTTCCCAAGCAATATTTTTGTCGCTATTTGCACCAAGGATACATCGGTCACTTTACTGATGATTGGAATTGTCCGGCTTGCACGAGGATTCACTTCCAATACATATACACTATTTCCCTCAATCACGAATTGGATGTTCATAAGTCCTTTATAACCAAGTTCACTAACTAGTTTTTTAGCATAAAGGGTCATTTTATCTTTGATTTCATCCGTTAAGGATTGAGCTGGCAATAATGCCATGCTATCCCCTGAATGGACGCCTGCTTTCTCTATATGTTCGGCAATGATGGGAATGTATACATCATTTCCATCCGCAATCAAATCGATTTCGGCTTCCTTCCCTGGAATATAGGAATCGATCAACACTGGATAGACAAGTGCCGTTCCATTTGCCATTCTATTCAACAAGCTTTCCTTGGAGCGGATGATTTCCATTCCCTGGCCGCCAATTACATAGGATGGGCGTAAGAGCACCGGAAAGCCGATTGCCTCTGCACTTGCAATTAATTGTTCTTCACCATTAGCCATAGAACCCGGTACATGCGGGATATCCAGTTTTTGAAGAAGCTGATAAAAACGATCACGATCTTCTAATTGATCAAGTGTATCGAAGGAAGTCCCCAACAAATTGACACCGTATTCTTCCAGGCCTTTTGCCAGGTTTATCGCAGTCTGCCCACCAAATTGGACGATAACATCTTTAATATCTTCCGCTTCTATTACATTAAGAACATATTCAAGAGTCAACGGTTCGAAATAAAGGCGATCTGCCGTCGCAAAATCCGTGCTTACCGTTTCCGGATTATTATTGATCATGATCGTTTCAACATTTTCATCCTGGAGTGCATAAACACCGTGAACCGAACAGTAATCAAATTCTATTCCCTGTCCGATGCGGATCGGACCGCTGCCAATCATCAAGACTTTCTTTTTATCAGTTTTTTTCTGTTCGTTCTCACCAAAATATGTTGAATAGTGATAGTTCGTATGTGATTCGAACTCGGCTGCACATGTATCAACCGTTTTGTAGACAGCCGTAAGACCCAGTGACTTGCGGTGTGCTCTCACTTCCATCTCACTTACTTTCCATACGGAAGCAAGATAGCGGTCGGAAAAGCCCTTTTCCTTGTATGTCTGCAGTTCTTCCTTTGTTACCTGATCGATTGCCTTAGATTCAATCTCCAATTCGTACTGGATCAATGACGCAAAGGATTTAAGGAAGAAATAATCTATGGCTGTCGCTTCATGGATTTCTTCAATCGTCACGCCTTTTCTAAGCATTTCAAAAATGACAAATATTCGTTCATCAGATTTTTCGGCAAGCTTTCCCCAAAGTTCAGGAACCGTTTTATTTTTCAGCGATAATAGCTGCAGCCCAATCGTTTTCAATTCCAAAGAATCGACGGCCTTTTGGACTCCCCCTTCAAAGCTGCGGTGTAAAGCCATCACTTCACCAGTCGCCTTCATCTGTGTTCCCAATTTGCGGTTGGCGGTAGTGAATTTATCGAATGGCCACCTCGGGAACTTCACCGCTACGTAGTCAAGAGCAGGTTCGAAGCTTGAATAAGTGCTTTTCGTTACTGGATTGATGAGCTCCGATAAATCGTAGCCGACAGCGAGCTTTGCGGCTATGCGTGCTATAGGATAACCTGTTGCTTTGGAAGCCAGTGCCGATGAACGGCTGACGCGCGGGTTTACTTCTATTAAATAATATTGCTTGCTATTCGGATCAAGGGCAAATTGAATGTTACAGCCGCCTATGATACCTAAAGCAGAAATGATTTTAATGGATGCGGCACGCAGCATCTGAAACTCATCGTCCGATAAAGTCTGTGATGGTGCCACGACGATTGAATCACCTGTATGGATCCCTACCGGATCGATATTTTCCATATTACAGATGGTAATGCACGTATTGTTTCCATCTCGCATAACCTCATATTCGACTTCCTTATAACCAGCTATGCTTCTTTCAATCAAGCATTGTGTAATCGGGCTTTCTTGAAGTCCGCCCCGTACAAGTTCCTTAAACGTGTCCAGTGAATCGGCAATACCACCGCCAGTTCCGCCGAGTGTATAAGCGGGACGAACGATGATGGGGAAACCGATTTTGTCGGCAAAACCCAGCGCTTCTTCAAGTGTATGGACAATCGTACTGTCGGGAACGGGTTCACCTATTTCAAACATCAACTCACGGAACAGTTCACGATCCTCCCCTTTTTTGATGGAGTCGATCGGAGTTCCCAATAATTTGACATTATATTTTTCAAGTACTCCAGCATCATCCAATTGATAAGCAAGATTCAATCCTGTTTGACCGCCTAATGTAGCGAGCAGACCATCCGGCTTTTCTTTGGAAATGATCTTTTCCAGTACATCAACTGTTAAAGGTTCGAAATAGACAGCATCCGCATTCATATCATCAGTCATGATCGTTGCTGGATTGTTGTTGACCAGTATAACTTTATACCCTTCTTCCTTTAAAGCAAGGCAGGCCTGTGTACCTGCATAATCGAATTCGGCGGCCTGCCCGATGACAATCGGCCCCGAACCAATCACTAAAATGGTCTGTATCGTGTCGTCCTTAGGCATAAGCTTTTTCTCTCCCGCTATAATCATTTATCATTTGTAAAAAGTCGTTGAATAGTAATGAACTCTCGATAGGTCCTGGATTTGCCTCTGGATGGTACTGGGTAGTGAAGATTGGCAAGTCTTCATGCATGAGCCCCTCAACCGTGTTATCATTCACGTTTCTGAATCTCACTTGCAGTGATGTTCCTTGCAGGCTCGGTTCATCAACCTCATAACTATGATTCTGCGAACTCATATACACCTTTTTCGTTTTCAAATCGACCACGGGCTGATTCGCACCGCGATGTCCAAACAGCATTTTTTTTGTATTTCCGCCTAAGGCAAGGGCCGTTAATTGATGACCGAGGCAGATGCCCATCGTTGGAAAATTCGTAATGATCTTTTTAATGTTTCCTAAGAGGTATTCAAGCTGTTTTGGATCCCCAGGCCCATTTGAAAGCAAAATACCATCTGGCTTCAAGTCCTTGATTTGCTCGAATTCCGTATCGAATGGTACGACAGAGACTCGGCAGCCTTGCTCGACCAATGAATCCAATATGGATTTTTTATAGCCGAAATCCATCATCACAATGTGCTTGTCGCCTTCCCCAAAGCTCTCGACAACCTTTGTGGATACCTCAGCTACATGGGCTGATAAACCATTCAGGCCGGGTACGACTGTGTATTTTTCTTCTGCTGTGATGACTGCCTGCATGGAACCTTCCTGTCTTATATTCTTAACGACCGCTCTTGTGTCAACATGGCTTAAAAGAGGGATGTTCCACTTGTCTAAATATTCACCAAGTGAATATTCAGCTTGATAATGGGAATGGCTCATATTTCCTTCATATACAATCACACCGGCAACATGCGGCTTCTTACTTTCAAAATCATGTTCATTGATTCCGTAATTTCCGATTAGCGGGTATGTGAAGATGACAATCTGGTCCTTATATGAAGGATCTGTCAACACTTCTTGATATCCGGTCATTCCTGTGAAAAATACAATCTCTCCAGTGATTGTTTTTTCAGTCGATTTAGTCAGCAGTTCCCCTTCAAAGACGGAACCATTCTCTAAATATAGATAGCTTTTCATGATCTTCACCTCTTTAGATGATGTATATTTATATATACAATAGCATAATTATTCATTTTGTTCTATAAAAATTCAACAAATTTAGACAATTTGTTTTATTGCCAATACTTTTTTAATTTTATTTATCGCCTTATCGATCTCCGATTCGGTAACTGTCAGGGATGGGAGTAAACGAAGTACTTTAGGACCTGCACTCAATACAAGTAAGCCCTCTTCTTGCAGTTCCATTAAAAACACCTGAACATCTTGTTTACACTCAATTCCGACCATCATTCCCAGACCGCGAATCTCTTTCACTTCTTCCATGCCCTTCAATGCTTTTGTCAATTCGCTTTTAAGGTATTCAGCCTTTTTCACTGTTTCTTTTAAAAACCCTGAATGGAAAATTTCCTTTAACACGGCTTCGGCTGCTGAGACACTGACGGGATTACCTCCAAAAGTGGATCCATGACTACCAGGGTTAAAGAACTCAGACAGCGCTTCCTTCCCAATCATCGCCCCGATTGGCAGGCCATTTCCCAGCCCTTTTGCAGAAGTGATGATGTCCGGTTGGATATTGAAATGCTGGAATGCGAATGGTTTCCCTGTACGCCCTATCCCAGTCTGAATTTCATCTATGATAAGGAGAACTCCGTGTTCTTGGCATTTAGTTTGAATCGCGTCCAGATATGATTGCTGTACAACATGGATGCCGCCTTCTCCCTGAACGATTTCAATCATTACAGCTGCCGTACTTTCATCAATGGCTGCTGTCATGGCTTCATTATCATTAAATGGAACATATTCGAACGAAGCTAGCATCGGTCCGAAACCAGTCTTGATTTTTTCCTGCCCCGTTGCAGCCATCGTTGCAAACGTACGACCATGGAAAGACTGCTGACATGTGACAATTTTGCTTTTCCCGGTAGCTTTACGTGCTAGTTTGATAGCTGCCTCATTCGCCTCGGCACCGCTGTTGGCAAAGAACACCTGACTTAAACCAGAGGCATCAGCCAGCATTTTTGCTGTCCGTTCCTGTATGGAACTTTGAAACATATTCGATACATGCCAATATTTATCAAGCTGTTCCGTGACGGCCATTTTTACCTTCTCATGACAATGTCCAAGATTCAGTACCCCGATTCCGGATGTGAAATCCAAATACTCTTTACCTGTTACACTCGTAATCTTCAATCCTGACGCTTTTCTTGGCTCAATGTTCCACCTTGCATATGTTGGAAATAAAGAACTCATTGTAATACCCCTTCCTCCTGAAGAAATTTCGTACCGATGAATTGACCGCCTTGATAAAAATGATCTTTCCCACTAACGATCATCACTTCTTCAATCCCTTTATTCAGCACCGACAACGCTGTATTGACCTTCGGGATCATTCCCCCATGGATACTTCCATCCATGATCATATTCTTCGTTTCCGTTTCATTCAATTTCTCAATGATCTGCCCGTTCTTCAAGACCCCTTTAACATCGGTCACAAATAAACACATATCGGCCGATAGTGCCTTGGCTACGGACCCTGCAGCCATATCAGCATTCACATTTAATTTAGTGCCTTCTTCGGTAGTTGCAATTGGCGTCAATACCGGACAATAACCTTTTTCGAATAAAAGTCCGAATAATTCCGTATTGACTTGTTGTATTTCACCAACAGCTCCAAGTTTCTGTTCATCGATATAATCACCTGTGAGAATTCCGCCGTCAGAGCCATTTAAACCGACTGCCTTGATGCCATGTGCTTCCAATTTATGAACAAGGCTGCGGTTTGATTTGCCTGCCAGCATAAGTTCCACAATTTCCAACACTTCAGTGGTCGTTTTTCTTAACCCATCTTCAAATACAGGTTCAATTTTAAATTTTTCAAGCATTGAATTTATATCAGGGCCGCCTCCATGCACAAAGACGATATGGTAGCCGCGGTTTTGTAACTCTTTAACACTATTGAAAAACGACTCCGATAACTCGTTAATGATGCTGCCGCCGCACTTAATGACTAATATGTTCATACTTTTCACCTCTTACGAACGATAGCTTCCGTTTATTTTCACATAATCATAGGTTAAATCGCAGCCCCATGCCGTGCCTGATTCATTACCATCTTTCAAATAAACATGAATGATGATACTTTCATTTTCCAAGTATGCTTTGGCATCTTCCTCAGAAAACATGATTGGCTCACCATCTTTAAGTACGACAATGTCACCAAAAACGATCGTAGTTTGATCCGGATTGAATACCACTCCGCTTCTTCCCATCGCAGCAATGATTCGTCCCCAGTTTGCATCCGCTCCAAAAGCTGCCGTTTTCACTAGATTTGACCCAACGATCGTCTTCGCCATCATCTGTGAATCTTGTTTCGTATTCATGCCATGAACATTCACTTCTATCAGTTTTGTGGCACCTTCTCCGTCTTTCGCAATTTGTTTGGCGAGATTTTCCGAAGTTTGCTTTAATAATTCCAGGAAGATGGACCATTCCGGATGGTCAGGTGTCAAAGGTTCATTGTTCGCTTCTCCATTCGCGAGCACCAACACCATGTCGTTCGTTGAACAGTCGCCATCAACCGTGATTTGATTGAATGTATCATTGGTAATCGAGGATAGTGCTTGCTGTAAATCAGCCGGTTCAATTACAGCATCTGTCGTAATGAAGCCGAGCATTGTGGCCATGTTTGGATGAATCATTCCCGAGCCCTTTGCAGCACCGCCCATTTTCACGGTTTTACCGTCAATGATTGTTTCATAACCACAGCTCTTCGTTACGATATCCGTTGTTAAAATGGCTGTACCAAAAGCTTCAGCAGCTTCAGGTGTATTTTCTGGCTGCAATGACTCTATGCCTTTCCTTACCTTTTCCATTTCCATGAATTCCCCTATGACTCCCGTTGAAGCCACTGCAAATGAATGGTCCTCCAAACCGAACTTTTGAGCAGCAAGCTTCCTCATTTCCTTTGCATCTTTTAAACCCTGTTCACCTGTACAAGCATTCGCACAAGCACTATTCACTACAATGCCGTGTAATTTCCCAGTAACGGCAATGCTGTCTTTCGTTACATTGATTGGAGCTGCTTGAACTATATTTTGTGTATAAACGGCCGCGGCTGATGCTGGGACATCGGTAAAAATGATGCCAACGTCCTTTTTAGAATAGCGTAATCCTGCATGGACACCTGACGCTTGGAACCCTTGGGGCATTAAAATGTTTCCTTCTTGAATATGTTTGATTTCTTCAACTTGCTGTAGTGTATTCATTGTTTCCCTCCAAAGTTTACGGATATAGCGGACTGTTCCATAGTCCTGCCGTTTCTTCTAGTCCCATTAATATATTTGCATTTTGAATGGCCTGCCCTGCAGCACCCTTCACTAAATTATCAATTACCGAAACCACCGTTACCTTACCTGTCCTTTCATCATAATCGACGCCAATGTCGCAAAAGTTCGATCCATATACCTGTTTCGTGGATGGAAAGCGATCAAGTGGCTGTACCCGGACAAATGGGTGGTTCTCGTATACGGTTTCGTATAAATCCTTTAATTCAACATTTGAGGTTTCCCGATTTACCTTAATATACATCGTAGCCATAATCCCTCTCGTCATTGGAACAAGATGTGTATTAAAGGTAATAGGCTGTAAACCTGATGACCATCGCCCAAGCTGTTGTTCGATTTCAGGTATGTGTTGATGTTGATTTACCTTATATATCTTAAAGTTCTCATTCATTTCACTATAATGGGTAATTGCCGAAAGTGATTTACCCGCCCCTGAAACCCCGGATTTTGCATCGATGATCACATCGGCAGCTGCTCCCGCCAATCCTTCAGTGAATAAAGGGGCAAGACCTAATAGTGAAGCGGTTGGGTAGCACCCAGGATTTGCAATAATCGTCGCTTTTTTTATTGCTTCGGCATTCCATTCAGACAACCCGTATACGGCCTCTTCAATAATATGCTGAGGCGCAGCCGGCTTTTTATACCAGTGCTCGTATTCACCTGGAGTTTGAAGCCTGAGGTCTCCTGATAGGTCGATCACTTTAATGTCAAGGTCAGAAAATTCCGAAATCAATTGCGAGGAAACACCGGAAGGAGTTGCAAGAAATACAATATCGGATTTTTCTGCAATCGCTTCCGGATCAATTTTTTCTAATGTATCTTTCATATGCATTAAATGTGCATTATCTTCATATAAACTTCGACCAAATTGGGATGAAGTATGCAATGATTTTATTTTAAATTGCGGATGATTATTCAAAAATCTTATTAGTTCCATTCCTCCATAACCCGTTGCACCTACTATTGATACGTTCATAAAACCATCTCCTATAATTTCAGGTCCCTGTCATTCTTTGATTCTATTATTATATGACTGAATAAAAATAAAATCAAATGTATTTTTATAAAATTTGAAACATAAATTTTACATGAAAAATTATCCACCAAAATTCCTAGAATTATCCAAACTTGTTGACTACTAGGGTTTTTTCCGTTTAAATCAAAGGTAGTAATTGAGTAATGACGCTATCTGAAAGGTGGTCATATGCATGAATGAATTATCGTTATCCAATCGAATGCATGCAATTTTAGATAATAAACAACAAGTTAAACATATGGAAAAAGGGCGCTACCTTTTTCAGGAGAGCACCCCAGCAAGTGATTTGTATTACATTATTAAAGGGAAAGTGGAAGTGAGCAAGGTTGTTCCCGACGGTCGGGAATTAACTATACGCATTAGTTCAGAGAATGATTTGGTTGGGGAAACCGTCTTGTTTTCTCAAAATCCTAAATATATGATGAATGCAAAAATGATGGAAGATGGAACTGTTGCGGTTATCTCCAAAGAAGCATTAGAAGAAAAAATCGCCTCCGATAGCCATCTTGCAGTCGAGATGATGACATGGTTATCCGCTCAAAACCGTAAAAATCAGGCTAAATTCCGCGATATGCTCCTGCACGGTAAGAAAGGTGCATTTTACTCCACCCTCATCCGTTTATCAAATAGCTATGGCACTGAAGCAGAAGACGGTAAAGTTATCAATCTTCCCTTTACAAACCAAGAACTCGCCAATTTTTGCGGAACATCCCGCGAGGTGGTCAATCGAATGCTTGCTCAATTAAGGAAAAACAATGTCATCTCCATTAAAAAGGGACGCATTACGATTCTTGACTTTGACTATTTGAAACAGGAAATCGACTGTGAAAACTGTCCAATAGAAATCTGTACCATAGATTGAACCCCTCCCATAAAAAGCAGCAATACATAATGCCTTACTGTTCTTAAAATGATTGGAGTTTCTTTCAGGCTAAATCCATCCCTAGGACCATTGAATTATTTTCATTACCTTGTGTCCTATATAAAAATGCATAAAAAAAGTATAAAAATCGATTTCGTCCATGACTGACAGACATCAGTTCCTGACAACTATACAAAAAAAGGGATGGCATAGCTGCCATCCCTTTTTTTTTACTCATTCGATTACCCGCCAATGAATGACATTTCGATTTTTTCCTGTTTCTTCACCGTTCCCGCTGCCCGCTCATCCGAATAGCGGTCGTCCCTACGGTTCCAAAGTGAAATGATGAACCCGGTCAATTCTTCATCTGTCATGTCGGAACGGAGCAATGACTTCAAGTCATGTCCCTTTCCATTAAACAGGCATGTGTATAAACTTCCATTAGCAGAAAGACGTGCCCGTGTACAACTTGAACAAAAGGACTCGGATACCGAGGTTATGAAGCCCACTTCTGCATTAGTGCCCTTATAACGGAAGCGTTTTGCCACCTCTCCAAAATAATCTTCTTCAACCGGTTCAAGATCGAATTCGGTTTGGAGCATCGCTAGCAGTTCTTTTTTCGTAATGACATTCTTCAACTGCCAGCCATTTGTATGTCCGACATCCATGAATTCTATATAGCGTAATTGAATGCCCTCATCTTTACAAAATCGGGCCATCGGCAGGATTTGAGATTCATTGGTTTCTTTTTTCACAACCATATTCACTTTAACGCCAAGCCCTGCTTCCTTGGCAGCAGCTATGCCTTCAATAACTGGCTTTATGCCGATATCCCTGCCGTTCATCTTCTTGAAAAGGTCGTCATCGAGGCTGTCCAAGCTGATATTCACCCTTTGCAAACCAGCTTCCCTCAAATTTACGGCATGTTTTTTCAAGAAGACCCCATTCGTGGTCAGTCCAATATCTTCAATACCTTCAATTTTAACGAGATTTGAAATCAGAGTGGTAAGATCTCTCCGGAGTAATGGTTCCCCGCCAGTCAACCTTAGTTTTTTTACCCCTAAGCCTGCGAATATTTTAGAAAGCCTTACAATTTCCTCATAAGATAATAGCTCACTTTTAGGCAGGAACTGAAAATTCTCGTGAAAAATTTCAGCAGGCATGCAATACTGGCAGCGAAAGTTACAGCGATCTATGACTGAAATCCTTAAATCCCTTAGTGGCCTGTCCAATGAATCTTTAATTTGACTGTTCAATTAACCACTCCTAGCCGAAAGTATTAGAAAAAACCAGACCATAAAAAGTGGCTCCTTGAATGGATTCACTTTTTTTGACTGGCTTTTTATTTCTATTATAGAGTTATTATTTGATACCTAATGCAATTTTAGCATATCTGGACATTTTGTCTTTCGTCCATGGCGGACTCCAGACAATCTTCACATCCGTTTCCTTGACCTCGGGGATATCTTCCAGAACCAATTTAACTTGATCGACGATCGTCCCAGCCATCGGACAGCCCATTGCTGTCAATGTCATCGTAACTGTAGTCAGACCTTCCTCATCCATATCCACATCATATACCAAGCCTAAATTAACGATATCTATACCAAGCTCAGGGTCAATGACCTGCTCCAAAGCTCCAAAAATAATGTCTTTTGTATCTTGATCCACTTCGATCACTCCTTTTATGGATAATCTGTTCGTTTTAGATTATCGGTTTCATCATTATGTCCGTATAAGCATCATAACAGATTTTGTGTGAGTACTTAAGCATTTTGCACAGCTGACAGTAAATGTTTCGCGAACCAGTCTGCTGTCTTAAGCACTCCTTCTCTACTGACCTTATGTCCAGCCTTAGGGTCAAGGATAAAATCAATTTTTTCATCTGCCTCATCATACCCTGCTTTGACCCCTTCATAAAAACGGTATGCATGTTGATAAGGCACAACCGGATCTTTGGCACCATGCCAAAAAAGAAGCGGACGGTCGGAAAGCTTATCCTGATTAAGACTCAAATCAAATGGCTTGAGCTGTTCAATCACCTTGGCAACTTCCTCATCAGTAGTTGGGAAATTAACTTTCCTTTTCTTAATCTCCGCCATTTGGAGCTCTGCATACGCGACATATGATGGGTTACCCATTAAACTGACTCCGGCGGAAATCCATTCATAAGCAGCCAAGGCCCCATTAGTTACTATTCCCCCCATGGAAGTACCCGCTACGCCAATTCTGTCGGGATCAATTAATTTTCGGGATAATAAATCATCCTTCAGCAAAGATAAATCCTGGATTGTCTGTAAAACCATTTCCCAAAAACGGGGCATCATTTGAGAATCACTTAAACCGGCTTCCCTTTCCCCATGATGAATCACATCGGGTAGAAGCACACGAAACCCCTTTTCAGCCAATAAATAAGCATAGTGTAGATTGTGTTCTTTTGCACTTTGAAAACCATGTATAAAAATAATAAGCGGCAATTCCTGTTTGAATGTGGTTTCTTCACCTAGGTGCAATACAGGAATATGTCCAATTAGTTCTTTTTCAATTATTATCAAGTTAACCCCTCCGAATAATTTGTTCCGGTCTTTCCAATACCATTATCAAAATGGCATTATCATTTCATTCCTTTAAACCTGAGCTTCGCTTTAATTATCATAATCCTGGATATAGTAATATCATACAGGAATGCATAAAGAATGAAAAAGATTTACATTTACTTTAAAATAGGCTTAACAATATTCGCATATAATGAAATCAAAAAGAACAGAAGGTGTGTACATGGCTGAGAAACATTTGATCGTATTGGATCTTGATGGTACTTTACTTACAGATAACAAAACAATTTCTTCAAGGACTAAAAAAACACTACTGAAACTAAAAGAAGATGGACACGAAATTATGATCGCCACCGGGCGTCCCTTTCGCTCAAGTGAACTTTATTACAGGGAATTGGGGTTGACTACACCAATCGTTAATTTCAATGGCGCTTTCGTCCATCACCCATTACATACAAGCTGGGGGGTATACCACTCTCCGCTGGATATAAATGTTGCGAAAGATATTGTCGAAGCGTGTGATCAGTTTAAATATCACAACATCATCGCAGAAGTCCGGGATGAAGTTTATGTCCATTATCATGATGAAAAATTGATGAACATGTTCAATTTAGGAAATCCGATCATGAAGACAGGTGACTTGCGCAATTACCTTCAGGATTCCCCAACTTCGATGCTAATTCACACAGATAGTGAATTCGTAGGACAGATTCGCCAGCATTTATCCGATGTTCACGCAGAATTGGTCGATCATCGCCGCTGGGCAGAGCCTTTTCATATCATTGAAATAATAAAAAGCGGGTTAAGTAAAGCCGTAGGTCTAAAACGCGTATCCAACTATCTGGAAATTCCTCAAAACAGGATAATCGCTTTCGGTGATGAAGATAATGATTTGGAAATGCTCGAATACGCTGGAACCGGGGTGGCCATGGGAAATGCGATCTCACCGGTAAAAACGGTAGCAAATACGACTACATTGACGAATGAAGAAGATGGTATAGCCGTCTTCCTCGAAGAAAAATTCAATATAAAAGCCTAATACGTCATTTTTTACCTTCATAATATCGACCTTTCAAGCCAAACTAATATGGACAACAGATTCATTCCGTTGTCGACAACGCTCAGAATCGGAGGAGATAAGAATGGGTAAAAGCAGTAAATCTAAACGATTTGTACAGCAGGGCAAAGAAAGTGTTGCCAGGCATGCCGAAAAAATCCCTTATCACACTACGTTTGAAGAAGCTGAAAAAGACAGGTTAAGAATTATGTCTGAACAAAGCTATGGTGGCTTCTAATGGGAAACAAATTATTCCAGAAGGCTAGGGAATTTGTTGAAGAAGCTCTCCACTCTGAGCATGACGGTGACCAGCAAAAGACAGAGGAAATCGCTAAAAACGCTCTTTCATCAGCCTTTGCCAATACGACCGAGGCCGAAAAAGAACAACTGCGGGAACTTCAGGAAGAGCTGGAAAACCACTCTAAATAAAGCGAAAGCCTCCAGGATTATTCCTGGAGGCTTTCGCTTTATTTTCATCAATTGTTATTTCGTGCCTTACCGCCTTTTTCACCGATTTCTTTATAAAAGTCTTTACCATGGGAATCAGCAGTTGCTTCTCCGCCCTTTTGTCCAATTTCTTGATAGAATTCCTTATCATGATTATCCGATGTGGCTTCTCCGCCCTTTTGCCCAATTTCCCGGTAAAAATCCTTGTCGTGATTTTTAGAAGTGGCTTCCCCGCCTTTACGGCCTGCTTCCTGTCTGCTCATTTTTTCGTCGTTAGCCATTTTCATCACTCCTTCATAAGATTTTAAATTGGCGCTACAATATAAGAATTAGCCGTTTTGTGCAGGTAATAAACTTAAAACGCCCAAATACTGCCTTGTGTAATAGAAGTGTAATGGCCTTGATTTTTTGTTAATATCATTCCCTGCGGAAAGTCCCAACAATGCCTGACGTTTCTATGATGTTTGTGAAAGCGTGTGGATCCACTTCCTTGATGATCCGTTCAAGGTCATACAGTTCATACCTTGTAATGACAATCAATAACATTTCCTTAGTTTCGTTAGTGAACGCACCTTTTGCGGGAACCCTTGTAATTCCGCGAACTAACTTAGCATGGATTGCCTGTTTAAGCTCTTCGCTTTTCTTTGTAATGATCATGGCCGTAAGCTTTTCATGACGCGTATGTATCGCGTCCACGACACGGGTCGATGTATAAAGGGTAACAAGTGTATACAAAGCTTTTTCCGGACCATAAACAGCACCTGCCGTTACGATGATCACGCCATTCAACAGAAATAAATAAGTACCTACAGGTTTATCTTTCTTCCGTGAAAGAAGCATGGCGATAATATCCATTCCTCCAGTCGATGCACCGTATTTCAATGTGATCCCCACACCTACTGCAGCAATGACTCCGCCAAATACCGCATTCAATAATATGTCAGGTGACCAACGTGTAATCGGAATGATTTCCATAAAGAAGGACATCAAGGCAACACTCAGGAAACTATAAAAAGTGAAAGACTTTCCAACCTTACGCCAAGCAATGATCGTTACTGGAATGTTCAATAAAAGCAATAGAATACCTGTCGATACATTAAAAGGAGCAAAAGAACCAATCATCCTCGATAGAAGCTGGGCCACTCCGGTAAAGCCGCTTGCATATACGTTTGCCGGTATTAGAAAAAAGTTCATTGCGATAGCATTAAGCAATGCTCCGACCACAACTATGATAATTTTCTTCATTTCACCACTGTACATCCTAAAAACCTCCATTTCACCCTTATTCTATTATCTTTTTACCCTTAATTATTTATTCTATTTACGTAGAGATTGAATTTTTACCGTTACGTGCTACACTAAAAAGTAAAGTGACCACTCATTTTTCTAAAAATTGTAAAAAGAAAGCAGGTGTATTATGGCTATCACAATTCTTGCAGATAGTGCATGTGATTTGCCGTTGTCTTTCTATAAGGAAAACAATGTTTCATTAATCCCTTTACAAGTCCATCTTGACGGGGAAAATTATGAAGATTTACTTACTATTAATTCTCACGAAGTCTATCAGGCGATGCTTGAAGGAAAAGCTCCGAAAACATCGCAAGCTTCCCCAGAATACTTTATAGAACTTTTCACACAGTTTGCCAAGGAGAAAAAACAAGGGATATATATTGCCTTTTCCTCTGAGTTATCAGGAACATATCAAACGGCAGTGATGATCCTTAATCAGGTGAAGGAAGAGTACCCTGACCTTGACATTGAGATCGTCAATACGAAATGTGCTTCGATGGGCGTCGGTTTAATTGTAAAGAAAGCAGCCGATCTGGCAGCAAACGGTGCCACTAAAGAAGAAATCCTGGCTGCCATCGAATTCCAAACGCGTCATATGGAGCATCTATTCACTGTAGATAACCTAGAATACCTGGCCCGTGGCGGCCGCATCTCCAAGACATCTGCCCTTGTTGGCGGTTTATTAAACATTAAACCGTTATTGCATGTTGAAGATGGAAAGCTTGTTCCGCTTGAAAAGATACGCGGCAAAAAGAAATTGATTAAACGTGTAATCGAATTAATGCACGAAAGAGGCAAAAACTTAACAACCCAAACGATTGCCATCAGTCATGGTGATGATGAAGCAACGGCCCTGGAATGGAAGGAAGCCATCCAAAATGAATTCGGGACAACCGACTTCATGATCCATACAATT
This sequence comes from Bacillus sp. CFBP9009, assembly GCF_036541465.1. Lineage (NCBI taxonomy): Bacteria > Bacillati > Bacillota > Bacilli > Caryophanales > Bacillaceae > Bacillus > Bacillus sp. CFBP9009. The sequence continues at coordinate 212,268 of NZ_JAZHFU010000003.1, read as the reverse complement.
GGTTCCGTCATCGGTGCACATGCCGGTCCTGGCACAATTGCCCTCTTCTTCTTAAACGATACCCCTGAGAAATCATAAACATACATACTCCCTTCCATAATTGTGAACAATATATATTGATCAGATAATGGAAGGGAGTTTTCACTATGTCCAAAACAACCGATGACAATAAAAGGCCAAAAGATAACCAAGCGAGAAATGCTGAAAAAAATATCGCTTATCAGGAAAACCTTACTGCAGGTAAGCACTCCTATTCGAAGAAAACGGACCATAAATGAAGCGCGGGGCTTGTCCCCTCGCTTTTTTAATATCGTTTATATAGTTGTCTTCCTATCACACTTTCTCTATAATAAAGGAAATAAACCCTGCTGGAGGTAAGTGATGGCAAAGGAAAATTCATTTGATATTGTTTCGAAAGTAGACTTTTCAGAGGTAACGAATGCAGTTACCATGGCTATGAAGGAAATACAGACTCGCTATGATTTTAAAGGGAGCATAAGCAGCATCACCATTGAAAAAGAAGACCTGGTTCTAGTATCCGACGATGAATATAAGCTCGAACAGCTGAAGGATGTTCTCATCAGTAAGCTCATTAAACGTGACGTACCCGTCAAGAACCTGGATTATGGCAAATTAGAAGGAGCTTCTGGCGGAACCGTTCGCCAACGGGCCAAGTTAATTCAAGGCATCGATAAGGAGCAAGCAAAAAAAATTAATACCATCATTAAAAATAGCGGTCTTAAAGTGAAAAGCCAAATCCAGGATGATCAAATCCGGGTTACCGGTAAGAACCGGGATGATTTACAAGGAATCATTTCCGCGATCCGGGGCGCTGATCTGTCCATTGATGTACAATTCCTAAATTACCGCTAAGTATGAAGGCCTCACCTGCTTTGGGTGGGTCTTTTTTTATTTGTTGCAACTGCCTCCATCAACGTTCATCCCCACTTTTCTTCAAATGAATCGCCTTCATGGAACATGGAAAGACTAGTCATGTTCCCTTCAGTTAAAACATTAAACAATACTTACTTTGGGCATTTTTTCCATGTTTTCTTTTTCCTAAAAGAAGGAATAGAAAAAGCGTAGATAATTAAATGGGAGGCGTTTATATCTTGACTACTCAAAACCAAAATCAGAACAAACAAGGATTTCCACCTCAACATCAGCAGCATCAACCTGGATTGGAAACAAAAATGGAACCGAACCCTGATTCAGTTAAAGCTGCCTACAAAGGAAGCGGCAAATTAAAAGGTAAAACGGCAATCATTACAGGAGGAGACAGCGGAATCGGTAAATCAGTTGCCATTTACTACGCTAAAGAAGGAGCGAATGTGACAGTTGCATACTTGGATGAACACGAGGATGCCAAAGCGACAAAAGAATTGATCGAAAAAGAAGGCCAGAAATGTTTACTCATTTCCGGTGATATCGGTGATGAAGCCTTCTGCCAGGATGTCGTCAAAAAAACGGTTGATGAATTTGGCGGTTTGGACATTCTAGTCAACAATGCCGGAGAACAGCATGTGCAGACAAGTATCCTGGACATTTCAGCTGAACAATTGGAAAAAACGTTCCGCACTAATATTTTCTCGATGTTCCACTTAACTAAAGCTGCATTGAAGCACCTTAAAAAAGGAAGCAGCATCATTAATACAACCTCTATCACAGCCTATCAGGGCAACCCAAAACTAATCGATTACTCTTCAACAAAAGGTGCAATACTGGCATTTACAAGAGCCCTGTCGAACTCCATCTCAAAAGATGGCATCAGAGTGAACGGTGTGGCTCCAGGCCCGATCTGGACACCGCTGATTCCTGCCTCATTTGGTGAAGAGGATGTTGCCAAATTTGGACAGGATACTCCAATGGGCCGTGCAGGGCAGCCAGAGGAATTGGCACCAGCCTATGTATATTTGGCAAGTGATGATTCATCCTATGTCAGCGGACAAGTCATCCATGTTAACGGCGGGACCGTTGTAAACGGATAAGCCTTACCTTTCCAAAAGCAGTGGATTTCACAAATCCACTGCTTTTACTCTTTCAAGCAGGATATTTCCGGTTAACACGGAATATATGAATGGGAAGGAGTGGAGTCATTTTTGAAAAAAATTGTAGATCCATGGTTCACCGTTCAGGAATTGGACTCAAAAACGTTTGCAATCAGTGAATATGGTCATTGGGAGAAAGTTCATTCCTTTTTATTACTTGGGGAGACCCTGGCTGCGTTAATCGACACAGGGTTAGGCATCGGTTCGATTAAGGGGATTACAGACCAGCTTACCGACCTTCCGATTATCGTCCTGACCACACATGTCCATGCGGATCATATTGGCGGTCACGGTGATTATGATACCATTTATGTTCATCGTGATGATGCCAATTGGCTGATCAACGGCATTGAAGGTTTGTCCTTGGAACAAATAAGAAAGAACATGGCCCGGGATATCACTATACCCGTACCGGAATCATTCGATCCTTTTACATACAAGCCATACCAGGGGTACCCTGATAGGCTCTTATCGGATGGGGACACGATCGATCTTGGGAACCGTAGTTTAATCATTTATCACACGCCTGGGCATTCACCTGGCCACATCTCAATTATGGATAATGAAACAGGTTATTTATTCACTGGCGACCTGCTTTATTCAGATACCCCCGTTTATGCATTTTATCCCTCGACGAGCCCTGAAGACCTTGTTAATTCGTTAGAAAAAATCGCAAAGATCAAGGCAGTCTCCAAAATCTATGGCGGACACAACCAACTCGGCCTCGAACCAAAGATCCTTGAAGAAGTTCTTGCAGCCATTCAATATCTTAAAGAGAATAAATTAGTCAGACACGGAACGGGTGTACATGCATTCAAAAGTTTCAGCGTACATTTCTAGCAAAAAAAGGCATTGCTCTTGCAATGCCCTTTTCGTCAATAAGTCATGGCCATTGCACCTTGCTTGATCGATCTGCAGGAATGCCTTTCCACGAAATGATGTGGAATGATGGTCCCGGCAGGAGCATCCCCAGTCTGCAGCATGTGAATGATGCCCTTAGCGGCCTGATATCCCAAATCAAAAATATTAATATCTACGGAAGTCAGGGCCGGTAATGACAGTTCAGAGAAAAGAACGTTATTGAAGCTGACGATTGACATTTCTTCAGGAGTGCGCACGCCCATCTCGCGAAGTGAATGCACGATGCCAAGTGCCATGAGATCATCACTAACCACCAAAGCGGTAGGTGGTTCATCGATGGATAGTAACCTTTTTGCAGCGGCTTGTCCCCCTTCATGCAAAAAATCTTCATGCAGGGTATATTCCATCCTTCGATCGATTCCAGCCCTCTCCAATGCCCGTTCATATCCTGATAAGCGATCAAGGGTCATCACAAGGGTTACATCACCTCCGATGAATCCAACCCTTTCATGCCCTAGCTGTATGAGGTAATCCGTTGCCTGTTCGGCTGCCAAGACATTATCATTATCAACATATGTTATCTCCTCGATGTAATCATAGGGTTTCCCAATGATTACAAATGGAAAAGCCCTTTCTCTCAAATAGGTCAGAATGTGATCGTTCATCCTTGAATACATCAGGATTATTCCATCCACCATCCCCCCCTGCACCATATTCACTACTCCTTCGTAGATTTCATCTTCGGTTTTTCCCGTGCTTAGCAACAGGGAATAGTGATTTTCCTGGGCTCCCTCACTTAGACCCTGGAGGATCGTCGGAAAAAAGGGATTTTGATAATAATCATTTGACGAACTTGGCATTACCAAACCAATGATCCTGGTCGATTGATTGGCAAGACTACGTGCAATGAAGTTTGGATGGTATCCTAATTTAGTCATCGCCTTACGTACCCGTACCTTTGTTTTTTCACTTATCCGAGGATTGTTTGCAATCACTCGAGAAACTGTTGAAGGAGCAACATTCGCTAGCTGTGCCACATCTTTTATTGTGATGGCCATGCATTTCCCCTCTCCCCTCTTAGCCTTTATTGACTTCATTTTTTAAAAAGGTGAATACCAATAAACACTTCTTTAATATTTGTTTTATATTTATACATTTTGTATGTATTCATAATACACTCAGTTCAATAGTTATATCCATACTTTTTTTAATGTTTGTTCAATTTTTCAGAAAATACTTACTTTTCCGTTTTTTTCATCTATGTTTTAAAATTCAAAAAGAAGCTGATGTATGATCAGCTTCTTAAAAAACGACAGGTGTATTGGAAAATAAGAAGTCAGACGACTAACTACATAGGTTTTAAGCTAATTTCCAATCAAGTCCATAGCAATCAATAACGATAAATCCTCGTTTCATATGGACGTAAATCAATAAGGGACACCTTAGGGCAATCATCATAATTAGCTAGTAAAAGTTCCATTTTCCCCCAATAAGAAAGGTCGATTTGATGGTGATTCATACTAAAGTTACATACTACCATAACTGAATTATCATTCATATTTCTTGTATAAATATAAAGTTCAGGGTGATCTTCCCATAACAATTCATATTCCCCATAAACGAGGACCTGATGTTTTTTTCGAAGTTCAATCATCTTTTTATAAAAATGATAAATGGATGACGGGTCATTTTTCTGCTGTTCTACATTAATGGCGCGATAATTCGGATTAACCTTCATCCAAGGTGTTCCATGGGTGAATCCGCCATTTTCAATATCGTTCCATTGCATCGGTGTTCGTGAATTATCACGGCCGCTATGCCATATAATGTTCATGATTTCATCATGAGGACGACCTTTCGAGGTCTCTATCCGGTAAAAGTTTTTCATTCCGACATCATCATAATCATCAATCGAATCAAACTGGACATTCGTCATGCCAATTTCCTGACCTTGATAAATAAAAGGTGTCCCTTGCATGAAAAAGTATAGGGCCCCTATCATTTTTGCGCTTTCCAACCAATATTGATGATCATTTCCCCAGGTGGATACACTTCTCGGCTGGTCATGATTTTCAAAAAACAAAGCATTCCATCCTTTGTTTTTCAGCCCCTTTTGCCATTTGGTCATTGTGCGCTTTAACCCTTGAACATCAACATCGTGATTCTGTCCCCTATTCCAAAGTCCAAGATGTTCAAATTGAAAAATCATATTGAACTTCCCATTCGATTCCCCGACCCATTCTTCCGCCTGCTCAATCCTGACGCCATTGGCCTCACCGACCGTCATGATATCATACTTAGAGAAAGTCTCTTCTTTCAACTCCTGAAGGTAATCCAGAATCCCGTCCTGATTGGTATGCATTTCAAACGCAGGCACATACTGATGCCAATAAGGATTGGGCATATCCGGAAGGCCTTCACGCTTATGAATATGCGTGATCGCATCAATCCGGAAGCCATCGATTCCCTTATCGAGCCACCAATTGACCATTTCATATAATGCCTTTCGCACATCAGGATTTTTCCAGTTTAAGTCTGGCTGCTTTTCGGCAAATAAATGTAAATAGTATTGATTGGTCCTTTCATCGAATTTCCAGGCACTTCCGGAAAAGATGCTTTCCCAATTATTAGGCTCACGGCCGTCCTGCCCATCCCTCCATATATACCAATCCCGTTTCGGATTATCACGGGAAGAACGTGACTCGACGAACCAGGGGTGCTCATCACTTGTATGATTCAAAACAAGATCGAGTATTACCTTCATCCCACGGCCGTGAACATCTTTCAATAACAGATCAATATCTTCGATTGAACCGAATTCATCGGAAACTGCTTGATAGTCACTAATATCATAGCCATTATCCGCATTGGGCGATTTATAAAATGGACAAATCCAAATAACATCTATCCCCAAATCCTGCAGGTAGTCAAGCTTTGATATCAATCCTTTTATATCGCCGATTCCATCACCATTACTATCCATGAAACTGCGCGGGTATATTTGATAGCAAACCGCTTCTTTCCACCAGGTCTTATTCATGCTGTAACCTCCCGATCCTGTTTTCCACAAAGCCTTAGGGACAATGTTTGGCGGCTACCGACAATCGAGAGGCATATGATTATTTTGGTTGGTTCCGTTTTGAACGCTTAATAACCAAAGCAATGAATATACCAAAAATAAGAAGAACCAATCCTATAACTAACAGGTAAGGAATATTAATAATCGACTTAGGTGACAGCGTGTAGACTTCCGTCGTCTCCCTGTCGATTACGATAGAGTAACTGTTGTCCTTACTGCGGACCAGATCCCCATTCAGCATACCTCTCAACTCTTTATTGCTTTCAAGTTCCTTATCAGTAAGGTTTATCGTTTGAGTTTCAGTCGTATTGTTCATGGCGACGACAATCGTTTCTTCACCATATACACGCTTGAATACCGAAGCTCCACCTTTTTCATATAAAAGCTCCATATCCCCTTTTTTCAATGCTGGGTACATGTCTCTGAGGTCAGAAAGCTTTGTTATATATTCCACCAATTCCTGTTCTGTCTTAAAATTCATCAATTTATGATTATCCGGGGCAATATCGCCGTTCAAGGCAATTTCAGATCCATAAAATACGATTGGCACCCCTGGCATCGTATATAGATACGACAGCGCCATTCTCCATCTGGAACCTGGATTTTCGTTATGGTCGGCTGCATCCTTTGTAAACCGGGGCATTCCCTGCGTATCCATGAACAAAGCCTGATGGGCATTGCCCCCTAATTCATCTTCGCTTTTCGCAAACGCATCAAAAACAGGTTTCAATTCTTTATCGGGTGCAGCAAATGCTTCCCGTAGCTCTGAATTTTGCGGATAAGCCATAAAAGCATCGATACCCGTCTCTTTGTAGCTTGAAATCAATTCGGCATCACCTTGTACATCGCCGATTGTATAGAAATTTGATTTTTCAGATTTAACTGCATCCACAAATTCCTTCCAAAAATCCTTCGCTACGTATTGGACTTTATTTATACGGTATCCATCAATATCGGTTTCCGTTATCCACCATTTGGCAGCATCCAGTAAATATTTTCTTGTTTCCTCATTATCTTGATTCAAATCGGGAAGTCCATCGACCCAGCCTGTTTCCAAATCCGCTTGGCTACCGTCCTTGGAAATCTTTTTTTCTTCATGGAACCAATCTTGTTTTTTGGGATCGGTCAGCCAAGTGGAGTCAGGACCCACATTATTTGCTTGAAAATCAATGATCACCTTCATATCGCGTTTATGTGCCTCATTCACGAGTTTTTTAAACTCTTTCATTGTCCCATAGTGTTTATCCGTTTTATAAAAATCGGCCACCCAATCGCCATGATAGCCATTTTCATCATTAGCGAAAATCGGTGAAAGGATGATAGCGGTATAACCCATATCTTTTAAATAATTAAGTTTCTTCGTGACGCCTTCGAAATCACCACCATTAAACGCGGAAGGGTCATTCACGTTCGCATCTCCATTATTTTGAGTATTCCCATCGAAAAATCTGTCGACCAATAATGAATATACGATTTCATCCTTCCAAGTTCGTTGTTCTTTTTCAGCTGCTCCTACTGGAATGGCGTAAAAAAGAAGCAACGGAATTAAAGCGAGTGATAACACTCTTTTTCTCATATCCGCTCTCCTCCTAGCTATCTCTTTACGCCTTTAAGATTAGCCTTTTGACCCCTTAACGTCAAATCCAATTTATAAAAAACTTTACACTAAAGGGACAAATTGGGGATACTGGTTATGGTTTCTGAATCGGAAAAAGGCAGAACATGATTAACGTTCTTTTTTTATCGTCTTGACCGCTTTATCCAAGGCCCTTTTTGGTTTTGCTTTTTGAGTGGTCATTTCATCCATGGCTGAATTCATCGGTCCCCATACCTTATTCATTTCCGGAATATTCGGTACTGGTTCAGCGTATTGTAATTGTATGCTTAAGGCTTGTGCCCTTTCATTTTCATTGATTGCGGCATTGTGTTTGATTGATTTATTCGGAGGGATTTCCCCTGTTAAATCATAACGCTGCATTGCATTATCATCATTAGTCAAATATTCAACTAACTTCGTAGACCAATAAGGATGTTTTGTGAATGCTGTTACATGCCAGCCTTTGATTTCCATGAACGTTTTCATTGGCTTGCCATTGGGTAATTCAGGCATGGGGGCAATTCCTATATCCTTCCGCTCGGTAAATGAGTTCCCGTCACTCATGATAGAAGCCAAATTCCCTTGTATGAACAACTTTTCGATCGCTGCCTTGTCGCCTTTTGGAATCAAACCCGCCCCATACCATTTTTGGATGTATGCAGCCCCTTTTATGGCACCCTTATTATTCAAACCAATGTCGGAAGGGTCTAGTTTTCCATTCTTATCTTTAAATATATAACCTCCCATTCCAGCGATTACTCCATACGAATCATGGAAATCATTCCATTTGGCGTAATAACCATGAACGTTACCCTTTCTTAATTCCTTCGCCATTTTATAAAGGCCATTCATCGTCTCAGGAGCCTTAGCCATCAATTTTTTATTATAAAAGAAAACGGATGTGTTTACGGATTTCGGCAATCCAAATACCTTATCTTGATACATTTCCCCCCTAATTGAAGGTTCAATGAAGGCATTCAATACCTCATCTTTCACCTTCACTTCCTGAATTAAGCCTTCCTTCACGATTTGCCCGACTCTTTCATGAGAAAAAGTTACGACATCCGGGGCCTTTCCGTTTCCGATTGGCCCATCACGACGAAGCCGCTCATACATCTCGGTAGCTATTTCAAGCTCTTCATGCTCAACTTTGATTCCATATTCTTTTTCAAAAGCTTCAATCACCGGCTTTAGGGCCTCCGCTCTACCTTTTTCCTCCCAAATGATCAATTTTTCCGGCTTCGCTTCATTGCTGGCTTCGTCTTCTTTTTTCTTATTTTCTTTCACTGCTTCATTTTCCAAATCTGAACTGGAACCACAAGCACTTACACTAACGATCAAAAACATGGACATGAACAAATGAAAAATCAGCTTCTTCACTTTGATTCTCCTTTTTAAAATGTTTATTCTATCATGTCCAAAAGCACTAAATAATACTGTTTTTTCAGTTCAGTACTTCAAATAAAGCCACTTAATGAAAGCGATACCAAAGCTATTGTTATCATTATATGAACGGCTTTGGTTTTTACAACATTTTCCTTGACGTATTTATTTCCTTGTAGTGATGAACACTTTTTGTTATTTTTTAGTTAATAAGTGCTTCTTTCAATTGAAATAGGGTATATAACCATATTGAAAAAAACACTTAACCTGGCTAGTGCAGCTTCATAGAGATCCCCCTCATAAACAGCTGGAAGTTTCCTTTTTCACATCCTCAAATACTTATAGAATTGGAGTGGTTTAAAATGGAATTTTCATCCATGCACCATAGACCTAATGACAATTACGGCTATCCCATCAACACTGAAACCCTACATATCCGCCTACGTACGAAAAAACAAGATATCTCCTCAGTTGGATTGATTTTTGGTGATCCATACATATCAGATAATGGTCAATGGCAGTACGAAGAGCTTCCCATGAGTTTGTCAGGCAGTGATAACCGTTATGATTACTGGCATATTTATGTGAAGCCTCCCTATCGAAGAATTCGATATGGGTTCAAGGTAACCTCAGAAGATGAAAGTGCATTTTTCACGGAAAAGGGCTTCTTTAAAGAACCCCCCCGAGATCCCGGATGCTATTTCGCGATTCCCTATCTGCATCAAAATGAAGTTTTCGGGGCACCGGAATGGGTCAAGGATACAATTTGGTACCAAATTTTCCCTGAACGTTTTGCGAACGGAAACCCCGACAACGATCCGGAAGGTGTGAAACCCTGGGGAAGTGAAGACCCGGCGGTGGATAATTTTTTTGGCGGGGACTTCGAAGGAATCATTGAACATTTGGATTACCTAGAGAATCTCGGCATCAACGGAATCTATTTCACACCAATCTTCCATGCCCACTCCAATCATAAATACGATACGATTGATTATCGGAGTATCGATCCGCAATTCGGAACGAAGGAAACATTGAAAACGCTCATAACCGAATGCCACAAACGGAATATCCGGGTCATGCTGGATGCCGTTTTTAACCATAGCGGCTACTATTTCCCCCCTTTTCAGGATTTACTCGAAAAAGGAGAGAAATCGAAATATAAGGATTGGTTCCACCCACATAGCTTCCCACTTAAGGGAGGGGAAAGGCCCAATTATGAAACATTCGGTTTTTTTGAATCGATGCCAAAATTGAATACGAAAAATCCGGAGGTGAAAGAATATCTGCTCGAAGTCTCGGCTTATTGGATCAAGGAGTTCGATATAGACGCCTGGCGGCTCGATGTGGCAAATGAAGTCGACCAGCCATTCTGGCGTGAATTTCGAACAACGGTGAAAAAAATAAAGCCTGACCTTTATATTCTTGGGGAAATTTGGCATGACTCAATGCCATGGCTTCGCGGCGATCAGTTCGATGCCGTCATGAATTACCCTTTCACCAACCAAGTTTTTCGCCTGGTCGCCTCACAAACCATCAATGCACGCGAGTTCACAGAAGAAATGACAGCTATCTATCACAGTTATCCGACCAATGTTTTTGACGTGACATTCAATCTTCTTGGAAGCCATGATACACCGCGGATTTTCACGGATTGCGGGGAAGATCTAGCTCGAGCCAAGCTCATCCACGCAATCCTGCTGACATTCAATGGCAGCCCTTGTATATACTATGGCGATGAAATCGGCTTAACCGGTGGCATGGATCCAGGGTGCCGAAAATGCATGGTCTGGGAAGAGGAAAAACAAAACACCGAGCTACTCAATGAAATTAAGGCATTGATCTCCTTGCGAAAAGAAGAACGATTACTTGCCAATGACGGGAAGTTCAAATTCCTTGATACAGCCGGAAACGAAAATATCGTGGCCTACCAAAAGTATAATGAAAAACGTTCTGTCGTGATCCTCATCAATCCGACGGATGTCCAGCAATCCTTTACCCTCCCTTTCGATTTGGAAGGACGTACACTAACGGATTTAAGAACAAAAGTAACCACACAAGTTGGCAAAATTGAATTGAGCGGTTATCAATATAAAATTCTCGCAATCAATCATTGAGGCAATGAAAAAAACGGGGCAATGAAAATCATCCGCCCCGTTTTTTTCATTCGATTATTTGGATATCATATTCTTTGAACCATACATGGGTTTGTGCCAAGTGAGCGAGCAGCTGTGGACCTGACATCAATTGCCCGAACCACGGCACTTTAAAAGCGGCACCCCTGGAATCTACTATATCGGTTAGCTTCTGCTTATCGAAAAACTCATGCAGGATCGAATTTTTATCCATCAGTAAGTCTTTCAACCACGCCTGCACACGGTCTGTATATATAGGATTATGGGTTTTTGGATATGGACTTTTTTTACGATATAATACTTCATCCGGTAACAGCCCCTCCAAAGCCTTCCTTAGAATACCCTTTTCACGGTTGCCTTCCATTTTCATTTCCCAAGGAATGTTCCATGCATATTCAACAAGGCGATGATCGGCAAATGGCACGCGCACCTCTAGACTTGCACCCATACTCATCCGGTCCTTCCGGTCAAGGAGAGTCGTCATGAACCATAATAAATTCACATAGAAAAGCTCTCTCCGCTTCGCTGCTACACCGCTTTCGCCCTCCAATTTAGGCGTTTCGGCAAGGGTGGTCAAATAAGCTTCCTGAGCATATTCCTCGAGCTTCAATTTCTCGCGCCATCCCTTTTTCAATAAAGATACCCGCTCATCCGTAGATCTCATCCATGGAAAACCAGCACGATTCAAATCATCCTCACGATGAAACCAAGGATAACCGCCAAAAATTTCATCCGCACATTCACCGGACAGGCCTACAACAAAATCCCGCTTGATTTCCTTACAAAACCAAAGTAAAGAAGAATCGACATCCGCCATGCCTGGGAGGTCCCTTACAAGGACAGCTTCCGTTAAATAATTTGTCAACTCCACTTGAGTGATGATCGATGAATGGTGAACCGTGTTAAAACTATCCGACATCTTTTTAATCCAATACCCATCAGAGTTAGGCTGAAAATCATTTGCTTTAAAATAGCGCTCATTATCCTCATAATCAATGGAATACGTATGAAGCGGCCCTTTCCCTTCTTTTTGATAGGCGTTTGCAGCAATGGCCGTTATCGCGCTTGAGTCAAGCCCTCCTGATAAGAAGGTACAAAGCGGAACATCTGATACAAGTTGCCGTGTCACTGCATCTTCGACAAGGAAGCGAACCTTCTCGGCCGTCTCATCAAGAGTATCCCGGTGTTCTTCGCTTTTCACATTCCAGTATCTCCAAATCCGGAGGCCTTTCCTTGATAAAGTAAGCGCATGGGCAGGCCTTAATTCCTGGATATTATGAAATACGCCTGAACCTGGCTTTCGGGATGGACCAACACCAAAAACCTCAGACAGCCCTTCGCGGTCAATCTCCGTTTTAACATCCGGATGGGCCAGAATCGCCTTCAGCTCCGATCCAAAAATGAACCCGCCGTCCCTTTCCGCGTAAAAGAATGGTTTTACCCCCATGCGATCTCTTCCAACGAATAATTTCTGTTCCTTTTCATCCCAAATCGCAAACGCAAAAATCCCATTGAACAAGTCAATGCATTTTTCTTTCCATTCTATATAAGAAGTTAGCAAAACTTCTGTATCAGAATGACCGTTAAAGGAATATCCTTTTAATAATAGCTGTTTACGAATATCCTCGGTGTTATATAGCTCACCATTATAACAAAGCGTATATCTGCCGTTTTCGTGATTTTTCGTCATCGGCTGTTTTCCGCCTTCCGCGTCGACAACCGTTAACCGTTTATGACCAAAGGCAACATGGGCTTCGCTCCAAACATTTTCTTCGTCTGGCCCCCGCTTTGCCAACGTTTTTGTCATGTTTTCCAGCGTTTTCGTTTTTGTCCGTAAATCTTTTTGAAAATGCACCCAGCCTGTTATCCCACACATTTTACACTTCATCCTTTCTATCCGGACTATCAAAAATATATTGGCTCCCTGTCTTAAAAAGATTTACAGTCCCTAAGTATCGCTTTAGCATCATTCCGTAGGACCCCCTTGCCCACAACGCCCGGCGTCGTTAATGAATTGTTGAGCAAAGCATCCCGTGTTTAAACATAGCCTATGCAAAGACGGAAAGATGGTTATTTGTCCATAATATTTTAAAATATACAGTTATATTTTCATTGGATTTTGACTAAAAAGTAGGTGAGGATTCCACTATTGGAGGTATATGTATGAGTCAGCAACAACGAACTAAGTTAATGAACAGGCAAACAAGAGCTTTTACCGAAGGAACAGTGGAAAATATCAATCAACAATGGATTTTTTTCGATGATGAAACAGATGAGGCCTGCTCCATTGAAGACCACGTTGACAGCATCATCGAAGTGTACAGGGGTGGGCGCTGGCAGCAAGGAGTAATTGAAGAAGAGGGAAAAATCCTGCTTCATCGGGAAATCACCTTCTTAAGGGAAAATGAGCCCATTCGGATACGCAAAAAACTGCTCTACTCTTTTGAACGTTTATTGGAAGAATTGAACGACGATTCTTTTTTCCAATTTGTAACCACATTGAATTCACTTGATTTTTCTATTTATGATTGTATATATAGCTATAACCAGCTCACCTTTTTAAGGGCCGTCCCAAACCAGTCCGGCGTGAATTTCTTCACCTTTGATAACGAGAGCCAAATTTGTCTCGTTCAGCACCACTTTTCTTACGGGAAAAAGGATCATGATCGTTTTGAATTCACCCTGAACACCGGAAAAAGGATCGTCATTGAGAAAGTGAATTCACAATAACGGGTAAAAGAAAACGGGTAAATGAGATTTCCTCATTTACCCGTTTTTAATTCTGTATTAAAAAAAGTCCATTCCTTGTGGCAGCGAAAGTCCTAAATAAAGGACGAATACAAACGCTACGATGAACAATGTCCACATGGCACTTGTGCTTTTTCCTTTTTTCGTACGGACCAGCACCATTTCCATCGCCGCAATCACGATGATTCCGACAATCATTTTCACTGCGTAAGCACCAAAATCAGTGATCAGCATGCCGCCAGTAAGGAAAATCAATAGATAGAACAACCGTGTTATCATATGTAGCATTTTCGCTTTCGGGTTTTCACCTTTAAGCATCGAATATGTGACAAAGAAAAGAATGATTCCGATAACCCAAGCTGTAATATGCATATGTGTCATTTTTTTGCCCCCTCGTTCAGTTTCCATTTCATCATATCATAGGCTTTTACAAAAAAACAAAACTAAGGATCCACCTGAATGGGTAAAACCAACAATTTAATGAACATCATATACTTTTCTTCTTAACTGGTCCCTACTTGCGCATAACCGGCTTTTTACCATATGTAAAAAAACGCCATATATATTCAACAGGTCCGTAATTAAACAGACCCATCCACAATAAGGAAAGCAGAATTTGCAGGCAAAACAGGGCTATTAGGAAAACAAATCCTGTCGTATAAGAGACTGATCCATATAAACCAAGCCCATATGAATAAAAAATGGCCGTACATACCATCGATTGGAACAAGTAATTGCTCATCGACATCCTTCCGATATACGAAAACGGTTGTAATAGGCGGGAAGCCCCTGCCCGCTCCGCCAAAAGCGCGATTGCCGTGATATAAAAAATCGTAAGTAACGGTCCTCCCAAATAATCCTGCACGAATATCGTACCAAAATGGTATACCGTCACATATGGCAGAATCTTAATTGACATGCCCAATAGCAAACTTACAATCGATATCGTTTTCAATTGTCGTTTATATTGGGTTGGATTTTGGAGAAAGCCTTGTTTTGCAACGCCTGCTCCCATTAAAAAAAATGGAAAAATCGATAAAAAAAGGATAATGGCATTAAAGGGGTTGTTCACCATATACCAATCCAGCGCCCTTTGACTCATTATTTCCGTAAATGTACCAGATTGATAAACTTCCAAAGACTGTTTCATCATCTCCGAATCAGTCGTGATTGCCATCGCATCCCCTTCAAAAATGCCCATTATAAGAAATAGTGAACCCAATATCGCAAAAGGCAGGACATAACAAACCGAGCCTAGCAGAATTAAATTCCTGCCCTTCATCTTATAAAAAAACAAAAAGGCAAACCCAAATACAGCATAATTAATGAGGATGTCCCCATGCCAGATGAAAAAAGCATGAATGCATCCAAGTGTCAGCAGGAAACTTAGCCTTTTCATATATAGCAAAGGAAATGAAGTACCCTTTTCTTCACTCCTTACAGCCAGTATAATCGCCCCGAAACCGAACAGAAAGGCAAATAACGGATAAAAGCTGGCCTGTGCGACAATATCACTGAATACATACAAAATCCTGTCCCATCCTCCGGCCCACCGCTCGGCACCATCTATGTACAAGAGCGGCGAGTGGAAAGAAGGCATATTCACTAAAAAAATCCCTAAAATGGCTAATCCACGTAAAATATCGATGCTTACGACCCTTTTACTTTCCTGCATTGGTACCATCGTGCCCTTCATAGGTACACCCTCTTTCATCCATACAGATTTTTCTACAACTCCATTGCACCATCTTTAACTTTCGTGACCGCTTTTTGCTTTTTTATCAGTATGACAAACAAACTGCCCAATAAGCAAAAGATTCCTGCAAGGAAGAATGCCCATGTATAGGAGTTGAATATTTTGAAGATAAGCCCTCCACCGTACGCCGCCACTGCTGCACCGACCTGATGGGCCGCGAATATCCACCCGTATACGATTCCGCTTTTCTCCATGCCAAAGACTTGCCTTGAAATGCTTATGGTCGGAGGAACGGTGGCAATCCAATCCAAGCCATAAAAAACGGAAAAGATGATCAATAGGCCGATTGAGCCTTCATTAAGCGCAAAAGGAAGTAATACGAGGGAAGCACCCCTTAGAGCATAATACCAAAACAACAGCCAACGGTTATCAAAACGATCTGATAACCACCCGGATACAGTCGTACCAATCAAATCAAAGATTCCCATGAAAGATAGCAATGATGCTGCCGTCACAACCGGTAAACCAAAACTAATGCAGTAAGAAATGAAATGTGTGCCGATCAACCCGCTCGTTGAAAGTCCGCATATAAAAAAGCTTCCTGCCAATAACCAGAATTCCTTCACTCTCACTGCTTCAATCAACGACTGAAAGGCCATGGCCATGGGGTTCTTCTTTTGGACTGTAACAGCCTCCTGATTTTCCTCTTCTAATCCATATGGAAGAGTGCCCACTTCCTTCGGATTGTTTTTCATGAACAAAAGGATGATTGCCAGCATGATCAAGCTAAGGACCAAAATTAATCCAATCGCCCATCTCCACGAGTAATTCTCAATGATGATGGCTAAAACCGGAAGTAAAATGAGCTGACCTGTGGCCATACTTGCCGTGAGTATCCCTACCGCCAGTCCCCGCCTCTTCTCGAACCAACGATTTGCCACATATGGGCTCAATACCGTTAAAAACACTCCAGAACCCAATCCAATGATAATTCCCCAGATAAGAATGAGCTGCCACTCATGCTCCATGAAAAAAGTGAGAAAAATCCCTGCCAATAAAGTGGACATGGCCAATACCATCATTTTCTTCAATCCAAGCACTTCAATTAGAGCGGCCATGAATGGACCCGATAATCCATAAAGAAACAAACTTATGGCGAAGGCTAAAGAAATGACGGACCGGTCCCACCCGAACTCATTTTCAAATGGAACGATGAATACTCCCGATGATGACCTAACGATACCGGCTACAATAATCGAGAAGAATGTTATGATTAAAATAACCCAGCTATAATGAATACGTTTCAATGCTCTCCCCCACAATCCAAGACTCTTACAATAAACATGAGAAAAAATGAAAATTATAATAATTTGAAATATTTTATAATAGTAACACTTTCTCGTTAAACAGGAAGCTTTTTATCGAAAACAATGAGTCACTGGAGCTTATTTACGAATGGAAAAATATCGCCCCCGCAATCTTCATTTATCAGGTCCGATATCTTCATAGCTTAATATGAAACCCATCGAACGGGCAAACAGAAAAAAACGCTGATCATTTCTGAACAGCGTTAGCGAGCTTCAATTGACGAATCTGCCTGTTTTCCCCTTAGATTCCCAGTAATCATTACGGAGATGGATTTTTTGTATTTTCCCCGATGCCGTTTTCGGAAGCTCATCGACGAACGACACACTGGTAACTGATTTAAAGTGAGCTAGTTTTTCCCGTGTGAAGGTCCTTATATCATCCTCCGTTAATTCCACGCCCCTTTTTGGCACAATGAAGGCATGCGGCGTCTCCCCCCACTTTTCATGGGGAACGGCAATGACTGCCGCTTCAAGAATGTCCGGATGTTCGTAGAGCACTCCTTCCACTTCTATGGAAGAGATATTTTCTCCGCCACTAATGATGATATCCTTTTTGCGGTCAACTATATCCACATTGCCATTTTCATCAATCGTGGCCATATCCCCTGTATGCAGCCATCCATCTCTCAATGTCTGGCTGGTAGCTTCTTTATTTTTCCAATAACCTAACATCACTCCATGACTGCGGACGATGAGTTCCCCGATATCCACGCCATCATGGGCCACTTCCTCACCATTGTCATGGATGACCCGTACCTCACTGCCTATGATGGGATATCCGGCTTTCGCCTTCATTCTGTATTTTTCTTTTTCCGAAAGATCATCGAATTCAGAACGAATCAGCGATATCAGACTAACCGGTGTCGATTCAGTCATTCCGTAAATTTGAATGAATTCCCAGCCTAACTCTTTTTCCACCCTTGTAACGAATGCAGGAGGCGGAGCGGAACCCGCAACAACGATTCGAATATCCTGCTCAAGATTCGGAACATTCCGTTCATAATATTGAAACAATGAATTCAAAACCGTTGGTGCCATATGCATGATGGAAACCTTATGCTTTTGTAGTGCTTCAAATATCGTTTCGGGGCTGGTTTTCCTCAAACAAACTTGAGTGGCACCATTTGCCGTATAATAAAATGGGGCACCCCACCCATTCACGTGGAACATCGGCAGTACATGCAAATATGTATCGCGGTCATTGACCCTGAAATGATGCATCGCACCCAGGGCATGTAAATAGTTGTTGCGGTGAGTCAGCATCACCCCTTTAGGATTCCCTGTGGTCCCGCTAGTATAAAGGAGGCTCGAAACATCATTTTCATCCACGGTCTCCCGGTTAAAGCACTTGTCATCATAACGTTCCAGCCAATGGTTGTAATCGGTTTCATTTATCTCTTCATCTTTATAATGAACAATTATGTGCTCCACCGATTCAAGTTCATCCTTGACAGGGGAAATAAGATGATACAATTCCTGATCTACGAAAAGGACCTTTGACTCGCTATGGTTCAAAATGAATACATAATCGGCAGGCTTCAAGCGGATATTCAAGGGAACGATTACTGCCCCAAGCTGAAATACCCCATAAAAGCCTTCAAGCATTTCAATTGAGTTAGGTGCCAAATATGCCACCTTATCACCCTTTTTGACTCCAAGATCCCTTAAACCATTTGAAAGCTGGTTTACACGTCCGTTCAATTCTGCGTAGGTTAATACCTTCTCATCTCCAATGATGGCTTTCTTATCGCCATATAGTAAGGCTGCTCGATCTAAGAAATGCGATAATACTAATGGTACATTCATTTCCTCACCTCTAGTTTTATTTGAAAATTCTGAATTAGCATTATATTACCATATCTGTTTATAACATTTCAATAATATCTACCATTGTTATATAACAATATATTGATAGGCAGATGAATCACATCAATCATCAGTCAACATACAATACATTGAAACTCCCTTCAGTAATAGGCTCATGGCCTGAGATTCAAGGGAAAACCAGAATAAAAAAAGGGTGATTTTCTTGCCGGCCATCGTAGGAATCGTTCAAGTCATCAACGTCGGTAGCAGTGGAATTGTCCATATTGGTGACGTCTTTAAAATTAATCCATATTCCACCTCAAAAACGTTTGCAGGTGCTGGCTCTTTTAATACGGGTGAATCCATATCCCTCTATAATGCCTATAGCACCACGAATACAAATGATACTGATGGTGTTGATCAGCCACTGGTCTTAAATCTCTAATGTTTTAAGAAAGGAGTCAGCATGATCTTCAATATTCACCAGACCATACAAATCAATATGATAAAAATTGAAAGCATCGC
Source organism: Bacillus sp. CFBP9009 (assembly GCF_036541465.1). Classification (NCBI taxonomy): domain Bacteria; kingdom Bacillati; phylum Bacillota; class Bacilli; order Caryophanales; family Bacillaceae; genus Bacillus; species Bacillus sp. CFBP9009. The sequence continues at coordinate 193,026 of NZ_JAZHFU010000003.1, read as the reverse complement.
CAATTCATCCGTTTTTCAAATAGGAAGTGCCGGGGTGATTAAACCATATTCCACGTTAGCCAATACCGGTGGATTCACTGAGCCTGCTCCACAAATTGAAGCTGATGTTACCCCATCAGCCAGTTTCGTCCCATTTACCCCTGGTTGATAGGCATTCACCTACATCCAACTTTTTCATATACTGTCATATATGAAATTTACTTATTGTGAAGGTGAGGTGTTGAGTCGTGAATCAGGATCTATATTCATATTCCATACAAATGCAGCGTTTTCTTGAAGCCCAGGATAAGCGGATCATGAAACTTGAACACGAAATCAAACGCCTGACAGATGAACTTGCCGAGCTGAAAAATAAACCGCCAATCCATGTAGATAAAATTGAATATAAATTCGATCAGTTAAAAGTCGAATCTTTAGATGGAACATTGAATATCGGTTTAAATCCAGCTGACCTTAACAACATTGATGAATTTGCCGTCAACAACCAACCCGTTCAACCTGCACCAAACCTATTTCCAGGCCGGGAAATCGTCGTCCAGGAAATGCACAACGATATTCTTTCAGACTTGGAAATTATGATCCATGATACGGAAACACAACTGAAAATATCATTGGAACCTTCTTATCACGACTTCATTAAACAGGACGTCGAACGCCAGCTTCATCAACGAATCAATATGTATTTCGATAATCTTTCTGCCGCCGAACGTGTACCGCAGCAGCGTGATAACGTCAAGGAAAAGATCAAGGAACAGGTAAAATCCGATATTCAAGCTGCATTGATTCAATTCATTACTCATTCACAAGCCGAGACAGGAGGAAATCCAAATGGAGTTTAATGTAACCAATCACCAGCTTTGTGTAGGTGATATTCATATTACCGGTGTAGCGAGCTCTGCTTTATTTCTCATTGGGGATGTCCAAACGGTCCAACTATCTTCCGCATTCGATACCCCGCCGGAATCCCTTATCATCGGGCCATTCGTGCCGCTTTCTCCAGAAGGATAAATAACATGTTTTCTAGAATATCAAAAGTAAAATCTTTATTATCCGATACGGTCTCATTCTGCTCCACCCTGCAAATAGGGGATACTTCATATATTGACGGAATTTCCCTGGCTTTAGCGGTTCAAAAGAAAAGTGAAACTTTCGATTCTGTCGATATTCATTTCGAGGACTATGACATTTTTAAGAAACCACTTTATATTCCGAGATCGAATGAACCAGTTGTAACAAGTTTTTCAAATCCGAATCCCTTCATACGGGTAGGCAATATCAATATAATCGGGATATCATCCTCATCTGTGGTTGGCGTGGGGAACGTAGGTCATGCACGTATGGAATCAAGAGTGAAACATATTCGGGAGGTTCCTAAAGAAAACGAAGAGACGCCAATCGAGGATTCAACCAACAACACTTAAACTTTTAAAGGAGGGGTTCATATGCCCGCCATTATCGGTCCAGTTCAAGTATTTAATGTCGCGCAAGGAAACCTGTTATTCGGTGATTGCGCCGTCATTTCCCCTAAGTCTTCCTCCAAAACGGTTACCGGATCCGGTTCAGGGAACACAGCTGCAATCGTCTTTACGGCCAATGGCCTGAATGGAAGCAATGTCCTTGATATCAATGGAGTTGACCAGCCCATTACAGGGAATAATTAGTCAAAGAAAAAGCCTCCCATTTCCAGGGAGGCTTTTAAATTCGGCCTATTTTTCTAACATGTTGAATACTTGCTCAACATCTTTGTCTCCCCTGCCTGATAAATTAACGATCAGTATATCATCTCTTGTTAACTCTTTTGCGAGCTTCATGGCGTGAGCTAGAGCATGTGAGCTTTCGAGAGCTGGAATGATTCCCTCTGTTTTGGATAATACCTGAAAAGCCTCAAGAGCTTCTTCCCCATTTACCGTCACATACTCCGCTCGTCCGCTATCTTTCAAAAAACTATGCTCGGGTCCCACGCTCGGGTAATCCAAACCGGCGGCTATGGAAAATGTCGGTTTTGGTTCCCCTTGTTCGTCCACTAACGTCAAACTTTTGAATCCGTGCAATACTGCCGGTACACCTTGTGAAATACTTGGGGCTTCAATTGGCTCTACACCAATTAATCGGACATTTTCTTCATCGATATAATGAGCAAAAGCACCAATCGCATTACTTCCCCCTCCTGCACAAGCAATGATGGCAGTTGGCATTTTTCCTTCCTTTTCAAGGATCTGGCGCTTTGATTCTTCACTTATGATTGATTGGAAATGCTTAACGATCGTTGGATATGGGTGCGGTCCCACTGCTGAACCAAGCAAGTAAAAAGTATTTTCATAGTTTTGCACCAAGTCATTCAATGCCTCATCAACAGCATCCTTCAATCGACCCTGTCCCTTTTCGACCGCTACGACTTTTGCCCCCAACAATTCCATCCGAAAGACATTCAATGCCTGCCTCTTTGTATCCAGCTTACCCATATAGATCACACACTCCATGCCAAACATCGCACATGCTGTCGCAGTCGCCACACCATGCTGCCCAGCTCCAGTTTCTGCGATGATGCGTTTGGCACCCATCCGTTTAGCGAGCAGGATTTGGCCGATCGCATTATTAATTTTGTGAGCACCTGTATGATTCAGATCTTCACGCTTCAAGTATATTTTTGCCCCGCCAACCTTTTTCGTTAAATTCTTTGCAAGTGTTAACGGGTTTTCGCGTCCGACATATTCTTTCAGATAATATTGAAACTCCTCAATGAATTCCGGGTCATCCTTGTATTTCAGAAATTCCGTTTCTAAAATATCCATTACTTCCTGAAGTTCACCCGGGACAAAGCTTCCACCGAATTCACCAAAGTATCCCTTGCTCTTGATCTCACTCGTCATACTTTTCTCTACTCCTTTAAAAAGGTATTTTTCTCCACTAGTATATAGTAAGCATTTATATCTTTTCAAACTATTCTGTTTATTTAACCAAAAAGAAGCGTCCCACATCACATCAATGGGACACTCCTTCTCTCTTATACTTCCAATAAATGCGAGCCGTCAAAGAAAAACAAGTAACGGCCTGTTACCTTCTTATTCATTATCCCTTCAACAGCCCTCGTATAGAGCTGAAGCTGCATCCGGTATCGATCGGCAAGAATCTCTTTAGCCCCTTCATATCCGCTAGCAAAACGGCCAGTGATTGTATCCGTTTTATAATCGAGAAGCACAAGACCTTGTTCATCCTCAAAGATACAATCAATCACACCTTGGATAAGGATCTCTTCATCTCCAGCTGCCCAATCGCTGTAAGCTTCCTTTGCAGGCAGCGACATCGTAAATGGCACTTCACGGCGAATGCTCTCGGCCCTCTGCATTCTTTGCCCGATTCCACTGTTAAAGAAATCGACGATCGTCTCCGGATCCACAGCTTCTTTCTGTTCCTCCGTCAACAACTCACGTTGAATCAAGTCAATGATCAGTTGCTGAATCGATTGAATGGTAATCTCTTTAGATAGATCAATATGCTGCATGACTAAATGTGTAATCGTACCCCTTTCAGCAGGAGTCAGTGACTTTTCTTGCATGAAAGTCGGCCGCTTCGTGATAGGCCGCTTAAATTTACGCAACAGCTCTGTGGAGCTTTGCTCGTCCTTGAGTTCATATTGACGTTTTAGTTCAGAAACGGATTGCTTGGAACGATACACCGTCGCCTCATGACCCGGGTACTCCCACTCGAGCTGTTCCTTGATATCATCATAAAACTCGGAAACGATACCGACTTTCTCCGATTTCTGGACATGTTCAAGCATTTGCTCTTGAACCAGTGCCTCTTCCTCATCCAGAACAGCAAGCTCTTCACTTTGAATGACGGAAATCGACCAATTCGATGGGTGCGACTCCATTTCCAAGCCAAGACCCGCAGCCCCAAGAGAATCCCGATGCCGGACAAGGGATGGACCAATCCAATCAAGATAACTTTTTGCACCTGCCCGTACATAGTCCTTCAATAGCCAATCTCCATGTGCCGCATTACTTTCCCAGTTCTGCTGCGTTTTTTCTGCATCATTGATACTGGCAATCAAATAAAGCTTTTCCTTAGCCCTCGTTAGAGCCACGTAGAGGACACGCATCTCCTCGGCAATTAATTCAAGCTGCTTTTTTTTCTTAAAAGCCAATTGAGGGAGGGATGGATAAGTTATTCGTAATTCGGAATTCACATACTTTGCCGCAAAGCCATAATCCTTATCCAGTAAATAAGGCTTGCGTAAATCCATCATATTGAATTGCTTGGAAAGACCGGCAATGAACACGATCGGGAACTCAAGCCCCTTTGACGAGTGAATCGTCATCAGCCGGACTACATCTTCCTGTTCCCCTAAAGCACGAGCTGCCCCTAAATCATCTCCACGTTCTTGCATCCTTTCTATGAAACGCAAGAAACGGAACAGACCTCGAAAAGAACTTGCTTCATATTGCCTTGCCCTGTCATACAGCGCTCTTAAATTGGCCTGACGCTGTTTACCGCCCGGCATCCCACCTGCAAAATCATAAAACTGCGTTTCGCGGTATAGCAGCCAGATCAAATCTGATAATGCCTCCTGCCTGGCAAGCTTCCGCCACTTCACTAGTTTTTTATAAAAAGCAGTAGCCTTTTCATAAAGCCCCGGATGTTCTTCCGGGTCACTCTTTCTGTAAAAATCAGCTAGCGCTTCGTAGTAGCTCCCTGTATGGAATAAACGCACCTGTGACATCTCTTCTTCATCCAGTCCGACGATGGGTGAACGGAGAACGGATGCCAATGGGATATCCTGTTGCGGATTATCAATCACCTTCAATAGGGAAATCATGATGGCCACTTCGGTCGCTTCAAAATACCCTGTCGATAAATTAGCATAGACTGGAATCCCTTGTTTTTTAAATTCCTCCATGATTTGCGGTGCCCATGGCATCGAACGAAGAAGAATGACCATGTCCCGATAGGTGGCAGATCGGTACTTTTTGGTTTTCGTATCATATATCCGATGCTTTTCGCTTATAGCCTTTTTAATGAGCTTTGCCATCTGCCTTGCTTCGAGCTGCGCTTTTTCAAGCTCCTCTGCCTCAAACCCGCCATCCGATCCTTCCATTTCCGAATGAGCTTCCGGATCGGCTGTTCCGTCAATTAAATGGAGTTCGATCGGGTTTGGATCGTCTTCGGGATATGGGGCGCCTTTTTTCAATTGGGCATCTTCATCATAATCAATCTCACCGACAGTAATGCCCATCAGCTGTTGAAACAAGAAATTGGTCCCATCGAGAACTTCTTTTCGGCTCCGGAAATTCCGGTTTAAATCAATTTTCAGTCCGGAATCAACACCATCATGGGTAAAACGTGTGTATTTTCCAAGGAAGAGATTCGGTTCCGCAAGCCTGAACCGGTAAATGGACTGCTTGACATCGCCTACCATGAAAAGATTCCCATCATATTCGCCGTCAGCCGTCACAAGTTTTAAAATGGATTCCTGAACCAGGTTCGTATCCTGATACTCATCCACTAGCACCTCTTTGAACTGGTTCCTGTATTCAATGGCTGCCGCTGAAGGTTTTCGTTCACCATCCGCCGTTTCCCCTGTCAAAATTTGAAGACAATAATGTTCCAAATCGGCGAAATCCACCAAGTTCTTTTCTGCTTTTGCAGCAAAGAATCTTTCGTCAAACCGTTTAACAAGCATTACAAGTGTATAGACATATCCCTTGAGCTCCCTTATATCTCGCAAGTAGCTTTCCGGTTTACGGGAAAATAACTCTTCCTGTAACGATTTGATGATCTTCTTCGCCTTATCACGGTACTTGGTAGCCTCATCCGTAATTTCTTTGATAAACTCTGTGCCAGAAAGGCGTTTTGCCGTCCCAAATTTCACATTTTGGATTTCTTCATAAAGAGCATTCCAGGATTGGTCCTTCACCTCCGAAAGTTTAGCAACCATGGCAAGATCGGCTATATAGTTTTCAACCCTTGGTGCCGGCCCCCCAGGGATTTTTGTCAACGCAAGCGAGCGTTCCAATAAATCCCTGGAGGTGTCCAATTGTAAACCAATATCGAACTTCAATGAATCGATAAACGAAAGATCATCAATCCCATCATCATCTGCCAGCTCATACATGCTGGCGGCACCATCAAGCCATTGGTCCGGGTCTGGATTCGATTGCGAAAAATCATGCAGCGATCGAACGATATTCTGAAGTGCATCATCGTTTCGATCGCTAGTGAAAGCATCAACCAAATTAAAGAACTCTTCATTATCACTTTGCCCATACTGCTCCTCGAAAAGCTCTTCCATCACTTCATCACGAAGCAGCTGGATCTCCGTAGAATCTGCAATTCGGAAGCCTGGGTCGATATCCGTCAGATAATAATACTTCCTGATCACCTCTAAACAAAAGGAATGAAGTGTGGAAATCGAAGCACGATTAATCAAGCTCAACTGCTTACGCAAATGCTGTGAATGCGGATTATCATTGATCGCTTTTTCTAATGCCTCACTTATCCGATGACGCATCTCGGCAGCCGAGGCATTGGTGAATGTAACGACGAGCAGTTCATCAACATCGATTGGATCTTCTTCCGAAATGACTTTTTGAATGATCCGGTTGACCAGCACCGCTGTTTTCCCTGAGCCTGCTGCAGCCGCAACCAGAATGTCCTGATCTTTAGCCCATATCGCCTTCCATTGATCTTCCGTCCAAGTCACGTCTCCTGGCAGAGCAGGAATTTTCGTTTTACTCATCGCTCTCCCTCTCCCCCCTTAATAGCTCAAGAACGTCATTTTGTTTTTTCTGTGCCAAATTCCTGAATTGGTTCTCTTCCAGTGACTGGTCGAATTGGCATACAGATTTAAAGGAACAGAAGGTACACGGCGTTTTTTCCTTTAATTTGTATGGCGTTATATCCACATCACCATCGACCATTCGATCACCAGCCTCCTGATAAATACGGCGCACATGATTATTCAAAAGCGAAAACTCTTCCCTGCTGGCAACCTTGGAAGCCGCAAGGAGCGATCCGTCCTTTTTAAATCCAGCTGGAATGATATCCGACTTACCAGAATTTTCAATATCAAGTGAGGTATCCATCATTTGAATGACATTAGAGTGATCCAGTACAAGTCCATTCATTTTAAAACTTTTATAAATTTCTTCTTCAATTTTATCCAAGCTGAGCATTCCCTTTGATTTGACAACGGGATTATGCACATGAAAATATAAAACCCCGGCAGGGATGGCTTCTTTTCCAATAAGCGACTTGGAATGGGTGACGACGATATCAAGGTATGTCAACATCTGCAGCGCGAGTCCATAATATACTTCACTCATGTTCAGTTCCTTTTCACTCGACTTATAATCGAGCACACGCAAATAGACACCCTCATCTTCTTCCGCTTTATCCACACGGTCGATCCGCCCGATCAATTCCATCTTCGTACCGTTTTTCAATGTGAAAGAAAGTGGCGGCAGCTCGCCATTTTTTCCGAATCCGAGTTCTAATCCGATTGGAGCAAAACCGCTCACCTTTGCATGTTCACTTAATACAATCGAGGCCCGTCCAATCACATGTTCCAGTTTCCTGCGTAAATAGTGATGGCGGTTCGTACTTAACAAAATTTGATTTTGGAGTTTAGGAGCAAGTCTCTCCACGGCAATTCTGGCCAGCTCCAAGCATTGTTCCGAAGTCAATGTAGACCAAGGAATATCATGTTCCTTCAAGTAATCGGAAATCATTTTCAACGCTCCATGGAACATCTCGCCTATATCCGGTGCATCCAAACGGAAAATTTGCCGTTCCCTCAATTTCAAGCCATGAGCGGCATAATGGGAAAACGGGCAGCTATTGAACATTTCCATCCTGGATACACTCGTAAGAATGCTCTCACCGTATAATTGCTTACTTGTTTCCTCAGATAATTTCTTTGTCCTATTTTGATAAAAAAGGCTCGATAAAACCTTAGTTGCTGAAGGACCGGCCTTTTCATCATCAATAATGGCATTATATACATCCCACCATAGTGAATGGATTGGATAGTTCCTTTTTTTCAGCTGCAATTGGGCAGCCAGGTACGATAGGGCCACATCATGATTCGCAGCATATTTCACCTGTTCCTCAGCAGGCAGATCGGACGGATCGTTCATATAATACACTTCGGAAACGTTAGGCAATACGTCCCTTACCCGTTTTAAATAGGATGAGGGTAAAAGTGCCTTTCCTTCCTCATCGGCAAGCGGATATGATAGATAAAGGGCCTCAGCAGGCGTAGTGAATGCTTTGTACGCTGTAAACTCCTCATCCAGCAGGCGCACTTTTGAACTTGGGGCAACATCAAGTCCACCAGCCAGCAGCACATCACGATCACTATCTGAAAATATCCCGTCAGATACAGCTTTTCCTGGCAGAACCCCTTCGTTCAGGCCGATAACAAAAGCTGTCTTCACATCATCCAGGCGGGATAAATCTAGATTAGCGACCAATACTTGGTCAATTGCCGGCGGTACCAAAGAAAATTCAAGAGATTCCAGACCAGCCTCAATGATTACCGCAAACTGTTTCATGGAGAGCTCTTCCCCGCTCAGCAGTTCAACGAATTGGTCCAATAGGTCGACGACCGCATTCCAAGTTTGCTCATGCTCTCTTGCCGATACCAAATCACCTGCTTCTTCTGCCTCTAGTTTCAGCTTTTCCAATTTTTCCGGTACATGCAATTCTTCAAGATATAGATAAAGGGCTTCACACAATTCCCTGCCATTAGCAGCCTTTTTAACACGTTTTGAGAGCTTCAAGATGGGCTCGGTAAATAATTGCTTCATCTCATTCAACTCTTGCTCAAGCTTCATTTCCTTATCCGTTTGGTTCCGGTCCTCGAGTTCCAGGCCGCGGAAGCGCCTGTAGGTCCAACGATCTTTGGACGTCCACCTGCTTCCTTTAATGCCGCGGGCCAGCACATAGTTCTCCAGCTTATCTACCTGTTCGCGCATCCTATCGTGGTTTTTTTGCAGCGGAAATAGAAGCTCCGTCTTGATTGCACGAAATACCGGCTCATAACGCCAATAACCATTGATGATCTCCAAAGTGGAACGAATCAGTTCAATCAGAGGATGATTCAGCATCGTCCGTTTGGAATCGACGAACAAGGGTATTTGATAATCCCGAAAAACGGTTTGTAAAATATCTGCGTATGCTTCCCCATTACGGACTAAAATCGCAATATCACGGAAACGGTGCTGTTTCTGTCTGACCAGCGACAAGATGTCCCGGGCAACTCCTTCAATCTCAGCTCTGCGGTTAACTGCCTGGGCGATCGTTACATCAGGTGACTGCTCAAACGTTTGTGCAGGACGAATGGCAAAATAAGTTTCCAGATGATTCAGCCCTGGACTCTTTCCAAACCTTTCCACCCCTTTTAAGATTCGATCTTCTGAAATCGGTATGCCATTCCTCAATCCAGCCTGATAAAGGTGATGATAAAGATTTCCCGTTTGCCTGAACAGCTGCAAATCATCCGGGGCATATTGCCTGTAGGGCTGATCTAACGTCAGCGAGATCGTTACACTCCTGCACAGCTTCATCATTTCTTCCACAATCATTAATTCCTGTGGAGTCAAGCTATAAAAACCATCGATGTATATATCCGCATTCCTTATATATGAAGACTCTGGCATTTTCTCGATCAGCAAAGTGAAATAGTCTTCGGAATCTAAATATTTGTTAACCATTTCATCCTCAAAAGCCTGATAGACCAATTCAAGATCATGCAGTTTATCCTGAATACCGCTGCCGGCCTGTGAGGTTTCTGCCAAATAGTTTTGAATGTCATCAGGTTGGATGCAATACTGCTTGAACTCAGCCAGCATTAGCTCCATCTGTGCAATGAACCCCTGCTTATCAGCAGATCGACGAAACATCTTTAACTCTTCCTTTTTATCATCCATGATCTTCCGTATCAACATATTGACGCCGACACTGTCCAAATGCAGCCGGCTCATCCCCCCGGTTTCCTGAAGGACGCGCCATGCAAGCCTGCTAAAACTGAAAACCTGCGTCCGGATCATTCCGGCAAGGCCTGGTGTTTTAATTAATTTATATTCAGATAGAAACGTCATCTGATCAGGAACGAGGTAGATAATTGGATTTCCTTCGGGATCTTCTGCCAATTTGGAGCGAATTTCGTCCAATATATTCGAAGTTTTCCCTGCACCCGATCTTCCCAGTAAAAAACGGAGTGACATCTCTTTTTCCCCCTTACAACATAATATCTAGACCCATCATACCAGAAATACTTTCGTCTTTATGACTAGGTTTCTGTTTCCAATTAGATTTACTTTCTATTATTTTACCGTTTCCCTTTAAAAAACACCAATCGTACGTTCGCGTTTTCCCCCAAAAGAAAAAGCCCGCATTATTTTTGGGCTTCAACAATCATTCACCTGTAAATTTAAAATTGAAATCATTGACCGGCCAATATCGAACATCCACTTTACCGACAACATTTTCAACCGGTATATAACCAAAGTGACGGCTGTCAGCACTTTCAAGACGATTATCACCCATAACAAAAAGCTTGCCCTCCGGAACTTTGGTCATGTCCGTCAATTCTTTTAATGTAAAATCACCCGTAAAGTCCTGTCCTGGGAAACCTTCCTTGAATTTCTCAAGATAAGGCTCATCCACTTTCTCACCATTTACGTAAAGCCAATCATCTTTATAACGAATTCGGTCACCTGCAATCCCTATAACTCGCTTAACATAATCTTCTTGTGAATTCGCATGAAAAACAATAATGTCAAAACGGTTGATATCATTAATCTGGTAATTGATTTTATTCACGACAAGTTTATTTCCATCTTCAAGGGTCGGCTGCATCGACTTCCCTTCAACATCATAGCTTGAAAAGAAAAATGTACGGATTAAGATGTAAATAACAAAAGCTATCATCGCTGGTTTTATCCAATCGGATAAAGAATTCTTGTTTGCTTTTTCCATCTAGTTCAACCCCTACTGCATTTATATACTAATTTATTGTCCTTCTTCTCTCTTCATGCTTTTATTTAACCGGACTTCCAATCTTTTCCCCACATACCATAGGATAAAGATGACGACCCCGATAATGATCGTACGCACAGGCTTATGAATTAAGGATACTAAATCGTAACCTACGAAACTGATCGTGAAGATCATCACCGCTTTCCCTCCCACTACTGCAAGTCCATATTGCAAGGGACTGACTTTTGAAAGTCCTGCCACGATATTAACGATAGCCGAAGGTGTAAAAGGGAAGCAGAGTAATATGAACAAAGGACCGAATCCATGGCTTTCCACCCAAACCATCAACCTCTGCACCTGTTTATGCTTTTGCAAAAATCGGAAAAACCTCATTTGACCATATCTTCTAATAATCCAAAAGATCAAAAAAGACCCCGCTACCGCACCAATCCAAGAAAATAAAAATCCCCACCAGAGACCAAAAGCCGTTGCATTAGCAAGCACGAACACCACTAAGGGCAAAAAAGGCAAAAAAGCTTCCAGCATCGGCAGCAAGATCCCAGGAATTGGACCGAATGAGCGATATTGCTGAATAAGTGCCGATATATGATCAAGTGTAAACCACTCACGTATAGTATCCAAATCCATAATTATCTCCCTCGACATGCTGCCATCATTGCAGCATAAACTTATTAAAAACTGTTTATTTTAGATATATCACTTTCCCCTGAAATTGCAAGAATTATTATCCATATATCTTCATACTTTCCCTATCTCCGGAAAACATAATCTTGTTAACGAATATTTCTTGATTTATCAAAACTGCTTGCATATACACTGAAAATACATTAGGATAAAAAACAGAACAAACGTTCTTGTTTTGCGGAATATACATACTTTTATTAAAAACGCGCTATTTTAGAAAGGGGCGGTCATGATGACCCGCATTCCAGAAGATGACCGAAATATGATTGAAAAAGCCATCTACCTCCCTATGGTTATTACAGTCTTAAACCGGGATCTCAAGGTCATCGAAATTAGTCCGTTTAAATTAAAAAGGCCCTATTCGGAGCTAGTCGAACATATTTTAAAAGTGGTTCAAGACGAACTTGCCGAGGTACGGCGCTATTTGCGCAAGGAGAATATTAAGGTTAGTGAAATCAAACGCGATGAATCCTTCACGATGTATTGTTTTTTATATAAAGGATACGAGGAACATCATAATTATTTCAATCCCCGCCTTCGCAACAAAACCGAAGACTTGTTATGTTATTACTTTTTCGAAAAAAACCACCGATCAAGGAATTAGCGGGTACAGGCAAACTCCGTAAATGTTTGTGTCCGTGAATGTGGATGTTTGGAGCCTTAGATCATCCAATATCTTATCTGAGAAGGTTAGGCTTAATCAGTCAATATAGGAATTATCGTAACGGAATGTTTCGGTTAAGAATAAACTGATAATGTCTTTTATTTAAAACTTTATCAGCAAATGATATTCCATCGAGTGAATTTGATTTTCTGATTGAACTACACTCTGTAAATGCTTCTTGATTAATTGCTAAACGTATTTAATTATATCCAATCATAGCAACATTTTGCTAATATATGGTGTACAATTTATTAGATCTAATTGGAATAGCAGAAAGTATTTTGTCTAAACACAGTATATTGCACCAATTTTCATTTTGAAAACTTTTGTTAAAGAGATTTATCCAGAAGAAACACATAACAAAGAAGACGGAAAGTACATAACTCCCGAAGAGTTAGCGGAAAGAGATAATAAGGGTTACATAGAGACAGAAAATACATATAAATCTTTATACCCTTATATTAATTTACGGCAAGTCGCTTTAAATAATGATATACGGGTGCTATGAAGTGCAGTCCAAATAAATATGGACGAAATTATGAAAAAGAGTAGCCTTATAATAAATTCTATACTTGGATATATTGCAATAGGAGTATTCGTTATTGGTTATATTATAAGTATACCGGTATATAACTATACAATTCTAGGTTTTGAAGTAGATTCATTATTCTTACATTGGGAACGTCTTTCATTTTTGGATATATATATATTACCTTGAGAAGCAATTAAACGTCCCCCAAAAGGCACTTTTTATTGGGAGAGCATGTTTTTTATCACTTTAATAGGTAGTTTCATTTTAGAAGTGATTTGAAATTTAGCATTCTCTCCCCTCTATTTCTGAACCATTTGAGAGAAGAAGGCTTTACACATTTCCAGTAACTATACATTTTATGATACCTATACTTAAACTGTGTGCAGCTAACTTCTACAAATTAGAAAATTACTGTAAAAATGCTCTATCCTAAGGAAGCAAAAGAGGAAATGTTTGTATATCGATGTTTTTTCAAAGAAGGCTCTGAAACATAAAAAAAGAAATTTAAGTTTTAATGGATGAGTTATTTGAAGATTAATTCTGAAGCCCTTCTCATATGAGAAGGGCTTTTGGTTGTGACTTTTGCTAAAGCAAACATTGATATGAATGATCGTATGAAAGAATCATTCCATTATCCGCCTGTAGAATATCATCTTCTCCATATTAAAAACTCAGGTACATTCCCCTTCTTCACCAGCGACAATCCATCATAAATACCCAGGATCATTTTACCTAACCACGATTCTGACGCCCGCTTCCTTTTTTTATCACAAAGAAAATCATGTCCAAATCCCCATTTTTCGAATTACACATGGTAAATTATTATTTGGAGGGGAAAAATGAAGAAAATAAATATTCTACTGGTTGCTGTTCTTGTTTTGTCTTTATTCACTGGACTTAAAACAACTGAGGCAGCCTCAAATGTGAAGGTACATTTCATCAATGTTGGACAAGGAGATGCCATCCTTATTCAAACCGGTAACGAAAACGTTTTAATTGATGGCGGCGGTAAAGGAAAGGGCGACGAAGTTGTAGCCTACCTAAAAAAACAAAAGGTGAAAACACTTAATGCATTAGTATCCACTCACCCCGATGCGGATCATGTGGGCGGTCTGGCTTATGTGATTAAATCGCTTAATGTAAAATCTGTGTATGCCCCTAAAGTTTCTCATACTACCCAGGCATATAAAGACTTTTTAACGGCTGTTAAGCAGAAGAAGCTTACAATAAAAAAAGCGCAGACTGGCGTGGAAATCAACACTAAAGCTAAGGATAATTCCCTTAAATTCATTGCACCTGTTAAAGAATATGCCAAGTCTGACTTAAATAATTGGAGTGCAGTCCTTTTACTTAAACACGACAAAAAAACATTCTTGTTTACAGGTGATGCTGAAGAAAAATCAGAGACAGATATGCTGGCTAAAAAACTGGTACCAAGTGTGGATGTACTTAAAGTCGGCCATCATGGTGCAAAAACATCAACTAGTTCAGCATTCATTAACAAAACAAAACCGAAATACGCTGTAATCAGTGTAGGAAAAAATGGCTATGGGCATCCTACTTCCACTGTTATAAAACGGTTGAATTCAGTGAAGGCCAAAACTTATCGCACAGATAAATCAGATAATATTATTTTTACTTCTACAGGTCAGAAAATTACTGTAAAGACGGTGAAATAAATGGTACAAGGAATTATTGACCGCTTCGAAGGAAAGATCGCTGTCGTTGAAATCGATGGTGGTGACATGAAGGATTTTCCTAAAAGCGCTCTCCCCAAGGGAGCAAAAGTAGGAGATATGCTGATTATCGATGGTGATACCATCACCATTTCCAAAGAGGGCACTGAGAAGTTAAGAAAAGAAATTGACGATCTAATGGATGAATTATTTGAAGATTAATTCCTGGGCCCTTCTTTAATAAGAAGGGCTTGCTTTAATTTGAATGTCTAACGAGGTATATACTTTGACATTACCTCTGAAGCCTTGACCCCATTTGCTTCGGTGAACAGATAGAATGATTTCCTCTTTGTTTCCTCAATCCTCTGGATCAATTTCGTTTTTAAAAAAGAAGTCCGGTGCAGCTGGTTTTCGAAAGAACTGCATGATACTGCTATATCGATGGTTTGTCTATTCCTGAATGTGATAGTAGTATGTTTGGAATCCAGGCGATCATAGGATACCACATGCTCATGTGATAACCAGATGCATTGAGGACGCAACGGAGATGTAGTGGGAAAGAAGAAAATCGAACTGGTCGGATCGATCGCAATAGGCGCTTTATGTGTGATGTTTATAAGCTGTTTTGTGCCTTGCTTGCGCCCTTCATAACTTGACCCGAAGAACTCACAGCTTTTCTTTATTATTTCCAAAGGTTTAAACGGGGATATGAACTCGTCCTCCATTTCAACTATACGGGCATATATTTTACTGCCGTAATTGATTGGCGAAACCATTAATGTATGTGGCGTGATTTCATATTCCTCGATGATTCCCTGATTGTTTTCCTTCATTTTTAATCCACCTCTTCCTCATTGCTAAACACCGCTTTTACTTTACCAAAGCTTATGCCCTTAATTGCTTGTACCCTTCCATTCCCCCCGAAGAAAAGTGAATGGAGATAGTAAATGTATGTTAAATTACTCACTATAATAGCACAACCCTTGAACATAAAAAGTAAGTTCACAAAAAATTAAAAATTCTTTTATTTAGTGGCTTTTTCTTCATCTAAACGACACATTCTATATTAATATTTAAATTTTTTAAATTTTCAGTTGATTTTATCCACTCAAATCCATATAATAATAAAAAGGGTCAGGGGTGGTAACTTTGAAAAATGAAAAATCTTATTCAGAGTCAGTGAAGTCCTTATCAATGAGCGAAATGAAAAACGATGCCGTGGTTCAGGAAATGTTAATTGATATGATTATTCAGGAAGCCGTCCTTACTACCAAAAAGAATATCCTTGCAAAACAGATCGATGAAGCCTTGGATAAGAAAAACAAACCTTTATTCTTAAAACTAAGTTCTGAAATGAACGTTTTACTAAAACAGTTTGGAAATTAAAATGCATGATTTAAAAACAGCCTAATGATCAAAAAAGCCTCCCATAATGTTGGGAGGCTTTTCTAATTATCATCACTCTTTATGAAACATCCCCATGACCTCGGATGTTTCGGTTATATTGACAAAAGCATTCGGATCAACTTCTTTTATCATCGTTTTTACATCGGTTAACTGATATCGTGTAATGACTGTCATCATTACTTTACTCTTTTCTCCTGAATATGCACCTTCACCATCCATGACTGTAATACCACGATATAGGTTGGTCAGGAGCTTCGTTTTCATTTCGTCACTCTTTTTGGTCACGATCATCAATGTTAATTTAATGTGATTGGAATGGATCGTATCGATCACCTTTCCTGCTGCATAAATGGAAATCAGCGTATATAATGCGGCATCCCAACCGAAGATGAAGCCTGAGATAACCACCACAACTGCATTCATCACCGAAAGCAATGTACCAAGCGGAAAGTCGCTCTTCTTAGCCAATAGCATGGCAATGATATCAAAGCCGCCCGAAGACCCCGAAGCACGAAAGATGATGCCTATACCGAATCCCGATATGATTCCGCCAAATAAAGAAGACAAAATCGGTTCAGTGGATATTCCGTGAACTGGAATGAGATATAAACTGACGGAAATCACGACAACTGATAATATCGTATAGGTGATAAAACGTCTCCCTAATTTCAGGTATCCAAGAATCAGCAATGGCAGGTTCATCAGAAAATTCAATATCCCTGTGTTGACTGGGGTGATGATTCCGAACATAATCGCAAGTCCACTAAGTCCGCTGCTTAAAATTAAATGTGGTATCAAAAATAAGTTGTAGGCTACTGCCACAAGCACTGAGCCTATAGTGATGAAAAGTACATTATACATATCCGATCTCCTTAAAACGAACTGGGAATTTAATTTATTATAGTAGAGAACCTAAGATTTTTAAAAATAATAGTTTTTTCTGAAAATAACTATAAACTTCCACTTTCCGAAGAAAAAAAGCCAGCTGGTTTTCAGCTGGCTTTCAATCACCCTTTGTATCTGCATTTTCAACCGTTGAAATTCGTTCGAGCATGGTCGGATGGGAATACCTCAGCCATTTAACCAGGAATGGCGGGTTGACCTGACTCAAACCCGACCTCGTGAGTTCCTGGAAAGTCGTGATTGCTGATTCTTTATCCCCGGTCATTTCAATGGCATAACGGTCAGCCCTTGTTTCTTGATATCTGGAAACATAATTGGACAGCGGACTCGAAGCAAAGAGCAGCACAGAAGTTATTAAGAGAAATAATGGAAGAGATGATATGCTGTCAACCGAACGAACCTTTAACAGGTGGCCCCAGCGTTTAATGATAAAATTCATGATTTTCGATGTCAGCCACAAACCGATTAAAGTCAGTCCTAAATAACCTGCAATCCCTATATAAATGTGCTTTTCCACATAATGAGCCATTTCATGTGCCATGATAAAAAGGATTTCATCTTCCTTCAGTTTGTTCAGGGTCGTATCCCAAAGAACTATTCTTGAGTTGGAACCTATGCCGGTCACGTATGCATTCAAGGCATTTGTCTTTTCCGCCATATTTACTTCATACACGTGTTCAGCCGGAATTTCAGCCTGTGAGGCAAGTGCCAATATTTCCGTTTCCAGCTCTTTATTTTTGAGCGGATAGAATTCATTGTACAGCGGATCAATCACTACAGGCTGAACAAACATCAGGAACAAGGTAAATGGAATGGACAACATCCAGGCATAGAGCCACCACTTCTTCACACTTTTCTTCATTAACCAATATAAAACGGAAACGATGATGAACATCATCCCAAAATTCACCCAGAATTCGATGACTCCGTCCTTCATCCACGAGGTGAAACTTTGTGTACTTATATGGTAACTTTTGCTCATCCGATATCCAATGAAACTGATTGGAAACAGTGCCAGGTAAGAAATAACGGAAAGCCAGAATAAGTAAATGCCCGTTCTGATCGCATTCCGTCTCGAGACTGCCATTGACGACTTTTCAAATGCTTTTGATAAACCAAATAGTAAAATGAAGAAATACAGCAGCCATTCATATGGCGTGGATACGAAAAAAATGAAATTCCGCAGTCCTGAATATTCTTCGCTAAGCTTTAGTTCCCTTGCATTCAGGAATGTTGCAGGATCTGCTGCAGTTCCACGCAAAGCTTCGGGAATGGAGGTATCAGCTCCATAAAAAATATACCAATACATCGCTGCTGCATAAAGGATATATAATAGAATCGCTCTGCCAGCCCATTTTCTGACCATGATGCCCCTCCTTAAACGAATCTCCCTCTTAATAGTTTAATCCAAAATGGACAGGTTAGAACCGCATTTCCCTTCTATATTATTTATTCCTTTCAATCTCCATCATTTTCTTGATTCTTTATTCTTTTTTATCCACCTTGAAATTTCACAGAATACACCTTTACGCCGGTGACAGGATCATTGACATACGAGGAGGCGGAATGATGCAACGCAGAGGCGTTAATAAATGGAGGGCTGGGAGGTTAAACGATTTTGTCTCTCTGCCGCTACCTAATTGCTTTGGAATGTGAATCCGATAAAGAATCCGTGTAAGCGATTAACGGGGGGACGGGCATGAGTAAGTCATCCCTTCATCCCGCTATTTTGAAAGCTATACAAAAGCGCCATAAGCTCCGGTCGATTATTAACATTCAGTTTTCTGTAAATCCGGCTTATATAGTTTTTTACCGTGCCGATGGATAGAAAAAGTTTTTTTGAAATTTGCTGATTCGTTTCCCCTTGGGTTAGCAGGATAAGCAGTTCATACTCGCGTTTGGAAAAGGCCCCCAATTTTTCGATTGCCTTATCCAAAGTTACTGGTGATCTTTCAACATCCTGCTGCAGCTTCTTCATTAATATTGATTTTATTGAGGCAGGATAGACTATTTGACCATTGGCACATTGACGGATTGCCGACAGCACTTGTTTCATTCCGCCACCCTGTAACACATAACCTGCTGCACCATGGCATATCGCTTCGATAAGATAATGATCTTCTGAATAGGCAGTAAAAATGACGAAGGGAGTAAATGGGTGTTTTTCCTTTATAATTGGCATGACTTCCTGTCCATACTTCCCTGAAGACCGGGCATCAATAAGAATGGCATCTGGCATGACTGATGGTCTATGATCAGGATCAAGAAGGTCCATTTCATTTCCAGTGATCCCTATGACCTTAATGTCAGCTTCTTTTTCAATGATTCCCTCAAGTCCTCCCTGACCACCATATATCATTAGCTTAATCGACTTCATAACTTCACCTGTTCTTTTTCATTATTTGTTATTAATCCGATAGTTTTTATAATTTCCCGCCGTAAAATAGTTCTAATGGTCTATATTTTACATCATTAATTCACCTGATAACAAATTTAAACTGTAAAAATACTTTAAATAAATGTGCTCCTCCTGACAGTAAAAAGGCTATCACCCCGTTTGCCTTCAGGATGATAGCCTTTTTCTTTGTTCCTCATCTATGAGCGTATCAAGTTTCATGATGCTCTCCTTTGCCCGTGGAAAATCAATTTTGCGATAATGGTGTTTTCCACCTTCTTCTTCATCTTTTTCGTCAGCCCATTTGACGACTTGCTGAAGCGGTGTACGAATAATATCATTTGAAGGTAAGAACGAATCGGTGTGAAATAAAATGGCGAGGGAAATGGTCTTTGCCTTTATCGGGTTTTCTCCCAAGCGGATTAACAGTTTATGTGCTCGTTCTGCACCTTTGATGGGGTGAATATCATTTTGTTTATACAGATCATAATCCCATTTACCATTGCGATACCAGGTGAAATGACCCATATCATGCAAAAGTCCAGCTTTAGCAGCAATATCAGGGTCGACATTATATTCGTTTGCTAAGTGAAACGCATGGTATGCTACCGCAATCGCATGTGCCAGACCTGAACGGTTCAAGTATTTTTGAGCAATGGGATGTGTAAAAATATCCAAAAGCTTTACATCTCTCATCTAACCCCTCCTTACAATTATGTGGAAATTTTTAATGACTATCATAACTCTTTTCGAAACAAGAATCAAGGTTTTAAGATTCTCCAATATATTTTATGCAGCCTGATACAATTTGGTTGTACAAAAAAAGGACCATTGCCGGTTATAGGCAATGATCTCCATATGATCAATGAAATTCAGTTTTGCAGTACATGGTTTTTCAAGGAGCGTCGTAAAATTTTACCTGTCGCGTTTTTTGGAAGTTCATCCAAAAACTCAATTTTTGCCGGTACCTTATATTTGGCCAAGTGTTCCATGCAATAGGAAAGCAGTTCTTCCTCGGTCAATGCATTGTTTTTCTTTACCACAAAGCATTTAACCACTTCCCCCTGATTGGGATCGGGAACGCCTATGGCTGCCGCCTCAACTACTTCAGGATGGGCATACAGAACCTCCTCCACTTCACGTGGATAGACATTATAGCCACCGACGATAATAAGCTCCTTTTTACGATCTACAATGAAAAAATAGCCTTCTTCATCCATCCTGGCTAAATCGCCTGTATATAACCAGCCATTTTTCAAGACAGCGGCTGATTCTTCAGGCATTTTATAATACCCCTTCATTACATTCGGACCTCTGACAATCAATTCTCCAACCCCATTGATCGGCACTTCTTCTCCAAGCTCATTGACCACTTTGTTTTCCACCCTAAGGATGGAGGTTCCGATGGATCCCGCCTTCCTTGGACGATCCAAAGGATTGAAGCAGGTAACAGGAGAAGCTTCGGATAGGCCATATCCTTCTGAAACCCTGACATTAAATTTCCGCTCGAATGATTCAAGCAAGGACACTGGCATGGCAGATCCGCCCGATATGCATATGCGTAACGACTTTAAAGCATCTTCTTTCGCATCTGGATATTGGAAAAGAAAGTTATACATCGTAGGCACTCCAGCAAAAACGGTTGCATCATATTTTTTGATTTGACTGAATATTTCCTTTGGACTGAATTGCGGGACAATTAAAAGCGTACCTCCGCTTATCAATGGGGCATTCACAACTACCGTTAAACTGAAAACATGGAACATTGGCAATGTCGTAATGACACGGTCACTTTCCGTGATTCTTAAATATTCACCAATATCATGTGCATTGGAGTAGATATTGGTATGTGTGAGCATGGCCCCCTTTGGTTTCCCCGATGTTCCCGAAGTATAGAGTATGATTGCCGTATCTTCAGGATCCAGTTCTGGACCTTTAAAGCCTTCATCCCCCGATTCGATCATTTTTGTAAACGATTTCATTTTTGGGTATATGTTAAATTTGCTAATATCCCCATTATCAGGCTCCGTTTCACAAATCACATATTGTTCTACGCTTGAGAGGATCGGGTTCATTTTCTCTAGTAAGGGTAAAAGCTTATCTAATGCCACAACAACCTTTACATCGCCATTATTCAGGATATAACCAATCTCGTCAGGTGTGTAAATTGGATTGACGGGAATTACGGTAGCCCCTGCTCGCATAGCTCCATACAATGAAATGATGAAATGTGGAGAGTTGCCTAATAACAGCGCAATGTTATCACCTTTTGAAACACCAAGCCTATGTAATTCGTCTGCGAATTTCGTAACGGCTTTATCCAATTCCCCATATGAAGTGGATTGATCCATAAAGTAATATGCTGGCTTATCCGCCTTTTTTAAAGCCATTTGATGAAGCTGTTCAGATAAATTCATCTTTCTCCCTCCCCTGCAAATAGCATGAATGAACAGTCATTCATTTTTATGGTGAACTAATTACATTTTTATTATATTAAAAGAATGCGATCACAGCAACAATTTTATCCATATTCAAGCAATTACTGTCATTATCAGGCACAAAAGCCGTCCTTTTAAGTCGGGACGGCTTTTCAAGCTTAATATATTAAAGCCAATATTTCTTCTTTCGTTACATTGCCAAAATAATGACGAACATCAATCTCATCTAGTACCCTGCTGATTGCTTCCTTTTCATAGCGTATTCCAGTAAGCTTTTGTTCAATATCCGCAACCTCTCCGACCCCGAAGAAATCGCCGTAGATTTTACAATTTTCAATGATTCCCCTGTTTACTTCAAGGCGGATATCAACAGATCCCACAGGGAATCTATGTGAGTTTTGCAAGTTGAATTTAGGTGATTTTCCGTAATTCCACTCCCAGTTTTGATATCTTTCTTCCGAAATTTCGTGAATTTTCTCCCAATCCGTCTCGGTTAAAACATACTCTGTAACCTTTCCGCTATCTTTGAAAATATTTTGCAGAAGGAATGAACGGAATTCTTCAACAGACATCGGTTCTTTTAGGAAATCGGCAATATTACCGACACGGCTTCTTATCGATTTAATCCCTTTGGACTCGATTTTATCTTTTTTCACTTTTAAAGCGGATACAATGTGATCCATTTCTGATTGAAACAGCAATGTCCCATGACTGAACATCCTGCCCTTCGTTGAGAACATCGCATTTCCCGAAATCTTCTTTCCTTCAGCCAGAATATCGTTACGACCACTCAATTCAGCATGTATTCCTAGTTTCTCGAGCGTTTCCACGACAGGCTGGGTGAATTTCTTGAAGTTATGGAAACTATCCCCATCATCTCTCGTAATGAAACTGAAATTGAGATTCCCTAGGTCATGATAAACCGCTCCACCCCCGGAAAGGCGGCGAACAACTGTAATGCCATTTCCATCTACATAATCGGAATTGATTTCTTCAATCGTATTTTGATTCCTTCCTATGATGATTGAAGGTCGATTAATGTAAAATAGAAGATAGGTTTCATCTATATTTAAATGTTTAAGCGCATATTCTTCGATGGCCAGGTTAATTCTTGGATCTGTAATTCCCTTATTATCAATAAAAAGCACAGTTGTTCCTCCTTGTAGAGTTCATATCCCTGTTGTTTCATTTATAGTTGGAATTCGAGATTGGTTTTGGCTACAGCTATTTCCCTTTTGAATACCTCGGATGCTTCTTTTTTCAGTTGATCGAGATTCCCATAATGCGGGAGGTGAGTTAACAGCAAAAGCTGGACGTCAGCCTTTTCTGCCAGCATTCCCGCTTCCCTTGCCGTCATATGCCCCGCCTTTGAACCATCCATATCACTGTAAAAGTTACTTTCACATAATAAAACATTTGCGTCTTTAGAGAAATCTGCAAGCTCATCCATATATGAACTGTCACCTGTGTAAACTATCGAATGATTTTCAGCTTCAATCCTCATCGCAAAACAAGGGACTGGATGTTTTGTTTTCATGAACGTAAATTTACACGGTCCAATGGTTAAGGGTTGATCAGCAGAGAAGGCTATCCCCTTTGTCACGTCTTTATAAGTTAACTTACCAAATTCGACCTCGTCTAAATCATGACCATATATAGGAATGGTCCTTTTTTCGCTGCCCAATTTCTGCTGTATGAACGCGGCGTGCTGCAGGACACCAATATCCGCTACATGATCTGGATGATAGTGGGATAATACAACTGCACCAAGATCCTCCGGCTTCATATGGTTTTGCAGCTGTGATAGAACACCGCTGCCACAATCAAGCAGAATGCGAAAATCTTCATATTCAAGCAAATAGCCGGAACTTGCCTCATTTTTAGCTGGATAACCGCCCCAGCAGCCAATTACGGTGATTTTCATGCTTAGGCACTCCTTTTTTTCTCTCAATGACTTCCCCATTAATATAAACTATTCTTGCCCTTATTTCACCTTTTTTACTTATGTTATAAAACATTCATTGACATTCCAAAACTGTTATAATACAATAAAACCATAGAAAAGCGAATAATAAAAAAATTCAGGAGATGATGTTCATGATTCAAAGTAGCATTGAGTTCTTTAAAAACCTGCCACCGAAACAATGCACGGAATGCGGAAAAAAAATTGAAGAACAGCACGAATGTTATGGAAACCGCTGTGATCATTGCCTTTCTGGAGAGTAGTTGTCCTGTGTTTCACCATCCGCTTCCCAAATAGCAGGATGAATTCATATATGGTTCGGTTTTGCAGCTGAAAACCCCAAATAAAAAGAAGAGGTACCTAACGGTATCTCTTCTTTTTATTTGGGATTCATTGCATTTGAGCAAAAAAATAGAATTATCACGTAACGGATAATCCTTTGAATAAATATATTTTAAATAGTTCAGCAATTTCCTCTTTATCTAATGGGGCATGGTTCCTTTCCCAATCAAAAATCAGGGCAAGGTACATCTTTAGCATCAGGAAAGCTGTTATCTCTGGATCACAAGGCTGTATATAGCCCTTATCAATCGCTATTTTTAGTTTTTCCTTAATGTAGGATACAATGGCTTCTTCCATTTCATTAACCATTTCCTGAACGGCCGGCGTACCAATTTCACGCTCTTCCTGAAGAAGTTTCAAAGATAATTGATGTTGCTGCCTGAACTCCAGAATTCGATAAACGGCACGATGCAGGTTTTCAAAAAAGGAGAGTTGGTCATCCAAAGATTGTTCCGCCTCATATTTCATTTCCTCTATCAACCGCTGAACGATTTCTTTAAACAGCTCTTCTTTATTTTTATAAAAGGTATAAATGGTCCCTTTTCCCACATTGGCAATTTTAGCGACTTGATCCATCGTCGTTGCCTTATATCCAAAAAGTGAAAACGACTTGGTCGCAGCTTCTAAAATTAATTTTTTACGATCAACAGACATTTCCCACCTCAATCCTGACCAAACGGACAAAACAGTCATTATGTTCAACGATATCATACCAAAAATTTTCAGTCTTTTCAATTATATTTTCAATTTCTTATAGAAACAATGGCCATCCTCATTACTGGACAGCCACTTTTTCGAGTATTCATTTAAATCACCAAGGTCAAGTAAAAAGAAAGCGTCGCTTTTCCAGGTGTACAACATCTTTCAACTTCACATGAAAATATGTAGAGCACATTGCAAGCATGGTTAAACTACTTTCTCCTATTGACTGATCACTTTTCCTGTAATCTGTTTAAAATGATTGTGGCCAAAGCATCGATGAATTCAGGTTTAACATTGGGCATATCCGGCCTATAGTAGCCTGCACCAATCTCTTCCGTCACAACCTTACATTCATAATCGTTATCATAAAGGACTTCAAGGTGCTCGGCAACAAAGCCGACAGGAATATAAATGAAAGCTTTATAACCTTTTGCTTGATGAAGATCTCTGGTTAAATCCTGTACATCAGGTCCCAACCATGGTTCAGGTGTTTGTCCAGCGCTTTGCCAGCCTACTGCATAATTGCTAACGCCTGCGCCTTCAGCTATCATGTCTGCCGTTTCTTTCAGTTGATTTGGGTACGGATCTCCCGATTGCAGGATTTTTTCAGGGAGGCTATGTGCCGACACAATCAAAGCGAAATTATCGCGTTCTTCCGAGGTCATTTTCCCGATTACTTCTTTTACCTGGTCTACCCAATATTGGATGAATTTTGGCTCATCATACCAGCTTTCAACGGAAGTGATGGTCAGGTCCCCCAATTTAGAGGCTTCATCCTGGGCACGTCCATTATAAGACTTCACGCTGAATGTGGAAAAATGCGGTGCCAATACTATACTGACCGCTTCTTTGATTCCATCTTCATGCATTTGTTTCACTGCGTCTTCAACAAAAGGTTCAATATGTTTCAGTCCAAGATATGCCTTGAATTCAACTTCCTCCTGAACGGAATTCAATTTCTTTTCAAGCGCTTCAGCTTGTCCTGCCGTTATTTTTGCAAGCGGGGATAATCCACCGATCGCTTCATATCTGCCTTTTAGGTCGGCAATCAATTCGTCGCTTGGCCGTCTCCCATGACGAATATGTGTATAATATCTTTCAATATCCTCTTCAGTGTATGGAGTACCATAAGCCATGACTAAAATGCCCATTTTTTTTCTTGACATGAAGTTACACCTCTTTTAAAGATTTCGTTCTTTTATTGTGCATCCATTTAAGTATTTTTAGCAAATGGTTCGCTCACCTTATTTCATTTTTGATGAATATTCATGAATGAAAGCGGTCAGCCTCTTCAGTGTTTCCGGGTTTACGGAAGGGAAAACCCCATGTCCAAGATTAAAGATGTAGCCGTCCTGTTCCATTCCCTGATCCAGGATCCTTTTCGTACGTTCTTCTATAACATCCCATGATGATAATAGCAGGGCAGGATCAAGATTACCTTGTACCGTTTTCTGGATTCCCATTTGTCTCGCTTCTGTAATTGGCAGTCTCCAATCGAGCCCGACTACATCAATCGGAAGATCATTCCACTCAAGTGCCAAGTGACTTGCGCCGACCCCGAACATGATTAGCGGTACATTTTCTTCACGCAATGATGAAAAGATACGAGTCATGATCGGCTTGATGAATACGCGGTAATCTTCAACATTCAAAGCACCCACCCAGGAATCAAAGATTTGGATGGCTTTAACGCCGGCTTTGATTTGCGACTTGACATAGATGATGATCATATCCGCTAGCTTATCCATTAATGCAAACCATGCCTTTGGCTCTGTATACATGAAAGCTTTCGTCTTATTGTAGTTTTTGGAGGGGCCGCCTTCAATCATGTATGAAGCAATGGTGAACGGTGCCCCGGAGAAACCGATCAAAGGAACGGACAATTGCTCCGTGGTCAATAATTTAATCGTGTCCAACACATATGGGATGTCTTTCTCTGGGTTCAATTCACCTAATTTTTCAACATCTGTCACCGATTGGATCGGATTGGATATGACCGGACCGATTCCGGACTTAATCTCAACATCGACACCAATGGCTGGTAGCGGTGTCATTATATCTTTATATAAAATCGCAGCGTCTACATCATATTGCTCGACTGGCAATCTAGTTACATAAGCGCATAATTCCGGCTGATGAGTAATTTCAAAAAGGGAGTACTTCTCTTTCAATTTACGGTATTCCGGCTGTGAACGGCCGGCCTGACGCATATACCAAACAGGCACATGATCCGTTTTCTCTCCTCTCGCAGCTTTTAAGAATGTATCATTCGTAATTTCCTTAGACATTAATATCCACCTTTCAAGCAATCACGTTTCTATTTTTATTCATTACCTACATAGAATATCAGAAGGATGTTGAATTTCAAATCGAATCTCCTTAAACTATAGCTTTTTCTATAATAGAAGTATAGCCAACCTATATATTTGTCAGAAAATCGACGTTTTTATAAGTATCTTACCGGTTTACAAGCCTAATGGTTAGTTTGGAAATGGTAAAAGCACTATTCATTGGGTAAAATGGGTATACAGGTACTATATAGAAATTGGAGGGGAATTTATGAATGTATTCATCACATCAGGCACTTACGATTTTTTAAAAATCAAAAAAGATAAGCACCCGAATGAAAAAATATTACTTATGCAAAATCCTGACACTGCAGTACTTTTACATGAAACAACTGGTAAAACGATCTTCAGCTCTCCACGTAAGTATGAAGTAGTTGATGGGAAAGGAAACCTTCAGGATCATGGGTATGTAGTTATGAACAATATCCCTGTAAGTGAAGAAGGAAGGCCGGTATTCGAACATCGTTTTAAAAACAGGGCCGGATTCATTGAAAATGAACCAGGTTTCGTCGCACTTCGTGTACTGCGGCCAATCAACTCTGAAACTTATGTAATTCTAACGATTTGGGAGAAACAAGCTGATTTCCTGAACTGGAAGAATTCCGGTTCCTTTAAGATGGCGCATAACAGCGACTCCAAAGCTCCCGTTACGAATTCCAGCCAGAAGATGTTTTCGGGTGAAGCCTATGTAACTCAATATACATTGGTGAAGGATTCCGAAGAATAATCCATTCTTGCTCAATAAAAGGCCCATCCCCTTAAGGATGGGCCTCTTCATAGTAATGCAGATCGTTATTTGGACGCTAAAAAATCATAAAGACCTATAAAAATCCGACAAATTCCTTCTTTATTTCCGGGGAAATGCAACGGATATTTACATATATTTTATCTGAATCCATTTTTCAAAGTACTCTAGGCCCCAGGAATTTATACAATTTAAACAAGGTTAAACTATATGCCGCTCCTAATGCAAAACCTGCAAAGATATCAGTTGGAAAATGAACTTTCATAGCAATCCTGCTGACGCCAATTAGCAGAATGAGACAAACGAAACCGATTCCCACTGCCCATTTCAATGAGTTTCCTTTAATTTCTTTCATGATTAAATAAGCAACCATACTGAAGAAAATAAGGCCCACCATTGCGTGGCCACTTGGAAAACTGAAGCCAGCGGTCTCCATCAAATGATTTTCAGGGCGCACTCTTTTAACATGATTTTTTATCCACCCGTTTAACACATCACCCCCAGCAATTTCGATAGAGAAGACGGCCATGGTCCAATAATCCTTCTTTATTATCCACAAATATAGAACACATAATAAGCTTCCAAAACCAATGAACTTGGATTTCCCAAGATAGGTAATGGACTTGAAGAAAGTGAACGAAAAAGTATTTACTCCTACGGAAAAAAGTTCCGCAATATATGTATCGAACGCTAAAGCCTCCTCACTTTGGACTTCATGCATCAAAAAAAAGAATAGCAACATGCAAAGCAAAACCAAAGCAATCCAGAAATATTTAATCATTATATATCTCTCCTCGATGTATTTAATACACTTTGGATTATTCAGAATATGATATACTATTTACAATTAATCCAATCATTGGGAGGTGCAAAATGATACAGCGATTACACGATCTTCTAGATGGTTCATATGAAGAAATGGTTTCCATCCGGCGTTATCTTCATCAACACCCCGAGCTTTCTTTTCAAGAAACCCAAACGGCGGCCTTCATCGCTGGATATTATGAAAAACTTGGAATCGAACACCGAACAAATGTAGGCGGTAATGGTGTTATTGCCAAGGTCACAGGCAGTAAGCCTGGTAAAACCGTAGCATTGCGCGCTGATTTCGACGCCTTACCCATTCAAGATGAAAAAGAAGTTCCCTATAAATCTTCCGTACCCGGGGTAATGCATGCATGTGGACACGATGGCCATACAGCGACACTCCTTGTCCTTGCAAAAAATCTGAATGAACTGAAGGATGAGCTCGAAGGTGAATATATATTTATCCACCAGCATGCTGAAGAATATGCTCCAGGGGGTGCCAAACCGATGATTGAGGCTGGCTGCCTTGATGGAGTGGATGTAATTTTCGGCACCCATTTATGGGCAACGGCCCCAACCGGAACAGTCCAATACGCTTATGGACCCCTTATGGCCGCTGCTGACCGTTTTGAAATCACCATTCAAGGGCAGGGCGGGCATGGAGCCCAGCCGCATAAAACCCGTGATGCAATCGTAGTCGGCTCTCAGCTCGTCATGGCCCTGCAGCAAATCGTAAGCCGCCGCCTAAACCCAATAGATTCTGCAGTCATTACCGTCGGATCCTTTGTAGCAGATAATGCCTTTAACGTCATTGCAGATAAGGCTAAAATAATCGGGACCGTCCGCACATTCAAAGAAGATGTCCGTTCATTCATTAGCGAGGAAATAGAGCGGATTGTTAAAGGAACCTGCATAGCTGCGGACTGCACCTATGAATATCAATACTTTCAAGGTTACCCAGCTGTTATTCCACATGTTGAGGAAACTAAATTCCTCATCGAAAGCACTGAGTCAGTCAAGGAAGTTTTAATTACAGAGGAAATTGACCCGGATATGACAGGTGAAGATTTTTCTTATTATTTACAAAATGTAAAAGGTACATTCTTCTTTACGGGAGCCAGGCCAAAAAATGAACATACATATCCGCATCATCATCCTTTGTTTGACATTGATGAAAATGCGATGCTCATTGCAGCCAAAATATTAGGCACTGCAGCGGTAACCTATCACAATAAGAAACAGTCATCCCAAATGGTGAATGAATCTTTATTGCGGTAATGGTAAAGGGACGGGTTATCCCCGTCCCTTACTCTTTAAGAAGTCTGATTCGGTAACAATTGACAGCCGTTTCCCCAAGATGTTCCAACAAATGATGGTTGGCATATCCACCGACAGCTGCCCCAATACCTGGAACGAGCTGGAACATTTTGATGACATCGATGTGATCGCGATATTCCTGCTGAAATTCTTGCCAGTCTATTTCCGGCCATTTCCCTGAATCCCATTCCTCTATTACCTGTAATGTTTCCAATTTCTTCTCCTCGCTTGAAAATGCCATCTGGAAGATATGGAGAATGAATAATCGTTCCTCATATTTATTTGGATCGAAACCGTATATACGGGATAGTTCGAATAATAATTTCATCTTGATGCTAAGCAGTAATGGGAAATCAGCCAATCCAATTAAAAGCCCTGCCGCTCCGGTTCCCACACCTTCTATAACGGCCGTTTTCCGATATGCCGTTACAGTTTCCGCAACCCACTCTTCTTTTTGCTGCAAGGATAGTAGCACTACATTTTTTTCTTTAGACATATATTTAGAACCTGATAATACGGCCTCTATCATCCCTTTAATACTATCAGTAATCATTTTGTGCACTCGGTCTGGAATATAACTATTCAATTTGGTTTGCGCCTTTTTGGACATCCGCTCAAGCCTGCCGGATTTCTTGGCTACTTTCTTTTTCCATGATATTAGTTCCGATAATGCCTTTTGTTCATATTCATCCATCGTTTAACACCTCCGTTAAATATGTATATACCCCCTACGAGGCTTTTATTTTCTATTTTCATTTCTTAAAAGAAAAAGCTGATTTTATGAAAAATCAGCTTTTTCTTTATTAATGTTTCAGTTGATTTCAGAAATCCGCTCCCTTTCCGCCGACTGTCTGCCAAGCCTCCTCGGCGCAAGCGCCTGTGGGGTCTCGGCTAGCCAGTTTTTCGGCAGGAGTCTCGCAAATTTCTTCAATCCATTGAAGGGTTTCATAAAACAGTTATAAATCAGTTTAAGGATAATCTAGCCTTGTTTTAAAATCATGGTTAATGTGAAATCATTCAGAACCCATCTGCTTACAGTTTTTTCTTAATAAAGACGTTTCAGTTGATTTCAGAAATCCGCTTCCTTTCCGCCGACTGTCTGCCAAGCCTCCTCGGCGCACGCACCTGTGGGGTCTCGGCTAGCCAGTTTTTCGGCAGGAGTCTCGCAAATTTCTTCAATCTAAAAGCTGATTTTTTGAAAATCAGCTTCTGCTTAAAAGTTTTTAATTTTCTTTGCTGCATAAATTTTAAAACCGAATATGAAAACAAGCCCCATTGCCAAGGCGGCTAAAGCGGACATCCATTCCCCTTTCACTAGCAGGACCAAACTGAAGACAAGGTCCTCAAATAATAGGAAATAGGAAATTAGCTTTATGACCGCAGATTCTCTCATTTTTGCTGGCAATGGATATAGTGAGACCCATACTTTCCATTCATGTGCCTTCCAAACCGGCAGCAGTTGCAGGGCTGTCATGAATAGGAACATGAACGTTACAATCATATGTGCCCATATGTTAGTGAATACACTTAAAATCACGGATCCAATGATAGTTAAACGAAAACAAAGGCCCACATAATCATTGGATCGCAGCAGAGTACGGGCGTAAAGATAGGTATAAGTTGACTTATCACCATACGGAATGAGTGATAATAGCCAGTCCATCCATTTCCTTCTCGCTACCTTCCCTTTCAAATGAGGAACATCAGTAAACATGTTCGCTATTCGATAGAAAGAATTCATCCGTTTGTTTTCCAGTTCCACCAGCCGTTCCCACTTCAGCACAAAACCTTTAGTTGCGCTTCGGTAATACATGTAAAGTCCTAACAATAATAAGAAGGTTATAAGTGCAAACAGTATATTTGCCCTTGAACAGATGAAATAAAGAATCACTCCGTTAAGTAAAAAGCGGATGAGAGAGTCCCAATGGCTCACTGATGTATCCTGATATTTCAATACAAGCCAGCGCATGGTTAAATTCAAAAACTTCAAAATAAGCAAAACGACCAGGATGATTCCAAGGTCCTTACCTCCTGCACCCGTAACTTTCGAATACATCGGTATCGATGCAATCAGGACAACCAGAAGAATAAAGCCTTGCATGACCCAGCTTAATATCAGTGAATTCTTGAAATAGCTTCTCAACTTCGTTTCAAGCGGAAGCAGGAATACCGTATCGGGTTCTTTCAAGAAAGTATTTATCGGGCTTCTGGTCACAATGATCGATAAAACTAAGGCCATGATCAATTCAGCAGGGAAATCACTGTTTAACGTCTTCACCCAATCACTGTAATAATAAGCCAAACCACCAAGAACCAATACCATGACAAAAACAAGATGGCCATTAAAAATATAACGAAGATATTTTTGCGTTTCATTTATATAGCCTAAATATCTTTCCTTCCAGAGATTTTGACTATTCATGACCGATTTCTTCTTTCGTCAATTGGATATATAAATCGTCAAGAGTTGCCCCCGGCATGGAAAATTGTTCACGAAGCTGCTCAAGATTGCCTTTTGCCCGAATCTCTCCATTATGCAATATGATGAAAGAATCACAATACCTCTCGGCTGTCGCCAGTATATGTGTAGACATTAAAATTCCCGCACCGCTCTCTTTCATCTTCCTCATCAAGTCAAGCAGGGATTGAATGCCTAATGGATCAAGACCCACGAATGGTTCGTCCACGATATATAAAGACGGCTGCACTAAAAAGGCGCACATGATCATGACCTTTTGCTTCATTCCCTTTGAAAAATGTGCCGGGAACCATTTAAGCCTTTTCTCCATATGGAATTCCTTTAACAGAACGTCCATCCTTTCTTTATATGTGGCTTCCGTCAAACCATGTGCCATGGCCGTAAGCTTTAAATGCTCCTCAAGTGTAAGCTCATCATACAAGATTGGCGTTTCTGGAACATAAGTGAATTGTTTACGATATGTATCCGGGTCCTGGGCAAGTGTTTTACCATGAATCGAGACACTTCCGCCTTTCGGCTCCATGAGTCCGATGATATGTTTAATTGTCGTACTTTTCCCAGCCCCGTTGAGCCCAATTAACCCCACTAGCTCATTTGGCTGAATGTCAAAACTTATTCCTTTTAAAACGGGCGTTTTCGTGTATCCGCCCACTAATTGCTTTATTTCCAATAAGGACATATAAACGATCCTTTCTATATAGAGGTTCTTATTTCCATTTTATCAAATTCTCCTGCTTTTATATAGTCGAGTGTTCCTCGAACTAAATTTCCATAAATAACCAATTATATTTTCCCTCCTTGGTGGTCATCATAATTAAGGAAGAAGGGGTTAGTCATTACGTGTGATTCACATCATATTGTAAATGAGGTGTCAGTTAAAGACGTATTACACTGAAATACCCATAAGATTTATTACAAATGATTCACATCATATTGTAAATGAGGTGTCAGTTAAAGACGTATAACTGAATTAAACCAGAAGCTTCATAAAAAAAATCGTTTCGAGCAAGGAGATGGTTCGCTTGCACGTAAAAGCAGAAAAATCATTCAATAATTATCAATTATGCTTTGAAAGTTGATGAAACTTTAAAGATATAGGAGATGGTTGCTTTGAATGGAAAAACTCTAATCAGATAATAACCGTATTTTACTAAAATGTAGATGAGGTGTTTGTCGCAGAGAATTTATGCTAATGCGATTTTGAAGCAAAACCCCCTTTTTCGACAGGCAGGGTGCAACTTAATGTTGCATCCTGTTTTTATGGATTTTTCCTTTTCTCAAGGATTCAAGCTATGGTACGATTAACCAAATACATTAACTTTTAAAGGAGCGTTTTTAATGAGTGATTGCATTTTTTGCAAAATAATCGACGGGGAAATTCCAAGCAGTAAAGTTTTCGAAAATGAACATGTATTGGCCTTTCTCGATATCAGTCAAGTAACAAAAGGCCATACGCTGGTAATACCTAAAGTACATAAGGAAAATCTTTATGAGTTGACACCTGAGATTGCCAAGAATCTTTTTGAAGTTGTACCGGAAATTGCCCGCGCCATGAAACAGGAATTCCAACCTGTAGGCCTGAACCTTTTAAATAATAACGGGGAAGCTGCAGGACAGTCCGTTTTCCATTTTCACATGCATTTAATTCCACGGCATGGAGAAGGAGACGGCTTTGGGGCAGTTTGGAAAACGAATACCAGTGACTATACACCAGATGACCTGAAACAAATCGCTGACTCCATTGCACAGCATTTAAAATGAGACTGCTGGCCTCTGAAGGTTTCTTTCTCCTTTCTTAATATCTTTTTAAAAGAATTGAACTTAAGCACGCTTGTTGGATGAAAAAACAATGATCCCAATTTGGTCCTCACTTAAAGTGCAGGACCTTTTTTACTTTGGCCTATCATTAAAATGGGATTGTCACTTAAAATTCTAAATTTTCCTCCTATTGAATTTAGTTTTCTGGTAGGATATATGAATAGTCTCAAATACTTTATCACATAGTCGCATAGGAGGAAAAAAAATTGAAACGTGCACGCAATTTTAACGCTGGGCCAGCCGCCCTTCCCTTAGAAGTTTTACAAAGAGCCCAAAACGAATGGTTGAATATTCAGGATTCCGGTATGTCCGTCATGGAATTAAGCCATAGAAGTTCTGAATTCGAAAAAATTCATAACCATGCCATTCAATCATTAAAAGACCTTATGGAAATTCCTGAGAATTATGAAGTTCTCCTGCTGCAAGGAGGAGCAAGTCTGCAATTCTCCATGATTCCCATGAACATTTTGAATGATGGAAAAAGGGCAGATTATGTCCTTACTGGTTCTTGGTCGGAAAAAGCATTAAAAGAAGCCAAAAAGGTTGGTGAAACGGCCGTAGTCGCTTCATCCAAAGATGAAAAATATACGTTCATCCCTAAAGTCGAAGATATCAAATTGAATGATGATGCTGCATATCTTCATATCACAAGCAATAATACGATTTACGGAACACAGTGGAAGGATTTCCCGGAGACAGGCAACATTCCTTTAGTAGCCGATATGTCAAGTGATATTCTCAGCAAAAAGATTGATATTAGTAAATTCGGCATCATCTATGCAGGTGCACAAAAGAATCTAGGTCCGTCTGGAATCACAGTCGTTATCATCCGTAAAGATTTAATAACGGATAATGACAAAATCCCATCCATGATGAACTATTCTATCCATTCAAAAAATAATTCTTTATACAACACTCCTCCGACATTGGCCATTTACTTATTGTCACTTGTGTTGGATTGGGCAAAAGAACAGGGCGGCGTGGAAAAGATTGCTGAGATCAATGAAGAAAAAGCAAAAGTCATTTACGATGCCATTGACGGCAGTGATGGTTTTTATAAAGGCCATGCCCTACCGGACAGCCGTTCATTGATGAATGTAACGTTTACGCTACCGTCAGAAGAAGCTGAAGTACAATTCCTTAAAGAAGTGAAGCAAGCCGGATTCGTAGGACTGAACGGTCACCGTTCCATCGGCGGCTGCAGAGCTTCCATCTATAATGCGGTCCCTCTATCCCATTGCCAGGACCTTGCTGATTTCATGAAGAAGTTCCAGGAATCGTATAAAGCGAAGGAAGCTCAAACCCTTTAATTCAAACAAATATAACTTCTAAAAAAATAGGTCTTATGATATACTATTTTAAACTTCTTGCAACAGGCAATAGTGCATTGTTGAAGAAAAAATGTTAGTTGAGATGAGAATAGGAGAGATGAGTAAATGAAAACGAAAACCCTTGTGTCACTGTCCCTATTAATCGGGATTGGGGCTGCCCTGCATTTTATCGTACCTGGATTCTTCCTTGGAATGAAACCGGATATGATGCTGTTGATGATGTTTTTGGCGATTACCCTGTTTCCCGCGAAGAAGAATGTATTTATTGTCGCCCTGGCAGCTGGAGCCATCTCTGCCATGACAACTACATTTCCTGGAGGACAGATCCCAAATATCATAGACAAATTGGCAACAGCCTTTCTGTTTTACCTTTTATTCATCAGTCTTAAGAAGTTTTCAACATCCGTTGTCACCGTTAGTATCTTGACTGCCGTAGGAACCATGATTTCCGGCGCTGTCTTCCTTGGTTCGGCTTATTATATCGTTTCCCTTCCAGGGCCTTTCGTTGCACTTTTCGGCGCAGTTGTACTTCCTGCCGTACTGTTAAATACAGTTGCGATGGTCATCATTTATCCAATTGTGAACGGCATCGTAAGAAAATCAAATATACCCATTAATGCTTAAGCAGCAGGATCATCATACCTAAAAAAGCACCGGAATGTCCGGTGCTTTTTTTCCAATCTTATGAATCTGGAATTCTAGTCACAATCATCCTCCAATGATCAATGAATCAATATCCACATAAACCAAATGAAAAGCAGTAAAACCCCGGGGAGACCCATAGCGAAGGCTCTAGCCTGAAGCACCCTCTTGGGCGGATAGATGCCAGGAGTTTTTGCTTGCCTTAGAAAATACCCCATTCCGCACAGGCATACCAGGCCTAATAAAAAAATGATTTTCATTATTAACCCACCAGTGCCATCCATGTTCCGACAGCTTGTTTTTATTATCTATATGCTGCTCTTCCCTTTATATGTAGCATTATTAATAAAGCTTCAAGTTATTTTTAAATATTATATATTTACTCTCTAAGTTTAAAAAAATATTTTTGTGATATAAAGATAAAATGGTCGATTCTCTTCCATAAGGATGAAAATTATGGTATTTTGATATCAATAGTATTTCTCTCCCTATTTATCATAATTTCCAATTGATGCAGCAGGGATTCAGACCATGGAAAGCGAAAACATATTATAAAATGAGGTGACCCTAATGAAAGCAAAATCATTACTAATTGGCTTTTTGACCGGAACAGTAGTAGCAGGTGCGGCAACCTTACTTTCAACACCAAGTTCAGGTAAAGACCTACGGACCCGCATCAAAACGAATACCGACGAAATTAAGAATACAATTGATGAGTTAAAGGTAAAAATGCTAAATATTAAAGATGACACGATGGAAGCTTCACAAATCAGCAAAGAAACGGTAAAAACGTTCATTTCGGATGTTCAGGTCGTCATCGAGAACTGGAAGCGGGAAATCGAACCCAATAAGAATGAATTATTGAAGAACGTTCAGGAAATTGAAAATTCATTGAAGGAATTGGAAGCGGCAGCACCTACTTCTAAAAATTAATAGCTGGCATCGTCACACAAGCTTGATTCTCCATTTTTCCCAATAAATTACATGGTTTATTGGAGAAGAATGGAGAATTCATTAAAAAAACTAAAATTTTCTAAAAATTTTGCAAATATTTATCTTTATTAATTTTTATTTTATTGTCATAATAAATATATAGAATCTTATAAGTAGGTGAGCCCATAATATGCAGAATAAAAATTATTCTATGAAAGAAGCAATGATTTTTAGTCAACGAATTGCACAA
Source organism: Bacillus sp. CFBP9009 (assembly GCF_036541465.1). Taxonomy (NCBI): domain Bacteria; kingdom Bacillati; phylum Bacillota; class Bacilli; order Caryophanales; family Bacillaceae; genus Bacillus; species Bacillus sp. CFBP9009. The sequence goes on along the minus strand of NZ_JAZHFU010000003.1, from coordinate 155,646 downwards.
TTAAGCAAAGCATTATGGAAATCAATTGAAAAAGATTGGCAGCAATGGATCAAGCCCTATGATTTAAATATCAATGAGCACCATATCCTTTGGATTGCCTACCATCTTAATGGCTCTTCCATTTCAGATGTTGCAAAATTTGGGGTCATGCATGTTTCTACGGCATTTAACTTTTCAAAAAAATTAGAGGAACGCGGGTACTTAACATTTTCAAAAAAAGAAAATGACAAAAGGAATACCTATATAGAGATCACAGCGGAAGGTGAAAAAATCCTACTTGATTTAATGGAGACATATGACCCAAGTAAGAACTCTGCTTTCTCGGGTGCACTTCCACTGCGTGAGCTTTATGGCAAGTTTCCGGATATGATTGAAATGATGGCCATCATCCGAAATATATACGGTGAAGACTTCATGCAAATCTTTGAACGATCCTTCGATAACATTGATCAGGAGTTTACTGACGTGGAGGGTAAAATCACAAAAAAAAAGATAGAGAAAGAAACTGAGCCAGTTTAATCTCATACTCTATCCATTTCCTTCATGAATGATACATATAACCCCTGTGCGAGGCATGCATCAATGCATTCCTTTGTGGTTATTTTTGGATTAACCTTTCTTTCAAATTGATTAAAAAGCGGTCGAAAGTTCATATACCCTTCCGCTTTTTCTATTTCATAGCGTTTGCTCAAGATATCACATGTTTCCAATAATTCTTCCGCTTCCTTCTTCGTGAAATTTTTTTCCACAAATAGATAGTCCAACTTGGCCTCCGGATTGCGTATAAGGTTTAATAAAAGCCGTTGATGAAAACGGAGAATTTCTATTTCTTCATTTATATTTTTCATACATCACTAATCCCCAATCGATCATTCAATTTAACATAAAAGGTTTGTAACCAATTTTTGATTTTTCACACTCAGTAAACCGCCTGATCCCTAGTTCAAAACCTGGCCTTAATTGCCCTTAGCCATGCTTACACACTAAAGTGATTTTATCTTAAATTTAATCCAAGAATTTCATTGCTTTTTCCACCCATTCATCGTAATGTATGTAAGTAAATTCAACAGCTTTGGAGGGCTGATTTCGAAATGAATTCGTGGAAAACAATTGACGTGGCAAAACAATATGGGAATTGCCGTCTGCTCTTTTTTTCAGTTTTTACTATATTGATGTCTTTTGTTCTGATCTATACATTATTAAGTGTCTTTTCAACCCATGTTATTTTGTATGGCGATCAAACAATGGTATTTTTTAGCCTATTGCTCTTATTATATCCTGTTCACAAACTATTACACTATTTACCTTTACGATTATTATGTAAAAAAGTAAAAACTTCTTGGTCCTTGAAGTGGAACCTTGTGCTTACATGCAGAGTCAATGTGCATGATCCGATTCGAAAGCATCTTTATCTCTTGACCCTTGTGTTGCCTTTCGTCATCATGTCTGTCATATTGATTGGTTGTGCCCTTAGTTTTCCGCATTACATCCATTATTTCACTATTTTATTATCCCTGCACACCGGATTATGCGTATCGGATTTTATTTATATAAAAAACCTGGTTGGTTCCCCAAGGCATTCTTTTATCGAGGAACATCTCGAAGGATACGATATACTTATTCAAAAGTGATTTCTTATTTATTCATAAAGATGCCTAATAAGATTTTTAGGTATCTTTTTTCATTATAATTTGGTATCGTATTTATACATGATGTTTTGCAAGGAGGGATTTTAGGTTTTGATCTCGTTCTGGTTTATTATTTTTGCTATTTTGATCCTTTATAATATTAATAGAATGACAAACTCTTTATGCATTCAAAAGGAAATTGCTGAAGACCGGCAGCCTAAAGTATTCAGGACCATTAATGTATTAATTACTATTATGTTATTATCCTCCTATATTGAAATTTTGTATACGTAGAGATGAGCAACAAATGATGGCCATCATTTGTTACATACATTGGTGATACCCGGAGCATTATCCACATAAAGAAAAAGGGCGAAGCAACAGCTTCGCCTTTTGTTTATGGGCCTAACACCAAGAAGCTCCAATGATGATTAACAGGATGAAAAGAACGACAATTAGAGCAAAGCCTCCACCTATTCCTCCAGACATTGATCTTCCTCCTTTCCATTCTTAAGTAATTGTAATTTCATGCACACCCTTAAATCCGCCAAAAGGAATCCATTCCTTTCTAAGCTTGATAATCACTTCGTCTTTTTGTTGAGCGGCTACCCTATCCTATTCAACTCCACGGCAAAAGGAGTGGGCTCTTTCCATTATTAATTTTGCAACCGATTAGCAACAGGCTGATCCTACAATTATTAATAATATGAATAACACCACTAACAAAGCGAAACCTCCGTTAAATCCATTACTCATTATGCTACCTCCTTTTGTTGTCCTCGATTTATCATATGTAATGGTTTATTATCTGGGTAGGCGTACACCCATTTTTCAAAAAAATCTTATTCATACACCAATATATTATTTTTTGTAAAGTAACCAGAATATGTTATAGTTAATTTTGTGGAAAATACGAAAAAATAGCAAACAAGAAACTTATAACTAGGAGTTGTTTTTATGAAGAAGTGGGCATTATCGATTGCTGTTACTGCAGGGCTGATCGGACTTACAGCATGCAACAGCGACAAGGAAGCAGTCGTGGAAACTAAAGCGGGGGATATAACTAAAGAAGAATTTTACAATGTAATGAAAGACCGTTATGGTGAAACCGTTCTTCAAGAACTTGTTTATGAAAAAGTTCTTTCTGAAAAATATACAGTAACGGATAAAGAAGTTAAAGCTAAAACGGACGAACTTAAAGAGCAAATGGGTGAAAATTTCGAAACGGCCCTTGCCTCTTCCGGATATAAGAGCGAAGATGATCTTAAACGTGCACTTAAAATCGGCATGCTTCAAGAAAAAGCAGCCGTTGCCGATATAAAAGTTAAAGAAGCTGATGTGAAAAAAGCTTATGAAGACTATAAACCACAAATCAAAGCGAGACATATTCTAGTGGAAGACCAAAAAACAGCCAACGAAGTTAAAGCTAAATTGGACAAAGGCGAAGACTTCGCTAAACTTGCAAAAGAATATTCAACAGACACAGGCACAGCTGAAAAAGGCGGGGAGCTAGGCTGGTTCGGACAAGGTGAAATGGTTCCTGCATTTGAAGAGCAAGCTTACAAAATGAAGAAAGATGAAATCAGCAAGCCGATTAAATCCGATTATGGCTACCACATCATCCAACTTCTTGATACAAAAGAAAAAGAATCATACGAAGATATGAAAAAAGATCTTGAATATGATTTGAAAGTCGCTCAAATTGACCAAACTAAAGTTCAGGACATTTTGAATTCAGAAGTCAAAAAAGCGGACGTGAAGATTAAAGACGAAGATCTAAAAGATGCCATCACTTCCGGTGACGCAGCCAATGCTGAAAAATAATTGAATAGTAAAAAGCGACAGGACTTTGCCTGTCGCTTTTTTTTCATGGTTCGAGCTATGCTCCCTGATTTATATCCTTTTTACGCCTCTCGCGCTCTTCTTCCATGCGTTCAATGTACTTCTGACCTTCCTTCTCAATCCAAGCATCATCTATGAGGCGTTCCTGCCTAGCTGTCCAAATTGACATGACTGCACTGACAATTATCCCAATAAACACGAACCAGATCCAAATTGGCATGTCCATTCCCTCCCAAAAAATCTACTATTCATTTACTAGAGAATATGCGCGAACAAAAAAAATATGCTGCTTTCTCCATCGAGAAAGAAGCATATTTCATTAAAATGTTGGTTTATAGAATGAACGATTATCGAGCGCGAAAACTCTTTCCGTAAATTCACCCGGTTTCACTTTTTCCAAGGCCCGGTCCATCATATTTATCTTGGCATCCATATTATCAATATAATGCAGCACTTCCGCTTCCCTAACCATTGGCGGCTTGGGACTGCCCCACTCAGCTTTACCATGGTGGCTTAGTATCAGGTGCTTGAGAATCATGATCTCTTCCGCTTCAATGCCCAATTCCTCTGCAGCTTTACCGACTTCATTCACCATGATGGTGATATGCCCCAACAAGTTCCCTTCCACTGTATAAACAGTCGAAACAGGTCCAGATAGCTCATGTACCTTTCCAAGGTCATGCAGAATGACTCCTGCATACAAAAGATCCTTATTGAGCGAAGGATATAGGGTTGAAATGGCCTTAGCCAGCCCTAGCATCGATACAACGTGATAGGCCAGTCCCGACATATACTCATGATGGTTCTTGGTGGCAGCAGGAAACGTCAGGAATTCATTCTGATATTTTTTAATGAGGTGCCTAGTCACCCTTTGGATATTCGGATTCCTCATTTCAAAAATGAATTGAGTGATGGTTTCCATCATTTCTTCCTGACTTAAAGGCGCCGTTTGAATTAAATCGGCTTTCGTGACCCCATCAGTATCTGAAGTAATTCTAATGTTACGGATTTTCAATTGGCTGCGTCCTCGATAATTCTGGACTTCCCCTTGAACTTTCACCGTAGCTTCCGCACAGTAGGTTTTCTCATCAGCCTCGGAAACATCCCATAGCTTTGCCTCGATCTCCCCGGTTTTATCGCACAAAATCAATGTTAAAAACGGCTTTCCATTACTTGCCACCGCTTTTGTGCTCGTTTTAATGTACATATATATATCTACTACTTCACCAATTCCGTAGTGTATGATCCCATTTCCCATGCGACTGCCTCCGTTCAATTAAATATCAACATTATAACATACCAATCTCGTTAATGCGTTTAGTTTTCGTTAATAAGTGATGGACAATGGACAGGAAAAGCCTAGGCTGACCTTCTCTCTTATCACTCCACAAGAAAACCAGGCTTGACCCCAAGCCTGGCTCTCCAATCAAATCTATTTCAACAGTTTTTGTTCGGACAATACGCGCACTTTTCCTTGCCCTCAATTCGGTAATATAAACAACATGTCACCCGTTTATAAGGATTCATGGACGCCGGAACACTTTTTTCCCCAATGAATCGTTTAAAGGGGGAACGCGTTTCAATATTCAGCCATACTTCATCTTCAAGCAGCTTTTCAATGTCCTTTTCAACTCGCGTCTTTATATCAGTCTGCTTCAATAACTCACTATACATCCATACCGTATAGCTCCAAATATTTTCCCAGAGTACTAGTTTCGATATTTTAGCAGTTCCGGAAAAGAAGCGAATGGCATCAGCACCAAAGCTGCTCAATATGGAATGGAGGGCAGAAGGGCTTTCCTTTTCCGAGACATTGCTCCAACTGTTAGTTTTCAGCAAAAAATTCGGGAGCCAATGTTCATCTTCCGGATCATTCAAAACACCAATGTCCTGAAGTGTGCCTTCCCAGATAAGCCGATGTTTGCTTAACATGTAAAATTGTGCCGTGACAAAAAAAGCATAGCGTCTGAACCACATTGAAATGGCTATCCCTGACGTTTCCGCCCCAGTCCGGGCTTGTGCATACTGAATAAGTTCATCAGCATGATTGAAGGTCTTGGAAACTTTGGCTTCATCTCGGAAGGATATGCGATATCCTTGCAGCTCTTTTTCCATGGATGGTGTGAGGTTATGCATTGGCCAGCGCTTTTACCTGACTTTGGGCGTAGCGGCCTTTACCAAATGGGACGCACATGGGACTGCCGAAAATTGGATCATAGGATATTTGGCATTCCATGCTGAATACATGCTGTACCAATTCAGGCGTGATGATATCCTCTGGCCGGCCTTGAGCATGTATCGACCCATCTTTAAGTGCCACCAGATTATCCGCATAACGGCAAGCTAAATTCAAATCATGAAGCACCATCACGATCGTTCTGTTCTCAAACTCATTCAAGTCGAACAATAAGTCCAAAATCTCGATTTGATGGGTCATATCAAGATATGTAGTCGGTTCATCCAATAAAATGATGTCAGTATCCTGAGCCAGCGTCATGGCTATCCATGCCCGTTGCTTCTGGCCTCCCGATAATTCATCGACTGCCTGATCCTTTAAATCGGTCAGGTTCGTTGCTTCAATCGCCTTTTGAACTTTTTCTTCATCCACGGAACTCCACTGTTTCAACCAACTTTGATAAGGATATCTTCCTTGTTTAACAAGCTGATATACTGTAAGCCCTTCAGGGGCAACCGGGGATTGTGGAAGAATCGCCATTTTTCTTGCTACATCCTTCGATGACATGGTCGAGATCGCTTTGCCTTCGAGCAAAACAGAGCCGGATTGAGGTTTTAACAATCGGGCAACGGACCTTAGAAGTGTTGATTTTCCACATCCATTAGCACCGATGAATACGGTGATCTCCCCTTTGGGTATTTCTATATTCATATCATTTATAATTAATTTATCACCATAACCGAGCGATAAAGACTGTGTGTTAATAGCTGGTCGCATTAAAATACTCCCCTTTTAGTCTAATAATACCAGTTTAATGAAAATGATTCTCACTGTCAATCTTAAAAAAGAATTTAAACCAAAAACTCCATGTCCCATCCCTCTTAAATGATTCTTGCTCCTTTAAAGATATGAAGCTTTCTTTGGAAACATTAATACCATTTTCCCATACCATGCATGTAGCTTCCCGATTCATCAGTGCGTGCTTCCCCGCCGGACTAGCCTCTTCTCCATTTAGGGGAAAAAAAAGCCCTCCATATGGAGAGCTTTTTAACCTACCAGCAGGCGATTTGTACAATGTGCCAAGGATTCATCCCTAATGAAGGTAAATAAATCCTGATCGATAAAAGGAATTAATCCTAATGCAATATTCCATGCATTGACCTCTATTTGATAAAGGATTTCTGATTTTCCTGTACTGTGTAGCTCCTCACTAAGCACAGCAAGATCGGGGTCTGATGCGTGCCCCATCTCATGCGTGAGGATCACCCATTTATATTCCTCAAGCCTTGCAAGCGAGCCTAGGGAGCGTTCACACTGAATTTCAATATCTCTCTCATATAAAGTGATGCTATGTCCTTTGGCAGAATATTTTCCCCCAACACATCGTTTACCAGGAAACTCCTTTTCGATGATTAACTTCAAAGAAGAATCATGGTGGCTTACAAACTCATTAATATTCAATGACTTCACTCTCTTTATCTATAGTTTAAAACCCATTATATTTCAGGGATGATCAAATCATTCATATCCTGGCGCAATACGGGGCTGGATAGACAAATCACTTGATTTTCGCTAAAGTATTCCATTATATATCGGTGACAAGTAAAAAATAAAATTTGCCGCTTTTCCGAAACTTTTTTCAATAACTCGAGCATCCGTTTTGTCCTTTCCGCATCAAAATTGACGAAACTATCATCAATGATGAGAGGGAATGAATCATTTTCAAAAGTATGATCAGCAAGTGCGAGCCTTAGGGAAACATAAATTTGCTCTGCTGTCCCGCGGCTGACCTCTTCAACCCTGAAACTCAAACCATCATTGCGCTGTACCCAAATTCCTTCTCCCGACTGATCAAGGATGATTTTACGATAGCTCCCATTCGTTAAAAAGGAAAAGTGCCGCTCGGCATCAGCGATGACCTTCGGTAGGCGTTCCCTTTTATATCGGTCCAATGTTTTATTCAATAAGCTTTTGGCTATTGCCAATTTCGCCCATTCCTTCGCCTCTTCGTTAAAAGCAGCTTTTTCTTCATAAAAACGATGAAGTAAATCATCATAAATCCCTGAAACTTCAAGCTGTTTTATCTTATGCTTCGCATCCGCCTGCTTCTCTAATAAAAGGGATTTCACCTTTACAGAATCCTTCCGTTTCCGTTCTATATTTTCAAATGTATAAGTATTGATCCCCTGTTTTAAGTAAGTTTGGATTTGATCAGGCAGCATTCTGGATTGCCCAATTTGAATGGTAATCAAATCAAGCTGTTTTTGTAAAGTGATTTTCTTTTCGGACAATGCAGCGTCATGCCTGAATTCTTCCTCGTCCTTGACCTTCGCTAACTTAAAAAGCATTTCCATTTCTGCATCAAGATAGCCATTTTCCATCGTCAGCTGCTCGATTTCGTTCGTCAAACGACTTCGTTCCTGCATCCATTGCGTTAGTTGAACGGAGAATTCAACCGCTTTATTCAATTCCCGCTTCAATAGGCCAATCGCTTCCCGCCATGTGGATGGTTCAAAATCAAGGCTGTGTGCAAAATAAAATAAAGCCTCTGATTTACCCTCAAATTCTGCCTGCAGAAAATTATGCCTCTTGATTGTTTCATATTTCCTATCAACGGCTTCCTTCCATTTCTCAAGAAGTTCAAATACAGATTCAAGATTGATTTCCATTCCGGAATAAGACAGACCCCAATCGCTTAAGATGCTCCTCAATTCTTTATCCAACCGGTCCCTTCTAGCTTCCCAATCGGCATATTCCTGAATGGTCGATTCAAACGCTTCCTCCCGTTCTTCATATTTGAAACTTTCACTTTCAAAACGCCTTTGGAGACGTTGGTCCAGTTCAAGCAGCCGACCCATCGACTCTCCTTCACTCCCCCTATTGGTCTCAGTCCCAATTGCTGCCCTTTTCCTTTTCATCTCATCCAATTGCCTGATATACCCGGACAATATATCATCACCTTTAAAAAGATACCTGGATACCGCAAACAGAACAGCCACGGCTAGAAGTATCATCGCCAACAAAATCTGTTCACTGAAATAACTTCCGATCGCACCTAAACAAAGAAGTGCTATGAAACTGCCATTCATGATATGTGAACGTTTGCGATTATCCGCTTCCTTCTTCCTCTGTAATGCCAATTGCTTTTCAAGTTCAAGTATTTGTTCATCAAAAATAAGAGATTGTGCTGCTTCAAATTCGATGTTATTCTGCTTGTTGTATAAGGACTCCAGCTCGATTCTTTTTTCATCTGGCATTAACTGGGCCTTTATCTCCTTCAAGCGGGCTTCTGTCGTTTCCAGACTTCCCTTTTGCAGTTCATATTTCTCATCAAGCTGCTTTTTATCATTTTGGAGTTGATGCTTTTCTCTCTCGGCCCTTTTCACCTTTTCCTTCATGAATGTACTGATATCCAGTTTTCTTATTTCATCATCAGAAACATCCAAGAATAATTCCTGCTTCACCTTTTCGATATTCTTTTCTTCCAACAGCCTTTCGTGTTCCGCTTTTCTCATATCCAGCTCGAGCTTCTCCAACAATGTTCCTTGATCGATTGCATGTTCAATTTGCTCTTTATGCTCCTTGATGAACGGATTGATTTCGATTTCCGTGAGTTTTCCCTCAAGTTTGTCCTTTTTCTCAGTCAATGCCGCAAGTTGGGCTTTCATTGGCATTCCAACTGCCTGTAGCTGTTCAAGTCTTTTTAAGCCATCAACAGGAAAGCTCACTTCCGGAATTTTACTTATTTCGGCCTCAAGTTCCCCCTGTTCTTCAACCAAGGGTTTAATTCGCAAAAAAGTACTCACGTTAACAAGGTTTTCTTCAATCTCTTGAATATCTTCCGTGACTTTGTAGAGCTCCTCCTTAAGTTTTGCTTCTTCCTGAAGTAATGCCGTATACGACTGCTGTTCTTCTTCTGATGCTTTCACCTTTTTCTGCAATTCCTTAAGTTCTTTCAATCTCACATTCAGTAAAGGTTTTTGGCCTGATGGCTTGAACCTTGAATCGAGCTCTTTTTGCAATTTCGTTTCGGCTTCAAGAAGTTTATCATTCCCGATCAGCCCAGCTGAAAGCAGATATTTACTCATGGTCCCTTCACTTAGTGTATGTAATCCCTGAAGCCCTTGAAGGTCGAAAGAAAAAATGGCTTGGTAATAGTTTTTATCAACGCCATGGAGAATCTCATTCAATTCTTCCTCGCCGCCGACCCTTCCATCCTCGAAGGTCAATTTTACATCGCCAGTAGCTTTTCCCTTCACACGTTCAATAACGATTTCCCCATCTTTTTTTGTTATGAGACTGAGCCTTCCCCCATATTTGGCATGCATTTTGGGCTCGTAACGCGGTTCATTTTGAACCTTTGTCGGAAAACCAAACAGCATACTATGAATGAAGGACATGATGGTTGACTTGCCCGACTCATTTTCCCCAAAGAAAATCTGCAGCTGTCCCAATTCAGGAAAACGCTGATTTTCCAGTTTGCCGTAACCATAAACATGGAGGTCTTTAATAATCAAATCCGTTCCTCCTCCCTACACTCATTTATTCACATCAAAAACCTGCAAAAGCCATCTTTCCGCTTCATCCACAAGTTCCCTCTGCTCTTTTGGCTCTATTGTATCAAGAAACCTTCTTGCACCCGGATGAATATAAAGCGGGGCCAGAGCAGCATCCGTATCATCAAATTCAGATGCAAGCATTGATACCTCAGCCATAAATGGCAATAATGTTTCATTTGACCTAATCATCGGCATCGACTGGATGACCTTGATTTTATACACCCAGACAAACGATTCCCCTTGGTCCTCTTCCTGTAAGATCCGGATCAATTCTTCAAGATATTCCCCGGAAGCCCCTGCTGCGTCACCTGTATCCAGCTTCAATTCCAAAAGAAAGCTTTTCCCATCGAAGGCCTTCCGTTTAATTACTTCCCTGCATTGCTTGAACAGGGCATCAAATCCACCATCCGCGGTTATTTCAATTGTTTCGCTTTCCCATATCACTTCAGAAGTTTCAATAAAGGAATGACGCTTCATGTCCCCGTCGAATTGGACGAGCAGGCACCCTTTAACGCCAGACTCCTTTCTGTTCCTGCCTTGAATATTTCCTGGGTATATCACTAGCGGATCTTCTGAAACCACCTGATGCTTATGAATATGGCCTAATGCCCAGTAATCGAAATCTTTGGCAGCTAGTTCCTTCAATGAAAAAGGGGCGTATGGGCTATGTTCGGAAATGCCTTCCAAATTCCCATGAAGCAGACCTATATGATAATCGGCCCCTTCAGCTTTTATGTAGGTTTCGATCATTCTCTCCCTTACGTGACGGCGCGGATAACTGAACCCATAAAGGTGGACAGTCGTCCCATCGATTTTTTCAAACCGTTTCACTTCGGTTTGCCCTGAAAATACGTGGACATTATCCGGCAGCTTCACAGTAATCCATGAGCCGCTAAGATGATCATGGTTGCCATGAATGATATAGGCAGGGATCTGATACTGCTGGAGTTTTTCCATCTCGGTCCGAAAGCGGACCTGTGTCCGGAGACTCCGATTCTCCCCGTCAAATAGATCCCCCGATAACACGATAAAGTCAACCTGAAGGGAAATTGCTTCATTAATGATAGTTTGAAAAGCTTTAAAAGGAGCTTCCCTTAATTCCTTTAATATAGATGACGGCATATCCTTCAACCCTGAAAAGGGACTATCCAGATGGAGATCCGCCGCATGAATGAACCTCACACCGCTCAAAAGTGTCACCTCGATTTCTATCAACATTTCACATTTAATTTTAACATGAACAGAACATACTTTCCCATACATTATTATTTTAATACGTCATCATGCAGTATGGGCAAATTCAACAGGAAAAAGACCGAATGGCGTGAACATTGTTTCATGCACGGCATTCGGTCTTTTTCATCATTCAAAAATATCCATACTTAAATAGCGTTCACCATTATCCGGTGCAATGCATAATACTCGTTTTCCACTTCCAAGACGACGGGCTTCCTGCAGGGCAGTCCAGACAGAGGCACCTCCTGAAGGTCCAATCAATATACCTTCCTTCGAAGCCAGATCCTTCATGGTGGATATCGCATCTTCATCAGCCGCTTGAACGATTTCATCAAATACCTCTGTATTTAAGATGGTGGGGATAAATCCAGGGCTCGTACCCACTAACTTATGAGGACCAGGCTTTCCGCCGGAAAGAACTGGGGAACCCTTAGGCTCGACAACTACAACCCTTAAATCCGGCAGATGTTCTTTTAAGGCTTCACCTGTACCGGTTATCGTTCCTCCCGTTCCAGCAGTAGCGACAAACACATCCAGGTTTCCATCCATCTGATCTAGAATCTCGACTGCTGTCGTCACTCTGTGAATATCAGGATTGGCTTGGTTTTCGAATTGCTGCGGAATAAAGCTATTAGGAATTTCTGCGGCTAGTTCCTCAGCTTTACGAATGGCTCCCGGCATCCGCTCTGATGCAGGGGTGAGGACAACTTCCGCTCCGTATGCCTTTAAGATATTGATTCTTTCTTTCGACATATTATCCGGCATGACCATAATTGCCCGATACCCCTTTGCAGCGGCATTCATAGCAAGCCCAATACCTGTATTCCCTGATGTTGGTTCTATGATCGTGGCCCCGGATTGAATGATGCCGTCCAGTTCAGCCTGCCTAATTAAGTTGAAGGCAGCCCGATCCTTTACACTGCGGCTCGGATTGAAATATTCAAGTTTCACAAATACTTCAGCGTCACCCTCCGCTGTTAAATGATTAATCCTTACAACAGGTGTATCTCCTATCAATTCAGTGATGTTATTAACGATTTTTACCGTCATTCAAAAAATCCCCCTTCGATCCATACACTTCCTAGATGCACTTTTACTCAGGTTTATTATATCATTTATGATTTTTCATTTTAAAGAGAGAATTCCTCTAGTATAAATAGGTTTTGTTTTGAAGTTTGTTCGCTATAGTTATTTTCCATCGTTTTTCAAGATATTCAGCTACATATCAATATTCCCTGTCTTAATACATTTCCCTCACATAATAATAGTCAAAATAGACAGATAATGATAAAATTTTTATAACAGTTCCTAAGACAATAACATTTTTGATAAGGGAGTTTTTGAAAATGAGCAGAATATACAAATTAACCGTTTTTGAACCGTCAGGGGAAAAACTATTGGATGAATCATTTACAGCCGAGAATGATGAACAAGCTAAAGAATTGGGACAAAATCTATTGAAGGAAAAAAACTATCAAGATCAAACACATCGCTGTACATCACCTTCTGGCGCTTTATTGCTTTTTCATCGCTGATTGAAAATGGAAGCGCAATCACTAAAAAATATGATCAAGTTTCAGACACATTCCTTATATAAAAAAGGCCGTCACAATAACGTGACGGCCTTTTTTATTCATTTTCCGATGAAGTTCGGTTTCCTTTTTTCCACGAATGCTTTTATTCCCTCTTGGTGGTCCGCTGTTTGGCGCATTTTCATCTGGGCAGCTTTTTCAATCTCAAGGATCTTAATCAATAGCGGGCGATTTTTTTCACTAAGGATTTTTTTCGTTTTAATCATGGCCTGAACCGGGCTTTGCAGCCATGATTGCACTTTCTTCTCTACCGCATGTTCCAAGGTTCCATCAGCCACTTCATGAATGAGGCCCTTTTCTTTTGCTTCAAGCGCAGTAAGCACTTTACCTTCCCAGATTAGTTCTTTTGCACCCACTTCACCAAGACGACGTTCAAGGAAGAAGTGTCCGCCGCCATCGGGGATTAATCCAATCCCGATAAAATTCATCGCAACCTTACTTTCCGAATCGGCAATAAGATGATCGGTTGCAAGAGCTATACTTAACCCAAGCCCTGCAGCTGCACCATGAATGGCACTGATGGTCAATTTAGGCATGAAGTACAGAGTGGTCACCAATTCACTGATTCCATCCATCAGTTCATCGAAAGCGTTTTCTTTTCCAGGCGAGAGCATCATCTTAATGTCACCACCTGCGGAAAATGCTTTCCCATTCCCCTTTAAAATGACGACATCCACATCATCATTCTCACTTACATCCTTCAGGGCATGAATAAAATCATGCAGCATTTTCGGATTTAAAGCATTCATGGCCTCTGGACGGTTCATTGCAACAGTGGCCGTCCTGTCCGAATATGTGACTAAAACAGTGCCTGCAGGTGATGTCGATTCAATACTCAATTTATTTCCTCCTCTTTCGTTCTATAACTCTATTATATATTCCTCTCCATTATCAGAATAGGGGGAAAAGTTGCAATTATACAAATCTATCATAATTTATTGATATATTTATCCTGAAGCTGATCACGCAATGCCCTTTTCAAGAACTTCCCAACACCCGTTTTCGGGATTTCATCCAAAAAGACCACTTCATCCGGCAGCCACCATTTTGCAAACTGCGGCATTAAAAATTCGATGATGTCTTCCTGGGACACTTGCCCCTTGGATGCGTCCTTCAAAACAACACAGGCAATCGGCCGTTCCTGCCATTTTTCGTGAGGCACTGCAATTACCGCCGCCTCGAAGATTCCTTCATGGGCCATTAATGCATTCTCTATATCTACGGAAGAAATCCACTCACCGCCGCTTTTTATCAAGTCCTTCGTCCGGTCGACGATTTTGACGAATCCTTCTTCATCAATCGTGACAACATCCCCCGTATACAGCCAGCCATCCTTAAACGTATCCTCTGACCGCTCATCCTTAAAATACTCATTCGCTATCCAAGGACCCCTGATCAGCAATTCGCCCATTTCTTTTCCATCTGGTTTCACTTCGCCGTCCTGACCGATCACTTTAATTTCTATCATTGGCGAAACAAGGCCCTGCTTGGCCTTCAACTCATAAAGTTCTTCTTCAGGGAGGTCTTCCTGATAGCTTTTTGGTTTCGATACAAATACGAGCGGGCTCGTTTCAGTCATTCCATAGGCATGCAGGAATGGTATCCCATACTTTTGTTCAAAGGTTTTAATCATGCTTTTCGGAGCAGCCGACCCTCCGCATAGAACAGTGCGAATGCTGCTCGTATCATGGCCGCCTTCTTCCAGCTCCTTCAATAAGCCCAGCCATATCGTCGGAACACCTGCTGCGATTGTAACCTTCTCCGTTTCTATAAGCTCAGCCAAAATCTTTGGGGTGAAATAGGGTCCCGGCAAAACCATCTTCGTTCCAAACCAAACACTGGCAAAAGGCATCCCCCAAGCATTTACATGAAACATGGGCACGACAGGAAGGGCGACATCACGTTCGCTTAATGCTGTGGAATCGGCAAGCCCCAGTGCAATCGCATGCAGCAAAATTCCGCGATGTGAATAAACCACACCTTTCGGATTCCCGGTCGTGGCGGAAGTATAACATATGCCGGCAGGTGCATTTTCATCCAAGGTTTGAATGAATGGCTGTTTCGGATTCCCTTCGGCTAATAATCTTTCATAATGATAAATGGGTGAAAGGGTCGTATCAGGCAGCTCCTCTTTATCCGTCATAATGATATACCCTTCCACTGTCGTTAACTCATCTTTAATTGCTTCCAAGAGGGGAATGACATCCGGGTCTATCAATAGTAATCGATCCTCCGCACTATTGACGATATAAGAAACATGTTGAGGAGACAGACGCATATTGATTGTATGAAGGACAGCACCATGACAAGGAATCGCAAAATATGCTTCTAAATGCCGATGATGGTTCCAGGCAAGTGTTCCAATACGGTCACCTGTTTGAATGCCGAATTTTTCAAGATTACTGGTCAGCCTTCTTGTACGCTCAGCAATCTCTGCATATGTAAATGTGTGAATTCCACCATCCGTACGCGAAACTACCTCTTTCTTCGGAAAATATTTTTCAGCTCTCTCAATGATTTGAGTCATGATCAATGGAGTATCCATCATTACAATCTCCCCCTTATATTAAAAGCATCCTCATTATATATTCGACCAGAAAAAAAATAATCCTTTATCCCTAGGTGCCTTTTACGATTATTTTGAATTTGGGTTTATCTTGATGATATTTCAAAAAAGGCTAAACCAGATTCTA
This sequence comes from Bacillus sp. CFBP9009, assembly GCF_036541465.1. Taxonomy (NCBI): domain Bacteria; kingdom Bacillati; phylum Bacillota; class Bacilli; order Caryophanales; family Bacillaceae; genus Bacillus; species Bacillus sp. CFBP9009. Next base: position 139,920 of record NZ_JAZHFU010000003.1, on the reverse strand, counting down.
TGAGTTTGACGACAAAAACGGGATTCGGAAAGGGAGCGGATTTCTGGAATCAACGGGAATTTTTATAAAAACAAATAACTGCAGGCAAATTCGTTTTCTTCGAATTGATAAATGAATCCGGTATATATCGGAATCATTTATTAGGAGCTTAATCTGAAATGTTATTTTAAACCATCCAAATTTAGCGGTGCAGTTCCCTGACATATTTTTTATGTTTCTTTCTAGAAAAAAGAGGAAATAGTAAAGATACAATAATATTTAGAGGGAGCTCATTTATGGTAAACAAAATAAACGAAGAACTAGAGGCTTATTGCGCGAGTGAATATTCAAAGCTATCACGGGTGATCGTCTGCGAACCTCGTTATATGGAAATCCGGGAGATCATTAACGAAACACAAAAAGAGTTTCAAGAGGAAAATATCGATCAAGCACTTGCCTTGGAGCAGCACGCCCAATTTACAAAAGCTCTTGAACATGAAGGAATTGAAGTCATAAAACTTACGCCTCAATTTACATATCCAGAACAAGTTTTCACGAGGGACATCGGTTTCACTCTTGGCAATACCGTTTATGTAGCTGAGTTGGCAACAGGTATCAGGCAGGGTGAAGAACAAATATTGAAATCCTGGCTCGAAACGAATGGCATCTCATATTTCAACCTCCTCAAAAATCATATTGAGGGCGGGGATGTCCTTATTGACGGAAAGACCATCTATATTGGAATCAGTGAAAGAACGGATGAAACATCCGTCAAGCATCTTCAAACCCTATTACCGGATTACGATGTCATCGCGGTTCCTTTCATTGAAACATTCCTTCATTTAGATTGTGTTTTCAATATCATATCACCGACAGAGGCGCTTATTTTTCCAGAGTCCTTTACAAAAAAAGAAATGGATTTATTAGCTTCACGTTATGACATGATCGAAGTGACTAAAGAAGAACAATTCACATTAGGAACCAATGTGCTTTCGATTGGGAATAAAAAGTTATTCAGTCTTCCGTGTAATAAACAGGTAAATAGTCAGCTTCGTAAACGCGGATACGAAGTCATTGAAGTCGATATAAGCGAAATCATTAAGTCCGGCGGCTCTTTTCGTTGCTGCACCATGCCACTATTGAGGACAACGAATAAGAAGACTGATTCAGCCTGAGCAGAATGAAAGAACCCGGACTTGTTTAGAAATCCGGGTTCTTTCGCCTTTTTTTCAACAAGGTGTTATAAAACAGGAAGGATTAAGGATTTAGTTCTTTTTTTAATGCCTCGATTCCATTCATTACACTTTTTAAATAACTCTGTTGATATTGAGGCACATGAGAGTTCTAATGTTAATTCTTGTCTAGAGGCATTTCATTTATGCAGCAGTCTTAATATGATTTTTGAATCCTTTCTATTTAACTGTACATACTGACTATGTTCATCCTTCGTCAATTCTACAATCTTTCCATCAGGATTTACCCAAACATAATATACGGTTAGTCTACCTTCGTTTTTCTCATCATTAAAATAAAAGATGAAGTCCGCCTCAGGATGATCTTCCGCCAACGCGAATTCTTCCCAATCTGCATTCTTTACTATTTCTTTTGTTTTTTCTGTTTTCCCCATTTCTATCTTTTCTTTATATGCTTCGAATTTGTAGTGTTTACCTTCATATTTTTGAACGGAAATATGTTCTTGCTGTGTTGTACAGCCTGAAGCTAACGTTATTGATAATAGGCTAAGTGCAACAAGCATCGGTTTCCTTTTCATTACATGTCATCTCCTCACACCCCAATGGATTAATTATCCAATATTTTTCATTATACTTCTCCACGCAAAAGAGTAATAGGATTGTTTGTCGATTTATTAACAGTAAAAAACCCTCAAGTTTATGACTTGAGGGTACTTGAACCTATATCCTTTGGGCATATGTCCTGCATTCAACCAAACCATACAGAAAATAGTTCCTCGTTGATGCCCAGATTGTACATATAATAGATTCCGAAAAGCGTGCTTATCACACCTGTCAATCGGATGAGTAAGCGATTGCCTTTTTTGGAGGAAGAGCTTGTGACAAAGGGGATGCTTAATATCGTAGTGAACAGAAGCATGCCTATACAAGTACCTACACCAAATATGATAATGTAGATTGCCCCATGCCACGCTTCATCTATCGTACTTAAAGTAAGAAGGACCATTGCAGCACTGCCTGCAAGTCCGTGGACAATTCCCACTAACATCGATTTCAGATATGTAGCCCGGCCTGTATGGTCATCCCGCTTTGTTTGCTTCCAAGAAAAAATCGTCGTGATACCTAAATATACCAGCATGATTCCCACAAGAAATTCCAATGACATTGCCCAAGCTTCCGGAATTTCGTTTTTCAAAAGGATCAGGATGATACCGAACACCAAAAGAGTAAGTGTATGCCCGATTCCCCAAAATACGCCTGCAAGTGAAGATTTCCATATTTTCTTGCTTTGGCTCGCAATCGTAGAAACGGCAATGATATGATCGGGTTCCAGAGCATGCTTGATGCCTAATACAAATCCAATCGCTAAAACAAGCAATAAACTCATTTCCATAATACACCGCCTTTCCCTTTACTAATATTTACGATAAAAAATTGGATCCTCCCGAAGTATCCTCCTTCGGAAGAGATCCTCACAAACTGAAAATACCTTTTCTATCTGTTGAGTTTGATTTGCCAATACCCGCAGCATCAAACCACGTATTGGCAGCCGGGAAAAACCTATTCTAACTTTGCTTCCTAACTGGGAAAGCATTTCATCGAGTTCGGTAATGAATTCCCCATCCACCTCTTGATATATCAATAATAGCGAGCCAAAATGACTATATCCTTCCAATAATAGTACAGAGTCCATCTCGTCTGAAGGATTCAGAAACAAGTGGTCCATTAACAGCCTTTTACCACCTTGAAACACGTTCGTTTTGGAGCGGATCCAATCATATGTGAATGCCCCCCTACTCTCTGACCATCCTGGTGTAAATATATCAGTCATCAACAATCCCGCTCCGCTTTCCATATGTATCGTCGTATCCTGAATATATCGAGCAGATTCATAGGCAATTACAGGGTCCTGCACATAGGTAAGGAAACTTTCCTTTTTTAAAACTAACTCGGTTTTCTGCACTGCCGGCTCATCCATCGTTTTATATATCTTTGTCGCAGACTGCGTCGTCAATGTCATTGTAGCCCCTTCTTCCAAACAAAAAAGCTGATGGTACTTGTCACCACCTACATAGCCCCCTCCAACATGAATGAGAAAATAGGTAGGTGAAAGTTCATCAAAAAACACCGGACGGGACAATTTGAATGCCCCGTCATAATAAGTATCACTCACTATCGTTCGAGCATTTTTCAGTTCCGCCTTTAAGCGAATGCTGCCTGTCCAACTCACTGCTCAAGACCTACTAGAAACGCCTCTGACTTTATCCAGTTTACGACATCAGTCAAACCCTTTTCGTCTTTTAAGTTAGTAAAAAAGAAAGGTTTATCCCCTCGGGTCGTTAATGTATCCCTCTCCATCACTTCCAGGCTTGCTCCTACATACGGGGCCAAGTCCGTTTTATTAATGATGAATAAATCCGATTTAATCATTCCCTGGCCACCTTTCCGGGGGATTTTCTCCCCTTGTGCGACATCAATGATATAGATTGAAAAATCAACGAGTTCAGGGCTGAAGGTCGCCGCTAAATTATCACCGCCGCTCTCCACAAAAATCAAATCCAGTTCCGGATGGAGTTCCATCAACTCATCAATGGCTGCAAAATTCATCGAGGCGTCCTCACGTATCGCTGTATGTGGACAGCCGCCGGTTTCCACACCAATGATCCGATTTTCAGGAAGTACACCATTTTTCATTAAAAACAGCGCATCTTCTTTTGTATATATATCATTCGTTACGACTGCCATGCTGAAGTCATTTTCCATTACCCGTGTCAACTTCTCGACAAGCATCGTTTTTCCGGCACCAACCGGGCCACCTACACCTATTTTGACTACTTGTTTCATCTATTATCGATTTACCTCTATAAGGCAAATCTGTCACCTCTTTTCTGGTTAACTCATAAATAGTCTTACATGTAAATCCTCATGCCTCATTTGGGCTATTTCCAATCCCGGCAGTGTCCGTCCGAGTTCATCCTCCGGAAGTCCTTTAATAAATGCAACGGCTGTCTGGATGACCTCATGTGACCATAATAACAAGGATTGTCCAGCTGTCTGACCCAAAGGGATTCCTCTTACTGCATTTTGGATAAGCGAGGACACAGCTGCATACAAACAGGCATGAATGGCCATTTCTACGGTAAGGTTCAGTTCGGTACACACAAACGCAAATACAATGGCCGGATGTCCATAGCATTGTTTTCCTTGGATTTTCTTCAAGTATGCCAATAACTCTTCGGATGGGTATAAGTTCGAGCATAGTTTAGCCATCTGCTGTCCAATTCTTTTCGAGGCCTCCCTGGATTCCCGGGCGGAACATGCGGCATAAAGCAACTCATCCAGATCCCATATTTTTTCAGCCCTTTGACTACTTACGAATTCATATGCAAGCCGGCACCCCAGTCCATCTGTATAGGTTAAAGATTTAGAAATGTATACCTTCAAAAACGCCTTTAAAGAAGTTGCATCATGGACCTTCCCTTCTTGAATGTAAGTCTCCATCCCGAATGAATGGGAGAACGACCCAGAAGGAAAATTGGAATCACAAAGCTGGATCAACGGAAACAAACGTTCAATCATGTGAATGTCCGATATGACGGAATGCCTGCTTCACCTTCCTCTTTTCACGACGAAACGGTATATCAAGTTCCATTAAAAGCTCTTCCACCAGGTAATCATATTGAACAAGCATTTCATCCCCATCAAACTGGGCAGGTAAGTGGCGATTTCCCAATTGATGCGCAATATCGCCCATCTGCCCTAGAGTTGTAGGCAAGATCGTCAAAATATCGTCATCTATCGTATGGATCACAATCATATTATTTTCATCCATATAAAGGATGTCGCCATCCATCAAATCCTTGTTTTCTTTAAGGCGTATCCCAATTTCATTTCCATGATCCGTTTTAACCCTTAGTATCCGTTTTCTTAATGCATCGCTTTCCAAATAAATCTTTTCCATATATTTCGCTTTTTTTTCAATAAACTCTATATTTCCCAATACTTCTTCAACTATCATGTCATCACCTCAGAATAAAAAGTATCGTTGCGCCATCGGCAGGATTTCCGCTGGCTCACACGTAATTAAATCACCATCCACCGTCACTTCATATGTTTGCGGATCAACTTCTATAACGGGGGTCTCCCCGTTTAACTTCATATCTTTTTTTGTAAGATTGCGAATGTTCGAGACAGTCTTCACTATTTTTTTCAAACCCAGGTCTTCATGAATTCCCGCTTCATATGACGCTTTTGATAGGAACGTAATCGACGTACTCTCAACGGCCTGTCCAAAACTTGCAAACATCGGGCGGTATAACACGGGTTGAGGAGTTGGAATCGAAGCATTCGGATCGCCCATCATACTGTGCGCGATCATGCCTCCTTTTAGAATCATGTCCGGTTTAACCCCGAAAAAGGCAGGATCCCATAGCACCAAGTCTGCGAATTTCCCTTCTTCCACAGATCCGACGACATCAGAAATCCCATGTGTAATTGCAGGATTTATCGTATATTTGGCAATATAACGCTTAACGCGGAAATTGTCTCCTTCCCCTGTATCCTCCAGCATTTTGCCACGCTGCTTTTTCATCTTATCGGCCGTCTGCCATGTTCGCAGAATCACTTCTCCTACACGCCCCATCGCTTGGGAATCGGAGCTGATCATGCTAAAGACGCCCAGGTCATGAAGAATGTCTTCAGCTGCAATAGTCTCTTTTCTTATCCGGGAATCGGCAAAAGCGATATCTTCCGGAACGGATGGATCCAAATGATGGCATACCATCAGCATATCCAAATGCTCTTCCAAAGTATTGATGGTGTATGGACGGGTAGGGTTCGTCGAGGACGGGAGAATATTCGGATAACTAGCCGCCTTGATGATATCAGGGGCATGCCCCCCACCCGCTCCTTCGGTATGATATGTATGAATGACACGGCCGTCGATCGCTCTGATCGTATCCTCGACGAAACCACCTTCATTAAGCGTGTCGGAATGAATCGCCACTTGAACATCGTATTCGTCAGCCACCATTAAACTTGTATCGATGGCTGCAGCCGTCGTGCCCCAATCTTCATGTAACTTCAGCCCGATCGCACCAGCCTCTATTTGCTCAGCAAGCGGTTCTTTGGCAGAGGAATTGCCTTTACCCAAAAAACCGAGATTCATGGGGAAATGATCTGCTGCTTCGAGCATTTTATGTATATTCCAAGCTCCCGGAGTACACGTCGTGGCGTTCGTTCCCGTTGCAGGTCCGGTTCCCCCACCGATCATTGTCGTGATCCCGCTTGACAGTGCAGTCTCTATTTGCTGCGGGGCAATGAAATGGATGTGGGCATCAATACCACCAGCTGTAACGATCTTTCCTTCAGCTGCAATTATTTCAGTAGCTGCTCCTATCACCATTGTCACCCCATCCATCAATAGGGGATTTCCCGCTTTTCCTATAGCTGCAATATTTCCATCCTTCACGCCAACGTCCGCTTTATAAATGCCTGTATAATCGATGATGATCGCGTTGGTGAAAACAAGATCCATCACCTCATCTCTTGAAGCGGTTGGATGTTGCCCCATACCATCACGAATCACTTTACCCCCGCCAAATTTCACTTCATCCCCGTACTTTGTAAAATCCTTTTCCACTTCTATGAAAAGATCGGTATCTGCCAATCTAATTAAATCCCCTGTTGTCGGACCAAACATGTCGGCATATTGCTTACGTGACATTTCATGACTCATATTTTCACTCCTTATCAAGCGGACCATTCGTTTTATTACTTAATCCATAAACTTCCCTTTTGCCGCTGAATGGGACCAGTTCGATTTCCTTCGCATCGCCTGGCTCAAAACGGACAGCTGTACCAGCAGGAATGTTAAGCCTTTTCCCAAAAGCATTCTCACGAATGAACTCCAGTCCAAGATTCACTTCATAAAAGTGAAAGTGTGAGCCAATCTGTATCGGACGGTCTCCCCTGTTGATGACTGTTATGACCGTTAAAATCTTTCCCTCGTTACATACGACTGGTTCTTTTTTCAAGATATATTCACCTGGTATCATGGCCTCCTCCTCCTTACTGAATCGGATTATGAACAGTCACAAGCTTTGTACCATCCGGAAACGTTGCCTCAACTTGAATATCATGAATAATCTCAGGAATCCCATCCATAACATCTTCACTTGAAAGAATCGTCCTGCCAAATTGCATCAGTTCCGATACTGATTTCCCATCCCTGGCCCCTTCGACTATTTCATAGGTAATCAATGCAATGGATTCCGGATAGTTCAATTTCAAGCCGCGATCTTTTCGCCTTCTTGCCAAATCTGCCGCCACTACAACCATTAACTTTTCCTGTTCCCTTGCTGTTAAACGCATACCCTCTCTCCTTTTGCCAAACTATACCGCCAATTATTCCAAGTATCCCATTAAATTCGGATGCACTCTTCCCTTGTAATAAATGCATAAACTTACTTCAATTACCATCATCTCATCTCTCTTTATGTAACTTAACTTCACATTAATATGTAAGTTTTCCTAACATTATTTTAATTATAATAAATTATCTGACAATTACAACCCTTAAAATGAAATAAATTGTAAATTGATAAGACTTCCCCTTTGTGAAATGGCTTAGCTAAAATTTGATAATATTGAATTATCCTTGCTATAATTTCATGGGATAGCGTTTAGAAAAAAACAAGATTGAAAGGGGAATGTAAAATGAATTATGTAAAAAATCAGCTAACGGTCATGCGCGGCAATCTTTTAAAAGAAATCGATGGAATCAAACCAGAGTTTATGGATGTACAGCCTGAAGGTTTTAATAATACAATCCATTGGCACCTTGGACATGTCCTTACTGCAGCCGAAAAATTTTTATTGGACTCCAATAATGAATTGCCAGCGAATTACGGCCAACTATTCGGATATGGTTCAAAACCAGCGGACTGGACTGGGGACGTACCTACCGTTGAAGTATTAAAGCAACAACTGCATGAACAACTTGATCGACTTCTTGAAATTCCGGAAGAACGATTGACTGAAAAAACAGCACAGCCTTTCAACGGAATGGAAACAGTGGGGGAATTCATTAATTTTGTAGTGCTCCATGAAGCCAATCATATTGGACAAATTCACGCAATGAAACTCTTAATACAATCCAATAACTGAGATTAAACCATAACTGTCACTCTGTATTTCTTGAAATAGGAGTGGCATTTTTTTATTTTTTATAGTCAAATATGCTGTTTTAATCACTAATGGCTTCTGACATATGAGTATGGGTGCGTTTACTCGTGAATTCGGAGCGTTACTCGTGAGTTTGGAGCAAATACTTGTGAATTTTGAGCGTTTACTTGTGGTTTCGAGCGTTTACTCGTGAGTTCGGAGCAAATACTCGTGAGTTTGGCGCGTTTACTCGTGAGTTTGCAGCAAATACTCGTGAATTCGAGCATCCACTCGTGAATTTGGAGCTTTTACTTGTGAGTTTGGCGCGTTTACTCGTGAGTTTGCAGCAAATACTCGTGAATTTTGAGCGTTTACTCGTAAATATAATCAAAAGGAGCCCCCGCTCTATAAGCGAGGGCTTTCATCTGTTCATGCGACGTGAACGTATCTTTAAGTCATTTGGTTATCCATATAATCACTGTATGCTTTTTCCGCTGCGGCTTCCGAAGTGAACAAAGCATCATCGTCCTCAATCGTATGAAATGTATCGTTCAGGAACAAGGCAACTGCATTGGGATTTTTGGGATGCGGAACGATTTCCGCCGCCCTTATATTAGAAACGGTAGGAACGTGGGGATTATTATAAATCACAAACACCTCGTCACCGACTTGCACTTCTTTTGCATTGATTACACCCATTGAATTCTTCCTTTCCATTACTGATTTTCCTTTAGCTTATGGAAAGAAGCTTATAATTATTTATGAAATATAACAGGCCTAAAAAGCGGCATTATCTAAATGGGGCCCCTTCTATATGAAGGAGCCCCACCATTCACTTAAGCATATTCATCTTTTGTAAAAAATCGATTGGATGCTGTTTCCGGAAGAATTCCTTCAGCATATAGGCAACACCATCTTGGTCATTGGAGCGCGTCACCCATTTTGCCACCTTCCTTACTTCCTCATCCGCATTGCCCATGGCAACTCCCAGACCAGAACCGGCAATCATCTCAATATCATCCAATCCATCTCCAATCGAGACGATTTCCGTTCTTTTCACCTCTAAATGGTCAGCTAAATACAATACACCGCTCCATTTAGAAACACCCTTCGGAACGATTGTCAGCTTATGTCCTGGATGTAAGATTGCATCCACCTCAGGGAACATTTCCTTTATCAATTTCAACATATCATTTCGAGCACTTTTTTCTGGAAATATAATGTCCATCTTCGTCGGGGCCATCGGCTGGTCAATAAGCTCTTCACTGATATCATCCACATAATTTTGAGCATAAATATTTTGATCATTCAAATACATAACCGATTTACCAAGCAAATTCTCCGGGAGGTTCACCCGATTGCCCAGCGAGTATTTCTCATGAATGAGCAATATTTGGCACTTGGTCTTTTCAAGCATTTGCACGAGCTCTGCAGTCAGTTCTTCTGATATTCTTTTTACCATTATCGGCTTTTCTATGGAAGCTCCGACAAAGGCTCCTTGCTGAGCAACGATCATCGGATTTATTTTTAGGGCTTTGGCCACTTTTTTTGCTGAGTGATAGTTTCTTGACGTCACAAGTGCAACATGGACACCTTTTTGGTGAACATAATCTATTGCTTCTTTAGTCGATTTATTTAAACGGCCATTCGACTGGAGCAATGTCCCGTCGATATTGACCGCAAGTAGTCGATATACCATGCTGATCTCCCCCATCTGTAGTATCCTCTTTCCAAATTTATGACTAAAATTTCGGGAATAGAACAAATAGTGGTTCACGACCCTTGCAACGGTGCTTTCAGGAAACAAAAAAACCCCCAGCCATTATGGAAGGGAGTCTTTAACTGCTTATTGCTGTTGTTCAGGCAAGCCATATAAATCTTCAAGTGGCTTCATGATAATTTTATTGAGGTCTGCGATAACCATGCTCATCCGTTGTTCAGCTTCCATCAATTGTGAAATGGTTGGGTTTTGTTGGACAAGCTGTACCGTCTTTTGTGCTTGCTCAACCTCTTCCGGTGCAATCTCCTGTCCCATCATTTGCTTTTGCTGCAATGACATCTGCAGATTACGGAAGTTTTCAAACATCCCTTTTGTTGCTTCATCAGAATTGACAAGATCATATAAGCGTTGCAAATCGGCATATTCATTACTTGCCCTAATTGCCTTTTCCATTTCATACGCTGCATCATATACGTTACTCATTTATTTCCCCTCCCGGTAATCATTGTATTCCTACACCTTTTCCACTATAACAAATCCGATTGCGAATTACACGTCATCCTATTAAAACAGTTACAAAACCTTGAAATAAACCGAGGATTCCACCAAGCAAAGCTCCAAGGTAGGTGATCATCGACAATTCCTTCTTAGTGATGGAAGCGACCATTTCCTCAAGCCGGGAAATGGTGTCCGAGAAATTGGCAGTCAATTCTCGAACCGGCTTATTCATGATCGAAGCGACAGGCAGCATTTCAGCCGTTTTTTCGTTAATCAATTGTTATATCGTTTCTCTTCCGATCATGTTTCATATTTACCAAGAAAGAATGTTTGTAATCTCTGTTCTAACGTAAATGAAGAATTCTTCATTCCCAGTTGATCAAGCATTTGAGCAGTACTTTTTTCCGTGGACAATGCTTTCTTTACTTCTGCCTTTACGAAAATTTTCATATTCTGTATAGAGGCATCTGATGACTTTACTTTGAATGCTCTCTGGCGTGATTAAATGATCAACACCAATTCGCCTAACTGTTTGGCTAACTCATCCTGCCGCTTCGGAATCAACCCTGGTGTCAACGGCATCTGTTTCCCGAAAATATAGATTGGTTTATAAAGTCTGAACAGCATTTTTACAGTTAATAATTTAGTGAAGCTACCTATTACAGCACCTAAGACGACCATACAGTATCCTTAACCAAAACTCCATGAAATTTCTCCTTTTATTGCTTTAAATAGAGGCTTGATGACACCTTCTAATTAAAAGAACATAGAATGTGTTATCCACATTTGCCCATCATTTAATTATTAAAGGATATTAAACTTAGTGCAAACGGGGAATTATTATGAACCTTAACCATCAGAAAGTTTTCATTACGGTAAATCCCGCAGAGACGCGAAAGAAGGCGCTACTGTTTATCGAAGAAAAACTATTTGAGGAATGGGGCCTTCAATTTGGAGAACCCGTAACGATCATGGCTGGATGCCGTTCGGTCCCGGTACTTGTTCAGCCATTCCCGTCATCCCAGCCTACATTGAAACTTTCATATGATATGAACCAAACTTTATCCTTACCCAGTTTTTCCGATCCAATCTCCGTCTCATACAATGCGGAAGGAAGGTCAATTAAAATAGGCCCGTTCTTCGCTTCACTCATGAACCAGACTCCCTTGCAAGACGGGACATTCGGTGAGATGGAAAAATTTTATCAGGAAATGAAATCATATTGTAATCAGCAGGGCATCCCCTTCTATTTAGTAAAATTGCAGTCTCTTCAAGAAGGAGTTGTGGAAGGCTACCTGCCTGGGCAAGATGGCTGGCAAACCTTGCCCCTCCCCATTCCTGATGTATTTTATAATCGGATACATTCGCGCAAACTTGAGGAATCGCATTCTTTCAAGCTGTTTAAAACTGAACTGGAGGAACGGTCGATACCGATGTTCAATGGAAGGTTCCTCTCCAAACATGATGTACATGAGCTGCTAATCTTAGAAGATGAGCTGTTGCCAAATTTGCCGGAGACAATACTTTTTAACGAAAAGGAATCTTTCTTGAGGTTTATAGAAAAGCATTCGGTAATCTACTTTAAACCCGCATCAGGCAGCCAAGGCAGGAATATATCCAGATTAACGCAAGTAGCTGGAAAATGGAAAATCGAGCATTCCGAAAATCTCCAGGATGTGCATTTTGCTGATACGGATGAGAAGTTGTACGCAACCTTAAAAAGGTTTTCCAGAAAACAATCCTTCATTCTTCAAAAAGGGATTTCCCTATTCGAAACCGATCAGAGAAAAGTTGATTTCCGCATACTTCTTCACCGGAACGATCTGCTTGAATGGAAAGTTTCTTCAATGGTTGCCCGGATTGGGGACCCTGGCACTATCGTTTCCAATCTTGCACAAGGCGGCTTGATGAAAAATGGGCCGGATTTTCTAAAGGAAGCATTTGACCTTCAGGACGCCAGCCGCATATATCAAAAGCTCGTTCGGCTGGCTAAAAACACTGCCCAGGCCTTGGTCGAAAACCATGACGATTCATTCGGTGAGCTAGGGATCGATTTAGCACTGGATACCGATACCCATCCATGGATCATCGAAGTGAATTCAAAACCTTCGAAAAAATTTCAAGGCAACTATGAAACCTTTCGTCCATCAGTAAAATCCATCATAGATTTCATGCTTGCCCTTAACCGCGAAAACCATCTATAAAAGGAGTTGCTAGCACGTGTTAATAGGATTAATGGCCGCGTCGGATACACATGAAAACAACTACTTCACCGAAATAGCCAAAACCGCAAAATCATTTAATATGAAAGTTTGTAAATTCTCACCGGAAAATATTGATATGGATCTGAAAAAAATCCGCGGCGAGCGTTTTGAAGCCGAGAACGAAACTTGGATCGCCGCATCTTTTGATATACCTGATTTTGTTTATGATCGCTGTTTTCACGGATTAGTCCGTGAGTCAACGGAAACGCGGCACAAAATCGATTGGTTAAAAGATAACTCGAATTTCTTGGGGCTGGGCCTTTCTGGTAAGTGGGAAGTGTATCAAATCCTAAAAAACCATCCACACCTACAGGCATTTTTTCCAGAGACCGTACAAGTGACGACACCGGAAGATATTACCGGTCATTTGGAGCGCCTGGATAAAATCATCATCAAACCTGAATTCGGTGCAGGCGGTACAGGGATCTATCTTCTTTCAAAAAACGAAGACGGCACCTTGGTATCCATGACGAAAAAGGGCACCAAATATGACCGCCAATTCTCCTCCAAATCTCAGCTTAACAAATGGCTGCAGCATTTATTAAATCGATACCGTTACCTCTGCCAGCCATACTTGGAACTTTGCAACCAAAATAACGAGCCATTCGATTTACGGATTTTACTTCAAAAAAACGAGAAGAATCAATGGATGGAACGTGGCCGCGGAATTCGTACGGGACAAAAGGACGGAATCACCTCAAATCTTGCCACAGGCGGGGAAGCCATTTCATTGGATACTTTCATCAAAAGAAACCCGGAAACGATTTCGATTGCCGTCGAACAAAAGATTCAGCATATCCTTCGCACCCTGCCCGCAGAAGCCGAAGCTGTCTTTGAAAGGTTATTCGAGTTGGGGATCGATATAGGCATCGATAAAAAAGGCCAAATATGGATAATGGACATTAACTCGAAGCCCGGAAGGAAAATCATTCAGGCACTACAGCCGGAGACCATGAAAGATATTCATCGCGCACCGTTTCAATATAGCCAGTATTTAGCCGAACATCTTCAGAAAGCAGGTGAATAGAAAGTGAGAAAGACTTATCCTGCCGAAATTGCCGCTATCCCCGGCAATGTTCTCTACTACCCTTCAGAGCTTGGAGATTTGGCAGAGATTGAATTAATTTATTTCGGACGACATTCATGTCCTGCCATCGTCAAACAAAACCCGGCCGTCAATCAATCAATCGTCCTTTCGGAAAGTCTTGCGGAATCTCTAATATTCGATCATACCGATATTCCCCTTCATTTATTCATATACGGCAAGAGCATTCATATCGGACCGCTGGTCGGAATCTTTTCATCAGGCTTCACCGGCATTTCAAACAAACCATTAGGCGAGAGATCGGAATTTTTCGCAAAGCTCCTTTCGCTTAGCAGGACCACAGGCTGTATCCCCTTTGTATTTGGGGAGAATGTAATCAATTGGGATGAGGAGACAATCAAAGGTTATGTGTTTGATAACGATGACTGGCACATTAATGAATTTCCTTTTCCTAATGTCATCTATGACCGTCTCCCAAATCGGTTGACGGAAAACCGCGATGGACCTAAAGAAGTGAAGCAGAAATTTCAAAAAGAATATACCATTCCATGGTATAATCCTGGTTTTTTCAATAAATGGGATGTAAATGAAAGGTTATGCGCAGATGAGCGGGCACTGCCATATTTGCCGGAAACGTATCCATTTCAATCCATGTCCGTGGTGGAAACCCTTCTTTCCCATTACCGGCAAGTTTATATAAAGCCCATTCACGGCAGCCTCGGCCTAGGGATTCACCAAATTCTTTATGATAAGCATGAGAATGTTTACTATTGCCGCTATACAAATGAAGCAAAAGAAAATAAACTGCAAAAGTTTTCCACACTGGAATCCATCGTTAAACATATTTTTCACGACCGGCCGCTTGAGAATCTTATCGTGCAGCAGGGCATCCCATTAATTCGATCTGAAAAACGTCCAGTGGATTTCCGGGTCCATACGAACAAGGACAGTAATGGAAAATGGCAGGTAACCGCGATCGCCGCAAAAATCGCCGGTGCCGGCAGCGTCACGACCCATATTAAAAGCGGGGGTGTGATCAAAACGGTTGCCGAACTGTTTGGAGATGACGATGAGGCCAAAGAAGTCGAACGAAAGCTATCGGAAGCCGCACTGATTTTAAGTGACAGTATAGAAAAGAACTTGGACGGAATCGTTGCAGAAATAGGATTTGATTTTGGATTGGATAAAAAAGGGCAGGTTTGGATGTTTGAAGCCAATTCCAAACCGGGACGTTCCATCTTCTCCCATCCAAAACTCAAGGATTTCGAATTGCTGACCAGAAAGCTTAGCCTTGATTACGCCATTTATCTTACGGAACAGACGATTACGAAATCAATCAGTGTGCCGCGATGAACATTTTTTACGATATCCCCACTGAAAATTGGTACCACAATCAAGAGAATGCGGAACTTTTCGCCGGCTCTGCCGAAGAGGTAATCAGCTATAATAAGGAGCATACGAATCAACCCCTAATTCCAATCACCATATTTCTAGGTAACCGGATGCTTGCCGTCGGCATACTGACTGTTTCCAATTCCAAAAAGGAATCAGGTTTGGGTGGAAACCTGACCCTTTTTCGGGACCTATCACTATATTTGTTGAAACATGGAATATTAGCGTATGTATTCACAGAAAAGGCCCTTCATTCCGAATCGATGAGAGGGTATGTTTTTTCCTCCATTTCAAACAAGTGGATCGAATGTAAAGTGCCCTTCCCTGACATCGTCTATAACCGAATCCCCTCGAGGAGCTATGAGGCGTCAGGGGAATTCCAACAGCTCATCAAATTTTTTAAAGAATACCGAATGAATCTTTTCAACCCCTGCTTCATAGATAAATATGTGATGTTCGAAGCATTGATGGAAGAAGGATCCCTCACCAATCACCTTCCGCCCACCATGGTCTTGCGAAACAGCGGCTGCCTAGATGCTTTCCTGGAGACCTACAGGCATATATACCTTAAACCCTGCAAAGGAAGCCAAGGTAAAGGCATTTATACCATAATCAAAAATGATGATGATACACTATTGTTCAATAGCTTAAAGCATAGTGAGTCCTTCCCGGATTTCGCGTCATTCTGGGAAACAAAAAAAAGGGATCTATTAAAAAGGAGCTACCTTGCTCAACAGGCGATCATACCAAAAAAGCTTTTTGGACATCGTTATGATTACCGGATTCTGGTCCATTATGAAAAAGGTTTTTATAAAGTGACCGGCAAAGCGGTAAGGATGTCACAAACTCAGGAAATCACCACCCACACTCCCCAAGGGGGTAAGATCTTTCCTTATCAAGACCTGCAATCAAGAAGCCTGAATCGAAAATTAGCGAAAATCGCCCAAAAAAGCGGAGAGATACTTTCAAAAAAAATCGGATTTCTCGGAGAGTTTTCCATGGATATAGGGGAAGACGAATCAGGCTCGCTCTTTATATACGAAGTGAACTCAAAGCCCATGCAATTCGATGAGGAGGAAATTGAAACAAACAGGCTTTTGCATTTAAAAAATCTTTTTATTGAATTAACTTTTCCCAGCCTGACAATTAAATAACACCTCCAGCTGCCGTTTTCCATTATAATCAAATGAGAAACTGTATATATGGAGGTAATACATATGATTACTCATTTTCAATGGGCACCACTGCATAAGAATCTGCCAGGATGGAAAATTTCCTTTTATTTCAACAAGCAGGCAATCCAAGCCTTGTATCATAAAGATGGATCCATCGAGTGGACAGCCAATCCGCCTTCCGAAACAGATGAAGCCAAACTCAAAAGCATGATACATGATTTAATGATCTTCCATGTATATGAATGAACCGCCTTTACATTCATGAAATCCCTAAACAGAATAAAAAAAACTCCTTTGCCTAAACTAAAGAAAAGGCTAGGAGGGATTTATTTTGGATAAAGAAAAAATGACATTTTTGAAGGATACCGAATATGATGGCAAGGACTCCGTTTACCTTGATATCGACCGTATCATCAATGAAGGAATGGCGGGCGGAAATGTGTATGAAGTCGCTGACCTTCAGAACATCGAAGAAGCACATGATTTTTATGATGAAACAGATCCCAATATCAATAAATGAATTATGTGGGCTCTCTTATGGAGAGCTCTTCTTTATATCAGTCAGACCGTTAAACATCAAATAGTTCCATTCTCCCTGGCACTCAAAATATTTTCGTTTAATATCGATGTAATGATATGCTCTGAATCCCATTCATGCCCAGATATCTCGATAAGGGGATAGCGATTCGGTAAAACGACCTGCTGGATTTCTTGAACGGTCAGCCCTAGAGAATGCAGGCGTAAAATTTCACCTTGGAGGTTTTCCAAATAATCCAGCTTTTTCCCGAACATTTCCTTTCCATCAGGGACATGCCCAGCATGGCAGCAAAACACTTCCCCGAAATCATATTGAAGTAATCTTTTTATGGAATCGATGATGACCGGGACAGACTCTTCCCGTAAGACAAGCTTTGTCTTTGGTGTTACGAAAAGGTCTCCTGAAAAGAGCATGCCATTACTGTGATTCAAATACACCATATGGTCCTTCGCATGGCCGGGGGTAAAAATCGGCTCCCACGTTTGGGTGCGTGAATGAATGGCCTCCCCTAGCGGCTCAGCTTTAAAGGCGTCTCTCTTCCCCCAGAAAATTTTGCGATATTCAGGATATACAGCATCCTTTGCACAAACCTCAACCGACATCGGGTGAATGAAAAGCGGCACCCTTTTATGTTCCTGTATCCAGGCAGCGCCCCCCGTATGGTCTTCATGATAGTGAGTCAGGGCCACTGAGTCGAAGTCTGCGGACTCATAGAACGGAATAAGCTCTTCCAATAAAATCTGTGCGCCAGTATCTATCAATAGTCCATCCGTTAAAAAAACATTAACACTCATCCCCGACTTGTTCCCGCCAGGAGTCCCGTGCACACAAACCACATCATTTATCGTCTTAATTTCTATCATTCAATTGCCTCCCCATCATTGTACAAAAATAGTTTTATCTTCCTTTTTTTAACTTTACTATAATAAATGTAGTACCACTTTACCTTTTTGACAAGGAAATATTGGAATAATTAACCTGGATGTAAATGCTGGATTATTGTATAATATCCCGGCCTACATCCAACTCAAACCATTGGAATACGCTCAATTTCCACCTGGCAACAGACAGTGTTGACCTAACGGCGGTCCTTGGCAACTTCGCTCTTGCAGCGAAAATGGACCACAAGGATGCCCTTATTTCAGAAAAAATGCCGTATATGTATCTAAACGTAGATGCAGTGAATACAAAAGATGTAGACGCTCAAATTCCCATGGATATTATATCAGTAGTGGAATCCGACCGGTTTGAAAAAGTGATCGATGACAAATTTGCCGGATTCGGAAATCCAGACTGGATGAATTGATCAAATAATCGAGGCCTGCTTCCCCTTTACCGGGTACAGGCCTTTCATTAAGGAGAACGAATATGAATACCTTACTGGAGGTCCGCAGCGGCCCCGCTTATTATGCCTGTAAAGCTAATGTCCTTGAAACACTGGAAGCAAAACTGAGTAAAGGAAACATTCGTAAAGTGCTCGTTATTCATGGGAGAAAATCATGGGAAGTTGCTGAACCCTTTTTTCCTTCCTTAGCAAATATTGAGACGATCTTTTTCACATACGGCGGGGAATGCAGTGATGCGGAAATTGAACGCGTCAAGAATTCCGCTCTTGAACTCGGTGCGGATGCATTGATCGGCATTGGCGGCGGTAAGCTGCTCGACCTCGCCAAATCGGCCGGAAACTTGCTTCAAAAGGAAATCATCCTCATTCCGACCCTGGCTTCCACCTGCGCTGCCTGGACACCGTTGAGTGTCATTTATGATGATAATGGTTCATATGTCCGCTATGATATTCATGAAAAAAGCGCTTGGATGTTATTTATTGAACCAGGAATTCTTCTTAATTCGCCCATTAACTATTTACGTGCTGGAATCGGCGATACATTGGCGAAATGGTACGAGGGCAATGCACTCGCCGAAAAGCTTGCCACGAAGTCCGTTTGTATTGAATTGGCCCATATAGCCGCAAGGCAATGCCAGGAAGTTTTATTGACATATGGCGAGGAAGCCCTAGCCGATTTGGAAAAGGGTAAATGGTCAGACGCGCTGCAGCGTGTCATTGAAACGAACATCATCACCAGCGGTCTAGTTGGCGGCTTTGGCGGCCAGTACCTGCGCGTTGCCGGTGCCCACTCCATTCATAATGGCATGACTTCCATCACGCAAGCGAATCATTTACTTCACGGGGAAAAAGTGGCATATGGCATTTTAGTCCAGCTTGTGCTAGAAGGGAAATTCTCGGAAATCAAACAATTGCTGCCAATCTACCAGGTACTTAAACTGCCGATGACATTGCTTGATATTGGCCTGACGATTGAACATAAGGCGGAACTTCAACAGATTGCAGCCCACTCTGTCAAAAAAGGTGAAGACATCCATCTTCTTTTCCCTGATATCAACAAGGAAAAAGTGGTAGCCGCCATGGAAAACCTTGAAATCCTCACAAAACATGCAAGCAGATCCATGGACTAAAAAACGATGGGGTTTTTACCCCATCGTTTTTTTAATTTCCTTCACATTGTTTATTTAAAAATAATAAAAGAAGGTTTCAACCTACTGTCTGTTTCCATAATCCAAGGAGATCACTTTCATGTTGTCTGTGAATGCCTGCTTTTCTATCGGCAGATTCCGGACGGCACTTTTCCCAATTCCATATATCTTCGAGAGTTTCTGATAGGGGACGGAATGTTAGTCCATTATTGATGGCTTTATCGTTATCGACAGCCAAAAACCCATTCAAAGGTTCCTTTCCTCCAGGTAAAGGGAATTCTTCTGGTATCCATAAAGGCATCTCTCCCCACGGCTCTACTTTATTGTCTTTTAAAAATTTTTCAGATACCCATGTAAAATCAGCATTACTTCTTGTTACCTTTTTGCAGCCTTCAAGTAATTGCCCCATAGTCAGTTTGTAATCTGGGCCAACGGCATTATACGTACCTGTCATGCTTTTTTCTATCATTTGGATGATCCATTGGGCCAAGTCCCTTGCATCGATAACTTGGATTGGACGTCCAGGGCGTCCAGGAGATAAAATTTCTCCCCCTTCCGCTATCCTTTTAAGCCAGTACGGCAATCGGTCAGTGTAATCATATGGACCTACTATTTGCCCGGCGCGAATTGACAGGACTTTCCCCGGCAGTTCTTTTTCAGCTGCTTTTTCGCTTAATGATTTTAACGGTCCATAATATTCACCGTATATCGGTCCAGCAGTTCCGCGGGTGATCTCTTCTGCTTTATCTTCATTTAGTGTATGAACTTCTCCATTTTCATCAATTCCTGGCTCGGTCGGATCACTGTAAACTGAGATGCTTGAAATATATGTATAATGTTTAACTTGATTAAGCAATCTGCAGGATTTCGATACAGTTCGAGGGATAAATCCTGATGTGTCAATGACTGCATCCCACTGTCTTCCTTTCAACATTTCCAGATCCCCGTCGCGGTCCCCTTTTAACTGTTCTATTTCGGGAAAGACATAAGGATCGCTTCCACGATTAAAAAGTGTGACATCATGCCCTTTCCCTATCGCAGCTTTAGCTAAATACCGGCCTAAAAAGCGTGTACCGCCCAATATTAAAATGTTCATAAGATCTCCTCCTCCTTTAACGATATTCCATAAAGCATACGCAATACCCTTTCCTAACATTAATAATACTTGCAACTTTTCTTTTATTTTCCCTTTCGGAAAAACTAGCAATATCCTAATCTTTTGAACTTTATTCTTTTTCGCTATAATGATATGGAAAGGGAGAAAGAAGGTGGAACCGATGCTTGAAAATCTTAAACAAAAATTCCCGAACGCTCTTACCAATAAAAAGGATACTGATGATATTTCTGAATATGTTTGGTTCGAAGACTCCAGAAGTATACTTGGCATTCCCCGTTCAGAAATCACAGCCGAGGAAATCCGTTTATTGGAACTGCTTTTTGCTCCTTCCATAAACCCAAATAACCTCAATGCACATCAAGACTCATCATGGAAAAATTTTTTATCCGAACCGAATGCACCATTGCCTTTAACGAGCTGGGAGAATGTACGATTCCTTCATTTCAAGCTGACTCATGCTGATTTTTCCAACTCCGATTTTGAAGAGGCCTTCCTCGCTTTCGTTCCATCTGACGCAGCTATTATCTGGGAAAATGAAACCGCAGGAGTCTTAATTGAAACGGACAAGGATGAACCATTATCAAATAAAGAACTAATCGCCATTTCTTCCACGCTTGAAAGTGATTTTTATGTAAAGACCCGTATGTTCACGGGGCGCTTTCACACTGTAAATCAAGACCTTCACCATCACTGGGCCCAGGAGAAAAGGTGTTTTGATTTGGCACAGGTGCATCTGCCGGATCTAAAGGTGACTGATTTGGCAGACATCATCCCTCATTCATTAATAAATGATCCATCCTTTAAGAATGCAAAGTGGTATATCAATGAAATTCTTGGCAAGACCAAGCAGGATACTGAGCTTATCAAAACAGTTAAAACGTATATCGAATGTAATTCCAATGCCACCTATGCCGCCAAACAGCTTTATATACATCGGAACAGCTTACAATACCGAATCGATAAATTCTCTGAAAGAACTGGTCTCGATATTAGAAAATTCCGTCATGCCCTTACTGCGTACTTGATATTTCTGCTGATTGATTAATTTTCATTACAAAGAGGTAATATCAACCTTTTTTGTGCAATGTGCCCATACTTTTTTCTAAACCGATAGCTTAGACTATAGCTAATTGGTACAAGTAATCAGGAGTTTAAAAGGGGGATTTTTCATGGCAGAGTTAGTGTTAGATCATATATTCAAGATTTATGATAAAAAGGTGACGGCTGTTAAAGACTTCAACCTTCGTGTTGCCGATAAGGAATTCATCGTTTTTGTGGGACCTTCCGGTTGCGGCAAATCAACGACATTAAGGATGATTGCCGGACTGGAGGACATTTCCCAAGGGGATTTATACATAGACGGCAAGCGAGTCAATGATGTCCCTCCTAAAGATCGTGATATTGCGATGGTTTTCCAGAACTATGCCTTATATCCTCATATGACCGTATTTGACAATATGGCATTCGGATTAAAGCTCAGGAAAACGCCAAAAGCGGAAATCAAGCAAAGGGTCAATGAAGCGGCAAGGATTCTCGGACTTGAAGAGCTGCTAAACAGGAAACCTAAAGCGCTTTCAGGTGGTCAGCGCCAGCGTGTGGCTCTCGGCCGTGCAATTGTAAGGGACGCAAAAGTTTTCTTGATGGATGAGCCATTATCCAATCTCGACGCAAAGCTGCGGGTTCAAATGCGTGCCGAAATCGCTAAACTGCATAAACGGCTCGACACCACAACGATATATGTCACGCATGACCAAACAGAGGCAATGACCATGGCTACACGTCTTGTTGTAATGAAAGATGGTATCATCCAACAGGTCGGTGCCCCAAAGGACGTTTATGAGAAACCAATAAATGTTTTCGTCGGCGGCTTTATCGGATCGCCTGCCATGAACTTCTTTACCGGAACATTAAAAGAAGGCACAATTAAAATAGGCGAACAAACGCTTGCAATACCTGAATTGAAAATGAAAATGCTTCGTGATCAAGGATATGCCGGAAAAGATGTAATCCTTGGCATCCGTCCGGAGGATTTCCATAATGAAGGAGCTTACTTCACGAAGTCCCCTAACACTACATTCACGACCCAAATTGATGTAGCCGAACTCATGGGCGCGGAGATTATGCTCTACTCCACATTAGAGGGTCAGGACTTCGTAGCACGGGTCGATGCCAAGAATATTATTCAGGCAGGGGAAAAGATCGATCTTGCCCTCGACATGAATAAAGCACACTTTTTTGATAAAGGGACTGAACATCGCATTTTAGTTGAAGAAGATGAACAGATGCAGGAAAGCATGAAGTTATCTGCCAATTAAACGTAAAAAGACCCATTCATAGTGGGTCTTTTTACGTTTATTCAAATAAAGGTATAGATTCATTCCTGGACCAATACCACTTCATCATGTCCGCATTCAGGGCATTTCATGAGATGCGGGCATTGGCCTTTTTGAAGGGATTGAGGGTATCCGTCGTTTTCTTTAAGTATGTCGATATCCATATAAGCACTGTAATCATCAGCGTAGTCCATGAATTTCCCTTTATCCTCGAGATCACTGCCGCATTCCGGGCATTTCACATGAATTTTTCTCAGACCGTTGCAAAGCGGGCATATAGACATTGTTTTTCCTCCTGTTCCCGATACTTATGATTTCAGTATTTGTCGATTCCATTATTTTAACACATGGAAACACCCTCCCTAATACCAGAGGGAGGGCACTACTAATTATTTATTAACCATGTTAGCAGGATCGACCCATGCTTTGAATTCATCTTCCGTCAGGAACTCCAATTTCAACGCTGCTTCTTTTAACGTAGAGTTGTCCTTGAATGCCGTTTTGGCAATCTTGGCTGCTTTTTCATAACCGATATGAGGGTTCAATGCTGTTACCAACATAAGGGAACGTTCTACATTTTCTTTGATTTTATCTTCATTTGCAGTGATGCCCACCGCACAATTGTCGTTGAATGAATGAATGCCTTCCGTCAATAATTTGACCGTTTGCAGGAAGTTATAGATGATGACTGGTTTGAATACATTCAATTCAAAGTTACCTTGGCTTGCTGCAAAGCCAATTGTAGCATCGTTACCCACGATTTGTGTTGCAATCATGGTAAGCGCTTCACTTTGTGTTGGATTGACTTTACCTGGCATGATGGAGCTGCCCGGCTCGTTTTCCGGAATGGCTATTTCGCCGATTCCGCTTCTTGGACCACTTGCAAGCCATCTGACATCGTTCGCAATTTTCATTAAATCCGCCGCCAATGCTTTCAAAGCACCGTGTGCGTAGACGATTTCGTTATGGCTAGTCAATGCATGGAACTTATTATCAGATGTGACAAAAGGATATCCTGTATCCGCTGCAATTTGTTTGGCAGAAAGTCCCGGGAATTCTTTTTTTGTATTGATTCCGGTTCCTACAGCCGTTCCGCCTAGAGCAAGGTTTAATAATTTTTGGCTGCTTTCTTCAATCATCGCTAGATCTTTATCGAGCATCGCTTTCCAACCGGAAATTTCTTGTCCTAATGTTAATGGTGTAGCATCTTGAAGATGTGTCCGGCCAATTTTCACGACATCCCAAAATTCTTTTTCTTTTGTATCGAATGTATCACGAAGGGCTTTGATGGCAGGAACCAATTTTTCAGCGACTTCCATAAAGGCTGCAATATGCATGGCGGTCGGGAAAGTATCATTTGAGCTTTGAGCCTTGTTAACATCATCATTCGGGTGAAGGGTTTCCGATTCACCATTTTCTTTTAACCATTCATTCCCTTTGTTAGCGACCACTTCATTCACGTTCATATTACTTTGCGTGCCGCTTCCCGTTTGCCAAACTACAAGCGGGAAATGTTCATCAAGCGTACCTTCAAGGATTTCCCCGCAAATCTTGACGATGGCATTCTTTTTAACTTCGGAAAGATCACCAAGATCATAGTTCACCTTTGCCGCAGCTTGTTTAACGTATGCAAATGCACGAACTAATTCAATCGGCATTTTTTCGTTACCGATTTTGAAATTGTTACGGCTTCTCTCAGTTTGTGCTCCCCAATATTTATCAGCAGGAACTTTCACTTCACCCATCGTATCTCGTTCGATTCTGTATTCCATGTGTTCTCCTCCTATGTTTGCACTATTCATTGAAGACCTTTTGCAAATGAAATGAATAATGTCGGATTATTCTTTCTCTCCATACATTGTACAAACTTTATTATTTTAAAGCAAAAATATCCCGCTGACCCTTTCCACTTTTTCTGAAAAATCCATGTTCCCTTCATGTTTATATGAAAATTCGATTATTCTTTTTAGACACATAAAGTGTAGACACCGCTAGGCTCCAATTGACCTGGTCATGAACATCAAAGCATTATCACTCCCAAAATGTCCTTGACAGTATTTTGTATATATAGTAAATTCAAAAGAAATTGAATAATCTAAACTCTTATCGAGAGAGGTAGAGGGAATGGCCCGATGACACCTCAGCAACCTTCATTTGTTTCAAACCAATGAAAAGGTGCTAATTCCACAAGTTTGTGAACTTGGAAGATAAGAAGAATGACTCGTCCCTACTTAATCAAAGTCTTCTTCTTAAAGAAGACTTTTTTTTATTTTATATAACTCAAAGGAGCAGTGAAAACCATGTACAAAACTGAAACATATCTTGCTCAATTAGGAAATCGCAGCGAAACGGCGACAGGAACAGTCAATCCGCCGGTATACTTTTCAACAGCTTTTCGTCACGAAGGAATTGGCCAATCGACGGGATTCGACTACACAAGGACAGGTAACCCTACACGCCAGCTATTGGAGCGATCCATCGCCGATCTGGAAAAAGGAGACCAAGGTTATGCCTGCAGTTCAGGAATGGCCGCCATCTCCACTATTCTCGCCCTTTTTAAATCCGGGGATGCATGGATTGTCAGCGAAGATCTTTATGGCGGTACATATCGTCTGTTAGAACAAGGTTTTAAAAAATGGGGATTGCAGTGTGACTATGTAAACACTTGTTGTTTGGAGGATATCGAAAAAGCCATCACTCCTCACACGAAAGCCATCTTCATCGAAACTCCCACTAACCCTCTTATGCAGCAAACGGACATTAGCGCCGTTGCCGCATTGGCCAAACAATATAATTTATTGTTAATCGTTGATAACACTTTTTACACGCCTCTTATTCAACAACCCATCCTGCTTGGAGCGGATATTGTGATTCACAGTGCAACCAAGTATCTCGGTGGTCATAATGATGTGCTCGCCGGACTGATCGTTGCTAGCGGCGCTGAATTATGTGATGCTCTTGCCTTCCATCATAATGGTACTGGCGCTGTCTTGAGCCCATTTGATTCTTGGCTGTTGATGCGCGGAATGAAAACCCTGGCATTGCGGATGGAGCGTCATGAAAAGAATGCCAAGATACTTGTAGATTACTTATCGGAACATGATTGTGTCACTGATGTATTGTATCCCGGCAGAGGCGGCATGATTTCTTTCCGCATCATTGATGAAGCGGCGGTCAACCCATTTTTACAATCGCTCTCATTAATTTCCTTTGCAGAAAGTCTTGGAGGAGTTGAAAGCTTCATCACCTATCCTGCCACACAAACACATGCCGATATACCGCTTGAAGTCAGAACGGCAAATGGGGTTTGTAATCGCCTACTCCGCTTCTCGGTTGGCATCGAGGATAGCGATGATTTGATTGGTGACCTGCAGCAAGCATTCGCACATGTAAAAAGGGAGGCACTACGATGACAGGTCATGATTTTAGCTTTGAAACGAAATTACTTCATAATCAACATAAATTCGATCCCGCAACGGGCGGTGTGAGCGTCCCCATTCAGCATGCATCGACTTTCCATCAAACCGATATCGATCAATTCGGCAAATATGACTACAGCAGAAGCGGGAACCCAACTCGCGAAGCACTTGAAGATATCATTGCCGAACTTGAGGAAGGCACTCACGGCTTTGCCTTTTCATCAGGTATGGCTGCCATTTCAACAGCCTTCCTGCTATTGTCTGCCGGGGACCATATCGTCATTTCCGAAGATGTGTATGGCGGAACGTTCAGGATGGTCACAAGCGTATTGACCCGTTTCAATATTGAGCATACCTTCGTTGACATGACGGACCTTGAAAGCGTCAAAGCGGCCGTTCAGCCAAATACCAGGGCCATATACATTGAAACGCCTTCAAATCCGTTACTTAAAGTGACCGATATTCAAGCTGTATGTGATATCGCAAAAAAAGCCGGTGCCTTAAGTTTTGTTGATAACACATTCTTGACGCCGGCATTGCAAAAACCGTTGAATCTGGGCGCTGATGTTGTCCTTCATAGCGCGACGAAGTTTTTATCCGGACATAGTGATGTGGTAGCTGGGCTTGCGGTCGTGAAAGATCCGGAATTGGCGGCAAGACTCGGTTCGCTCCAAAACTCCTTTGGAGCGGTCCTTGGTGTCCAGGATGCCTGGCTTGTAATGAGAGGTTTGAAAACCTTGTCAGTTAGAATGGAACATTCACAAAAAGGGGCAGAAAAGATTGCAGCCTACTTAAAGGAGCAGCCCTTGGTGAAAAAAGTGTATTATCCCGGCCTAGCCGATCATCCACAGCACGCCATCCAGAAAGGCCAGTCACTTGGAGCAGGTGCGGTCCTATCATTTGAATTGGAAAGTGAGGAAATCTTCCGTTCCTTCGTGAACACTGTCGAGCTCCCTGTTTTTGCCGTAAGCCTGGGAGCGGTCGAATCCATATTATCCTACCCGGCCAAAATGTCCCATGCTGCCATGCCTGCTGATGAAAGGGAAAAGCGCGGTATCACGAACAGCTTGCTCCGCCTTTCTGTCGGACTTGAAAATCCGGACGATATAATCAAGGACTTCGATGCGGCCCTCGTCAATATTGCCAAAGGGGAAGTAATTGCTGCAAAATGATCAAAGAATGGGTGCCTCATATATTATGGGCACCCTTTTTCCTTGCATCATTATTAACTCTATTTCTACCCAGTCATAAAAAAAGGCCATCGATTTCCCGATGGCTTGACTCTCATTTCTTCATATTATATTTATCCAGGAAGCGATCCACCCGTCCGCCTTTTTCAGCAAACTTCTGCTTTCCGGTATAAAAAGGGTGCGTATCCGAGCTGATTTCCACTTTTAATAATGGATATGTTTGGCCGTCTTCCCAAACGATCGTTTCATTGGACGTCTTTGTGGAACCTGTCAAAAATTTATACCCACTGTTGGTATCCATGAATACCACTTGTTGATAATCGGGATGAATTTCTTGTTTCACTATTATCACCTCATCGTCAGTATAGGTATATCTTAAACGTAATGATTACTATTATCAATATTTATGCTTGAAGGTACCAATAGTCGGCACCCTCATTATAGTTTAATCTTGATGATCCACCCTTATTCAATTGGGTTCAGCCAGCCATGCCTTTATGCGGACCAGCCTGCAGTTCATACATTTGATAGTACTTCCCTTTTAGTTCCATTAATTCCTCATGTGTACCTTGCTCAGCAATCCGCCCTTTATCCAGTACAAGAATTTGGTCGGCATTTTTTATCGTGGAAAGTCTATGTGCAATGATGAAGGTCGTTCTTCCTTTTTTCAGCACTTCCATTCCCTCCTGGATAATCGCCTCGGTTTCGGTGTCGATGCTCGCTGTCGCTTCATCCAAAATCAATATGGCCGGATTGAATGCAAGAGCACGGGCAAAAGAGATTAGCTGCCGCTGCCCGGAAGACAGCGTTCCGCCTTTTTCGATCACGGGTTCGTCCAGCCCTAAAGGAAGATGCTTCAGCACTTTGTCCCCCCCGACATCTCTTAATGATTTTTCAACCATTTCCCTAGTAATGCCTTTATGATTCAGACTGATATTGGAGGCGATAGTGCCAGTAAATAAATAGGGATCCTGAAGGACGATTCCCATATGCTCACGAAGCGTCTGATGAGGGATATCCAATATATTCGTGCCATCGATTTTAATTTGGCCTTCACTGCTGTCATAAAAGCGGAACAATAAATTCATTATGGAACTTTTTCCTGACCCAGTATGGCCAACTAAAGCGACCGTTTCCCCTTGTTTAGCGGAGAAGGAAATGTCCCTTAGCACATATTCATTATCCTTATAACCAAAAGAAACATTTTCGAATTGCACGTTTCCTTTGTATCTGGATATGTTTTCATCACTGACTGCCAATCCCTGCTCATCCAATAAACTGAATGCCCGCTCCCCTGCAACAAGCGCCTGTTCAAGATTAGCGAACTGATTGACGATTCCATGAAGCGGATGAAGCAGGCGGCTGATCAAATCAACAATTGCATACATCATCCCTAAGGAAATGGCCGAACTGGCTGTAAGGGAAATCCCGCCGAAATACCAGACGAAGGCCATTAGCGCCAAAACCTTAATGACGCCAATCAAGTTTCCACCCGTCAACGAATTCAAATGGAGCATTTTATTTTGATAGGAATAATGCTCCCGGTTCAGATTTTCAAAAGATTGCTTCGTCTCCTTTTCACGTCCAAATGCCTGAATGATGCTCATTCCAGAAATGGATTCATTGATCATCCCATTAATATCGCTGACCCGTTCCCGAATGATGTGATTATATTTCGAGGCGAATTTACGGTATACCATCGTCCAGATAACGATGATCGGAATAAGTAAAGTGCCAATGGTACCGACTCGTGGATCCAGAATAAACAAAGCAATTAGAACGCCGAAAATATTAATTGTACTCGAGAAGAAGTTGGCGAGCACGGTTACATATAATTCCCGGATCGCTTCCGTATCATTAGTGACCCTGGCTACAACTTTACCCGCTGGCATATTATCGAAATAACGTATCGGCAGACGGGAAATATGCGTAAAAATATCATTTCGCATCTTCTGTATGATTCGGTTCGCCGCTTTCTGTAAATAAAAACTCTGCCCATATTGAAAAATGGAGGAAAGGATGACAAGGCTAAAATAAAAAGCCACAAGCTTAATGATCCGAGGGATTTCCGGTTGGTAAAATCCCATCACTTCCTGACTAGTCAATTTCACTGCTTGCGCACGTTGCTCTTTCCCGTCCTTCCTGATGATCAATGATTGGTCCTCCAAGGTTCTGCGCCCATCGATAGGGACAGCTTCATTTACGAAGACAAATTGATTGCCAACCTGCAGAACATGGACTTCCCTGCCTTTCTTCTCACCTTTTGCAAAGTAATCAGCCCGTTTATACCAATTTCCATCATACTTGACAGCATCTTTTCCTTTACCCGCTTCATACCAGGAAGATTCAATGCCAAGTATATGTGAATCGATGATTTTCTTGGCAACGAAAGGACCCGTTAAATCGGCGGCTACCGAAAGTGCCAGCATGATCAGGGCTCCAATGATCAATTTTTTATAAAGAACAGCATAATTAAAAAGTTTCTTTACGACCTTCATGCCTTCACCTCCGTCCCTTCGTCAACCTGCTGTCGCTCATATTGCTCCTTATACCAGCCATCTTTAAGCAGCAAATCCGCATGAGTCCCCTCTTCGATGATCTCTCCGCTGTCCAACACGATAATCCTGTCCGCGTGCTGAACGGCTGATAAGCGATGGGTTGTGATGATGGTCGTTTTCCCTGCTCGTTCATTTTGGATATTTTCGATGATCGTCGTTTCCGTTTTTGCATCTACAGCGGATAAGGAATCATCCAATATAAGGATTTCCGGATTTTTGATCAGTGCCCTGGCAATCGAGATCCTCTGCTTTTGCCCTCCCGATAGTGCGACACCCTTCTCACCGACGAGTGTCTCAAGACGGTTTGGCAGCATCATTAAGTCCTTCTCAAAATCCGCAAGCCGGATAGCTTCAGCCAGTTCATCTTCCGTTGCATCCATTTTACCGAATAAGATATTTTCCCTAACAGACTTCGAGAATAAAAAATGGTCCTGTGGAACGTAGCCGATCCATTTACGAATATCTTCAAGGGTCAGTTGCTCCAGCGGCATGCCTGCAAAAGCGATTTCACCTTTTCCTAGAGGGTATTCCCGCAGCAATTGCTTCACGAATGTCGTTTTTCCACTACCTGTTTTCCCCACTATCCCCAATGTTTGACCGCGCTCAAGCTGAACGGAAATATTGGATAGATTCACAACCGTTGAGGAAGGGTATATAAAATACACTGAATTGAATTGGATATTTCCCGGATTCGCAATACTCTCCAGCCCCAATGAATTCTTCACATCCGCATCATGTGAAAGGGTATCCTGAACACGATCTAGCGAAGCATTTCCCCTTTGCATGACATTGATCAGTTCACCCACCGCGATCATCGGCCAGATTAACATGCCTAGGTACACATTGAACGAGACAAGTCCGCCAAGCGTTATGGCCTGTTGAAACACAAGATAAGCCCCATAGCCCAACCCGATTAAATAACTGATGCCGATGATGATGCTGATCGTCGGATCAAAGAGGGCGTCGATTCTTGCCACGGCTAGATTTTTGCGATATACATCCTCGGTCATTTCATCAAACTGCTTTTCATCTTCCCGTTCCTGGACATAGGCCCGGATAACACGGACACCTGAAATGGATTCCAGGACCTTGTCATTTAAAGTACCAAAGGCTGCTTGTGCATCCGTAAAACGTTTGTAAATTTTCTTCACGTAAATTTGCATCATGACTGCCATGATCGGAAGCGGCAGCACCGCCGCAATCGTCAACTGCCAGCTGATCGTGGCTCCCATCATGACCACTACCGTAATGGTGAACAGCACCGCGTCAACGAGGGTCAATATCCCGAAACCAGCTGTGAGGGATATTGCCTTTAAATCATTGGTTGCCCTTGCCATTAAATCCCCTGTACGGTTTTTTTCATAAAAGCTGGGCGTCATTTTCAGCAAATGGCCCATAAATCCGGACCTTAGTTTTCGTTCGACCAAGTTTCCGCCGCCGAATAACAGATAACTCCATAAGTAACCAAATAGGTAACTGCCGATCAGTACCATGAGCAAATAAATAACGTATTTCATGACCCCTTCCTGCGTCATGCTGCCATTGTTCATATCATCGATGGCATTCCCGACAAGTTTTGGCGGGATAACCTCCAAGATATTCACTAGACATAGAAATAAAATCGCCAAGGTATAACGCTGCCACTGTTCTTTAAAGAACCAGGACAGCTTTTTAAAAATCGCAAACATGAATTCCCCTCCCTTTTGGTCAAACCTTTCACTCGCTAACCGCTTTCTGGATCTCCCGGCTGCAATAAAATTTCCAATGTCTTTTGTCTCATTTAAATTCCTCCTATCTTTTATATGGAAAGGATGCTAATGCACCTGTATCCCAAATGCCAAAAAGCCCCCGCCAATTAGCGGAAGCTTTTTTAGATGCGTAATAACACATATAAAAGCGCAGGCCGCGAAAATTCCACAACCTGCGCTTTAAAATAATCAATGAACACGTCGGATCCCTTGTCTAGAAAGACAAGGTCTCAGGGCAGGCGGACGTATGATATTCGATTATGACATCACTGTGCTTAACTGATTTAGTCATGACGTTCGCCTCCTTTTTCATTAATTAATGGTAATTTTTAACTTATGTTTAAAGATTACTACGTTTGCATATTTTTGTCAATTGAGACTTTTCTAGATTATTGATGGATATTCCTTTATTCTTATAAGAATGACGTAACCTAAGGAGGTTCAGTATATGCAATGGAGAAAATATATACTCCTGGCGGTTCCCTTTTTATTATCAGCCATTTTCATCTTATTTGCCGTACCGGTCCAATATAGATTTTTATCCTTCATTCCTGTGTTTCTTTTCTGGATAGTCTATTATATATTATTGTACCGGGAAAAGAAGAAGAAAAGATGACATCACCTTGGGGGCGTTGCAAATGCAACGCCCCTTTCTTGACGGCCCTGCATATAATGATCGAAAAACATTCGTGGTGATTGTATGCTCTCCCAATATTTGCAAAAGCTGTTGGGTAAACACCCTGCCAAAACAAAACCCATCATCGATGCTGAAAGATATGGCACGCTAAAATCCCTTTTACAAAAAGAGCTCTTTCAGCCTTTTGATGAGTCAAAAGCTTTTTTCCCTGAGGAAACCGCTCTTATAAAAAGCATTCGAACCGAGACTGCTGCCTTGAACCGGAACAATATCACAAGAACACAAGCATATCTTGCCTTTTACAATCGTAATCCAGAGGTACATTGGGCCTTTTTAGCACATATGGTTTCGAGGAATGGAGGATACCATATGACTGACTTGAAAAGTTCAGCCATGACCCACCTCTTTGACCGAGCGGAACGGCAGAAATTCTTCCTGTTCCTTGAGCGCGCCAATTCAGCCATATTTGCTGATGCCTTCCCCCAGCTTCTTTTATATGAACATTCTAAACAAAAAGAACTTCCGCTAAGAAGGTATTTACCGGTATTCCGCATTTCAAGATTCATGGCCCCGATTTGGGAATCTTTCATTGAAGAGCCCCATTCACCCCTTTTGACAACGGCCCTTATCATTAATGAGCAAAGAATGCTTCAGGAAAGGATATTAAAACGTACCCGCCATGGTGAAATCCTCCGCAGGCTTGATTTTCAGCTGCAGGAATACTTGGGCTTCATGAAAGTGATCTTTCCTTATGCAAACAAGCAAAAAGGACTTCATTCCTTGACAGGCCTTACCGTTGAACGCTTTGCCGACCCGAAACAGCGTATTGAAACGGGGAAATCATTATATGAGCTTCTTTTTCAGCATCCGGTGGTTTTTCGCGGTGTTGGCCAATTTACAAAAGATATTCCCCACACGGGTTCCAGAGAGGATTACTGGGTAAGCATATATACCTCTGATGCATCCATGTCAAAAGATGATAAAGTCTACAGCCCCACTCTTCATGATGCATGGGAAGATCAACTATTCTTTCCTCCCCATTCCTTTGATTGGTTCACGAATGAAAGCTTCATAGAAGATTTACGAAGCTTACCGATCATTAAAAAGGCGGACCTGACCAACGAGGTGCTCGAAAATGTCAAGCATCTCAAAACCCTTAACGGAATGAAAGCCATTTTCTAGCATCAAGCCTCTTACTTTGAATATCCCTTCCCCCATTTGGCAAGAATGGTTAGCAAAAAGAATGGGTGAAGCAAATGAGAGGCATTGTACTATTGAATCCAAATTACAAAATCGGGGATTTACATACGGATGAAAGCTTTGCAATCCAAAAGATCGTGACGGACAAGTATATGGAAGAGAAGAATATTTCCCCGGTCATACTCAATCCGTATCAAATACACCCTTATTACACAATCCCGCATGAGCTTCTATTCAATTTACAAAGTAAAAAAACGGGTCAAATCGATTCCCTTGTGCTTCACTCCCTAGAAACGATCGAACGCTTCAACTATATTTACCCTGAAAAATGGCTTGAGCTATGCGGATATTTCAAAGAGATTATCAGTGTCACGACTCAAACTCCCGTTAGGAAATATGAAGCAAATTAATGCTTATCATGGTACTTAAGTCATTGTGAATGGATTCTAAGGTTTAAAGACATTTTTCATTCATTTACAAAATTTCCTTCCAAGCGCTTTGGCCACAAGAGCGACTCATAAATGCAGCTCTGCTCATGATTGTCGCTTTGCCGCTTCGCCCTCTCTTTATCTATTAAAACCCCCATTGACCTTTATATTTATATCAATTTTCCCAATTATAAGATTACTAGGGATTATATAACTTCAGAACAATCTTTTGGAAATATAGATAAATTTACGGATAAAGCATAGAAAAATAAGTTAATTTTATATATCATTGGAGATAGGAATTTTCTTATTTTTTACTTTTACTAGAAAGGAATGTTAATGATGGCCAAAGAAAAAAAGAAA
The DNA here is from genome assembly GCF_036541465.1 of Bacillus sp. CFBP9009. Lineage (NCBI taxonomy): Bacteria > Bacillati > Bacillota > Bacilli > Caryophanales > Bacillaceae > Bacillus > Bacillus sp. CFBP9009. Next base: position 105,466 of record NZ_JAZHFU010000003.1, on the reverse strand, counting down.
AAAACCCCAATTCCTTTCCGACTGAACTTTATGTTCTTTTTAATATTCATTTTATTTTCAAGCTTAATAATCCGGCTTGGCATCGTCCAAATCGTGTATGGGGATGATTACCTCCGCGAAGTCGACCGAACGGAAAACGATGTGGCCAATACCCCCGTTCCCCGTGGCAAGATGTATGACCGCAACTTGAATCCGGTCGTTGATAATGAGCCACGCAATGCCATCACCTATACGAAATACCCGAATACAAAAACGGCCGATATGGTGAAGACGGCAGAGGTCCTTGCCACCTTGATAGAAAAAGATACCAAAAAGGTAACCCTGCCGGATAAAAAGGATTTTTGGATTTTAAAACATCCGAAAGAAGCAGAAGCCTTGATTACCAAGGCCGAGAGGAAGAAAGTAGTCGAAAAGAAACTGGAGCAAAAAGATTTATACAAACTTCAAATGGAACGGGTAACCGATGAGGATATCAAGGAATTCACCAAGGATGAAATGGAAGTGATCGCCATCTTCCGGGAATTCAATAGCGGCTATGCCCTTGCACCGTCGATCGTGAAGAATAAAGATGTCACCACTAAGGAATTCGCCAGGGTCAGCGAACATTTGGATGAAATGCCAGGCGTGGATGTAACGACGGATTGGGAAAGGACCTATAAGTATGACGAGACCCTCCGCTCGGTTCTTGGCAAGGTCTCTTCTTCCGAAGAAGGCATTCCCAGTGAAAATATCGACTATTATCTGGCACGAGACTATACCAGGAATGACCGGGTCGGAAAAAGTTATATCGAAAAACAATATGAAGATGTCCTGCGCGGTCAAAAGACGCGGATTGAAAATGTGCTGAGCAAAGGGGAAGTAATCAAAACGAATACCCTCACTGAAGGGCAAAGCGGAAAAGACTTGGTCCTTACAATTGATATGGAGCTGCAGCAGCAGGTTGAAAAAATCATCGAGAGAGAATTGTCGAAATCGAAAGCTAAAGGAAATACCTACTTATTGGATCGTGCCTTTGTCGTTTTAATGGACCCGAATACAGGCGAGGTGCTCACGATGGCCGGCAGGCAATACGGCCGGAACAGTAAAACCGGCTTGACCGAAATGAACGATTTCGCCCTTGGAAACATTACGACATCCTATACGATGGGGTCATCTGTTAAAGGAGCCACTGTCTACACGGGCTTTCAGACAGGAGCCATCGCACCAGGGTCAGCTTTTTTTGACAGAAAACTCCTTTTAGCAGGGGCTAAGAAAGGATCTTATAGTGATTTGGGTTATGTAACCGATGTCTCCGCGTTAAAGAAATCGTCGAATGTCTATATGTTCATGACGGCAATCAAAATTGCCGGCGGTCATTATATCCCTCACCGGCCGTTAGGAATCAACCGGGAAGCTTATTCCATCATGCGGAATCATTATGCCCAATTCGGATTGGGTGTCCGTACCGGCATCGACCTGCCTAATGAATCAGTTGGATTTAAAGGCGTCGACATGTCTACAGATGGATTGCTGCTGGATTTATCGATTGGGCAGTATGATACATATACCCCTATGCAATTGGCACAGTACGTATCGACGATTGCAAATGGCGGAAAAAGGCTTGAACCCCATATGGTCAGGGAAATCAGGAATCCTTCCAACGAACACCAAGAATTGGGCAGCGTTTTTAAAACAATGAGTCCTAAAGTATTAAACGACTTAGGCGGGAAAGACGTTTGGATGCAACGTGTCCAGGAAGGATTCAGACAGGTCGCACAGGAGCCAGGCGGGACGGCATATAAATATTTCGGCGGTAAATCCTACCGTGCGGCAGCAAAAACGGGTACTGCCGAGGCTTTTTACGACGGACCGCGGAGAAATCAATATAGCGCGCCAGTCCCGACTATCAATCTGACGCTTGTAGGTTATGCACCTCACAATAAACCGGAAGTGGCATTTTCTGTCGTCGTGCCATGGGTGTATCAAGGCCAGCCCTCTGATGATATTAACAAACGGATCGGGCGGGACGTAATGGACGCCTACTTTAAATTGAAGGAAAAAAGAGCAAAAGGTGAATCTGATGCAGATAAGTCAGTAGAAAGCACTCAATGATGATTACAAAAAAGGCCTGCTCGTAATCGAGCAGGCCTTTTTATGATGCCCATTTATTCCAGCTTTTGAACGAATTCCTTATAAAGGGCCCTAAGTGCATCTCCCCTGCTGATGATGCCGACAACTTTATCATTTTTATCCACGACGGGGATTTTCTTGAAATGATGCTTGGAAAGGACCTTTATCAATTCATCTAACGGATCTTCGGGGGATAGCTTTGTAATCCTTTTATTTTTAATGATTTGTGAGACTTTATCATTCATTTTGGATGTAACCTTTTCATCCAACTCTTCACCGGGAAGAACCGTAATGTAGGTGAAATATCCCATGATGGCTTCCTCAGCAGGTGTCAAATAACGGAGGATATCCCCGTCCGTCACCATTCCCAATAGCTTATCATGTTCATCCACAACGGGTACCCCGCCCACTTTATTTTCGATTAAGATCCGCAGAATTTCCTTTAATGTAAAATCAGGACGGGCTACGTAGACTTCCCTTATCATGAAATCCTTAACTAACATATTACCACCCCTTTTTTAAGTTTGTACGTTCTGTATTCATCTCTCCTCTATTAATACCCTTACTTACTCTATTTAAAAACCCTTGCCGCCTGAACTGCCTTTTTCCAGCCATTATATAAATCCTTCCGTTCCTGTTCTTCCATCTCGGGTTCGAATTTCTTATCGACTGCCCATAGCTTTGAAATCTCTTCCTGACTTTCCCAATACCCGACAGCAAGCCCAGCTAAATACGCGGCTCCTAACGCTGTCGTTTCACTAATGACCGGCCTTTCAACTGGTACATTCAAGAGGCCGCTTTGAAATTCCATCAAGAAATTGTTTTTGACAACGCCGCCATCGACCCTCAATGCCTTTAGGTTAATCCCTGAATCGACTTCCATGGCCTTAAGGACATCTTTTGTCTGGTAGGCCAGCGCTTCCAATGTTGCCCGGACGAAATGCTCCTTCGATGTCCCCCTTGTCAGTCCGAATACAGCTCCCCTGACATCACTATCCCAATATGGGGTACCTAATCCAACAAATGCGGGAACTACATAGACACCATCGGCTGAAGTAACCCGCAAAGCATACTTTTCACTGTCTTTCGGATCATGCAAGAGTTTCAGCCCATCCCTTAACCATTGTATGGCCGAACCTGCGACAAAAATACTGCCTTCCAAGGCATATTGGACTTTTCCATTCAGCCCCCATGCAATCGTGGTCAACAGTCCATGCTCTGATTTCACTGCCTTTTCACCTGTATTCATCAGCATGAAGCATCCGGTGCCATACGTATTCTTAGCCATTCCTTTTTCAAAGCATTCTTGGCCGAACAAAGCGGCCTGTTGATCTCCCGCTGCTCCGGCGATCGGGATTTCGTGCCCAAAGAAATGGTGTGGCGCTGTTTTCCCGTATATCTCCGATGAAGAACGAACATCCGGGAGCATCGATCCCGGCACTTGCAGGATTTCCAGCAGCTCTTCGTCCCACTTCAGGTCATGAATGTTATACATCAGCGTCCTTGAAGCATTCGAATAATCGGTTACATGTGCTTTACCACCCGAAAGTTTCCATATCAGCCACGTATCGATCGTACCAAACAATAAGTCTCCGTTTTCAGCCTTTTCCCGTGCCCCATCTACATGGTCGAGAATCCATTTCACCTTTGTACCGGAAAAATAAGCATCAATCAATAAACCGGTTTTTTGCAAAAATAAGTCTTCGAGACCTCCATCCTTCAATTGCGTGCAAATTTCGCTTGTCTGCCGGGATTGCCAGACGATGGCGTGATGGATCGGCTGACCTGTTTCCTTATCCCATACCACGGTTGTCTCCCGTTGATTCGTTATGCCAATTCCAGCGATCTGTTCAGGCTTTACATTCATTTCCGATAGACAGGAAGCGATTACCGATAGGATGGAACCCCAAATTTCATTGGCGTTATGCTCCACCCATCCAGGATTCGGGAAATATTGGGTGAATTCCTTTTGGGCAATATGCAAAACTTCCCCGCTTTTATTAAATAAAATGGCCCGGGAACTTGTCGTTCCCTGGTCCAATGATAATATGTAAGTCTCCATGGCTGTCTCCTCCTGCACTTAAGAAAAGGTTCATTCCCGCTTAAGTGTCATGCTGTTTTTCTTCCTACATTTTACTAGATATATCCGTGAAAACAAAAAATATATAAATCACGGCGAAAAATTGAAAAATATTGGCAGGTTAAGAGTTTATCTTTTACAATGAAAATAAGATTGATAGGAGGAATGGAAAATGAATAACCATGAAATAGATTTTAAATTATATGGAGATGACATGCAGTTTGTTGAAGTTGAATTGGATCCTCAGGAAACGGTGATTGCCGAAGCTGGAAGTTTGATGATGATGGAAGATCAAATCAAGATGGAAACCATCTTTGGCGATGGGTCTTCGAATGGTGACAGCGGAATGATGGGTAAGCTATTCGGTGCCGGGAAACGGCTCCTTACTGGTGAGAGTCTTTTCATGACGGCTTTTACGAATGAAGGACGAGATAAAAAACATGTTTCATTCGCCTCGCCTTATCCAGGTAAAATCATTCCGATGGATTTAAGCGAGCTCGGCGGGAAAATCATTTGTCAAAAAGACGCATTCCTGGCGGCAGCGAAAGGCGTTTCAGTCGGAATTGAGTTTCAAAGAAAGATAGGGGCAGGCTTCTTTGGCGGTGAAGGCTTCATCATGCAAAAACTTGAAGGAGATGGAATGACCTTCGTTCATGCCGGCGGCACGATCCATAAAAAAGAATTGGCTGCGGGAGAGATATTACGCGTCGATACAGGATGTTTAGTAGCAATGACTAGCGGGGTAGATTATAATATTGAAACTGTAAAAGGCGTGAAAACCGCTTTATTCGGAGGCGAAGGTTTATTCTTTGCAACATTAAAAGGACCCGGAACCGTCTGGGTGCAATCTTTGCCATTCAGCCGGCTTGCAAGCCGTGTATTTGCTGCAGCGCCGCAAAATGGAGGATCCTCCGAAGAAGGCAGCGTAGCTAGAGGCTTATTCAATTTATTCAACGATAAATAAGAACCGGACCAATGGCTGCCATCATGGCAGTCATTGATCTCTTTTGAAAAGGAAGGGTAGCTACATGCAGCTTGTTAAGTGGTCCTACATGAGACGCTATAATATCAAGGCAATTTTTGATCAATTCCCGAATTCGCCTGTTATTTTCCGAAAAATAAGAGATTACTATTTTGTTTATACCATTCACTGGACAGCTGCCGATGGCCCAATTGGCATAAAAGAGCTTGAAGAAATGGAACAGCTGCTCAACCGTGAACTCGGGACTGAACTGCAATATCTTTATCGGAAAAAATGAGATTACTCCTCGTACATCATTTTTCTTGTCATGCCTCCATCGACGATAAGATCCGCACCCGTAACGAAATCATTTTCCGGTGCCGTCAAATAAAGACAGGCCCTTGCAATATCTTCAGGCTTGCCAACCCGATTGGAAAAATGCTGCTGGTGATCTTTATCCCTCAGCGATTCATAATCTCGCGTTTCAATCCATCCCGGAGAAATCGAATTGACCGTAATGTTCTCTTTGCCTAAAGAAGCGGCAAGTGCATGTGTCAGTGCTTTGATCCCCCCTTTTGTCGCTGCATAGGATTCCGAATCAGGCTCAGACATCATCGCTCTGGTTGATGCCAAATTGATGATTGCACCTCCCTTTTCATTTTTCCGCATCGATTCTGCCGCAGCCCGGGAACAAAGGAAAACACTGCGCAAATTCGTATTCATCATATCGTCCCATTCCTCAATCGTCAGGTCATAAAGCGATTTGAATAATGCCTTTCCTGCATTATTGATTAATATATCAATGGTCTTATATGTTTTTAGAGTTACATCCATCAAATGATGGATGTCAGCTTCCTTGCGTACATCCGTTTTGACGAACATGGCTTCATGACCGTTACTTTTGAGCTCTTCCACATACCGAAGACCTTCCCGCTCGTCCAAATCTGCGAGAACGACTGAAGCGCCGCTTTCTGCATATCCCTTTGCCACGCCTCTCCCTATACCATTCGAAGCGCCTGTTACAATCACCGTTTTATTTTTGAAACCCATTATTCCATCCTCACTTTCACAGATTTGTCCCTATCATAATATCCAATTCGCTTCACTTCAAACAATTTCCTATCATCAATAACCTGCAGGACCCTTATATTTTTCTAGCTGCCCTAAAGTGATGTATGATAGATAGTAACAGCAAGAATGAACCAGAGTGAACTTCATCCGCTATTATCTTTCTTACGGTGTAAAAAACTTATATTGGAGGAATGTAAAAATGGACTTATTAAAAAATGTGTTTTCTTTAGGATTAGGTGCTGCCGCTGCTACAAAAGAGCAAATTGAAAAAGCAGTGGACTCTCTTGTCAAAAAAGGCGATATCAGCAAAGAAGACTCCAAGGTCCTTTTGAAGCAATGGGTCGAAAAAGGGGAACAAGCCCAAAAGCAGCTGGATGATTCCGTCAAGGCCAAAGTCAATCAAGCGCTCAATGGCCTAAACTTGGCAACTAAAGAAGAAGTTCAGGAATTGGAGCGCCGTATCGTAATTTTGGAGAAACAGAACCAAAACTTACAATCGTGACAGGAGGTACTTGAATGTTTCGCAAGCGACTGAAACACGCGCATCGTTACCAGGAAATCATTAATGCCTTCTTGAAAAATGGTTTCGGTTACTTCATCTATCGCCTGGGATTATCCGAGAGCAAAGCGGGATCGAAACTCCAACCCGATGAAAACCTGAACCTCCGCTCAATCGGAGAGCGGCTGCATAAGATATTACAAAGCTTGGGACCAACATTCATTAAACTTGGTCAGATTGCAAGCACGAGGCGTGATTTCGTTCCCGACGAGATCGTCCGCGAACTTGAAAAGCTACAGGACCAAGTGACCCCCTTTCCATTTGATAGGGTTCGCAAAATTGTCGAAGCCGAATTGGGTGATTCTTTGGAAAACATTTTTCTTGAATTTAATGAAACCCCTCTGGCAACCGCTTCAATTGGACAGGTCCATACTGCACGGCTTCCTTCACAGGAAGTTGTAGCAATCAAAGTGCAGCGGCCCGATATTCTGCCGACAGTGGAAACGGATTTGGAAATTCTCGATGATTTGGCAAGACTTATGGAAGCTCGCATATCTTGGGCAAGACGCTACCAAATCAGAAAAATGATTGATGAATTCGCTAAATCACTCCGCGCAGAACTCGATTATAACTCTGAGGGTCGAAACGGGGAAAGAATTGCCAAGCAGTTCATCGATGATCAAGGGTTTAAGGTACCAAGGATCCATTGGGAGTATTCCACAAAAAGGGTCCTGACGATGGATTTCATTCAAGGAATTAAGATCAATCATTATAAACAGCTTGATGATGAAGGTTATGATCGCCGGCAAATCGCGGAAAGATTAGCGAACTCCATGCTTCAGCAAATATTGATCGATGGCTTTTACCACGGCGATCCCCATCCTGGCAATATCATCATTTTGCCGGGAAATGTCGTCGCACTCATGGATTTCGGAATGGTGGGACGTCTGGAGGAGGAAACGAAGTATCAGTTCGCCTCGCTAGTCATCAACCTGAAACGCGGAAGCACCAATGGATTGATCAAGACGCTTTCAGATATGGGCCTCCTGACGGACGAAATCGATATGGCCCCATTAAGGGGGGATATTGATGAACTGCGAAACAAATATTATGATATCCCATTGAGCCAAATCAGTTTAGGCGGAGCAGTCAATGACCTGTTCACTGTTGCCAATCGGCATCAAGTCCAAATCCCTCCCGAATTCACGGTGCTCGGCAAGGCTCTGCTTACCATGGAGGCCATTGTCGAAGGGTTAGATCCGAATTTCAGCATCATGAAGGCAGCTGAACCTTTTGGGGAGAGGCTTTTTAAGGAACGCTACAATCCAAAAAACATTGCGAAAAACGCCTGGAATCAATTCATTGAGTCTGCTGAAGCCATTGCCGAACTGCCCAAGGATATCAAGGAAGTGACAGGTATCATTAAAAAAGGGAAATTGCGGCTCGATATCAACATTCCCGAACTTCAAGTATTTTTACATAAGCTTGATCAAATCTCGAACCGGCTGTCGTTCAGTATTATCCTGCTTGCATTCAGCATAATCATGGTCGGTCTCATTATCGGCTCTGCAATAGGCGGGGAAACCTTGATCCTATGGAAAATACCAGTTATCGAGATTGGATTTGTCGTTGCAACCCTGATGTTCTTACTTATGCTCTACACCATTTTCAGATCCGGAAAAATGTAACCCGAATTTAAAACAAGTCCTTATCCTTTGTATTTTCACTGCAATTCCCACTGGATTGAAGAAATTTGCGACACTCCTGCCGAATAACTGGCTAGCCGAAACCCTACTGACGCTTGCTTAAAGGGAGTGGATTTCTGAAAGCAGGTTTTCCAGCAGTCTTGAAGGGAACCCCTTTAATACAGGGTTCCCTTTTCTTGATTTGATTCATTGGTTATTTATCCGACGTTCATATGAAACGGCATACGCACTATGGCGAAAATGCAAGATCCGGTCTTCCGAGCACTCGATTCCTTCAGGAATATTGGTTGGATCAAACAATAAAGTATCTTTACATACTTCCGATTTTTTGGAGATCATTAAATGCCCTATCGTGATTACCTGTTTATCTTCCGACCAAGCTGTAGTCGGATCGTCAGTCGGGTCATTTTCCCCTCCTATTTGGATGTTCAATTTAAAGCCCACCGGTCCTTCTTTAAGCCTCTTTTCCATTTCTTCATCCAGATACTCCGGCGAATGCTCGGCCACCTCCCCTTTTTCTAACATACTAAGGCCGGCATCTGGCACCCACTCATACTTGATTGCCTGCCGCCTTCCTTCCTTGTTAATGAAATAGAATGCGTGAATGGAGTAATATTGGCACGTTGAAAAACTGGCTGGAGAACGCATTTCTTTAAGCATTTGCAGGCTTGCCTTGCTTTCTGGGTATTTCCACAGGATTTTTGCAAGCTCTTTCAGATTGGGAAAACCTTCCTTTGCAGATTGGAAAAAGCCAGCAATATCAACAAACGCTTGCGGTGTTTTCGCAAAGAATAACGGAATGGTCACAGTAATAAGATCTGACACCTTTCCATTCGGCAAATGAAACTTGACTGCCATGCCCTTTACAGGGGAAATGGCATCAGGATGGCTTGGAATCGGTGAGCTATTTGAAAACCGAATGATCACCGGCACGGCTTCATCCTGAAGATGCGAAGCCACCGTTAATGGGGACGCTTTTCCGTTTGGGGTAAAAACCCCCTCATAAACATATCCCCTTGCATGAACACGCCGATAACCAGGATGTGTTCCTGCTACATTTTCAATCACATTTACTGCTTCCTTGGCCAGTTCAGGTTTATAGTCGTCGGTTCCTTCCATATACCTCACCCCACCTTTTCAGATTATAATCCATTATTACATGTACCCCTTATTCCATTAGCTTATTCTTTCTTGAATCACCGAAAGCATTAATTGCAAAAAAATCACCTGGCGCTGCAAACATATGTCATACCTTTATGGACACGTGATTTTATCCATTAATTCAAGAACAGTTCAAAATGATCGGCATATACAGATCTCTTTTTCTTCCACTATAAAAATACTCATTCCTGTTCCGGCTCCACCTGTGAAAGGATCACATGGGTAACCGTTGCCGCAAAAGGAATGGTCCGATTGATGAATTCCTCCACTTCTTCAAGGCTCCGAGTGTGGATTTTCAGCATAAAGCAAGCCTGCCCGGCAATACGATAACAAAAGTCAACATTCGGCACCTTGGAGATATACTTTTTGAATTTCTCATATTCCCCATTTTTTATCGTAGCTTCCACGATACACTCAATCGGAAAACCGATCTTTTTATGATCAATCTCGGCAACATACCCTTTAATGATCCCGAACGACTCCATTTGCCGTACCCGTTCGGCAACGGTGGGGGCCGAGAGGTTTACTTTCTTTGCCAATTCCCTCATGGAGATTCGGCTATTCAACGTTAATTCGGCAAGGATGCTCTGGTCTTTTTCATCTATTTTCATTTTTAAATTATTCCCCTTCTTCTCTTTACATTCATTCATTATTAAACCGCATTACTTTACAAACGGAATTAAAATTCCAGGATTTTTATATTAGGATTATCTCAAAGGAGAGATGTTCATGACAAGAATAAAAAAATCATCACAGGGCTCCAGTCCATTTCAAAGATTATTTCATTCTGAAGAGATTTCGTATAAATGGTCGGACCTCTCAGATTGCATATCTGCAGATGGGAAACTTTCGGAGAAATTGAAGGAAAACGTCAGAAGGGTGCTGGCATACGGTAATGGCTGCTCATACTGTCAGGCAAAAGGGACTCCACTAAAGCCGGAAGATATGAAAGAAAGCTATGCAATCGCCTTTGCGGAAGTATTTCTCTTGCAACGTGAAAAAACGGAGGAAAAGTTTTTCCAAGTATTGAAGGAAGTGTTCAGTGATGAAGAGATTTCTGAACTATTGGCATTCATTTGTTTTACAACCGCCCAGCAATATTTCGGGGCTTTGATGGATTTACAATAACACCAAAAAAGGAACAGGCCTTCCGCCTCGTTCCTTTCTGTAAAAAACCTAAATTCTACCCTTCATTAGTTTGAACGGTACCGAACCCCTTTACCAGCATCAGTTGAATGACCGCCTAGGATTTCGCACCATGATCCTCCATTTCATTGATCCTTGGAAGAATGGAGCGGGAAGGTACCGGGGATGTCAAAACCACAGATGTATTCAGATGTCCATAGGGTATTAATCGATCTATCAGTAATCTCATGCTGTCCATATCAGCTAAAGCCGCTTTCAAAAAATATCCAACTGTTCCTGTTACACGGTGGCACTCGATAATGTCTAAATCATTTTTCACTAATTGCTCAAAATCGGAAACAGGAACCTTAAGTTCACTCACCTGAATGAACACAAGTACACCCCTTCCTATTGCCAAAGGTGAAACCCTTGCGCTGAACCCCTCAATGATCCCCTTTTCTTGCAGGCGGTACATTCGTTCAGAGATGCTAGGTCGACTGAGAGCCAATTTCTTCGATAGTTCACTAATCGTAATGCGTCCATCTTTTTGTAAAAGTTCCAGTAAACTGACATCTATTTCATCCATGAAGCAACCGCCTTTCATAATGAAGGAATATAAGCATATATTTCTTTAAAATGTTGTATGGATAGCGAAAAATACATTCTCTTTTGTATGTAATTTTAACAGTTAATATTCTATCATTAAAATAATCAAATAGAAAAAGAAAATTCAGAATTTACCAAAGGGAGGAACCTGCATTGACCTTTACGAAAATCCCGGTTCGACAAAACATCGAAAGCATTAGCCCATATGTTTCCGGCAAGCCAATTGAAGAAGTGCAACGTGAACTTGGTCTTGAAACGATCGTTAAATTGGCATCCAATGAGAATCCATACGGTTGCTCAACTCTAGCAAAAGAAGCCATGCTTACCGAAATGGAGCAAACCTCCTTTTATCCTGAAGGTATGGCACCGGCATTAGCTGAAAAGCTGGCAAGGAAATTGAATATCAATAAAGATCATATCATTTTGGGAAATGGTTCTGATGAAGTGATACGTTTGTTAACAAGAACCTATATTCAACAAAATGATGAAGTCATCATGGCTGATGTGACATTTCCACGGTATGAAACGAATGTATTGATTGACGGCGGCACACCTGTAAAGATACCTCTTATTAATGGTGTACATGACCTGCAGGGTATGTATGAGGCCATAACAGAAAAAACAAGAATGATATTTGTCTGTAATCCCAATAATCCAACAGGAACGATCGTTCAAAAAGAAAAGTTGCGCTCTTTTATCGAGAAGGTGCCAAAGCATATTTTGCTGATCGTTGATGAAGCATACTATGAATATGTCGAAGATGGAGAATATTTAGAAACCTTGCCACTCCTAAATATGCATTCAAATCTGGTTATCTTACGCACTTTTTCTAAGATTTATGGCCTGGCTGCATTAAGGATTGGATACGGTTTAATGGATGCTTCCATCATACAAGAGCTAGTTAAAGTGAAGGAACCCTTCAATACCAATCGTTTAGCACAGGCTGCGGCATTCGCTTCCCTCGACGACCATCCATTCGTTGAGAAATGTGTTCGTAAGAATGGGGAAGGAAGAAGATATTTAGAAAACGAACTAAGCAAGATGGGATTAACATTCTTCCCTTCACATGCCAACTTCTTGATGGTCAAATTGAACCAGTCTGGCAGGGACATTTTTGAGAAGTTATTAATTCAGGGTGTCATCATCCGTTCAGGTCATTTGCTAGGCTATGAAAATACTATCCGCGTGACCATCGGCACTCCGCCTGAAAACGAGAGATTCATAGCATCCTTACAACATATAATCAATAAAACGTCTGGTGCATGACCGGTCGAATTGAAGTTGCTGTATATCAATGATCATTAATGAAAGATACGACATGGACGCCTTTGCCCATGCCGTATCTTTTACGTGGATTTATTTAGCAATATCCTTTTCTATTATAGGTGTTTCCTGTGCATCCACACTTTTAAATTTAAAAATCGAAATCGAGATTAATGCAGCCAACACAATCAGGCAAGCAATGATACTGATCCGATTCTGTTCACTGAACACGAACGTGACACAAATGATGCTTAAGGTGATTACGGTAAACAAGGTTACATATGGAAAGCCCCATAATTTAAAACTCGGAGCCTTGGGATATGAATTGCGAAGTTTTAGCTGCGCTAAACAGATGCTGATCCATACAAGTGATACTACAAAACCCGGAAAAGCCATTAATAGAGTAAATGCCTGGTCCTGTGCAACGAAAGTAATCATGGAGCCGACGACCAATACTACTGCACTTAATATCAAACTATACAAGGGAACGCCATTTTTTGATACATAAGAGAACGACTTGGGAGCTTCCCCTTCTGCAGCTAAAGAATGCAGCATTCGGGTACACCCATATATTCCAGAGTTAGCGGCTGATAAGACGGCCGTAATCAAAATGAAATTCATGATATGTGCAGATCCTTGAAAACCTGACATTGACAAAACTTGTACAAACGGACTTGCCTGGTCGCTAATTTCGTTCCACGGAATCAAACCGCAGATTACAAGTATCGGTAAGGTGAAAAATAATACGACTCTCCAAATATAGTTTTTAATGACCTTCGGTAAAATGCGTTCCGCATCCTTTGCTTCCGTTACCGTCACCCCTATTAACTCGGAACCGCCATACGAGAACATGACAATCAGTAATGCCGAAAAGATGGACATCCACCCATTTGGGAAAAACCCTCCATGCCCTGTGAAGTTTTGCAGATAATTAGATCCGCCGCTTGGGATGACTCCAAATAAAATACAGGCCCCCAATATGATGAATAAGATGATCATTGTAATTTTGATGCCAGCAAACCAAAATTCGAATTCACCATAATTTTTGACATTCATCATGTTAATCCCAATGATGAAAGCCGCACACCCTAAACTTAATACCCATAGCGGGATTGCCGGGAGCCAATACTGCAAGAAGCTTCCTGCCACCACTACCTCAATGACACATACGGACAGCCACATGAAACAATACATCCAGCCTACGATGAAGGAAAAGCGCTTGCCGAATGCTTTCTGAACGAAACCCTTCATATTCGTATTTGGATAGACAATCGCCATTTCTGCTATAGCACCCATGACTACAAGCAGTAATAATCCTGCAAAAATATAAGTGAATATGACTCCTGGCCCTGCTAACGATATGGTTTCGGCACTTCCTTTAAAAATCCCAGTACCTATTGCCCCTCCCATTGCCATCATGCTAATATGCCGCGGCAATAATTTCTTTTGCAGTGACCCACCATTTGACTCCATTACATTTGCCTCCTTCATTCCATAATTTTCTCATATAAAAAATTAAACCCATTTCAATCGTTGAATGGCGAATAGATAAGTTATCTCATCAACCGTTATGGTTTAGGAGTGGAAGGATGCAAAGCCTTCTTGAAAACTCTTCTCATACTTCCCCAAAGTAAAAATGATATCAATAAGCCGTTAGTTTTACAAGAGGAATCATTGCAGGCTAATACGGCTCCCGTTTGGTCAAACGCCGGGTCAGATTTTCGAAATGGAGTGACTTGCAGATAGCCCTGCCTTACGGGGACCAATGACCGGGTTTCTGACTCTATTAAAATGAAACATTCTAATCGGGGACTACATTGGTAATCCCCATGATACATATTCCAGTTATGTTATTTATTTACGATATGAATCGCATGTCCCAAAACTGCCTCAGCCGCTTCCATCCACCCCTCGGTCAAAGTTGGATGAGGATGCATGCTGAGGGCTATATCCTCGACCCGAGCCGCCAGCTCAAGGGCAAGGACTCCTTCACCTATAAGGTTGGAAGCATCAGAACCTACCATATGCATCCCGAGCAATATGTGGCTATTAGCATCCACGATCACTTCAGCAAATCCCTCCGTTTCATTCGTTGCAAGCGCCCTTCCGTTGGCACTGAACGGAAATTTGCCGACCTTGACGCTGTATCCCTGCTGTTCAGCTTCTTCACGGCTTAAACCAACACCAGCTATTTGTGGTTCCGAGAAGATTACATAAGGAACATAAGGTGAGTCAACGGCACTTGGCAGCCCCCCTATCACTTCAGCTGCCACGATTCCCTGTTTGGACGCTCGATGGGCAAGAGCCGGACCAGGTGTAGTGTCACCGATGGCAAAGATGTGCGGCACATTTGTACGGCATTCCAAATCCACTGCTATATGGCCTTTCTCGCCAACCGTAACTCCAGCCCGATTCAGGCCAATTTCTTCAGTGTTAGGCATCCTGCCAATTGTAACCATGGTCTTTTCGCTCACGACCACTTCCGTCCCCTGTTCTTCCGAGGACACATGAAGATGTACTTGGCCATCCACTACTGTCGCCTTTTCTACCCTCGAGGAGGTTTTGATATTCATCCCAACCTTCTTGGCATTCCTTGTGACTTCCTTTACCAGGTTTTCAGCAACTTGGGGGAGTATGCGATTGGCCATTTCAATGATGGTCACTTTAGTACCTAGCTTTGCAAATGCCATACCCAATTCGATTCCGATATATCCTCCGCCAATGATTGACAAGCTTGAAGGAACTTCCTGCAGCTGCAAAGATGATGTCGAATCCAATATATATTCTCCATCGACTTTAATGAAGGATGGAATGAAAGGCCTGGACCCCGTCGCAATAATTGCCTGCTCAAACTTATAGGTTTCAAAATCGCCATCGGTTTCGACTCCAATGCGGTCATCAGATAAAAAGGTTGCTTGACCTTTAACCACCGTCACTCCATTTTCCTTACACAAATGGGCAATACCTTGCCTCAATTGAGATGTGATGCCCGCTTTCCAATCCTGCCAAACTCCCAAGTCCATAGTGGTTTTTTCCTGAGGCAGCCGGATTCCCATTTTCCCTAAATCGTTAAGCCTTTGGTATTGATCAGCTGCGTGAATTAATGCCTTTGATGGTATACAGCCCCGATTAAGGCATACCCCGCCCAGCTTATCCTTTTCAACAAGCACGACCGATTTTCCTAACTGGCCGAGACGGATAGCCGCAGCATATCCTCCCGGACCTCCCCCCATGATGACAACATCCGTCTCTACAGCAACTTCCCCAACTACCATTTATCTCATCTCCACAACTAAACGAATTGGATTTTCCAGCAATTCCTTGATTCTATTGGTAAAATGCACCGCTGTTACCCCATCAATCAAACGATGGTCGAAAGAAAGTGACATATTCATCATTAAACGGATAACACCTTCCAAATCGCGAACGACCATGCGATGTTCCATTTTATGCAAAGCTAATATGGCCGCTTCCGGATAGTTAATGATCGGGGTCGCGTGCATCCCTCCGATCGGTCCTACATTGCTGATGGTAAATGTACTGCCTGTGATTTGATCTATGTTCAACTTCCCTTCACGGGCTTGGGCTGCCAATCGCCTGATTTCATCAGCCAGTTGGAAAATGGTTTTTTGATCGGCATTTTTTATGACTGGAACAATGAGACCCTCTTTTGTATTCGTCGCAATCCCAATGTGATAATAATTTTTCAGGATTATTTCATTGGTTCTTTCATCAATTGAAGCGTTTAATGTTTTGAACTCCTTTAAGGCGATGACAATGGCTTTAACGAAAAATGGCAAAAAAGTCAATTTAATATCCTTATCATCGGAGTACTCCTTTAATTGATTTTTAAATTCCTTCAATTGGTCCATTTCCAATTCATCTACATGGGTTACATGAGGAATGGTCGAAACCGACTTTACCATATGCTCAGCGATTTTCTTACGAATGCCTTTAAGCGGAATCCGCTCTTCCCGCTCATCTTCCAAACCTTTTGCCTGGATGGCATCCTTCATCGGGGCCATATCTTGAACAATCCTGTCATCAAGCTGTTTGGCATTTTCCCGTGTAAACGAATTATTTTCTTTAAACTGCTTCAGGTCACTTTCGGTAATTCGCCCAGCTGGACCTGAGCCTTTAACCTTCTCGATATCAATCTTCATTTCCCTCGCCAATTGACGCACGAATGGTGTTGCCAGCGCACGCACTGCCTCATGATGCTGTTTAGTCGTAATATGCTCTGCATTCACTTTTACATCGCTAGATTGCACGACTTGGTTTTCTTCTTCAATAATGCCTGTATCCGGAACTGACATATCGTTCTCTTCCTGAATTGTGAATATTGTGGTTCCCACTTCCACGATATCCCCTTCGGAAAAAAATATCTTCTTGACCACTCCCGCTGCGGGAGCAGTCAATTCCGCATTGACTTTATCCGTTTGCACCTCAACAATAGGTTGATCCTGTTTTACCGCATCCCCTTCTTTGATGAGCCATTGGATAATTTCCCCTTCATGCATCCCTTCCCCTACATCAGGAAGTTTAAATTCCATCATGCGTCATCCTCCTTCTCCCTTAATCACAATTAAAAAGATATCGTTTCGACTATTCCTTGTTTTACACGGTCAACGGTCGGTAAATAATGATCTTCTATTGTAAATGGCGGAACCGGAACATCAAATCCTGTTACACGCTTAATCGGCGCTTTCAGGTAAATAAGAGCTTCATCATTAATGATGGAGATGATCTCCGCACCTAATCCGGCAGTCTTATGGGCTTCATGGACGATTAATGCACGACCTGTCTTTTTAATGGATTGCACGATCGTATCCCTATCCAGAGGGTATAATGTTCGTAGATCGACCACTTCACACTTCCAACCTTTTTCCGCTTCAATCTTTTTCGCGGCATTCAATGCCTCCCTTAGCATGGCCCCCCATGCAAAAATGGTCAGGTCGCTTCCCTCCTGGACCACTTTTGCTTTACCGATGGGTATTCGGTACATTTCGTCGGGAACTTCTTCCTTAAAGGCCCGATACAATTTAGTCGGTTCCAAAAAAATCACCGGATCTGGATCTTCGAGCGCTGAAATGAGCAGCCCTTTTGCGTCATATGGATTACTGGGTGCAACCACCTTTAAACCCGGAGTATGGGCAAAGAAGGTTTCGACACTTTCGGAATGAAGTTCAGGACCCCTGATTCCGGCACCATATGGAGTACGGATTACGAGGGGCACCCCAAATTGCCCACGAGTACGATATCTCATACGGGCAGCATGGGAAACGAGTTGCTCGAATCCCGGATAAATAAAGGCGAGAAACTGGATCTCCACTATGGGCAGCATTCCGTTAAGGGCTAAACCAATGGCAGAGCCGATGATTCCGGATTCAGCTAGTGGCGTATCGACAACTCGATCTTTTCCATACTTCTCATAAAGCCCTTCCGTCGATCGAAAAACCCCGCCATTCACTCCAATATCCTCACCCAAGATCATCACGCGATCATCATGACCCAGCATTTGGTCCAGCGCTTCCGTAATAGCCTGGAGCATCGTTAAATTTTTGCCCATTATTTCTTCCCGCCTTTCCTTAAGATTTGGTTCAATTCCTGCTTCTGTTCCTTTAAATGCCATGACTCCTTTGCATATACATGGTTAAACATTTCGAGCGGGTCGGATTTTGGATACCCTTCGGCTCTTTGAAGGTGGGCATCGATCAGTTCGTTGAATTGTTTTAACACCAATTCCTCCTGCCCTTCATTCCAGTGACCCTCTTTATTCAAATACTTTCTAAGACGTGTTATGGGATCGCGGTTTTCCCTCCAGAACGTTGAAATTTCGTCCTGATCGCGATATATGTTCGGATTGTCTGCAGTAGTATGGGCGCCATAGCGAAAGGTAATGGCTTCGATCAATGTAGGCCCTTCCCCTTTAAGCGCTCTTTCGACAGCCTCCTTTACAGTCAGCCATACTGCGAAAATATCATTTCCATCCACCCGCACCCCATGGATGTCATAAGCAGCAGCCCGCTGGGATATCGTTTTGGATGCCGATTGCTTTTCAAAAGGCACACTGATTGCGTAGCCATTATTTTGGCAGAAAAAGATTGTCGGGGTTTTATAAACGCCAGCAAAATTCAGTGCCTCATGAAAGTCCCCTTCAGAAGTGGCTCCATCACCAAAATAAGCAATGCTAATATTCTTTTCGCCTTTAAGTTTACTTGCCCAAGCCGTGCCAACCGCATGAACCATTTGAGTGGCAATGGGAACACTTGGAGGCATAATCCTTTTTCCTTCTGGACAAATTGTGCCGTCAAAATGTGCCATCCAGTATAGGAAGACACGGTATAATTCCTGCCCATGAATGATTGCCGCTCCATGATCACGGTATGTGGGAAACATCCAATCCCCTGCCGACAACGCTAAAGCGCTTCCTACCTGTGATGCTTCCTGTCCTTCGAAAGGTGCATATGTTCCAATCCTGCCTTGGCGCTGGAGATTAATTGATTTTCGGTCAAATGTTCTGAGCAGGAGCATGCTCTCATACATCTTTAACATAAGTGATTTATCGATTTTTCCATCAATCGTTTCAATGATTTCCCCTTCAGGAGTCAATACACGAAACATTTCCGGCTCAGTTCTGTCTGAATGCGCTTTCATTATTGGGTTTCCCGTCTTTTCCATTTCATTTCTCCCCTTAAGATAGATTTGATTCGCAAACTTACCAAGGTTTTGAACAGTCATGAAATAACAGCCCAAAATGTTTTATTGGTCTCTATGTCTGTGATTAAATGCTGTTTCATAAAATACATTTCCTTATATAAAAGGATAATACATCCAAGTTTTTAATAATATGTTAAATAGAATGAATTTTTCGTATATTACCTTTATTTAGAATATGTTTTCTGATACTTCACCTTCATTTTGAAAATGAGAACCTTAAATAGGGGGATTTCCATTTATCGCCTACAATTATTGATATGCTTGATCGATTCACGACCTCATCCAAAAAGTATCCAGCACAAAAAAAGACCCATTATATAATTATGGGTCTTTTTGCATTTCTAATTGATGGGGGTATTACACGCATCGGGAATATCTCATGCGATAAAAGCAATCCATTCACGGATACCCTACAAACAAAAATGGAGAGCTCTATTTTTCAAATGTTCCTTTCACGACTGCTTCACCATCCTTGACCATGATCTGCCCCATCGCGATAACACTATTTATTTCTAAAGTTTGTTTCTTCATTATGATGATATCGGCGTCCTTACCTGCCGCAAGCTGTCCCTTTGCAGAAAGTTTTAAAATGTTTGCCGGGTTGGCCGTCGCAACTCGTATGGCATCGGCAATTGTCACTCCATCCTCAAGGACCGCATCGACAACACAATCATATAAGGACATGCATGTACCAATGTTCAAACCCCGCAGGTTGCCGCTTCCATCGAAGTCAGGCAGGCTGGCTTGTCCATCTGAAGTTATGGTGATCTGCCCGATTTCAACGCCTTCTTCCAGTGCCCTTTTTATTGCTGTACTTGCTTTGACCTCCCCTTCTTCAAGGAACTTCTCGATCGTACTTGTCGTAAAATCGATATACCCCCCTTTTTTTGCATATTCCACCCCTGCATTGAATAAATGCGGATTTCGGTTTATATGTGTAGGATAGAACTGAGTTATCGGTATTTCCGTTGTCTCGACAACTTCCTCAATTACATGCAAATGATCAAGACTGTCCCCGACATGAATGTTGACGATACCGCTTTTCCCGGACAGCAGACCTCCATTACGCGCCTGAGAGGCCAGTTTAGCCAGCTCAGCTGCAGTCGGCTGCGAGGAACGGTGATCGGCAATGGCTATCTCGCCAACACCGATAATTTTATCCACAAGAATCAAATCATCTTCGATCTTACCGGTTAACGTCTTGACTGGAACTTGATAGGAACTAGTCTGAACGAAGCAGCTAATTCCTTCTTCTTCAAGCGCCCTCGCTTTAGCAAGCAGTGCAGGCATCGTCCTTGTCGTTCCATCTGTTCCGATGACCCCTACCAATGTCGTTATACCCGCTAAAGTGGCATCTGTTAATTGGATTTCAGGAGTCCTCGTTTTAAAGCCCCCTTCCCCGCCTCCGCCGATAATATGTACGTGACCATCTATAAAACCCGGAGCCACGATTTGGCCACTCGCATCAATCACCTCCAATTCAACGAAATTGGCAGGTACCTCAATCTTGTCCTCGATGAAGCCAATTTGCTTTCCAACCAAGAGGATATCTTTTTGGCCCATATATTCGGGACCATATAGCTCCCCATTTTTAATAAGTGTGAGCATTCTCCTTCTCCCTTCAAAAATAGAAATTTTCAAATAGGTTTCAAAATCTTTCACTCGGGTAAATATACAACATGACCCGCTAACAATTACATAAAAAAGACCAAACATACTTGTTCATTTTTTTAAAGTTGTAGCCGAATTGACATCTTGATTATGCTTTTCCAAAAGTATAAAAACAAAAGGAGCAAACGACATGAATAAAGTGATTTCTTCTGACATTAAAACAAATAAAAGATTATCCATGCGACAAATCATGAACCTATATCAAGTTACAAAAGAATTTAAAGGGAATATATATTTTATCTGCAACCATAAATTGGTCGATGCCAAGAAACTTTCGACTTTCGTATCCTTTGTGCTCATTCTTCAAGAGTGTGCAACAATGAAAGTCATCCTTGAAGGCGAGAATGTACATGCCATGCTAGAAAAAGTACAGGCTATTTGTAAAGAAAATGATGAAAGTGCATTCGCTTTCCAATCGAACCAAACCGTTAATATTTAAATGATTCCGACTACGTTATGAAGAAGGTGTATAGAAATGAGAACCATTTTAATGGTGATAGGCGCAATCGTCGTGATTGGCATAATAGCAAATCTAATTTTTTAAAATAAATGAAAAACTGTAGCCAAACGCGAGTTTGCCTGCAGTTTTTTTCTTTTACCTTTTTTGGCGGTTTACAAATTTATTCGCCCCTTCACCGCTCTTTATTCGGCCGTTCACGGATTTATTCGACCTTACCCGCTCTTTATTCGGCCTTACCTCATTATTCAGACTCCGGAGCATTTATTTTAAGGTCCACGTATTAAATCCGCTCCCTTTCGCCGACAAACTGAGACTGTCAAATGATTGACAGTCTCAGTTTGTTAATTTTATTTAATGAGCGTGTGCCATGCTTCCCTTACCTGAGAATCACCACGGAACCTCCCAGTCCCTCCATTTATTCAAACCTTCCCTAATCTCATTTCCTTTATCAATCCAATATTGTCTCCTTTTCTCCTCTTCTTCCTTTGCCTGTTGCTCAGCTATAAGAGCCTGCTGTTCAGCTATTAGCGGTCCGATATCCTGAGCTTTAAAAGATTGAGCCGCTTGATTCTGTAAAGCTTGCGCCATTATTTTTTGGAAGATGAGTGCACTTCCCTGACTGCTGTGTGTCGTTAGATAATGATTTTTGTCCGTCTTATCATATCCAGCCCATACAGCACCGACCAGCGAAGGTGAATAACCGATGAACCATTGATCTTTAACCCCTGATATTCCTTCGATGGGTACTTGTGTGGAACCCGTTTTACCTGCTATTTCATAACCGGAAACTGCCGCGTTTTTCGCTGTGCCATATTCCACTGTTCCAAGTAGCATGGCATTCATTTTATCGACGGCTCCTACAGAGGTCACTTTGGTGCTCTTCTCTTTCCAGGCGGCAACTTCTTTTCCATCGGCATTTTCTATTCTTACAATGGCATGGGTTTCCATCCGTTCACCTTTGTTTGCGAAAGCTGAAAAGGCTCCTGCCATCTGCAGCGGGGACACACCTTTTTCCATCCCTCCTAAAGCGATCGACAGGTTTCGATCATCCTTGTCATATGGAATCCCAAACCGCTTAAGTGAATCAAGCCCCTTATCGATGCCAATCTCATTCAATAGCCAAACCGTTGGTACATTCAAGGAATTCATCACCGCTTCATACATGGGGACTTCTCCTTTATATTCACCACTCAGGTTTGTTGGCTCATATTCACCAAAGCTCATTTTTTCATCCTTTAAAGGGTCAGTGATATCATATCCCTCTTCAACAGCTGGCGTGTAAACGACAAGCGGTTTAATGGATGAACCAGGAGACCTTGTCAGCTGGGTTGCCCGATTATATCCCATGAATTGATGTTCACCTCTCCCGCCGACAAGTGCTTTTATGCCGCCGGTTTCAGGATCAAGGAGGACAGACCCGCTTTGAACCAGTTCTTCTGTACTCGTTCCAACTGGAAAATTAGCTGCATTCTCATACACGGTTTCTGTAGCCTGCTGCATGGATTGGTCCAGAGTCGTGTAAATTTTATAGCCCTTTGAAAGCAGCTCCTCAAGCTTAATTCCATATTTACTCGATGCTTCCGATAAAACATGATCGACATAATAAGGATACTTACCTCTTAATGGATCGGTTTCCTTCTCCCCCATAAGAAGTGTCACCGCATCTTTTTTTGCAGCTGCTTCTTCATCTTTCGTCAAATAACCATGTTCCGCCATTCTCGAAAGAACCAAATCACGCCGCTTCACTGCCCCGTCTAAATTCTTGTATGGATCAAGTTTGGAAGGCAAGTTAATGACTCCCGCCAGCAATGCTCCCTCGGCAACGGTCAATTCAGAGACCTCTTTGGAAAAATAAATATTTGCTGCCTTTTTGATTCCCCATGCTCCATGGCCAAAATAAACTTGATTCAAATACATTTCCAGGATTTCATCTTTTGTATATTGATTTTCAACTTCCTGGGCGAGAAAAAACTCTTCTATCTTCCTCTTCAGTGTTCGATCCGATTCCAGCATCGTGATTTTCACAAGCTGCTGGGTAAGCGTGCTCCCGCCTTCAACAACACTTCCAGCCTTCGCATTTTTAACCAAAGCCCGCATAATCCCTTGATAATCTATGCCGTGATGTTCATAAAAACGGTGATCCTCAATGGAAACCACCGCTTGTTTCATATGTTCCGGTATTTCATCTATCGCAACACCTTCGGATTTATTTGCCGTGATCGTACTGGCAAGATTCCCATCCAGATCATAGATTCCTGTCGGTTGCTGAAGCTTATTTTCAAGATGACTTATATCAGCACCCTGCTTGAAATACAATAGTGAACCGGCGCCTAAAACCACTATCGCCAATATTATAATTAGACCTAATTTCACTAACCCTCTCATTTGTACCCCCATTTTCCCATCTGCGACATGTTTCATTAAAAATATTTTACCCTTTTTATTAAAGAAAACTCGTCGATTGAATAAAAGGCCGAAGCTAGGCGCCCTTTTCTTGTAGTACTATACTCGGATATCGGCACCCTTGATGATATTTCTTCATCGTCTGAGCATGACAACTAACTGAAGGACCAGATTTCATCCTACCATTTTAACTATGCTCGTATCTATCCTTTCCCCATAAATGGCAGTCTATATACAGATTAAAGGCGTGAAGCCATTTAAAAGTGGGTATAACACCTTTAAGGTCTTAAAAAGGGGAGAGATGATATTAATGAGGGACTTAAAACATATTGTCGTCGCTTTTGATGGAAATGAAGAGAGTAAACGGGCCGTCGAATATGGAGCAACATTGAAAAAGGCCTTTCCAAAAGCCGAGTTGACCGTAGTTCATGTCCTAAATGATAAGGTTGAACAGCGTATCATGGGAGACGCCTCTGCTCCAGGGTTCGTACCTGCTGCCGGATTTTATGTAGATCCAGTCCAGACACATCCTGTTTTTGAAGTTGATCAGCCACGAAATCAAAAGGTAAATGACACCCCTTCCGCCGTCGAGAATAGTATTCAGAACGCAGAAAGTAATACGTTGAGATTGTTAAGTGAATGTCAAGTCAAGGGAAAATTCGAACTATTGGAGGGATATGCGCCAGATTGCGTATGTGACTTTGCAGCAAGAACTTCAGCTGATCTTATCGTTGTCGGCAATAGCGCTAAAAGCGGTTTGGAAAAGTTCTTCCTTGGCAGTACAAGTAGTTCCATTGCGAAAAACGCACCCTGTTCGGTATTCATTGCAAAATGAAAATTGAGCCGGTTCACACTAGTTGAAAAAGGCCGGATTCTTTTAGAATCCGGCCTTTTTGTTGGATTTTTCAGTAATACATTGTCAACCAGTATTGCTTGTATCCAAAACCACATCCCTGCACCAGTTCGAACTGTTCACTCTCAGCCTTTTTGGCTCCCCTTTGGAAGTATTTAATTTTCGATCATCGGTTAGAATATTACAATTAAAGAAAATGCACATGTCATCAAAAGTTGCCATTCCCATTTTATGGCGATAATCTTTCATTTATCCAACTTCTTTACAGACCTTCAATACACCTGCTATTAACCAAGTTAGATGGCTAAATACGACAATTTTTCTATAGACTCACTAAGGTTTGATTTGGTATCTTTATTAAGCCTAATTTACATTGGGGAGGGAATGTGGACATGGATAAACATTCGATTTCAGCAGAAAAAGGCGCTTACATAAGCATCGCCGCTTACATATTCTTGTCTGCTCTTAAATTGTCATTTGGTTATTTCGGAGATTCTAAAGGGCTTTGGGCTGATGGTTTAAATAATACAACCGACATCATCGCTTCCATAGCCGTATTGATCGGTTTAAAAATTTCAAAGAGACCTCCTGATGATAATCATTCATATGGTCATTTACGGGCGGAAACCGTAGCCTCGTTGGTAGCTGCCTTCATCATGATCACTGTGGGCCTCCAGGTTGTATTCAGTGCCATTGAATCCTTCTTTCACCAAGATTCAACAACCGTTCCCAGTATGCTGACCGGTTATGTCGCTCTATTTTCTGCAATCTTCATGTACGGAATCTACCGTTATAACTTATCTCTAAGTAAAAAGATCAACAGCTCTTCCATCTATGCCGTAGCACAGGATAATCGATCCGATGCCCTTGTCAGTGTTGGTGCTTTCATTGGAATCATCGGCACCAAGATGGGAATCCCTTGGCTGGATGCGATAGCTGCAGCAGTTGTGGGGGTCATCATCTGCAAAACAGCCTGGGATATCTTTCGTGATGCCTCCATCTCTTTAACTGATGGTTTCGACGAGCAGCTCCTGCAAAAGATCGGACAAACCATTATATTGACAGAAGGTGTTAAAGAAATGAGTGAAATCAAAGCCCGGATGCACGGAAGTGAAATCCTGCTCGAAACTACCGTTCATGTTAACCCTCTTTTGACCGTCATTCAAGGTCATGATATCACGGTTAAAATCGAAGAGAATCTTTTGAAAGAATATAATATCCAGCATGTGATCGTTCACATCGAACCATATGCATTTCATAAAAAAGGTAACCGTCATTAACTTTACGGATACCTTTTTTTGTTATTAATTCCTGTAATTACCGTAATAAAACTGTGTCAAAAAAAGGTATTTATTGATTGATTGCCGAATATTTATCCAATTGACACATGTTAAAAGAACAGTAATCTGTTATCATGAAAACAACATGTAATTTTTTTGATATTTTGTAATTTTATTCTAATAAAGCACTTTCTCAAAAGTAAATTCATTTTCCTACAGTATGGAGGGCAAAATGGTATCTAATCGAGAAATGACCATTCACTTTTTATCTTCTCAAAAAACCAGCATCATTTCCAAATGGAAAGATGAGTTGCTGCATTTACCTGACGGATATCTGGGGTATTTTAAAGGAGAAGTGGAAAATATTTTTAATCTGCTAATGGATCAGCTTGGAAAATCGGATACTGAAATAGGCGATGTACTGAAGGTCGTAGGGGAAAAAATTGCGTCTGATCGAGTTAATAAGCAATTGGATATGGAAAATTTCTTTTCCACTGCAACCATCGGGAGATCCATCATCATTGAGCACGTATTGAATTCCGAAGCATCCAAAGAAGAAATATCGGATCTAATTAAGCAAATAAACGTTTACTTCGATAAACTCATTCATTTTGCATTATCCCATTATACCGAATTGAAAACGATGGAACTTGAAGAACGCTATCAATTCATAAGCCCAAACCATAAAGACCGTTTGACGCTACTTGGCCAAATGACCTCAAGCTTTGTCCATGAATTCAGAAATCCACTGACTTCCATCATGGGATTCATACAATTGTTACAGGCAGAACAGCCTGAGATAAAATACCTTGATATCATTTCAAAGGAATTGGATCAGCTCAATTACCGGATCACACAATTCCTTAATATTTCCAAAAAGGAAACTTCAGCATCACCACCTGATCTATTTTCCATTGCTCAGCTTGTGAATGAGGTAATCGAATTTTTATATCCGAGCATCTTGGAAGTAAATGCTTCCATTACATGTAATATTGCCGAGGATGCCGTAATTTCCGGTTCTAAAGAAGAATTCCGTCAAGTTTTACTTAATATTATTTTAAATGCTCTTGATGTGGTTGCAGGGATGCCTTCCCCATCCATTTACATTTCAGGCTCTGAATCACCACCCGGCATTCTTACTTTAAATATTTCGAACAACGGGCCGAAGATACCTGACGACGTTTTGCCGAATATTTTTGAACCATTCATCACCACCAAAAAAAGGGGAACGGGATTAGGATTATTTGTCTGTAAAGAAATCGTATTAAAGCATCAAGGAACCTTAACCTGCCACTCTACCGATTTCCTAACGACCTTTTCCATACAATTGAAAACTAAATAATGGATAAATAACCTTTTTTACTTAGGTTTTTAGTGTGAAATTTTTGACTGATTGACGTCCAGTTACTTATACTAATAGGTAGGTTCCACTACTAATCGAGGTGAATGATCCTATAGATTGAAAATATAAACCAGCATAATTTTCATACAAGATACACAAGACTTATTTTTCATCTAACATTTTATACACTAAATATCATTTCATTCATTATTGGTTTTGGGAGGTGACTGGGATAATTAAATCGTTTTGGCGATTCAATTAAGTCCCACACTAATTGGACATATTAAGTTTTTTATTCGTCATTATTTTAATCGCTTTAACGGCCTTTTTTGTAGCTTCTGAATTTTCGATCATAAGGGTTCGCAGCTCCAGGATCGATCAATTGATTGAAGAGGGAAATAAAAAAGCCATTGCGGCTAAGAAGGTTACATCCGATCTTGATGAGTACCTATCCGCGACACAGCTTGGTATTACCGTTACTGCCCTTGGATTGGGGTGGCTAGGACAACCGACCGTCCTCAAATTGGTTGGCCCATTATTCAATGCCTTGAATATCCCTCAAGAAGTCACAAGCATTCTGACATTCGTCATTTCATTTTCCCTGATTACGTTCCTGAATGTGGTTGTAGGTGAATTGGCTCCAAAGACGGTTGCCATCCAAAAGGCTGAGCAAGTGGCCTTGGCAATTGCCAGCCCGCTGATATTTTTCCATAAGATAGCCTTTCCCTTCATCTGGGCCTTGAATCATTCTTCCCGATTAGTTGTCGGCTTATTTGGCTTCAAGCCAGCATCCGAAAGCGAAATAGCCCATACGGAAGAAGAATTGCGATTCATCCTATCAGATAGCTATAAAAGCGGAGAGATTAACCAGTCGGAATTTAAATATGTAAACAACATCTTTGAATTCGATGATCGTGTTGCCAAAGAAATCATGGTTCCAAGGACGGAAATCATGACCATATCCAAAGATGATACGGTACAGGAATTCGTCGATGTCGCCAAATTGGAAAAATACACTCGATATCCTGTTGTCGAAGGTGATAAAGACCATGTCATCGGCTTAGTGAATTTAAAGGAAGTTTTCTCGGATCTTATTAAGAATCGGGAAATCCATATCAAAGCGATAGAAAATTACGCTCGTCCGATCATTCGGGTAATGGAAAATATACCGATTCACGATTTGCTGTTAAAAATGCAAAAAGAACGCATTCATATGGCTATTTTGATGGATGAATACGGCGGAACTTCCGGACTTGTCACAGTCGAGGATATCCTCGAGGAAATCGTTGGCGAAATTCGTGATGAATTCGATATCGATGAAGTTGCCTCGATCAGGAAAATTAAAGATGGACATTATATATTAGATTCTAAACTTCTTGTAAAGGAAGTGAATGATTTACTTGGCATTCACTTAGAAGAAGATGATGTCGATACGATAGGCGGATGGGTCCTTACTGAAAATTATGATGTGAAGGTAGGGGACATCATGGAAAAAGACGGCTTCTGCTTTAAAGTGATTGAAATGGAAGATCACGCCATTCGTTCTATCGAGGTGACAAAAAAGGTCGTACAGCTTCCTCTGGAAGAAGACCTTACCCAAGGATAATGATTAAAAACAGCCACGTAAAAGGTGATTTTACGTGGCTGTTTTTTCGATTGTTCATTTATCGGGAAACCGTCCCATTTTTTTGACCGTTACGATTGGAGGTGTACTCTTTTTTTTCCATAAAATATACAGCATGATAATGATAAAGGAAAAACCAACAGCCGGTATTAGATAAGGTTCCGTTATTTCCCGGATTTGCTGCCAATTCTCACCGAGGATCCTTCCTAAGGTCAGGAAAAAGATGGTCCAAGGTATGACAGCCGCAACCGTATAAAATATAAACTTCCATACGGACATCCTCGCAATTCCGGCAGGGATGGAAATGGCATGGCGAACCACTGGAATGAATCGAGCCGTAAAAATCACGCCTACACCATACCTTTGAAACCACTCTTCAGCATGTACAATATGATTTTCTTTAATTAAAATATATTTTCCATACTTCAAGAGAAAGGGCCGTCCTCCATAATAACCAGCCCAATAGAGAAATAGCTGTGCCATCGTTCCGCCTGCCACTCCTGCAAGAACAGCTCCCCAAAAATTCATTTTCCCCAGGCCGACCACATAACCACCGTATCCGAGAACAAGCTCACTCGGGATGATTTCAACCATCAGCCCCAATAAAATCCCCATATACCCCATTTCCGCAAACCAATTCAATATCGTCATAATAAGCTGTGATATCATGCTATCGGACTCCCCTTACCGCTAATTTCAAATTGTTTGTCCTTCTATCCTATTTCAGCTCATGAGGTTCTATTCGATTTTTCATATCCAGCTTCACAATGCATCACATTTGGAATGCACAAAAAAAGACCAGCTGATATGTACTCCGGTCTCATTGCATCAATATTCTTTTAGCTCCCGTTTTTGGGAAAATTGAGAAAAAACAGCTGTGGTGAGTAAGGATGAATCATTTTGTGAAACATTAGTGAAAATCTCCTGGCGTGATTTCGTTTTTTCAATATGAATCCCGAGATTTTTATACTTGTTGATTTTTTGATTATTCATGCTTACCCTCCCTTTCTGCTGTACCGTTATCCTTTAACTTCCCATTTAACGAAGAGATGAAACCTGTTTAAACGATTCATCCAAAAAACAATCAATTGACTTGAATCGTTTGCAGTTGGTGTTCGTGCACTTCGTCTTTTTCAACATGTACCTGCACCTTATAGGTTCCCGATTCTTCGAAAGATACCTTATTTAGATATGTTCCATTTCCATCTTCTTCAGCTTTGGTGAAATGACTCTCTTCGCTGCCTTCCTTCCAGACCTCGAAATTTACATCTGCATTTGTCAGTGGTTTCCCATTCAATTCAACGGTCGCTTCAAAGTTCGAACTGTTTCCTGCCTTTACAGGGTTACTTTGAAACTCGATGGATACATCCGTACTAGGATGAACCGATGCACCTTCACTTTCATGTTCAGGAACGACAACTTCTTTTTCAGGCATTACATGAAGGCCTTTGGCCGTTACATGGGAGACTACAATATATTTGCCTTGTTCTTCAAAAGTATGCATCACTTGATACATGCCACTTCCAGTATTCTTCGCTTCAAGCATTTCCCGTTTATCCTGTCCGGACTTTCTCACTTCAAACAGTACCTCATCAGCTTCATTCACCAATTGGCTTCCCTGTTTCACTGTCGTTTCAAGAATGACTTCTTTTCCAGGCTCCACTTTCCCTTTAATGACAATTGATGCATCCATCGATTCTGGAACAGCACTGTTCACTTCTTTATCCTCTGGCATTTCAGCCTCTTGACACCCAGCCAGCATAACTAACAATGCAGTACACATATAGAGTTTTTTCATATGAACGTCCCTTTACTATTTATTAGACTAAAAATCTGTCCTTTTCATATTGCCCATCCTTTCCATTTTTCAGATTTTCATACATAATTCAACACTAAATGGTTCGCATCACGGTGACTGAAGTCAGCATGGCTACCGCGATGATCGTTAAAAATGAATATAAAAAGATTGAAGTCCCCACAACGCTCAATCCGCAAAGCAATACGCATCCATCAATGAAAAAAATGAGCAGCCCTACATTGAGTCCACTTTTCCTGGAAAGGATCTGTGCCAGCATATCCGTTCCGCCTGTAGAGGTCCCATACCGAAGCATCAAGCCGATTCCAAGCCCAATCAACCCTCCCCCGATTATCGCACTTACATAAATGGGAAGATTCCATCCTGTGACAGCGTCGGAAAAAATGTCGATGCATAAAGAGGAAAAAAGCAAGCCATGCAAGCTGTTCAAAAATAATTTTTTTTCAAAATACCAAGCATATATATATAATGGAATGCTGCTCAAAATCACACCCAGTCCAGTCGGAAGTCCTATATAGTAATGAAAAATCAGCCCAATCCCTATCATGCCACCATCCAATAAATGATAAGGTATCAGAAAAAAATTGATTCCCACTCCTACTAGCATGCTGCCGGCAATGATCGCTGCCATCCTTTCCATGATTTTCATGGCTGCCACCCCCTTTAACCTTCATTTAAAACTTGTCTTGTTTTCTATAGAATATGTTTGTACCACCCAAAAAATAATGAAACTGATCAATTTTTTATGAAACGGCCCTTAGTTTTCTGAATATTCTATAATATGTTACAATAAAGTAGAGAAAACAGTCAAAAACAGCTAATTATTAGCTCAAACTGATCCTTTACAAGCAATTTACCGGATTTAAGGTGCCGTAAGCTGTTTGACTGAATGATTAACTCTTTCTATAATGAAAGTATTTAAATTAATTAGATTGAGGTGATTTGATGGGGCATTAAAGAATGTTCGTTTTGACGGACGGAAGCTGCTTTGCGTAACGGATATGTGCATCCTTTTGGAAAATGGCTGCACTCCTTCAGACAGAATTTCTTCTATTTCCCGTCTACGCATCGCTAATCGGCATATACTATTATTCTCTTCTTCACTAAAAGAAATGGGAGTTCAAGCGGCTGCACATCTATTACCACAGCCATTTTGAAGTAATCCCAAAAATATTCAGCACGGCAAAAAAAATATACTTGTATATTTTAAAAATGTAGGAGGTGTACTCCTTATTCGTCTCGAAGGCGAGTTAAGGGAGACTATTTGGACATAATAAACTTGGTTCTTATTGCCATTTTAATTGCTTTAACAGCATTTTTTGTAGCTACGGAGTTTGCGATTGTTAAAGTGAGAAGCTCGAGGGTCGATCAATTAATTGAAGAAGGAACGAGGAATGCTATTTCAGCAAAGAAGGTCATCTCCAACCTGGATGAATACCTCTCAACTTGTCAGCTCGGAATTACCGTTACAGCTCTAGGGCTTGGATTCCTTGGGGAACCGACAGTTGAAAACATTTTGCGACCACTTTTAAATCAATTAAATCTTCCGGAGTCGGCTTCACATGTACTCTCAGTTGCAATTGCCTTTTCTTTCATTACGTTCATACATGTCGTTGTTGGAGAATTGGCACCGAAAACATTGGCGATTCAAAAAGCGGAGCAAGTAACATTATTGGTTTCGAAACCTTTAATTGCCTTTAACAAAGTCATGTATCCTTTCATTTGGGTACTGAATGGCTCTGCAAGGTCGCTTACAAGAATGCTAGGATTAAAAGCAGTTTCCGAACATGATTTGGCTCATACAGAAGAAGAGCTGCGCATCATTGTTTCCGAAAGCTACAAAAGTGGCGAAATTAACCAATCAGAGTTTAAATATGTGAATAAAATTTTTGAATTCGATGATCGGATTGCAAAAGAAATCATGGTTCCACGTACAGAAATTGCAACGGTATCCAAGGATGATACGATCCAGCAGTTTTTTACCGTTATGGCGGAAGAGAACTTTACACGATATCCTGTCATTGACGGTGATAAGGATCATGTTATCGGAATGGTCAATATCAAAGAGCTATTCACTGAAATGATAGACAAGAACAATCAGGCAGCGTCAACGATCGACCGATATGTTCGTCCGATCATCCGTGTCATTGACAGTATCCCCATTCACGATTTACTTTTAAAAATGCAAAAGGAACGGATTCACATGGCTATCCTCATGGACGAATACGGCGGTACGTCAGGGTTGGTGACCGTTGAAGATATCCTTGAAGAAATCGTTGGCGATATCCGCGATGAGTTCGACCTGGATGAAGTGCCGGATGTCCGTAAATTAAAAGAAGATCACTACATCATCGATGCCAAGGTATTAGTCAGTGAAATGAATGACTTACTTGGATTGGATATCAATGATGAAGATATTGATACGATGGGCGGATGGATCCTTACCGAGAATTACGAGGCCAAACAAGGTGATATCCTGACTTACGGTCCTTATAACTTTAGGATAAAGGAAATGGAAGATCACCATATTCGTTATATTGAAATATATAAACAAGTAAAAGTCGTAAGCGAAGTAAAAGAATTCCCGATCATATCACAAACCGAAATCGTTTCATGATAATAACCCCCGTTCCTAAAAGACAATAGGATCGGGGGTTATTTTTTTCAACTGGTACATGAAATAAAATAAATACATATTATATAAAACCTGCTGCTTTTAACATTGAATGATTACATGAAGTATAGTTCTACCTTAAATGTTTCATACTGTTAAAAAAGCGATACTTTTTGAAGGAGTGAGGAATCATGAAACTCATAACCATTTGCCAGCACTGCAAAGGGAAAGGGAAAACCCGTTATCTGCAATTCTTTTCCCGGGACTGCAATCATTGCAACGGTCAAGGTAAAGCGGTAAAAGATATGTCAAATTTAAGAAATCAGGCAAAAAACATCTAATAATCTTTTATATTTTGAAATTGGTTTTGATGACATTTGCCCTCTTTAACGTATCATAAACAATCAGTATCGAAGGTCCAAGGAAAAGCCCAATGAAGCCAAGCATCTTAAACCCTAAGTAAAGACTGATCAACGATGCCAATGGGCTCAACCCCATATTTGCTGAATAGATTTTTGGTTCGATTGTCCTTCTTATGATGGTAATGGCCAGGAAAAGGATGATGAGGCCAATACCTAGATGATGGTTTCCTTGAGCCCAAACGATTACTGCCCAAGGAACCAGCACAGATCCCGTCCCCAAGATAGGAAGAATGTCCACAACTACTATTAAGAGTGCCAATGGAATTGTATACTTCACATCTAACAACCATAGTCCTCCATAAGCCATGATGAACGTTATTAAACTCAACGTGATTTGTGCCTTGATGAAGCCTACGGCTGCCATACTTAAATCTTGATAAACTAGCGAAATCTTTTGATAGGTGGATGTCTTCATATAAAGGACTGCCTTTTTTCTTAACTTTGGCAATTCAAGACTAAATAAGAATAAAGCGATTAAGTAAATTAAAAAGTCAATGAAAAATCCCGGAATGAGTGTAACGAATTGAACCATATCCTGAACAAAGCCCTCTGTGAACCCTTCCAGAGCCATGACTCCCTTTTCCATCGTTTGTTCTATTGATTGAATGAGATTTGGCGGTAAAGTTTGGGAATACCTTTCCCATTGCCTAATGACTGGCAATATAGCCGTCAAATACACTTCACGTATGAAACCGGGAAATTCTTCCGAATAGACAATGACCTTCTTGATTAATACCGAAAAGGAAAAATAAGTGATGCTCATAAGCCCGCCTACATATAAAACAAATGAAATCAATACTGCCCAAAAACGATGCAGCTTTGCCGTATCACCAATCATGCGGACCAATCCATCCAAAAGAATGGCGGTGAGCAACGCTAAAATCAAAGCCCATGAATAGGGAATGACGATTACTATGACTAAAAGGAGAATCCCCCTCCAAAACCAGCGAAAAAAGACGGCGACATTCACTGAACAAACCCTCCTTGCACTTTCCTGTTCTCCTTATATTTATGAAATGGGATCACATATATTTCGCTTATACGTTTTATTTTCTCAATAAGGGGAAAAAGAGATACAAAGAGATGGAGGGATTGACATTGGATAATAAAGATAAAGAAAAGTATCTTGAGGAGCGTAATGATAAATCCAAGGCCTTCAAGAAAAATCAGGAAAAACAGCTGGAACGTGATCAAGTGGTCATGCCCATTGATGATTTACCAATTGATGAAATTAAATATGAACAACAAGAAGAACGAAATAAAAAAGAAACAAAACACCGCTCCACCAGCGAGAAGTTTTAAACAAAAACCAGCCACTTTAAAGGCTGGTTTTTGTTTGCAGGATAGACTGCATTCAGCTTTCAAGGTAAGTTTTTAACAATTCTCGCCGAGGTCGGACCGCCCTCGGAAAGCGAGTGCCATAAAAACTGTAGGCAAACTCGAATTCTCAAATTTTCTATAGTCTGAAATATCTCCCATCATATATTAGGGTTCTTCTTGTGATTGTGCTTATGCTTCCCCGTTGTTTTTTGATGATTTGGGAAGACTGAGCTTTCCCTCAATTCATTCATATTTGCCAGTATTTTCCCCTTCCCCGCATTGCTTCCAAAATTAAACATTGACTGAAATAAATGATTCTTTACAATAGACTTTTAAGAATTAAAGAATATAATGGACTGGTCGACCATTATAAAGGAGAATCATATGACGAACCCTACTCAATTATTTCATCAATATTTACAAGTATCGAGATCATTAGTAAGCAAAATGAATGAACAAATTACAGCACTTGAAATTTACCATAATCAGTGGACAATCCTGAATTACTTAAAGAACTGTGGCTATTCCACAATCCCCGATATTTGCAGTTACTTGGATGTAGATAGTGTTATCATCACACGTTCGGTCAACAGTATGGAACAGAATAATATGATTAAACAAGTTCCTGGAAAAGATGAACAGGAAAAACGAATCGAACTGACCCCCCGGGGCAAAGAGGTACATACAAAATGTCTTAAGATTGCCGAAAAAATCGAAGGGAAAGCCCTGGAAGGCATTACTGAAGAAGAACAGGAAGTATTTTTCCAGACGGTCCTTAAAATCCTCAATAATATAAGAAACTAAAATGGGTATCTTATATCATTGTTGAATGGAAGCAAGGCCTTTCCTTACTTTCGCACCAAGCTATAGCCATGCCTTTTTTAAAAGCCGGATTCCTGCTTCGATTTCTCTTTCGGTTAAACCACCGTACCCAATCAAAATAGTCGGATCTTTCACATTCTTTGAATGATAAACCGATGTTGGGTGGACTTTAACCCCCACACTGGCAGCCTTCTGGATGAGCTCTGCCTCACTGCTGCCGTTTTCTACTTTTAAAAGAACGTGCAAGCCTGACTTTTCACCGATTACGGCTACACGATCATGGAAGCTCTCTTCAATGGCATTCAGCAGCACCTTATTCTTTTTACGATAAATCGTTCGCATTTTATTCAGATGGCGTTCCCAATGTCCATTTTTCATAAAAAGACAGAGCGTTTCCTGAACCAGTCTGGAAACGGTCTGTTTGTGTCCTATTAACTTCTGCTGATAGCGACTAGCCAACTCCATGGGTAACACCATAAATCCCACCCTGATTGATGGGATGAGCGACTTTGAAAACGTGCCTAGGTAGATGACCCTTCCATTGGTGTCCAACCCCTGCAAGGACGGAATCGGTTTACCAGCATGTCGGAATTCCCCGTCATAATCATCTTCAATAATATAACCCTTTTTTTCCACTGCCCAATTGAGCAATTCCACCCGTCTAGTTATCGGCATGATCATACCGGAAGGAAATTGATGGGAAGGAGTGACATAGGCAACATTCGCTGCACTCTCTTTCAAGGAGTCCACACTCATTCCACTTTCATCCAAGGGTATGTATGCCATATCCGCTCCCTCCAGCCTCAGTACCTCCCTTACCCGATGAAAGCCAGGGTCTTCCAACCCAAATACCCGTTCATTTCCAAGAAGTAACCGCAGCAGATGGATGAAATACTGGGTACCTGCCCCAATGATGATTTGATCAGCCCCGCAGCGAACTCCTCTCGATTGAAATAGATAGGATGAAATCTCAGCCCTGAGCCCCCATTCCCCTTGAGGATCACCGCTCATGAACATTTCCCTTTCCTGAAGATACAAAGTATTGTTCAAGCATTTTTTCCACACGGCATGCGGGAAAGAATCCACGTCCACCCGGCCATGATTGTAATCTATCTCATTTCTTTCATTCGGAGGACACATCATCCCTTCTGTTACAGGCAACGGCTCATTCAAAGCTGAGATCGGTTCTAAATCGGCTACGTAATAACCTTTCCTTAATTGACTTTCCACATATCCTTCTGCCATCAACTGCTGATAAGCCGTATCCACTGTATTCAGGCCTATCCCTAAATGCAAGGCCAGTTTTCGTTTAGAAGGCAGTTTCATTCCGGACTTTATTTGCCCATTCTGGATTTCCTTCATAAAGTATTTATACAATTGGACATATAAAGCTTCTTTATTCGTTTTATCTAAGGTTAGAGTGATTTCAAACATTTGGTCCTCCTTCAAACTGGTTCCATAAATTATATCAGCATTGGTCCTTATTGCAGAACCAGAATATTTTTATAATGAAGATATCAATCAAGAGGAGGAAACTATGGAGCATATCGAATTATACGGGAAACACGTGATACTCACCCCGATGATGGAACATCATATCGAACCGCTTTACGCCGCTTCCCTGCCATCTGAAATATGGGAATGGAGTGCAACAAAAATTTTGTCATATGAAGAGGCGATCTCCTATGTAAAGGAAGGCATTCGAGCAAGGGAACAGGAACTTCATCATCCATTTGTCGTTATCGATCGGACTGATGATTCGATAGTCGGCAGCACGAGCTTAAGAAATATTCAATTTCATAATCAATCCCTGGAAATCGGCGCGACTTGGTATCACCCCGACAAATGGCGAACAGCCATTAACACAGAATGTAAGTACCTGCTATTGCAGCATGCTTTTGAAAAGTGGCAAATGAAACGGGTTGAATTCAGGACTGACGAATGCAACAAAAGATCGCGTGCAGCAATAACCAGGCTCGGCGCCCTTGAAGAAGGCATTTTGAGGATGGAGAAAAAACTGCAAGATGGGAGGATCAGGAACACGGTGGTCTATAGTATTCTCGAGCATGAATGGCCCAGTGTGAAAAGGAATTTGGAAGCCTTTTTGGAAAGGTGAAAATGAGAAAAAGAGTGCCGTTGTTTTTGCACTCTTTTCTCTTGCTGCTATTTTTCATGTGAGTCTTTACGAATTTTCGATAAAGAATCCTTTTGCCTTTTCGTTGATCGAATGAATATGAAAACGCCAATCGCAAATAAAAACGGCATTAGTAAAGCAAAAAGAAGATAAATCATATCACCAAAGAACAAGTTCATTCCCCCTAAGCAATGCGACGCGCACTTCTGTCTGTATAGCTTTTCCGTCAAACTTGGATGATCATTGCTTAGTCTAAGCTTTGTGACAAGCGAATCATATCCTGGCACTGAATCCCATTTTCATAAATGGCCTCGGCATAGTTTCTATTAAAAAAATCCCGATCGACCCCAGTTATTCTAAAACCGCATTTTTGGTAAAGGGCAAGCTGCCCTATCCCCGAATTCCCCGTTCCGATTTCAATCATTTTATATCCCTTTTCCCTTGCATGGCCTTTGGCGTGTTCAATCAATTGCCTGCCGATTCCCCTTCCATGGTGCCGTTCATCCACTGCGATGTTCATTATCTCTATCAGTTCCGGGCCTTTTTGCAGTAAAACATAAACACCGATCATTCGCTTATCACTCTCGGCAACAAAGCACGTTCCGCTCCCCAAATATTCCTCGACCAGTTCCCTTGAAGGATCTGCCAAAAGCAATAAATGCATCGGGGGTGGCTCATCCTTGAATAATTCCCTTATCTCCATCAGCATCCAAACCCTTCTCAGTTTAATTCTTCTACAAGAAGTTCAACCAATTCCGATGCAGGAAGTTCCCTGCTCAACTTATATCCCTGTCCTGCCCACAAAGCCATCAATTCAGGATTGTTTTTTTGTCCAGCCTCTTTTCGCATTTGTTTTGTCATGTGATGGACATAAGGATAAGCGACTGGTGCAACGCTATCATATTCCGTTAAAAAGTGATTCACCAACCCGCGTGCCCTCCGGCCGCTGAAGGCTCGGGTAATAGAGGTCTGAGTAAATCGGGGATTTCCCAGCGCCGCCTTATGGACCGGACTTGCCCCGCTTTCGGGACAACGAAGGAAAGCGGTTCCCAATTGCGCCGCTGTTGCTCCCGCTTCGAGCACGGCCGCGATATCCTTTCCATGCATCAGTCCGCCCGCGGCAATGATCGGTAAGTCCAGTTCATCTTTTATCATCCGTATTAATACTAAAAGACCGTAATCATCTTCTGTGCGGTTATCAAAGCTGGCCCGGTGCCCCCCTGCTTCAAACCCCTGTACACACAGAACATCGGTGCCTGCTCCCGCCGCCTTTTTTGCTTCCTGAAGGTTGGTTACTGTCACGGCTATAAGGGAACCGACATCTTGGAGCTCCCTTATTACATCTTCTGTGGGACATCCAAACGTAAAACTGATGGCAGCGACCCCAGCCTCCTTCAATACAAGTAGTTTATTTCCCCAATCATCGTCATCACTATCGGCTTTTCCAATCTCAGCCCCAACGCTCTCGGCCTCTTTTTGGATCTTTTCACGATAGCCAGATAATATATTTTCATCCACCGCCTCGTTGCCTGGCACAAATACATTCACCCCAAAAGGGTGCTCAGTCAACTGACGGGTCTGCTCTATCTCGTCCTTCATCTCTTCCGCAGTCTTATAGCCAGCTGCGAGAAAGCCCAATCCTCCTGCATTGGATACTGAAGCCGCAAGCTTCGGAGTGGAAGCTCCTCCTGCCATCGGTGCCTGAATGATTGGATATCTCAATAACTCTTTCAACATTCCATACAACTCCTCTTGATTTTTCTTCATGCCCTTATCATTTTTACGTTTTCTTGGTATAATGATTATCTGTAAGAGAAAAGTGTCTAAATGATCACCCTTTATATCTTGCAAATATAAAACATAGGTGGTAAATAAAAAATGGAAACAAAACCATATAGAGTATTACTTTATTATTTGTATGTACCCATCGAGAATCACGAAGAATTCGCAGCCGAGCATCTTGCGGCATGTAAAGCCCTTGAATTGAAAGGCCGTATCTTGGTGGCTTCAGAAGGTATCAACGGAACAGTTTCAGGTACGATCGAACAAACCGACAAATATATGGACATGATGAAAAGCGATCCCCGCTTTGCCGATATCGTGTTTAAAATAGATGAAGCTGAAGGCCATGCTTTCAAAAAAATGCATGTTCGTCCACGCAATGAACTTGTAACGCTTCGCTTGGAAGATGACATCAACCCGAACCAGACGACAGGCAAATACTTGAACCCGAAGGAGTTCTTCGAGCAAATGCAAGATGAAAACACCATCGTCCTTGATGCCAGAAATGACTATGAATTTGATTTAGGACATTTCAGGGGTGCAATCAAGCCAGAAATCACGAATTTCCGTGAACTTCCCGAATGGGTCCGGGAAAATAAAGAAATGTTCGAAGGCAAAAAAATCCTAACGTATTGCACCGGCGGTATCCGCTGTGAGAAATTCTCCGGCTGGCTTGTCGAAGAAGGCTTTGAAGATGTAAGCCAGCTGCATGGCGGCATCGCAACATACGGGAAGGATCCCGAAGTCCAAGGTGAGCTATGGGATGGCCAAATGTATGTTTTCGATGAAAGGATTGCCGTACCTATCAATCAAAAGGAACATGTCATTGTCGGACGCGATATTTATTCCGGCGAACCTTGTGAACGCTATGTCAATTGTGCTAACCCTGAATGCAACAAGAAAATCCTTTGCAGCGAAGAGAACGAACACAAACATATGCGCAGCTGTACTCATGAATGCCGAGTGCATCCGCGTAATCGCTATGTAGTCGAGCATAACCTTTCTGAAGAAGAAGTGGCTGAGAGATTACAGCTAATCGAAGATTCCATTACGGCAAAATGATTTTAGCAAACCCGAATCAGCGGACATGATCCCTATTCGGGTTTTTTTATCGATTCAAACCAAATCTTATTTTCCTATATTAAACCTATGCCTTGGACTTCATTCCACTGCAAGAATTAATTATGATCTTTTTAATACCACTGCTTCTACTGCAATATTACTTACATTCTTACTTCTATATCACAATAGAAAAAACCTTCTTAAATCGTAAAAAGAATGGTTTCAGCTTTAAAGATTTTAGCTGTCAGCAGTCCTACCTTCAATGAAAAAGCGATTCCTCTTTAGAGGAATCGCTCTTACTTCATTAATGTTATTTTGCCTCTGCACTTACAACAATACCGCAAGCTTGCCTATCGCCTGCATCACCAGTTTTCAAAGTATCTGCATCCGGTCCTTTTTCTCCATTGGCTTCATAACGGTCAGGAATATTGGCAAAGTTGTCTGGATTCGCATGAACGATTACAGCCAGCTCTTCTTTCTTCAGTTGGTCTATTGTCATGTTATCCAATGTTGCCGTATATTTTGCTGTCCCATCTTCTTTTACATATAAAGGAGGCATATCACCTGCGTGCTTAGAATGCGTTTCATCAGTTGGATTGAAGTGTCCTCCCGCTGTAGTGAAAGGGCCATCCTTGGCATCCGCCTCACATGCTGCGTTTTCGTGAACATGGAATCCATGATAGCCTGGCTCAAGGCCTTCCAAAGCGGTCTCGATCACTACAGAATTCTCTTCAGCGGTAAAGTTCACCGTCCCAAGTGTTTTACCTTCTACATCTTTAACTTCCGCTTTCACCTGCGGATCAACCTCTGTATCTGTTCCTTGTCCCACTGTAGTCATGTCCTCGGCATTATTATCGGCCTGATTTGAATCATCCGCTGAATTACATCCATACAGTAAAAAGGCAGTACACATAGGCAGTATAAGTTTTTGTTTATAGTTCATGATAAATTCCCTCACTCTCTTATATGTATTTCCTCTTATTACTTTCCACTATTATGGAAGAATAAACAGAAAGCGGGATAAATAGGAAAATAGATTACACCAGTGAGAGTGAATACCTTACTAAATTCACAGACAAGGATTTTACAATATAGCTTAATGGGCTCACATTTTACAAAGTGATGACCCCGAAAGTAATGGCTGCAATCGTCATGATGATGGTTGTCCCAAACGCCCATTTAAACAGGAATTTTTGATGATCCCCAAAATCCACGCCTACAAGGCCAATCAATATGAATGTTGCAGGCACCAATGGCGATAAGGGGAACCCTGCGGTCGAATGACCTAATAAAGCCGCCCTTCCGATTTCTACAGGAGCAATACCGAAGTTCGATGCCGTTTCACTTATTATTGGCAGAATGCCAAAGTAATAGGCATCAGGTGAAAAAATGAACCCCATCGGAATGCTCGTCAGCGCTACCACCAGTGGTAAATGTGCCCCGAGCCACTCCGGAATGACAGTTACGATTGAAGCAGCCATCGAGTCCATCATCTTTGTTTCCGTGAATACACCCGTAAAAATCCCTGCTGCAAAAATGAGTGTACAAATCATCACGAAACTATTGGCATGACTTAAAATCCTTTCCTGCTGTTCTTTTGGGTTCGGAAAGTTAACGAATAGTGCAATCGCAAAAGCTGAGGCAAATAAGATTTGGATCGGCAGCACTTCCATCACCAGCAAAACCATCAGTAAAATCGTCAAGAACCAATTAAACCAAAAAAGCCTGGATGTGCCTTGAGGTGCCGTTTCAACAGCTGCAGCCTGTTCGCCCATACCAGGTTGCATGTTCGTCTCCAGGGAGCCGACTCCCAATCTCTCCCTTTCCTTTTTGCCAAGTACATATGCCGAAAAAAGCGTCCATAAAAGACCGCAAATCATGACCGGAATAAGAGGTATGAATAACTCCGATACTTCCACCTGAAGGCTCGCGGCCGCCCTGACCAAAGGACCTCCCCAAGGAATCATGTTCATGACGCCAGCGGCTAAACCAACGACACAGGCCAATACGAGCCTGTTCATCCCTAATTTGATATAAAGCGGCAGCATGGCCGAAACAGTGATCATGAATGTGGAAGAACCGTCTCCGTCCAAACCTACCAATATGGTTATAATGGCGGTTGCCATGACAACCTTTAGCGGATCTCCTTTTACAAAACTCAGTATTTTAGCGATCATGGGCTCGAATAAACCAACGTCAATCATTAAACCAAAATACAGAATGGCAAAAACGATCATGACTGCTGTCGGTGTCACCTTTAAAATACCCGCAACCATCATATCTCCCATTTCCGAGGCAAACCCGCCA
Organism: Bacillus sp. CFBP9009; assembly: GCF_036541465.1. NCBI lineage: Bacteria > Bacillati > Bacillota > Bacilli > Caryophanales > Bacillaceae > Bacillus > Bacillus sp. CFBP9009. The sequence continues at coordinate 62,253 of NZ_JAZHFU010000003.1, read as the reverse complement.
ATCAGACCAAAAGCTATCGCCGTGAAGATAAAAGCGACAACCACTGATAAACGTTTAGTGATGACCAAGACCAGAAACGTTAAAATCATACAAAACCCTAAAATCGTCAACATGTTTAAAACTCCTTTAATTGGAAAAATGAATACCTTTTGTTTATTTAATTTTTCTGAAAAATCAGTATTTTCATATTATACCATTTGCCCATTCATTAAAAAACCAGTTAAACAAATTCGTTTAATAAATTAGTTAATTTCTGTATACTATTATTTAGGAACCCGAAGTTTTTTTTCGAAGGAAAGAAGTGTATGTAAAATGAACGCTCATAAAATAGCTAAACGGAATCTTTTCATCATGTGGTTCGCCAATTTCTTCATAGGCGGGAGCATGACGATGGTTCTCCCATTCATATCCTTATACATTGGTACATTCGGAGATTATTCGACTCAATATATCCAGCATTGGTCCGGATGGACTTTTGGAATCACTTTCGTGACTGCCTTTTTATTTTCCCCCATTTGGGGACGGATTGGTGACCGGTATGGCAGAAAGAAAATTTTGATTGCCTGCGCCTTTGGGATGGGCCTGTCCATCTTCCTGATGGGATTCGTCGAAAATGTTTGGCAGCTATTCGTCCTAAGGATGTTCACAGGAATATTCACTGGCTTCATTTCCATGTCCCAGGCCTTCATATCAACGCAGACACCAAAAGAAATTGCCGGACGTGTACTCGGAACCTTACAAACGGGAAATATTACCGGTTCCCTTTTCGGACCATTGCTTGGCGGTGTGCTTGCAGACACACTCGGTTATTCAACCGCCTTTAAATTCACCTCCATCACCATTTTCATCTCTGGTCTTCTTGTTTTTGCAACCAAGGAGTACCGAATGGAGCGGCAGAAGGGAACGAAGTCGAGCTATACAAGCAGGGAGGTTGTCTCACATATCTTAAGGAACCCCATCTTAGTGAATGTCATGCTCATCTCCACGCTTGTCCAAGTTGCCCACTTCAGCATCCAGCCCATTCTTTCTTTATACGTTGGTGAGCTGCATGGAACTTCCAATCTTGGTTTTTATTCAGGAATCGCCTTTTCTGCAGCAGGCCTCGGGAATTTATTGATGGCGCGTCACTGGGGCAAGATAGGTGATCGGCATGGACATGTGAAGATTCTAGTGCTGCTTCTTTTTCTGACAGCTCTTGTCTACTTGCCAGGTGCCTTCATCAATCATTTTTGGCAGCTTGTTTTTGTACGTTTCATACTAGGCATGGCGATAGGCGGCATCATCCCTGTAAGGATTGCCTACATTCGCCAAGAAGCGCCTGTCGCAATGCAGGGGGAAGTGCTTGGGTACAATACGAGCCTGCGCTTTTTAGGCAATATCATCGGACCCGCAATGGGAGGAATGGTTGCTGGTTTCTACGGATTCTCCGCCGTTTTCATAACGACCAGCACGTTACTCCTCATTGCCGGCCTTGTCCTCTATTTCGCGATGCACCGCAATCCGGAGTTGGCCAGAACACATTAATCACACTTTGGCAAGAAAGCCTGCTTCCAGATGGAAGCAGGCTTTCTCATGTTTAATGCTCATCGTTTCGGTCGTATTCCGATACAGGATTGAAAGCTTATAGCCTACCTATACATTTAAATCAAGAATCAGGGTTATTGTAAATGGGGGATTATTGAAGGGAAATCGAGAAAAAGATTTGAAACGGTCACGTTCATGCCTATCCGTAAATTCCATCACCCCTTAGGTCCCACCCATAAACTGATAAGTATTTTTTCTGCACTTCATCACACATTAGATTTTATGTTAAGATTATTTTAGGCAAATTTTATGAAAGTAAAAGACGCAAAGCCACGGGCCTAAACCAACAACTAGTTGTCATGGCAGCCGGGCTGCCAAGATTTTTCTTGAATGGATCACTTTATTATCAATTTCTTGCCCCTTTTTAATTTGCCTAAAATTAAAACAAGGAGGGTTATATATGTTCTTTCCAACCATTTATTCAGCTACTACGGATGAAAGACACATAGTTAAAGATAAAAATACTTGTGCATGCGGCACAAGATATAATGTATTCGCAATGTTGTCCAGAAGCGACCTTCGAAAGATCAGGTTCAAGCATTATAAAGAAGTGACATGTCCTAAATGTAAATCCAGTATCATTGATCAGGAATAGCCTCTTAACTCCGGAGGGTTCCTACTCCCAAAACTTTGAAAGAGCTGGCCTTTTCACCCTCACCACTTCCTTGAATGGAAAAAAGGAAAATATAGTTTTGGTAAAAGACTCTCTTACCTCATGCCCACTTATACTGACACAGTTAATGCACTATCTTTTTTAATTATATGAATAGTAAATGTACGGTCGGCCCTAAAACTTTCTCGATTGATATAAATCATCATGTGGTTTATAAGTAATCATTAGATTCTATCGCGTTTCACTACCTTCTAAAACCCATGTCTGGAATGTCATGAATCGGTTCCAATCGGTGCGCAAAGCGAGTAGTTATGAAATAGATCCCTACCGTTTTACTCCACTACTTTAGCGTGAATCAAAAGCTTGTAGGTCAAAAATGGCCAAGCCATTTTTTCGGCAATCCATTTCGACTGACATTATTATATGCATGGCCTGTATACAGACATAATAAATGATCAGCTTTCTAGTGGTACCGCCTACCTCCATATGATTATCGGCTGTTTACTAAGATAATGATATCTCTCCTCGCAATACGAAGGTACGAGTTTATTTTCCCTTTCAACCGGTAATCTTCATATCATTCCTTTTAGTCATTGATTTTTTTCAGTTTTGGAGACTCTACCGAAGGTTAATAAACAGTTTTCCGATTCATCGTATAGATGAATCGATGCTTCTTCATGATGGCTCAAGCACCTTTTGTATCAATTCTTCCCTCTTTAGGCATTTTACCTTCATTCAGTAAGAAATGAATAGCCCTCGATTTGTCGTTTATATTATCCATATAGATAGAAAGAAGGACTCATGCTATAATTTATTGCGTTAAAAAACACACATATATAAAAGAAAGAAGGAGTGTTTCTTTGAATACATCTGCATACAAACAGGAATGGTTCGGCAACGTTAGAGGAGATGTTCTATCGGGAATTGTCGTTGCCTTGGCATTGATTCCGGAGGCGATTGCCTTTTCGATCATTGCTGGCGTTGACCCAATGGTTGGTCTATATGCCTCATTCTGCATTGCCATTGTCATCTCTTTCGTCGGCGGGAGGCCGGGAATGATATCGGCTGCCACTGGCGCAATGGCACTCGTCATGGTCGACCTTGTTAAAGATCATGGCTTGAACTATTTACTTGCTGCAACAATATTGACTGGTTTGCTGCAAATTTTACTAGGGGTCTTAAAAATCGGGAAATTAATGAAGTTCATCCCGAAGCCGGTCATGACTGGTTTTGTGAATTCTTTAGCCATCTTGATTTTCACGGCACAGCTCACCCATTTCGTGGGCGAAACGTGGATCATGTATGTCATGACAGCCGTTTCATTAGCTATCATTTATCTTTTTCCGCTGATCACGAAAGTCATACCTTCACCACTTGTCGCCATCATATTCATGACGATCGTTGCAGTTACCACGGGGGCTACGGTGCGGACGGTTGGGGATATGGGGCAATTGACCGAAGCGCTTCCGATGTTCATGCTTCCAGACATCCCTTTGACCTTCCAAACTTTGGCCATAATTTTCCCTTATTCCATTGCCCTTGCGTTTGTTGGGCTGCTAGAATCGTTATTGACAGCTCAAATTGTCGATGAGATGACTGACACGGACAGTAATAAAAATAAGGAAGCCAAAGGCCAGGGGATTTCGAATATCATCGCCGGATGTTTTGGAGGCATGGCAGGATGTGCGATGATCGGCCAATCCGGTATCAACATTAAATCAGGTGGAAGGGGCCGGCTCTCGACATTTGTAGCGGGCGCATTCCTTATGGTATTAATCGTGGTATTGAATGATGTCCTTATTAAAATACCGATGGCTGCACTTGTCGCAGTCATGATCATGGTTTCAATCGGGACATTTGACTGGTCTTCCCTAAAGAGGCTCACTAAAGCTCCTAAGTCGGATGCAGCCGTGATGATCGTGACGGTCCTCATTGTTCTTTATACACATGACTTATCAAAAGGGGTATTTGCCGGAGTGCTTTTAAGCATGATTTTCTTCTCGGCTAAAATTTCTAAAGTGGCAGTAGAGAAAACGGAAGACATTCAGGCTAAAAAAATCACTTATCGTATCAGCGGACAAATATTTTTCGCTTCTGTCCAGGACTTTGTTTCGAAGTTCGACTTCAAGGAAAAAGCCGATGCAATCGTCATCGACTTCACCCATTCCAAAATTTGGGATGCTTCAGCAGTCGGTGCTGTTGATACGGTTATCCTTAAATATCAGCTTCTGGGAATACCTGTCCAAGTGCAAGGACTCGATGAAGAGAGTTCGTCATTGCTTGAAAAACTCGCCACCTCAGAAAGTAAAATATCTTGAAGAAGTAACATTCTGCTGAATAGAAACTTTTCAAACCGACAAAATAGATAACATGAATCATTTCCTTTTGAAAGGAGCGAAAAGCATGACACCAGAGCAGGATTATACAGCAGCAAATCTGTCACCGGATTTATTGAATGAACTGAAAAGCTTTGAAAGCAAATTAGGCGAGGAAGCCAATAAAGAATTGATTGTCATCGCCTATGAAAAAGAAAAGGAAGCCTTGAATTAAGAAAAAAGACTCAAACACCCTTAATGGATGGTTGAGTCTTTTTTTTGCATGTACAGAAAAAGGATGCCCAAATTTTTAATGAGCGTCCCTTTTCATTTATTACTTGCTGAATACGTCCGTTAAGACCGGCACGATTTGTTTTTTACGCGATACAACGCCTTCTAAGACGGCGATGTTGTTGTTTAATGACACGTCGTATGCTTTTTCCACTGCATAAGCTGCTTTACCAAGAGCCAAGGCAACAGAATCATTAGTCAAGATATCCGTTACGACGAATAGGAATAAGTCCAATTCCTTCACAGCGATTACCGCTTCAATCGCCGCTTCCAATTCAGCTTGCTTAGCAAGGACTTCGTTCGGATCAACAGCATTGACCTGTGCTATCTCCACTTTAGCCATTCCCATGGAGAATTCCTTTGCATCAAGAGTGATAAGCTGGGCAATCGTTTTGTCGCTCAAGTCAGCTCCCGCCTTCAACATTTCCAAGCCATATGTTTCAGCGTCGACTCCCGCAATGGCAGCCAATTCCATAGCTGCTGCAACGTCTTGCTCCGTGCATGTAGGTGATTTGAACAATAAAGAATCGGAAATGATGGCAGACAGCATAAGACCTGCGATTGCTTTAGGAACTTCAATGCCGTTTTCTTTATAAATTTTATTTAAAATGGTTGCCGTACAGCCAACTGGTTCCGCACGGTAATATAAAGGATCGCTCGTTTCGAAGTTAGCGATACGGTGATGGTCGATAACTTCCAACACACGGACTTGGTCAATATCTTCAGCACTTTGCTGGCGTTCATTATGATCGACCAGGATTACTCCATCAGCTTCCCCTGCAACTTTTTCCACAAGACGGGGAGCTTCGAATTTGAATTGGTCCAATGCATATTGAGTTTCACCATTCACTTCACCCAGACGAACTGGTTCAGCGTTGATACCTAACTGCTTTTTCAGATCTGCATAAGCGATTGCTGAACAGATTGTGTCTGTATCCGGGTTTTTATGTCCAAAAACTAATACTTTTTCCAAGATTTTATCCCCTTTTTCATAAATATTTTTCCGCGAATCCCCTCACCGCAATAAGGGAGAGCCACCTTTACTAGACACTTTATTTTAACACAAAATCCCGTAAAATCAGCGCTTGAATTATCCATTCCTCAATAAAATCTTTCATTCTTTCACTCTCTGCCATCACTTTGTCAATAGATAAGGGTTGGTTTTTTTCAAATATATTAGTTGAATTATCATCGTATATGGCTTACGATAATATAAGCAGAAATACTAGATATTGATTACATAAACAATACCAATAACTATATATAGAATTTTTTATAATCCAAGGTGCCAGTGATGGCTGAAAAGGGAATCCGGTGCAAACCCGGAACTGTCCCCGCAACTGTAAATGTGACGAAATGAGAAACCCACTGTATAGCTCTCTATACGGGAAGGACTCAAAGTAGGATGATCATGAGTCAGGAGACCTGCCTTGAATTTTTCACGTTTCTTATTCTTCGGGGATTGAGATGATGAAACGATAGTATAACGGCTATTTTTTCATGGCTCTTTTATTCTATCGTTTGATCCGCTCAATTCTTTGGGCGGTTTTTTTTATTTTAGCGGAAGTTAACAAGGAGGATTATTAATGACTCAAACATATAACTCTACCATAAGTGAAAATGACACAGAAACGAAATCCATTCAGCTTGAGATGTTATCGAAGGAATTCGAAGGCCGTCTCGATATGGAAAAGTTCAAAAAGCGTTTTACAAAATGGCTTGATCGCAAAAGTGACTCAACCGAAGAACAGGCATCAAAAAAACTGATTCAGCTCGCTCTTGAAGGTGTGGATATCGATGCTCCGGATTGGACATTCGTTGCTGCAGCAGAACTGTTGAATACAATGTATAGGGATGCACAAGCCAATCGAGGTTATGAAGGCAAGAGTTATGGCCCATTCTATGAGCTGATCACAGAACTCTCCCAGCTTTCGGAAGGTCAGCGTTATCCAATTTATAAACCAGAACTGCTATCTTCATATACAAAAGCGGAAATTGAGGAATTGGGTTCGGTGATCGACCCGGAAAAAGATAAATTATTCTCTTACATAGGCATCTACTTATTGAACGACCGCTATCTGGCCCGCCCAAAAAAGGACAAGGTCTACGAACTGCCGCAAGAACGTTTCATGATCATCGCGATGGAAATCATGCGAATGGAAAAAACGGAGCACCGCCTGCAACTTATAAAAGAAGCATACTGGGCCATGTCCAACCTTTATATGACCGTTGCGACTCCTACACTCTCCAATGCAGGTAAAACACATGGACAGTTAAGCTCTTGCTTTATCGACGCAATTGAAGATTCCATTGATGGCATCTATCTATCAAACTACGATGCAGCAAAAGTATCTAAATTCGGCGGCGGTGTCGGCCTTTACGTTGGTAAGGTTCGCTCGCTTGGTTCTGATATCCGGGGTTTCTCTGGAAACAGTTCCGGCACAACGCCCTGGATTCGACTATTCAACCAGACAGCTGTAAGTGTCGATCAATTGGGGCAACGTAAAGGTGCCATAGCGATTTACTTGGATGCCTGGCATAAAGATATCATGAGTTTCCTCGATTTGAAGACACAAAACGGGGATGACAGATTAAAAGCCCATGATATTTTTACAGGCGTATGCATACCGGATTTATTCATGGAGGCTGTACGCGACAGAAAAGAATGGTATCTTTTCGATCCGCATACCGTTAAGCAAACCCTTGGATTTTCACTTGAAGATCTTTATGACGAGAAGAAAGGCGAAGGAAGCTTCAGGAATCATTATGCACTTGCTGTCGAGGCCGCAGAAAATGGCACGCTTCCAAACTATAGCTTTGAAAAAATCAATGCGATGGACATCATGAAAAGCATCATGATTTCTCAATTAGAAGAAGGTGTACCGTATATGTTCTATCGCGATGAAGTGAATCGGAAGAATCCCAATAAACATAAAGGTATGATCTATTGTTCTAACCTTTGCACGGAGATTGCCCAAAACCTAAGCCCTTCGACGATCACGGATGAATATGAAACAGAAGATGGAGATGTTGTTGTGGTTCGTAAAAGCGGCGATTTCGTTGTCTGCAACCTTTCATCCATTAACTTGCCCCGAGCGGTGGGCAGCGATGTTTTGGAAAGATTGATTCCCATTCAGATCCGTATGCTGGACAATGTCATTGATGTGAATAATCTTCCTGTCAAACAAGCATCCATCTCGAACAAACGTTACCGGGCAATTGGTTTAGGAACGTTTGGATGGCATCATTTACTTGCCATACAGAATATTTATTGGGAATCCGATGAGGCTGTTCAATATGCTGATGCTTTATACGAAAAGATCGCTTACTTAACAATCAAGGCATCCAACGAATTGGCCAAGGAAAAAGGATCATACCCATATTTTGAAGGATCTGATTGGCATACAGGGGACTATTTCGAACTGCGTGACTATACAGATCAAAAGTGGATGGATTTAAAAGCAGACGTGCAGGAGCATGGGACCCGTAATGGATATCTAATGGCGATTGCCCCCAATTCATCGACAGCCAAGATCGGTAATTCCACGGATGGGATCGACCCTTTATATGAAATTGAATTTTACGAAGAAAAGAAAAACTTCAAATTCAAGGTGACCGCACCAGGCTTGACGCCAAATACGTATGAATATTATAAAAAGACGCGATTCAATTTGGACCAACTGGAAAGCATCAGGCAAAATGCAGCCCGACAACGCCATATTGACCAAGCAATCAGCTTTAATCTGTATGTACACAATACAATCAAAGCGAAGGTCCTGTTGGATATCCATTTAACGGCATGGGAAAGCGGGTTGAAATCAACGTATTATGTTCGTTCGACTTCTTCCGAATATGACAATGCCTGCGAAAGCTGTTCAAGTTAACGACAATCATGACCCAGTAATCTATTCTTAAAGGAGTTTTCACGAATGACCAATCATATCAAAAAAATTCGGATGCTCGAACCGACGCATCCAACCAAGGCAACCGGTGTTTTCAAAGGAGAAGCTTCAGGCTTCCTCCTTTGGAACGATATTCAGTATGAAAAATTCTATGATACCTATACACAGCTCATCAATAACTTTTGGAAGCCTTCGAGCGTGAACATGATTCAGGATAAAAAGCAGTGGGGCGAATTGGATGAAGATATCCAGGACGCTTTTCTCGATATCCTTACGATGATTGCTGGAATGGACAGTCTCCAAACGCCCACTTTAGTAGAAATCCTTCGGTACATCAAAGATCCGGCGGCAAAAGCTATCCTGGCCAACATGGCCCAGCAGGAATCGATCCATAATGAATCTTATTCCTATATCCTTGCTTCGTTGATTCCGGTAGGCAAGCAAAAACAGCTTTTCGACCGCATCAAAGAACATCCTGAAGTGATTAAGCGTAACCAACCGATCGTTGATGCTTATCAAACGTTCGTGGACGATCCCAGCCCACAGCATTTATTCGAGGCACTGATCCATTCAACAAACCTTGAAGGGATTTACTTCTATCTGGCTTTCGCCTTTTATTATAATTTAGGACGCCAAAATCTAATGACCGGTTCCGCTACGATGATATCCTATATTCATCGCGATGAAATGGTCCATTTCGATTTCATTGGAATGCTCATTCAAATCTTGATGTATGAATATCCTGAGTTAAATAATGAAGAAAACACGAAGTTCATCTATACAACGATTGAAAAAGCAGTCGAACTCGAAAAGGAATGGTCTGAATATATGCTCGAAGATATCCAAACCAAAGCCGATCTCGATTTGGAAGAATTCAATGAGTACATCGAATATATCGCCAACAAACGGTTACGTATGCTAGGCCTTGAAAATTTGTATAAAGAGTATGGCGAGAACCCGATGCCATGGATCAAAACGTTCGATGATGAATCCATCGGACTTACCAAAACCGATTTCTTCGAACAGAAATCAAGGACATACAGTCAAGTAAATGCCAGCAATGGGTTCGATGAGCTGTAAAGTTGCCATTGTCTATCATTCTGCCGGCGGCAATACAAAAGCGCTTGCTGAAGCCCTCGCTTCCTTTTTACCTGAAGCTGGACTATATCGAATGAATGAATTCGATTTACGTACATTGGCGCATTACGATGCATTGATTGTCGGCACCTATACATGGGGCAATGGGGAGCTTCCCGCTAAATCAGCAGCCCTTTATAAAGAACTGGAACAGTTGCCTATTGCTCATCTGAAAACGGGAGTCTTCGGCACTGGTGAAACCAACTATAATCATTTTTGCGGGGCGGTCGATCATTTCCGGGACATGTTATTTGCCAAGAGCCAGTTATTGGTGACATTGAAGATAGAACAGATGTATCAAGAATCAGACTTGCCCAGACTTCAAAAGTTCGCCTCGCGATTCCAGAACTGACTGAAAGGTGATATGCATGTTCGCATATCCCCTTTCAGAGTTTTTTTAAAAAACTTGGCTCCCTCTATCATAGCAGCAGTAAGCATGAAGGATAATGGAAGAAAAAAGGAGATAATATCCAATGACTGAAAATATAACCCAGTTCCTTCCTATCCTTTTTATGCTAGTGCTTGTCGTATTCGTTATATTCATCGTGTTTTTCCTGTCTGGGCATTTTAATCGTTCTAAACGGATCGAAGAAAAATTGGACAAAGCATTAAAGGAAATCTTAGAAAAAAAAGAAAAATAAAAAGACTCCAAAATCGGAGTCTTTTTTTTATATGCGTTCAATTATTTTTGAACGTTAGCTGCTTGTGGTCCACGAGCGCCTTGCTCGATTTCGAAAGAAACTTCTTGGCCTTCTTCAAGCGTTTTGAAGCCTTCGCCTTGGATAGCTGAGAAATGTACGAATACATCGTCTTGGCCTTCAACTTCGATGAAACCGAAACCTTTTTCTGCGTTAAACCATTTTACTTTACCTTGTACCATGATAGTTCCTCCTGTGTTTGGAAAAATCCATTTTATTACTATTTTTGGTTCTGGATAATGTTTCAAGAGGAATCCTATTACAGTAAATCCTTCTATCAAACTTTTCCGAACAAAAATAATTACTCATATTATATCATGGGAAATCCTAAAAAAACAAGATTATCGCAGTAAATCAACCGACAAATTATCCTAAAATTCTACATATTCCTCTTCTTGCTTTGTCGGAAGCCTTCGTCCAATAAGTAGCGCTCCGCCTCTACCGGACTCTCGAAACATTCCTCAAGATTCGACCCTGAATAAACATTCCAAAGCAGGTCTTCCCTTTCAAGTGTAAGCTCTTGCTTTTCAGGGCCAATCCATGCCCCTTCCAACCTAGCGAACTCGTTTTCCTCTTCTTCGAATTCAACCGGAGGTTTTGATAGGTAATCCACGCTTTTTTGGATCAATTCTTTCAAATCCGCTTCATTATAGTCACGTATATTGATAAACCCTTTACGGTCAGTGTCTTTTTTTCTCATATGCCCAGCGTAAACGAACCCGTTTCCATTGGGATGCAAGTGCTGAACGACGATTTTTTTCTCCTGGACGCTTTCTGGATAATGGAAGTTCACACGTCCCAATGAAACGTCTTTTCGCTGTAATTCCGGAAAAGTTTCAATGATGCTCAATTTTTCTTCAAATGTTAACAAATTTCTTCCTCATTTCATTAGTTCATATTGTTTGTCGATTATAACATAGACTGATTAGAAACAATAATCTCCTCTTCCATTATAATGTAATGAAAGGGAGTGATTTGATTGATCATGACAATTCGGGACCTGGACTCCGATTATGGCCGGCAGCTTTTTAAACTTCAGAAAGAAGCCTATAAGGTGGAAGCGGATATGATCGGCTTTGCCGATCTCCCTCCATTATTGGAAACATATGAACAATTCATTCATTGTCATGAAACGTTCTTATGCTTTTTAAAGGGTGATGCCTTAGCGGGTGCAATATCTTATACAAAAGAAAATGGCCAAATACTGATTTGCCGGATGGTCGTCCATCCTGATTATTTCCGGCAGGGTATCGCGGATGCACTGCTGCATGCTCTTCAATTACACGGCAACTGGGAAAAGATATCCGTTTCGACAGGTAAAATGAACCTGCCTGCACGGAACCTTTACGAAAAAAACGGATTCACCCATAAAGAGGACATAGAAGCCGCACCTCTCTTTTTCATAAGCATATTCGAGAAACAGCATTCATTTTATGTATGTCACGATAAAAAGCATAATGAATGAAATGACAATGATTACGGCAACCCATAGCCAGGCTAATGTCATATTCCCGGAGTCCATGGCGATATAAATCGCGGTCGGTATGGTTTGTGTCTGTCCGGGAATGTTTCCGGCAAACATGAGTGTGGCCCCGAATTCCCCCAATGCTCGAGCAGAACTCAAGATGGCACCTGTGACGATGGATTTGACCGCCAATGGAAGGGATACATTCAGGAATAATCTCCACTCGCCGGCCCCGTCAACCCTTGCTGCATTTTCGATTTCTTCATCTATACCTTCAAAGCCCGTTTTAGCGGATTGGTACATAAGCGGAAACGCTACCACGGTAGATGCAATGACCGCCGCCCACCACGTGAACATCAGGGGCTGATTAAAAACCCTTTCAATGAATTGTCCCGGCATTCCACTCTTGCCAAAAATCACAATCAATAAAAACCCCACGACGGAAGGCGGCAAAACAAGCGGCAATAAAAACGCTGTTTCCAACAGGACTCTTCCCCTGAATTTCTTTTTAGCCATCATTCGCGCTAGGATAATTCCTAAAATGAAAACAAGGATACCCGATAGTCCCGCTACTTGTATCGATAGCCTGACTGGTGACCAAAAATCCCCTGTCATGATACCATCCGCACATCACTGTTAAATAACGGCCTATGCAGGTCCTTTTTCGGCATCATTACCAAAACAGTTTCTTTTTCATTAAAGGCAGATTCCATTTCATTTTCTCCCTTTCTTTTTTAAAATAACATTTAAGTTTATTTTTCTTGACATCTTGCTGACACAAAGGAACGTTAAAGTAAGAGTATCACAAATATAAAAATAATTTCATTCCAATAAACTTGAAAACTTTGAAGGAGTCGATTTTAATGGTAACAATTTATACAACCCCAAGCAGTTTAGCCTGTCGTAAAGCAAAAGCTTGGCTTAAGAAGAACGAAATTTCCTTTAATGAACGTAACCTATATTCCCAACCTCTTTCTATAGAAGAAATAAAAGAGATTTTACGTAAAACGGAAGGCGGGACAGATGAAATCATCTCAACCCGTTCCAAAAAATTCAAAAGCCTGAATATCGATATAAATAATACACCACTTAATGATCTTTGCAAGCTTATTCAAGATAACCCGGATTTACTTCGCCGGCCAATCATTTTCGACCATAAGAACTTGCATGCAGGATATAATGAAGAAGAAATGGGACGCTTCCTTCCAAGGAAGGTCCGTCATGTACAATTATGGCGTGCAATCAGCCAATTGGCTTAATCAGTTAACATTCTTCATAATAAGAGGGTTGTCCATTACATCGGACAACCCTTTTTTATATCTTATCCGCTTTCTCTATGACAATCGTGAAGGTGGTACCTTGTTCATCGCTATCCTTAAGCACAAGATCTCCCTTTTGCGCTTTTGCGAGCATCTTACTGAATGGCAGTCCCAAGCCTAACCCACGTACCTTCAGCTTTTTGTTTTCACCTCGATAAAATGGTTCGAACACATATTGCTGTTCATGTTTCGGAATCCCCCGCCCGCTGTCCAGTACATCAATGCAGATCCGTTCTTCATCCTTTTCATAAAGGTGAATCTCTATTTTCCCTTTGCCGTCAAGTGCATGTCTGGCATTATTCAAAAGGTTAATGACGATTTGCTGCATCCGCAATGAATCAATTTGACCAAAGACCGGTTCATCAGGAACTTTTATCTCAAAAGCGAACGCTTGATCATCATCCTGGGTCACCTGCCAGCGATAGGCGATTTCCTTGATGAATATATTGATATTCTCTTTTTGCACCCGGATTTTAAAAGCGCCTGCCGATATGGCATTATAATTGAGTAAATCCTCTATCATACCTTGTAAACGCTGAGTTTCCTTTAAGGAAATATCGAGGAATTCCTTACTTTGCTCTCCCTTAACGACATCGTCCTTAACCGCTTGTATCAGTCCGCTAATGGAAGTGACTGGCGTTTTCAAATCATGGGTTACGCCTGCAAGCAATTCCGCCCGCAACTTCTCCATGACCTTCAATCGATTGGTCATTTCCTTAAATGATTCTATCAGTTCATAAATTTCTTCTTCCTTGATTTCCTCTTCCTCTTTGAAATGGATATCATAGTTGCCTTCACGAACCTGGACAGCGGCGTTAGCTACATCTTGGATGGGGCGCGAAATCTGCCTGGAAAGAAAATAAATGACTCCCGTTCCCAGAATCAGAAGGCCTCCAATCATGATCGCCAACAAGCCATGATCTTGGTTGATTTCCTTCAATGCCCCTTCTTCCTGGGCAATGACCACCCAGCCTCTCGTCTCATCGTTAAACGTAATGGGGGATTTGACGACATATACTTTATTGTCGGAAATCTTGACCTTCTGGACTAACTCCGTATTTTTCATGATGACGTCCGGGAGTTTATTTTCATCCGGATCGATATACAATTGTGGCATCGTATATATGATGGTGGCATCGGGATCGACGATATAGATGATTGGCTGTTGGTTCAGATGGAGGATTTTCTCCCTTTCCTCAACAATTTCCGAAAGGATCGGGCCAACGACAATCTGGCCATTTTCCTTAATCGCGCGATCGGATGTTTCATCAGCTAAGTATTTAAGAAGGCTGAGCCTATATTCCAAAGCCGTTTTTTCCATCCACCATAAGGAAAAAACAGACAATAATATCAAACCGGAAATCAAGGTCAATACGTACCTCTTTGTCCAATAGCGTTGTAAAGTGGTTCTTTTTTTAGTTTTCATAGACACTCAATTGATACCCCAATCCACGCAATGTTTTTATTTCCCCCTCAGTTACAGGCCATGCATCTATCGCCTTCCTGATTCGTTTGATCGCCAGGTCCACCGCACGGTCACTGCCGTCATAATCTATGCCCCACACTTGGTCAAGCAGCTGTTCTCTCGTAAAAATTTGGTTAGGGTGCTTAGCGAAAAAAACGAGCAGCGACAAATCACGCGGCGTCAAGTTTATCTCTTCCCCATTTAAATGCACCATATAAGACAGATCATCGATGATTAAACTCCCAAATTGATGTACATGACCATCTTCCGTAACAACCGATGATGATCTTCTTAAAACGGCATGCACCCGGGCCACGACTTCTTCGGCAACGAAGGGTTTGGAGATGTAATCATCCGCACCTGACTTAAATCCCGATAATCTGTAATCGACATCTGTCAGTGCAGTCAACATGATAACCGGACATGTATCGTCCTCCCGAATTTCCTTCAGTATATCCCAGCCTTCCTTACCAGGCAGCATGACATCAAGCAGGACAAGGTCTGGCTTCGTTTCTTCAAACACCGGAATGGCCTTTAGCCCATCGTAAACTTGGACTACATCAAAACCTTCCCGCTCCAAATATGCTTTCAATACCATCGATATGGCGATTTCATCTTCTACTACAAGAATTTTCTTCATTGACGGATTCCTCCTTCCTGAATTATAGTGGAATCATTTTATATATGCTAACTATTAAAAAGACCAAGCATTTTCCCTCAATCTTACCATTTTTATGTGTCAGGATTATGTTCGCAGTAAAATTAACCGATGTTTTCACATAGTAATCTTGTGTAAGTGATCTCGATTCATTTTAACAGGAATGCTTCTGCATGGTCGTAATAATCATCCAGAAAAAAACTATGGTCCCCTTATACACTCTTAAGAGGCTGGCTCTAAACTGAGCCAGCCCTTTTCAATTACATGTCTCGTGTGGATTCGGACAGCCCGCTTCCTGTCTTTCCACTTGGATCGTGCTATGTTCAATTCCAAACTGATCATGAAGTAGTTTTTGCGCTTCTGCTAAAACTGAATCGTGATTACCGCTCTCATCTATGACAACATGGCAGCTCATTGTCAAAAAGCCAGAGGTGATCGTCCAGATATGGAGATCATGGACATCGGATACACCATCCAATTCCATCAAGGATGCTTTCACTTCATCCATATCGACTTGGTCTGGTGTGCCCTCCATCAAGATATGGAAAGAATCCCTCACTACCCTAAAACCGCTGATAATGATTAAAATCGCGACTATGACGCTCGCAATCGGATCTGCAATTCCCCAATCGAAAAAATAAATCAAAAGTGCGGCCGCAATGGCACCCACAGATCCAAGCATATCACCAATAACATGTAAAAAAGCACTCCGTACATTCAGATTGTCTTCCTTATCTCCGCTCATTAAAATCCAGGCCGCAATGATATTAACAAGTAAGCCGATGATTGAAATCATTAGCATTCCCAAGCTTTGCACCTCAGGGGGATCCAGGGACCTCTTAATTGCCTCTATGAAAATGAATACGGATATGACGATCAAGGTCAATCCATTCAAACAAGCAGCAATGATTTCAAACCGTTTATATCCAAACGATTTGGACGATGTCGCTTTCCTTTCCCCCAACCTTATCGCTGTATAACTAAGCCCTAAAGCTGCCGCATCGCTAAGCATGTGACCTGCATCCGACAGTAAAGCCAGACTATTTGTCAAGAATCCGCCAATGACCTCGACGATCATGAATGTGGAGATTAATAAGAAAGATGCCAACAAGGCTTTTTTATTATTAGAATGGTGGTGGTGTCCGTGCCCATGATCATGGGAGTGACCATGATGATGTCCCATGCCATCCCTCCTCTCGGATTTGAAACTTATATATAGTATGGGATAAATCCAGAATGGTTTCAAATGATTCACTTCCGGGATTCACTGGCTGTAAAAAGAGTGATGGAATCAGGCAGGACGTGATCTTTTACGAAAATCCAAAATTCTGGCTTCAGCCATTTCAAAGTAAAAATAAACGCTACAGACATTATCTGCAGCGTTTTTCCCGTTTATCCTTCCTCTTGCATCGTATCATCGACAATGGCGTACAGATCCTTATTAAACAATTCATCATTACAGACAAGACTGTGCATTTCCATCTCTTCCTGCTCTTGATTTACTACCTGTTCCTTTTCCTTCATGACCTACCTCCAGCTTCGTTGAGTTTGCCTATTATCGTATCCACAGGCATGTACCTTTATGCTCAACATTTTTCCATTCTTCATCTTTTTAAACGCCCTAGACCTGCTGGCCGCCATGGAAGGCACGTATAATGAATTCATGCTCTGGGACTTGTAAGCTTTGATACGATGACAGGAACGATGTATTATCATAGGCAACTTTTTCAAGCTTAACCTGAATACCGGTATTTTCAATCGCAACAATGGCATAAGGAGCAACTGGTTCACCATTACAGCCAAGAGAACCAGGATTCAGGAATATCGTTCGGTCATTTTTAAAAAGGTGGATAGGATGATGATGTCCAAATCCTATTAAATCGTGATGCTGATCTTTGAAAAGCGTTTCTAAGTTATTTAAACTCGGTTCAACGATTTTACTAAATGGATTTTGGCTTATGTGCTCATCCAATTTCTTCGATTCCATGTGATAATGGGTGAAGTAAACGGAGTGATCATTAATGATATGATGTATAGTTCGAGGCAATTTTTCCAATTTATTTATGAATTTCCAATGCATCCTTTCAGCTATCCATTCATGATGCTCCTTAACATGAATATGACCGTCCGGATGCGGCTCCCCGTTAATGATGGCCAGGACAGCTTCATCATGATTTCCAGTTATCATCGATACATCATTTCTTGAAAATAAAAGTTCAAGGACTTCATTAGTATCCGGGCCAATCCCGACCATATCTCCCAAACAATAGAGACGATCTATATCTTCCCTTTGATCAACATCCCTAAGAACGGCATTCAACGCTGAAGCATTACCATGCACATCCGTTATAATGGCAACTTTCATGAGTTAGTTCAGCTCCCTTCCCCCACAATCCACATGGTATATTATAACATTTAAAACAAAATCAAAAAAATATTCGGGCTTATTCCCTTGATTTTGCCCACGCCCATTTTTTATGAATAAGCAAACACTTCGGCCTAGAATACATAGTATGAAGTATTCCCGGTAAAGATGTTTTGCTAGGTATGTAATTCATAATATGTATGAGGAGGAAATCAAATGGGTGGAAATGGTAACGAATGTTGTGGCAGCCACGGCGGTTTCGATAACGGATTCGCATTGCTGATCGTATTATTCATCTTGTTGATCATCATTGGATGCAGTTGGGGATTCGGCGGCGGCTTCGGTGGATGCTGCTAATAATGACATAAATCAAAAAGGCGCCTGATCATGGCGCCTTCTTTGTTATGAATTGACTATTAGTGTTTGTCTTTGTATTCCATAGAATTTTCCTTATTACATATAATCCATTAGAAATGAATATCGGTACCCTTAGTTCTCAAATCATAAAAGGGGCAGAGAGTCTCCTCAATCCATCTTCCATATGTTTTTTTGCATCTTTCATCATGCCATCAAGTAATTCCTTTACCGTGGGTATATCGTCAATCAATCCGGCAACCTGGCCGCTGTTCATAAAACCATTGTTAACATCCCCGTTCATCGCCCCATTAATATGATGGACTTCAGAGGTCATTTCACGATAATTCACAGGAGACAGTCCCTGTTTTTCCAAATCCAGGACCTTCTCGGTATATGGGTCCTTCAATACTCTTCTGACCTGGCCAAATGTTCTGCCCAAAATTACCGTATCATTGCCCATCGCTTCGATCAGTTTCTGCTTATATGACGGATGGAACGGTGCTTCTTGTGTAGCGATCAGCCTCGTTCCTAATTGGACTCCTGAAGCCCCCAGCATCAATGCAGCTGCCAACCCCTGTCCATTGCCTATTCCGCCAGCTGCCAAAACTGGAAGCGTCACATGCTTGCTGATTTGCGGAATGAGTGTAAAGGTCGTCATTTCCAGGTTCGAATTGATGCCGGCAGCTTCAAACCCTTCTGCGACCAACACATCAGCCCCTGCCGCTTGCGCTTTTTGCGCGTGCTTGACCGACGCAACGATGGCAATCACTTTTATATTCTTTTTTTGCAATAGCGGAATGAAAGGGGCAGGATTTCCTGCTGATAAGGAAACTACAGGTATTTCATGCTTCAGGACAAGACTCACTAACTCATCTGTATATGGACTAACATTTATTGGAATGTTCAACGCGAAATTGTTATTGGTTTTATCTTTGGTCTCGAGAATGATGGCTTCCACCTGTTCAGGATTCATGGTACCGCACCCTATTGTCCCCAGTCCTCCTGCATTGGAAACTGCAGCCGCAAGACTTGCATTGCTTATATTCCCCATGCCGCCTTGTATAATGGGATATTTTATCGCAAAAAGTTCACAAATACATTTCACTTTCATCCCTCCCTGTCAATTTAATGTTATACTATATTCATCAGAAAAACAATTCTGACTTTTCAAAAAGGAGCGAGACTATGATTATTCCGTACAATAATAAAAAACCATCCATTGATGATACTGTTTTCGTGGCACCCGGCGCTCATTTAATCGGTGATATTTCGATTGGGAAAGACTCGACCATTTGGTTTAATTCCGTACTGCGCGGTGATGAAGATTCAATTACAATAGGAGAAAAATGCAGTATACAAGATAATTCCACCATTCATTTATTTGAAGGATGCCCAGTTGTCATTGAAGACGAAGTGACGGTTGGTCACAATGTCATCCTGCATGGCTGTAAAATAGGCAAACGCTCCATTATCGGTATGGGATCAACGATATTGGATAATGTAGAAATCGGCGAAGAATGCATCGTCGGAGCGAACACATTGATTTCCTCTGGCAAAATCATACCTCCACGTTCACTGGTTATTGGTTCCCCTGGGAAAGTGGTTCGCAGATTGAATGATAAAGATCTTGAATTGATCCAACTTTCAATCGATACATATGTTCAAAAAGGAAAAGACTTCAAAGGGATACTTGATTAATTAAAAGCAAGAGTCGAAAATGATAATGTGAAAAGAGCCTCGGCAAGTCGTCATTAGCGACTGGCTGAAGCTCTTTTTTACTTAATGATCAGTGGATGTTCCTTGGCATCATAGGTTTCGTCTTTCCGGCATAAATCATTGTTTTCTTGAAATACGCTTTCAAAGAAACGGCTTGCTGGTTCAGCCAAGACTTGATAATATTGGCTAAATAAAAGAGCAGCATGATTGCCATTCCACTTTAAAGGCAGAAGTGCCTTTGGCAGGCCCGGATCGATAAATAAAAATTTACGGTATTCATGCACCAAGTTCGTTCGTTCCACAAAACAATCAGCATCAGACATTTCGCCCCTGCTAATGATGCTTTGATGAACGATGAATTGTTTGCTATATTTCTCGATGAATTCTTCATATTTATTTTCAATCTCTTCTAAATGCCAGCTCTTCTCGACAAGTGATTGGTTTTCCTTTGGGCCTTTGTACTCCGATATGAAAAAATCAACATATTCATCTATGTCATATTTCTCGATCAAGCGATTGATTTGTTTCTCCAAATCATTAGGGGAAATCCAGCAACCACTTGAAAAACTGCCAAACCCGCTCCATAATAATTCTTTACGGAGATCATCCCGTAATTGCCGCTTATCTTCAGGGATCGTGTACATTAAGATACGCCATTTACCGTCCCATTCATTCGGTTTCATCTTATATATGCGATTGGCCGCTTCATCCATTCTCTGCACACCGCGATCAGTCAAAAAGTAATAGCTTTTATTTCCCTGCTTCTCTGATTGAATCCAACCTTGCTTGACCATTCGTGAAACGGCTACACGAACGCCCTGCTCATTATGGCCGAATTCCTTTAACAAACGAATTAAACTGCCTATCCAGATTTTACTTCCATAGTTACGGATATAATCGCCGTATATCGTAAAAATCATGGATTGTGTATTAGTACCTATCTTTCTCACCTCGTCCTAACATTGTTACTATTTTCACACGGAAGACATAATAATTATTATATCTTTTTTAAATGAAAGCGCAATATTATTCACCAGTAAATCGTGCTTTTCTCCGTTCACTAAATGCCAGGAGCGCTTCCAATCTGTCTTGAGTCGGGATGGTCAATTCATAGGCTTTTCCTTCTATTGCCATTCCGGTTTGCAAGTCCGTATTCATTCCTTGGTCAATCGCATATTTGGCTTGTTTGACTGCAATCGGCCCGTTTTTCATGATATTTGCTGCCAATTCCCCACAAGCTGACATTAGTTGATCCCTTGGCACGACCTTCAAAAGGATCCCTAATTGATATGCCTCTTCTGCAGTCAATTTTTTAGCGGTGAAGATCAATTCCTTCGCTTTCATTTCTCCAATCAATCTCGGCAGCCGCTGTGTCCCGCCTGCCCCAGGAATAATGGCCCAGCTAGTTTCAGTGAGCCCCAAAGAAACACCTTCGGCAGCAATTGCAAAGTCACATGAAAGCAGCCATTCAAATCCTCCCCCCAATGCATATCCATTGACGGCAGCTATGGTTGGCTGCGGAAGCCCTGCGATACTATTAAAAACATCACGAATCGCTTTAACGTTCCTTCTTACTTCCGCATCATTCAAAGACTTTCTTTCTTTCAAATCCGCTCCCGCGCTGAATGCTTTTTCCCCAGCACCGGTGAAAATGACGACACGGATATCGCCGTCATAATAAACTGCATCGATGACTTCCTGAAGTTCACAAAGTGTCTCATAGTCGAAGCAGTTCAATACGTCAGGCCGATTCACTGTTACATAGCCGATTTGATTTATCACTTCATAAATAACCTTGGACATGAGTCTCCTCCCCTTAATTTGTTTCAATATTTTCTATAATGGCCGATATGCCTTGGCCAACGCCTACACACATCGTCGCAAGACCATAGCGTACTTTCCGCTTTTTCATTTCGTGGACAAGTGTTGTTAAAATACGCGCCCCGCTTGCACCGAGGGGATGGCCAAACGCTATTGCCCCGCCGTTGACATTCACTTTCTCCTGATCCAATTTCAACTGGCGTATGCACTCCAAGGATTGGGAAGCGAATGCTTCATTCAATTCCACTAGCCCGATATCTTCAATCGTCAAACTTGCCCTCTCCAATGCCTTTTTAGTGGCATGAATCGGACCAAGGCCCATAATGGACGGTTCTAAGCC
The DNA here is from genome assembly GCF_036541465.1 of Bacillus sp. CFBP9009. NCBI lineage: Bacteria > Bacillati > Bacillota > Bacilli > Caryophanales > Bacillaceae > Bacillus > Bacillus sp. CFBP9009. The sequence goes on along the minus strand of NZ_JAZHFU010000003.1, from coordinate 40,207 downwards.
CGCTACCGCCCCTACAACATATTTGGCCAGAGGCTTCAATCCAAGCTCCCGTGCTTTTTCTGCACTCATCAAAAGTAATGCCGAGGCTCCATCATTTACACCTGAAGCATTACCGGCCGTTACGGTGCCGCCTTTAAAGATCGGTTTGAGTTTTTCCAACTTTTCGATGGTCGTGTCAGGACGAGGGTGTTCATCCTTCTCGATAATGAACTCATTCCCTTTACGATCCGTATATCGAACAGGTACGATTTCATTAATGAAACGCTCATTTTCCACTGCTTTTTTCGCTCTTTGCTGGCTTTGATACGCGAATTGATCTTGGTCCTCCCTTGAAACCGAAAAACGCAGGGCGACGTTTTCAGCCGTTTGAGGCATGGAATCCGCGCCATACATTTCTTGAAGTTTCTCATTCGTGAAACGCCATCCGATCGTTGTATCCTGAAGCTCCATTGACCCCCGAGGAAATTCACTATCAGGTTTGGCCATGACGTACGGCGCCCTTGTCATGCTTTCAGTACCGCCTGCGATATATATATCGCCTTCACCTACAGCAATGGAGCGTGCAGCATACATGACGGCATCCAGTCCGGAGCCACATAAACGATTTATTGTCGTTCCAGCTACGTTTACCGGAAGACCAGCTAAAAGGGCGGACATCCGGGCCACATCACGATTATCCTCTCCAGCTTGATTTGCATTCCCGAAGATGACATCCTCAATTTGATCTGGCGGCAGCTCTGGATTGCGATCGGTCAGCGCCTTGATTACAATTGCACCGAGGTCATCCGGGCGAACGCTTTTCAGTGCGCCTTTATATCTTCCGATTGGTGTTCTCACAGCATCAATGATCACAACATCCTTCATTTCCTCACCAGCTCGCCGTCTTTTGTATAATCGTACACACCTTTACCTGATTTACGGCCGAGCCTGCCAGCTTTAACATACTGTTCAAGGAGGGGAGCCGGGCGGTATTTCTCACCAAGCTTACTATGTAAGTATTTTAAATTATTCAAACGGGCATCCAGTCCCACCAAATCACCTAGCTCAAATGGTCCCATTGGGTAATTCAGCCCTAACTTGATTGCCTTATCGATTTCCTCCGGTGTGCCTAAACCTTCTTGAAGCATATAGAACGCTTCATTACCAACCAAACAGCTGATCCTGCTGGTAACAAACCCAGGGAATTCATTTATGACCACGGTTTCTTTTCCCATTTTTCCGGCTACCTCTTTTATTACGGCTGCCGTTTCATCGCTGGTTTCAAGCCCACGTACAATTTCAACGAGCGGCATCTTTTGTACAGGATTGAAAAAATGCATAGCAATCGTTTTTTCGGGACGTTTTCCATAAGAACCAATTTCCGTCGGGCTCATCGTGGACGTATTGGTTGCAAAATAACAGTCTTCTTTTGCATGGACTTCAATCGTTTCAAAGACTGCCCTCTTAATTTCCGCCTTTTCCGGAACTGCCTCTATGATCAAGTCGGCATATGCTGCTGATTCTTTCAAATTGGAAGAATAGGAAAATCTGCTTTTTGCAGCTGCCGCTTCTTCCTGGGTGATTTTTTGGTAGCGCACACCCTTCTCAAAAATGGCATCTATCTCGTTTCTTGCACTTTCCAAAGCATCCTGATTCACATCCACCAGTACTACATTAAAGCCACCTGTTGCTCCTACATAAGCTATTCCCCTGCCCATGACACCAGATCCGACAATCACTAGATTTCTAATCATTCGTTCATTCCTCCTTCAAAAATAAATAGAGCTGGCTGCGGATGAATCAGATCAGCATTCATTCATACCTGAATTACTTTTCCGACATACCGTTCAGCCAGCCGCCTATTTTATGTTTTATTAAATTCCAAAGGGATTTAAGGGACGGCTTCCATGATAGGAAATGATGCTTTTCGTTTCTGTATAAAGATCAAGTGTCTCAATACAAAGTTCCCTGCCGAATCCTGATTGCTTATACCCTCCGAAAGGTGTTCCAGGAAATGCGGAGAATGGGCAATTCACCATGACGATTCCCGCTTCTATTTGATTGGCCACTCTAGTCGCACGCCCGCCGTCTTTTGTCCAGAGGGCTGAACCCAAACCGAATTCCGTATCATTCGCGAGTCTCACGGCTTCTTTTTCATCTTTGAATTTCATTATGACAACGACCGGCCCGAATATTTCCTCTTTCACAACATCCATATCATGATTGACATTCGCTATGACTGTCGGCTCATACCAAAAACCGTTTTCGAAATCTTTGATGACCGCTGGCTTTCCTCCTGTGAGGATTTTCGCTCCATCAGTAATGGCAGATTGTACATAATTGTCGATGACATCCAATTGCCCTTGATCTATGACTGCACCGACGTGTGTTTCTTTATCGAGCGGATTGCCCAATTTCAATTTTTTCGTTTTTTCTACGAATCTGGCAACGAACTCATCATATATGTCTTCGTGAACGTATAAACGGGATCTAGCTTCGCAAGACTGCCCAGTATTGTAGAAAATTCCATATAATGATCCATCGATAGCCGCTTCAAGGTCTGCATCCTCAAAAACAATATTAGGGGACTTACCGCCAAGCTCCAATGTCACCCTTTTTAATGTCTGTGAAGCTTTGCCCATGAGATCCCTGCCGATTGGCGTAGAACCCGTGAAGGCCACCTTATTCACTTTTGGATGTTCGACAAGGTAATTCCCTACGTCAGATCCAGGTCCTGGAATGATATTGACCACGCCGGAAGGAACACCAGCTTCTAAACAGATTTCCCCTAATACAATGGCAGTCAGCGGCGTTAACGAAGCTGGTTTAACTATGACCGAACAGCCGACTGCGATTGCAGGTGCAATCTTCCACGCAGCCATCATCATAGGGTAATTCCAAGGGATGATTTGAGCACAAACACCTACTGGCTCTTTTTCCGTATAGTTATGGAATTGACCAGGAACATTATTGACAGATCCGCGATGTGCAACTATAGCTCCTGCATAAAACTCGAAATCTTCAATTGCCTGCATGACTTGGCCTTGCGCTGCAGAGATGGATTTGCCGCTGTTCAGGACCTCCAATTCAACCAATTCATTAAAGCGTGAACGCATGATCGCTGCAATTTTGTTCAAAACACGAGACCGTTTGTTAATCGGAGTCCTCTTCCATTTCCCGTTATCAAATGCTTCACGTGCAGCTTGAACAGCCTTTTCTGCATCTTCCTTGGTCGCCTTTGCAACCTTGGCAATGATTTCACCAGTTGCAGGATTATACGCATCAATCGTGGAACCATCCGAGCTTTCCACTCTTTCTCCATTAATGATCAGATGATAATAATCACGCTTCATTTCCGCTTTTTCAAATGCCGCCTCTTGTACTCTAACCATTTAATCCCACTCCCTTTTCTATATTACTTGCCTATGAATTGAGCTTTCCTTTTTTCAGTGAATGCTGCCACACCTTCTGCATAATCCTTCGTTAAGCCAGCAATTCGCTGACCCTCCGCTTCTTCTTTTAAGTATTCTTCCAATGAAAGGTGGTAGGACGCCTCTAAGTATCTCTTGATTAAACCTATCGCTTTCGTTGGTTTGTTTGCGATATTCTCTGCAAAGGCTTTCAATTCCTCGTTCCATTCCTCCAAACCGATCACTTTTGTAGCGAGTCCGATATTTTTCGCCTCGCTAGCCGTAACCTTTTCCCCCAATAAAGATAATTCCAAGGCTTTCGCATGACCAACGATCCGCGAAAGGTAATACAGATTCCCCGAATCAGGAATCAACCCGATATTGACAAAAGCATTTAAAAAACTGGCTTTTTCAGAAACAAGCCGGAAATCGCATGCCAGCGCCAGACTGAAGCCAGCACCTGCAGCCACTCCATTGACTGCGGCAATGATCGGTTTTTCACAGTTTGCTATTTGCTGCATCATCGGACCGTAGTCTTCGCGCAGCTTCTGGCCTAAATTCATGCCCTCATCAACATCCGATAAATCCTGCCCCGAACAAAAGGCCCTGCCTTCCCCAGTAATGATAATGGCCCTTACTTCATCTGACCCCGCAGATATTTTTATCGCTTTCTGTATTTCCTTATTCATTTGGGACGTAAAGGCATTAAGTTTATCAGGACGGTTCAAAGTAAGCCATGCCACTCCATTTTCAACCCTATATTTGATGGTTTCGTACATAGAGCACCCCTTATCCGCCTGTAAAATCCGGCTCTCTTTTTTCTACAAATGCTTTCATTCCTTCTTTTTGGTCCTCTGATGCAAAAAGAATATAGAAGTTCTTCCGTTCAAATTGCATGCCCTCATATAAGGGGTAATCAACGGCTTTATTGACGGATTCTTTAATCAGCCTTACAGCTAACGGGGGTTGCTTTGCTATCTTCCTGGCAAAATCAACAGTTTCTTCCATTAACAATTCAGGTGCCACGATCTTATTAATGAAACCATATTGGAGAGCTGTCTTTGCCTTTATCCTTTCAGCCGTCAACATCCATTCAAGTGCCTTTGTCTTGCCTACCAATTTCGTCAACCTTTGGGTTCCTCCCGCACCAGGCATGACCCCTAGCGTCACTTCCGGGAAGGAAAACTGGGTATCGCTGGCGGCAATCAGGAAATCACAGGATAAAGCAAGTTCAAAACCACCGCCGAATACAAAACTTTTCACCGCACCAATCACAGGCTTCTTGACTAGGCTTATTCGGTCCCAATCGGCAAATTGGTTCGTTAACTCCATACTGATTGGATTTTCGTTCACCATCTCGTCAATATCTGCTCCAGCGGAAAATGCTTTTCCATTGCCCGATAGCAAGATCACCTTCACTTGTGGGTCCCGGTCGAATTCTTCCATTGTTGAAACTATTTCCCTCACCATTTTCCTGTTAAGGGCATTCAGTTGCTTCGGCCGATTTAAAGAGATATAACCAATGCCATCCGCGATTGACGTTTCAATGAATTGAAGCGCATTCATTTTATTTCTTCGCCGATCATCATCGTTACAAGTTTCCCGGCAAAGCCCATTAGGTCTTTCCCTGATGCCTTTCCTTCCGGGGAACGCATTCCTTGTTGCAATGCATCGTGGTCTTCATAATACATTTCACAAAGGATGTAATACTCAGAGTCTTTGCCCATTGGGGTCCCTACAATTTTAGTGACCTCCATTTTTTGAAGTCTAGGAATTTTTTCCGTTATCGGACCATGTACATTGAAATAGTGCTCATCGAACTCTTCCTTGTTTTCAGGTTGTTTGTATAGGGCGATTAACTTTACCATTTTATAGAACCTCCATTTTATTAGATTATTTTTATCATTGGTTTCATCGCTTCGAACGGATTTTTGCATGCCTTACAATATAAAATGCTGCGGCAGGCCGTTGGACCGAAGATATTTTCCATCGTGACATATGTCGATTCACAATATGGGCAATCCACATGCCATGATCCATCACTTTTCATTTGTCGAGGAGGAGGGGAGATTCCGAAAACCTTCAATCCAGCTTTCCCCTTTTCCGTAATTCGATCGGATGTCCATGAAGGGGAACGTAAAAATTCCACACTTACATTTTTTACGGCAGGCAGCTGTCGAAGGGCTGTTTCCACATTTTTTTGAATGATCGACAATGCCGGGCACCCAAGAAAAGTTGGCAGCATTTTTACCGAAACGTCCTGGCCCGAAACCGTCACGTCTTCAACCATCCCTAAATCCAGAATACTTACTGTATCGATTTCGGGATCTTTAACGTCTTCCAGGAGCTTATATATTTCTTCTGTGTTTAACTGTACGGTCGCCATGGTACCCCTCCCCTTTCTATTGATTCACCATGAAGCTGCTTTATCGCTTGCGTATACTTCACTTAGCGTTTCTAGCGCCTTTTCCAAATCTTCCGTATGCTGGCCATTACGACCATCACCTCTTGCCATCCCTATTTGAATCGTTGTTGCCAAGCCGACACTTTCAAAAATTGGTGTGATGGCCTCGATCCATTTTTTCTGTAAGACAGCTTCGCCCTCTATCAAGCCGAGCTCAACCATTTCCTCTCCATATTGTCCAAGTGAAAATACTCCAGCAAAATCGGGCATCGTTTTCCCGATCGCCGCTTTCATTCTCGAAACCGCTTCCAAGTGACCAGATCCCAGCAATTGGACGAACCATGTTTTCCAGTGCATCAAATGATAGTAAAGTTCCATCTGTACCTTTTGGGCCACTTCAGCAAGCGGTTCATATGAACATGAATGAAGGGATTGAACCTTAATCGCTTTGGCTTGGGTATAAAAATAATTCCGCACTACCGCAAACGCCCAATCATAATCCGGGTCTTTCATATAGTAACCAGGACCATTGACCAATTCGAGAATGATTGCATTGCGCCGTTCCTTGGCGGGACGGTCGTGAGCCAGCTTATCAGCATCCCCTTCACCGAGTTCTTCAAGTAATTTATAATATATGGCTGCATGCCCCATCGTGTCTTGAGATATCGAAGCGGATGCAACATCTTCTTCGATATGCGGTGCGAGTCCCAACCATTCTGCTCCGCGGTATGAATGGATGAAGTCATCGTCAGCCAGTTGAAGCAGCAATTCCTTGATTGCGATGTCCTTCAATGATTCATTCTTCATTTTTCACACCTCCAGCCCAAGACATTATCTCTTTTTCATCGAGCATTCCCTGCTCATACTTCCTCCATTTTTTCTTTAAATACCCGTATCCTTTTGTGGTCCTGTAGTCTTTATTATCGATACGTTGAAGCGTTTTCTTTTCCTCGGCCGTCATTTTCCGTATATTCTGTCTTTTCACGACCCAGATATCATCAACCGCTTCACGTCTCATGAAGTTTTCTTGTGCCATCATGATGGCGATATCCTCATTCGGGGCCAGCAGGCTGAAGTGGTATTGAACGGGTGATGATTGCGTTTTACGGCTAAATACTTCAAATTCTTCAAAGTAATTTCCTTGTCTAGTTTCCATATCGTCCTTCCCCCTCCCTTAGATGACCTTTGGCGCCAATGCCTCACGTACCCATTTATTATTTTCATAAGAAATTCTCCGAAGACTTAAGCGATCCTGCGAACGGGGACCTTCATTCCTTGCGAATACCTTCAATTTCCCCCAATCGGGTTGTTGGTAAATCCAGGTTTCAGATGCTTTGTCAAACCTAAGCGTTTCATCGGGAATGCTAAATCCGAGTGAAAGGATCCGCTTCACATATTTAGAAAAAAAGGCTTGTCGAAGCTCTTCGTTCGTACTGGTTCTGATTCTGTACTTAATCGTTATATCCTGTTTGGATGTGCCCACTTCATTCTTGCTGGGAGGTCCAAAAAAGAGTAATAAAGATTCCCACCAATAATTGATGGAGTCTTGAACCAATTTCCTTTGTTCTTCCGTCCCTTCAGCCAAAGCCATGATTATCGCTTCACCATGCTGGGCATGGAAAACTTCTTCCGCGCAAATCCTCTGTAATGCCCGGGCATAAGGTCCGTATGAGGCGCCTAGCATGTTCGTCTGTGAAATGATGGCAGCACCATCAACCAGCCAGCCAATCAATCCAGCATCGCCCCAGGATTTTGCTTCCATATGGAAAACATTATGAAACTTTAAATCTCCTTTAAATAAATCTTGCATAAGGTCATCCCGTTTTTTACTGTACGGCTTTAGCAAATCCTCGGCGACTCGAAGCAATAATTGCCCATGTCCCATTTCATCCTGCACCTTTGCCATGATTCCAAGTTTTCTGTTTAAGGTCGGGGCTTTAGGTACCCATTCCTTTTCTGGAAGCGCCCCCATGATTTCACTGATTCCATGCATCGATATTAACTTGATTAACGTTCCCCGGTATTCTTCCGGCATCCAATCATCCGCTTCTATCTTTTCTCCTGCTTCGATTCTGGCAATGAATTGATTTAGCTTTTCTTCTCCTGCCATATCATTTAAAAGAACGTTCATTCAAATCACCTCTTTTTTTATAATATAACGTTTATATAACGTTATTATATTTTATTGTTATACTTAATGCAAGATTATTCTGTCTTTTTTCGAGATTAAAGGAAATTATCAGGAAATTTCACGAATCTTTTAATCCACTAAAACTTTAATGGGCGAAGTTGCCACTTTAATTGAATCTGTCGGACAGCCCTCCACTGCATCATCCAGATCATCAAATAAATCTTCCTCGACCTCTGCTGTTCCTTCATTTTCATCCAGGATAACGAATGCCACTCCCTCATCATTGTAATCAAAGATTTCCGGTGCAGCAGCACCGCACGCGCCGCATGCGATGCAAGTTTCTTGATCCACAACTGTATACTTAACCAAGATCCCCTCCTCCTACTCTATTGCATGATTGGCTCCATCTTCTCTTCCTTTAACTGATGACCCCGCTTTATGTATCGCGTTTTCTTGTTTGGTTTCTCCAGCTCCACGTATCGCAATCGGGACATAAGCAGGCAAATACTAAACGATTAGAATCGTACGGTTTCAACGCTATGTTTCATGAGCACGGAATTTATAAACGAATGACTTCATCCTTCCGCTTATCAACGACACGAATGGCTTTTCCTTCTGAACGAGGAATGCTTTTTGGGATGTTGACAACAATATCCATCGTTACAAGACATGCGGATTTCAAATGATGCTGAATCGTTTTCCTTAATATTTCTACATTTCCATGCGTTAAGTCTTCTTCAATCTCCCTGTAGAAACCGCTTTCAATTTCAATGTGCAGTTCAACACCGTCCATTTTTCCCTTCTTAACGAGATGAATCTGATAATGAGGGACAATTCCCTCCATTTGGAATAACACACGCTCTATTTCAGATGGAAATACATTCACTCCCCTGACAATGATCATATCATCCGTTCTGCCTTTAACACGGGACATTCTAGTTGTCGTACGCCCGCATTTACACGGTTCATGAGTAATTGAGGCGATATCACCTGTACGATAACGAATGATTGGCAGCGCTTCCTTTGTAAGGCTGGTAAAGACAAGTTCCCCATCTACGCCGTCCTCAACTGGTTCAAGCGTGTCCGGGTTAATGACCTCGACAAGAAAATGGTCTTCTGCAATATGCAGTCCATCCTGTGCTTCATGGCATTCTATCGCAACTCCGGGCCCCATGATTTCACTCAATCCGTAAATATCGATGGCTTTCAAGTTCAGTTTCCTCTCAAGTGTTGCCCTCATTGCCTCTGACCATGGTTCAGCTCCGAAAATCCCATACTCAAGACCATTATCAGCAGGATCAATTCCCATCTCTTCCATCTTTTCAGCGATATTCAAAATATAAGTAGGCGTTCCACAAATGCCGCGCGGTTTAAAATCATTGATGATCGTTATCTGCCTATCGGTATTCCCCCCTGAAATGGGTACTGTCGCAACTCCTAGCTTTTCTGCACCGCAATGCAGACCCAGGCCCCCTGTAAACAGACCATATCCATATGCGTTATGGAAAATATCTGACTTGCGACCTCCTGCAGCTACAATTCCACGTGCGACAATTGTTGCCCAGTTTTCCAAATCATTTTTCGTATACCCGACAATTGTAGGCTTTCCGCTTGTTCCGGATGAACCATGAATGCGTGTGACATCCTCCATCGGAACGGCGAATAAACCGAATGGATACTGATCACGAAGAGTCTGTTTTTTTGTAAAGGGAAGCTTTATCACATCGTTTAGAGTTTGAATAGCTTCTGGTTCCAGGCCCATCTCTCTAAATTTTTCTCTGTAATAAGGTACATTTTCATATATATGGCTTATCGTTTTTTTTAGGCGTGCCATTTGTAAACTTTCCATTTCAGCACGCGAAGCCGTTTCAACTTCCGGATTGTACATTTTTTCAGTCCCCCTCAATTTTACTATTGTCCCACCGACATGCATAACGGTAATAAAACGGAGATTTAATTATTGTTATGATTCACTTCAAGATTAATACGTCATTTCTACGTTGTCAATAATGTTTTTTATAATTCTACAAAAAATGACAGAATAAACAAAAAAATCATTTTTTAATTTACTAAATATTCTGACTATGTTAACTTAATAGTGATGTATCACTTTTTCAACGGACGTTTAAAAAATGTACTATAACAAAAAAGGGGGATTATTATGGATTCACCGGTTAAAACAGGGCATAAACCAGCAAGTCATGACAGCGGAAACGAGTATCGTCAATTAATTGAAACGAAGGAATTCAAGGAACTAATCCAAAAGAAAAAAGCTTTCATCGTACCTGTCACTCTCTTCTTTCTTGCTTTTTATTTTGTTCTGCCAATTTTAGCTGCTTATAGCGAAGTGTTGAAAGGCGAAGCCTTCTTCCATATTACTTGGGCTTGGGTATACGCACTCCTCCAATTTGCCGTCGTATGGATAGGGGGAATCGTCTATATAAAAAAAGCAGCGAAGTACGACAAGATGGCTAAAAATATCTTGAATAAATATGAGAAGGAGCTTGGCGAATGAGCATTTTATCCCTCACGCTTTTTTTGGGCATCATTGTGTTAACGCTTACTATAACCTATTACTCTTCTAAGAAGACGAAAAATGCCAGTGATTTTTATACGGCCGGCGGCGGATTGACAGCATGGCAGAATGGATTGGCCGTGGCAGGTGACTTTATGTCAGCCGCATCTTTCCTCGGAATTACGGGTGCAATCGCACTGATTGGTTTTGATGGCTTTTACATGAGCATCGGGAACCTTGTTGCCTTTCTTGTCTTATTGTATCTTGTGTCGGAACCACTTCGCAATTTAGGTAAGTTTACGCTGGCAGACATGATTTCAGCACGATTCAAATCAAAAAAAGTCCGTGGGATAGCTGCGGCTAACACACTTGTCATTTCAATCTTTTACATGATTGCACAACTTGTCGGTGCAGGAGGTTTAATTAAACTGCTGCTCGGCATCGATTATTGGCTATCCGTTCTGCTTGTCGGTGTACTGATGACGATTTATGTAATTTTCGGCGGGATGACAGCGACAAGCTGGGTGCAGATCACCAAAGCGGTTCTCTTACTAGGCGGTTCTGCTGTGTTGACGTTCATCGTATTTTCGCGTTTTAATTTCAACATTTCAGAGATGTTCCATCATGTCCAAACTGCAACACCGCTTGGAAAGGAATTTTTGAATCCAGGAAATAAATACACCGATGGACTCGACATGATTTCATTTAATATGTCGCTTGTCCTTGGGGCAGCCGGCCTTCCGCATTTACTCGTCCGCTTCTTTACAGTAAAGGACGCAGCTACTGCAAGGAAGTCCGTCGTATATTCCACATGGTTTATAGGGATATTTTTCATCATGACTATTTTCCTTGGTTTCGGCGCTGCATCTTTCGTCGGGTTTGATCGGATCGTCGAAGCAAACCCTGCTGGAAACATGGCCGCACCCCTTCTTGCATTAACCATGGGCGGTGAATTTTTATTCGCATTCGTTTCTGCTGTAGCATTTGCCACGATTTTAGCGGTTGTATCCGGTCTTGTTTTAACGTCGGCATCCGCTTTTGCACATGATATATACGGTGAAATCATCAAGGATGGAAATATTACGGGAAAACAGCAAGTACTCGTTGCCCGATTGGCTTCTGTCTGCGTAGCGGTCATTTCGATTCTACTTGCTTTATTCGCACAATCAATGAATGTCGCTTTTCTTTCAGTCCTCGCGCTTGGAATTGCTGCCAGTGCCAATTTACCGATTATCCTTTGCACAATATATTGGAAACGCTTCAACTCAACCGGAGCGATCACAGGAATGTTATTCGGGTTACTCAGCTCCATCATACTGGTCATGCTCAGCCCCAATGTATGGAATCCGGAACCTGGAATGGGGATTTTCACGGGCGATCCCCTCTTCACGATGAGCAACCCGACCATTTTCACCGTGCCGCTCGGCTTTATTGGAGCTTATTTAGGCACAATCTTGTCAAAGGCAAAAGATGAGGAAAACAGTTTTGCTGAAGTACTGTTCAAATCAAACACCGGATATGGGATAAGTTCAGCAAAAGACCATTAAGAAGGGGGATTTCCATGACCACACATTTAGATCAGGATATTCACGAATTGCATTACGATCAAATCAAACAAGTTCTGGCCGACGAACCATATGCTTCTTTTCTAGGGATGAGATTGACGAAACTCGGTCCCGGCACAGCGGAAGCAGAATTGATTCCAAGTGACCACATGCTAAATAGCCACGGAACGGTTCATGGTGCCATTATCTTTTCACTTGCTGATTACGTGTTCGCAGCAGCCAGCAATTCATATGGCAAAATTGCGGTTGGCGTTTCAAACAACATCAACTTCTTATCAGCTGGCAAACGGGGTGAGACTTTAACTGCCAGAGCGGAAGAGATAAAGAAAAACCATAAACTGGCATGGTATAAAATAGACGTGTTAAATGAAAGGGAATTGATTGCAACCATGGAAGCGATGGTATACAGGAAAAATCAATATTTTGTCGACCAAGTTGAATAAGTAACGCTTGAAACCGGACAAGCAATCCACTTGTCCGGTTTCTTTTCCCCTTGATTTGCCCATGATACATACGCAGAGCTAATAAAAAGGAGATTCCCGATTTGGAATCCCCCTCCCTTATTTTACAACCCTTCTTCCTAGCTATTGACCGCAATACTGGAATCTATCACTTTTAGCCACTCCCCACGCTCCCTTTCACTGATTACATCAGTCTCGTAAACTATTTTCCCTCTATTAATGGTAGCCGTGATTTGGCAAGGAAAGGTATGGCCCATATAAACGCTTTGCTTATGTTTCGCGAAGAAATTCGTTTCCGAAACTTCATGCGTACCATTAAGTGAAACGATGGCAAGGTCTGCATCCTTCCCTACCTTAATTTGTCCTTTTCTAGAGGAGAGACCGAACCTTTTTGCCGGGGCTGAAGCTGTCCACTCAGCGACTTTATGAAGCGGGATACCTTGTAAAACAGCCAATTCTATCATCGACATCAGCGAAAATTGCCCCCCGCTTATTCCGCCCCACGCTTCAAAAATATTATGTATGGCAGGATCTTTCAGCTCATAAGGGCATGGTGAGTGGTCGGAAGAAATCATATCGAATTTCCCTTCCATTAAACGGGTAATCAATCTTTCTTGTTCTTCTCTTTCCCTTAGCGGGGGAGCACATTTTGCAACCGCGCCTTTTTCTATTAAATCATCCTGATTGAATAATAAATAATGCGGACACGTCTCGACCGTCACATCCAGCCCCTTTTGTTTGGCCGATTCAATTTTTTCGATGGCCAAACTACTGCTAATATGGACAAAGTGCAGCGGACAGCCCGTTAACTCTGCATATGTAATGGCACGTTCCACAGCCTCCGCTTCCGCTTGCACAGGTCTTGTAGCTGCATAATCATTCGCACTGAATAGTCCATCCTTCTCTTTTTCCCGCTTGAACCACTGAGTGATCGGATCACTTTCCGCATGAAGGGCCAAGACCTTTCCCAATTCCGCTATTTTCTTCATTCCATGTAAAAGGGTGAAATCATCTGCCCGTTCAAACTCCTCATTTCCCGTCGCTGAAAGAAATGCCTTAAATCCGATGACTCCGGATTTGGCGAGATACTCTAAATCATCGATATTTCCCGGGACCAGTCCTCCCCATAATCCAAAGTCTACAACCGACTTCATCTCACCGAGCTTGCCCTTTTCAAGGAGAGCCTTTCGATCAATCGTTGAAGGGATTCCATTCAATGGCATATCGAAATATGTGGTGCAGCCTCCCGCCGCCATCATTTGCGATCCTGTTTCAAAGCCTTCCCAATGAGCACGGCCAGGTTCGCTAAAATGCACATGGACATCAATCATACCAGGAAAGATATGCTGGCCATCCGCTTCATACTCTACATCACCTTTACCATCCAGGATATCCCCAATCTTAACAATCACCCCAACCTGGATGGCAAGATCAGCTTTCTTCACTCCATCAGGAAAAACTACATATCCATTGCGGATAATAAGATCATATATTGACATACGGACCACTCCTCCAAAATAGTTTTATAATTAAAGAGATCCCTTTGATGCAGCCACTCTCTCCGTCTTTCCCACATACACATCCAGAGCAGCCTGCAAAGCCTCTCCCCGATTAACTTGGAACCCTTGGCGCAAAAGGACAGCTTCCAAGGAAGCCAATACAAAGAGGATGTTTTCTTTCCTGCAACTGAATCCCATGGTCCCGATCCTCCAGATTTTCCCGTGAAGCGGACCAAACGAGGAAGCGATTTCGATACCAAATTCATTCAACAGCATGGCTCTTACAGCTTCACCGTCGATTCCTTTTGGAATTTCGATGCAAGTTACACACGGAAGTTTGTTTTTCCCATCCCCGAATAACGTTAGCCCCATTGCCTTGATCCCTTCAACGAGAGCAGCTTCGTGGAGTTCATGACGGGCAAAGCGCGTTTCCAGACCTTCTTCAAGCACAAGGCGCAATCCTTCACGTAACGCATAAATCATGGAAGTAGCTTCTGTATGGTGATTCAAGCGGCGCGGTCCCCAATAATCCTGCAGCATGCTTAAATCGAAATAATTACTGGTGATCGGACGGCGGAGCGAAACCTTTTGGTTGTCTTCATCCGTCGCAATACCACGTTCCACCTTTTTGCGGGACTGGATGATTTCTTCTATTCTCTCATTATACGTAATCGGTGCCATACCTGAAGGAACCGACAAGCATTTTTGTGTCCCTCCTATCAACCCATCAATACACCATTCATCCACCTTAACATCGGTGCCCCCGATGGAGGCAACCGCATCCACCACAAGCAGGACACCCAATTCACGGCAGGCCAACCCGATTTCCTTCAAAGGCTGCATACAACCAGTGGAAGTTTCCCCATGAACGATTGCTGTTATTTTAGGGGAGACTTTCTTGATTTCCGCGATGACAGCTTGCGGTTCGAACACCTCTCCCCAAGGACATTCCATCGTATGGACTTCAGCTCCGTATCGCTCACAGATTTCGACCAACAAATGACCGAATCTACCGAATATGGGAACCAGAACCTTATCTCCCGGCTCAATGATGCTGCATAGAATCGCTTCATTACCCGATCTTGAGGTGCCATCGACCGGGAATGCCCATTTATTTTTCGTTTGAAAAACCAAACGCAGCATTTCCATCACTTCATTCATGATTGTAGTGAATGCAGGATCGAATTGCCCTAATATCGGTGTACTCATCGCCCTTAAAACACGCGGGTCCACTTCGACCGGTCCTGGTGTCATGATCGTTCTCATCGGTGCATTCAATTCTGAATATGCCATTTTCCCCAACTCCTTTAATAGGCTAATTTATATAGTATTTCACTTAAAACGTCGATTCCCTTTTCCATATCCGCAACACTCGTAAACTCCTTAGGCGAATGGCTGATCCCCCCCTTACTTGGAACGAACAGCAAGCAAGTCGGACAAAACGAACCAAATACCTGCGCATCATGGCCGGCTCCGCTGACCATATCTTGGTATGGTATATTTTTATCTTCAGCTATCTTTCGGACAAGGCGATTCATTTCCCGATCCATCGCAACAGGTTTGACATCCATCCATTGTGAAACTTCCAGCTTCATTTCAGCTTTCTTTGCCAAGGAATCGAAAGTCGAAAAGATTTCCTTACAAAACCTTTCAAGAACCTCTTCCTCGTGATGCCTGATATCGAGACTGAGCTCCACTTCACCAGCAATGACATTCGGAACATTAGGTTTAACATCAATTCTGCCAACCGTCGCAACTAAACCCGGGTCCATCCCCTTCGCTTTTTTCGTTAAAAAAGAAATGAATTCCGAAGCAAAACCGACAGCATCCTTCCTGTATGACATGGGAGTGGTGCCCGCATGATCACTCTCACCCATGATTTTAACCGTATAACGGCGCTGCCCGACAATATGGCTGACGACCCCAATTGCATTCTCATTCTTTTCAAGCACCAGCCCCTGTTCTATATGAATTTCGACGAACCGTTCAATATCTTCGCGGACCGGGGTTTTATAGGCTTCAGGTTCAAACCCTGACTCTTTCATGGCTTCCAAAAAAGGAATTCCTTCTGTATCTTTTAAATCCCTGACATGCTCAAGACCATAGATTCCTTTAATATTCCTCGACCCCCAAAACGTTAAGGGAAATCTGCTTCCTTCCTCCTCACAAAAGGAAACGACTTCAATCGTCTTTCGCGGCGGCCCATAGGCTTTATACAACCTCTTAACTGCTAGGAAACTAGCGATGACCCCATATGCGCCGTCATATTTCCCCCCATCCTTGACCGTGTCTATATGAGAACCGGTAAGAATGATTCCACCGGAGAGATCCGTTCCCTCAAGCCTGCCAAACAAGTTGCCTACACTATCAAAATATGTAATGAGGTTTTCTTTTTCCATCTCAGCTTTCATTGCCTGCTGAGCGCTCATCCATTCCTTGGAATATAATAACCGGGTCACCCCATTACTCTCCGTTGCCCCGAAAGATGCCAACCATTCTATCATCGACGCAACATCATCCTTTTCATCTATGAATTTTTCGATTTGAATGCCCATCACATCGCTTCCCTTCTCAATATCCATTCATGTTATGAATATTCACAAATTTATGTTATCTATTATTTTACTTACTTTCGCATTTAACTTCATTGACAATTCTGTTAGTATTTCGGTGTTTTTTTGTGCAAAATAACCAACTGAAAGCAAGCCAATAAAAGAAGAGAGCGCCCATTAAACCGGACACCCTCTTTTTATCAACTTGTATAATTTGAGCCTAAGCCTAATTCCCTCAATAGCTGACGATAAGCGATCGACGTCTTATCTGCCGCGATATGCGCTTCCGCTTGCAAATCGAGAGGCAGCTCCTCCGGCTTTTGATTTTCCACCATTTCCTTATCTTCATTGAAAATCTGCAAATTGAATTCATAAGTATCTTCAACCGGGGCATCTAAATCAAAGTTACGGGCCATCGGCGAAAACATTCTTGTCTTTCGTGCCGAAACCGGACTGGCACAATTCAGGATGTGAAGTTTTCCATCCTCCGGGAAATGGACAGTAAGCCTGGCCGCCAGCGGTGGATAGATATCAAAAATACGCAGCCACTCAAAGTTGTCAGGTTCTAAATGCCGCATGCCTTTTCCGTAATTACTGACGGAACTTAAGTATTCCACATGCAGGCCATACTCCGTTTTTTCCACCTTATAACTAGGAACGATAGGATTGTTACGATCAGCAAAGCTTTCCGAATGAACCCAAGCAAAGTGGGACACATCCAAAAAACCTTCCATCTGCCGACCGGCTGAACCGGCAATATCTATGGATGGCGGCAGGATGTTCAAATATTCCTCATCATCCCAGGCCGGTAACTTCGGAATATCCTCTTTATCGCTCGCAATCGAAGTCCAAACCAAGCCGTAGCGCTCTATCGCGGGATAAATATTAATGCAAAGACGCGGGGATATTTTAGCGTTGGGATGCGCAGGTATCCCCGTACAATTCCCTTCCGGACCATATCTAAAACCGTGGTAAGGGCATACGATATCATCACCATCCACCCACCCCATGCTTAATGGCACACCGCGATGCAGACAAAGGTCCCTCGCAACGATAATCTTCCCATTGGCCCGATAAAGGACAAGGTGCACATCCAGAAGTTTAATGCCTATCGGTTTTTCCGATACTTCCTCGACTGCAGCCACAGGAAACCAATATTGCGATAATACATCCCAGTCCCCTTTGCTGAATGTGCATTCTTTTGGAAACGGCGTTACTCTTTTTTTCTTACTGGAAGCAACTGTGCCTTCACTCATTTTATCGTCTCCCTTATCCTCACGTTAATTTTTTATAAATATTAACAAAATCAAGATAATATGTCACCAACAATGTCACAAAACCTAACATACAAATACATTTTTATTTACCCGGCAATCCAAACAATGAAATTTGTAGGATATGCCAAAGGGTTTGTATGATATGATAATGAAAATCCGCAAAGCACGTTAGTAAACGGAGGGATTCAGACTAATATCAGTAACATGCACTAATTTAAAACCGATTCATTTCCCCTGTATTTATAAACTTACACTCAATACTCTAATTTTCCAAAACGAGGTGTTTCAGATGAAGGTAGCCGAACTTTTAACATTACCAGCATTAACCGGCATGCATTTAATTGCCGGAGAAACAGGGATCGAACGGGAAGTCCGCACAGTCAATATGATGGACGCTCCGGATATCATCAACTTTTTAAAACCAAATGAATTCCTTGTAACGACTGCTTATCACATAAAGGACAAGCCGCATCTCTTGTCATCACTCGTCGAAGCGATGGCAAGCCAAGGCTGCGCAGCCCTAGGAATAAAGACAAGGAGGTACCTAAAGGAAATACCTGAGGAGGCACTGGTTCTTGCCAATGATTTATCCTTTCCAATCATTGAACTCCCGGCCGAATTGTCACTCGGGGAAATCATCAACCATACATTACGGGGGATTTTGGATCAACGTGCAGCGGAATTGACTTTTGCCATGGAAACACATAAGCAATTTACAAACTTAATCATGCGCGGCAAAGGGATTCAAAAGCTGCTTGATCATTTATCGGATATGATTGGATACCCCATCTTATTAGTTGACCAGTACCTAAAACCAATATTCCAACCAATCTCAACAGCCGGAATTATTCCAATAATCAAAAAAATGAGCGAAGAGGGATTCCGATTCCACAAAACCAAAACGTCTTTCTTTTCATTTTCGTCCCTTTCCAATAAACAGCCCTATACCGTCTTCCCCATCTTTATGAATGAAGAAAAATTTGGTTATTTGACGATATCAGGAGAAATCAAGACTAGCGATAACCTCATAACATTGACGATAGAACAGGCAACTAATGTCATTTCTTTTGCCTTGATGAAAGAACACGCCCTTAAACAGCATGATCGGAATATCCGAAATGATTTCTTCCTTCATTTTCTTGATGGCAGTTTCTCCTCACAAGAGGAAATCATAAATCGGGCAAAGGAGTTTTCCTTACACAATGAACAAACCTATATATGCGCAGTCGGAAAGATCGATGAATCCGATTCGGACATAAGTTACACACAGCTGCAACGAAGGGCTGATTCGATATACGAGTTTTTGGAAGATGAACTTTGCCTATCACCCAATCCCATTCATCTCTTTACCAAAGGCAAGAAATGCATTCTTTTATATGAAGTGAATGAAGTCTCTGCCGACGTTCTCCAAACTGTCGAAACCTCGCTAAAATCATTGCAAAGGATAACAGCCAGCCAGTTCGGCTGCACGATTTCTTTCGGAGTGAGCCATTTGAGCAAGAGTTTTTTACAGACCAAGAACTCTTACAAAGAAGCGAACGACTCCCTTCTCGAAGGAGGTCTTTCGAAAAGGACCGAATACATCCAAATATTCCGAACGAAGGATATTATGGAATTATTGAGGATCATCCCCGAAGAAGACCTCATGAATTTTCACCATTATGCACTACAGGGATTTTCAAAGGTTTTCACCGAGGAGGAGCAATCCTTATTACAGACATTATCCGTCTATCTCGAAACTCATTGTCAAATATCCGAAACTGCCAAAAGGTTATTCGTACATCGAAACACAGTTGTATACAGACTCGAGAAATGCGAAGAGCTGCTCGGCAAAAGCCTGAAAGATTCGGAGACCACACTCCAGATACGGCTTGCCCTTCGCATTAAATCCTTACTTAAAATATAAAAACAAAAGCCTCCCATCACTTTATGCAAGTTGTCTATATCCACAACCAAAAATTGTCTAATCTAACTAATGACAATTTTCTGATTTTTTATTATGATGATATTAATCATAACGAAATCACGTGATATAAAATGACATGCTATTGTAGAAGGGAGTTTTTTTTATGAATGACAGAATTAACAAGTCCAAGGCCTTCTCGTTAGGTCTTCAGCACGTTCTTGCCATGTATGCTGGTGCCATATTGGTGCCGATCATCGTCGGCGGAGCATTGGGATTCAATTCTCAACAGTTAGCCTACCTTATTGCCATTGATCTATTGACCTGCGGGATCGCTACATTATTGCAATATTGGAAAAATAAATACTTTGGCATTGGCCTCCCGATAGTTTTGGGAACTTCTTTCGTAGCAGTCACCCCCATGATATCCATCGGCAGCAATTATGGCATTTCCGCTATCTATGGATCAATCATCGCCGCTGGATTATTCATCATTTTTTTCTCCAACATATTTGGTAAACTGCTTAAATTATTCCCGCCTGTCGTAACCGGTACCGTCGTCATCATCATTGGATTATCCTTAGTGCCCACCGGCATAAAGAATATGGCTGGCGGTTCCGGCAGCAAAGACTTTGGATCAGCCGAGAACTTGATGCTTTCTTTAGGAGTCCTCGCCGTTATTCTGTTAATCAATCGCTGCTTCACTGGATTCATTCGCTCCATTTCCGTTCTGATTGGCATCATAGCAGGAACGATCGCTTCAACGTTTTTTGGGAAGATGGACTTTACCACCGTTGCCGAGGCTTCTTGGTTCCATATCCCCGCTCCTTTGTACTTCGGTACTCCCAGCTTTGAAATAGCACCCATACTTACGATGATGTTGGTTGGCACAGTCATCCTTGTCGAATCCACTGGCGCATTCCTTGCTCTAGGAAAAATAACCGGCAGGGAATTGAGTGAAAAAGATATAGTCAAGGGCTACCGGGCAGAAGGCCTTGCCTTCACTTTAGGCGGGATTTTCAATGCCTTTCCTTATAGTACATTCGCCCAGAATGTAGGCCTCGTTCAATTATCCGGTGTGAAAAAAAGAACAATCACCATTGTAGCCGGCTTCATTTTAATCGGGCTTGGACTTGTACCAAAAATCGCAGCACTCGCTACACTGATTCCTACTGCCGTTCTCGGGGGTGCTACCGTCGTCATGTTCGGAATGGTCGTTTCATCAGGAATTAAAATGTTGAATGACGTCGATTTCTCGGATAATGCTAATTTATTGGTCATTGCTTGTTCCGTCTCACTCGGACTGGGGGCCACCGTCGTTCCCGAGTTATTCTCAAGCCTGCCGGAAACAATCCGTATCGTTGTCGGTGATGGAATCATCACAGGAAGCCTGACAGCCATCATCCTGAATGTGATCTTGACTCCTCGAAGGAAAAAGGCGGCAGATAGAACCATCGCGGATGCAGATCAGTTCATGGCAAAAAGCATTTAAAAAGGAGCCCTTAGAATGATTACTATTAAGTCACTAAATGCAATTAGCGAAAAGGAGTTCACGATGTTCCTTGGTGATACTTTCGAACATTCACCTTGGATTGCAGAAAAGGCGGCAGCCAATAGACCATTTTCATCCATAATCAATCTGCATCGATGCATGGTGGACATTGTAAGCAATTCGTCAAAGGAAGAAAAGTTAACATTAATCAGGAAGCACCCGAACCTAGGGGACAAAGTTGAAATGAGTGATGATTCGACTAAGGAACAGCATGGCGCCGGTTTAAAGGACCTTACTGCCGATGAATATGAAAATTTCATATCATTGAACCGGCAATATATGAATAAATTCGGCTTTCCATTTATCCTGGCTGTACGCGGCAAGGATAAAAATGACATATATCAATCGATGAAAACAAGGATTCACCATTCAGAAACAATAGAGTTCGATAAGGCACTATCTGAAATTCATAAAATTGCCCTATTTCGTTTACAGGATAAAATCAAAATCGAAGGAGAGAATTCAATGAAAAATAAATCAGCCGCACAAACA
The DNA here is from genome assembly GCF_036541465.1 of Bacillus sp. CFBP9009. Classification (NCBI taxonomy): domain Bacteria; kingdom Bacillati; phylum Bacillota; class Bacilli; order Caryophanales; family Bacillaceae; genus Bacillus; species Bacillus sp. CFBP9009. The sequence goes on along the minus strand of NZ_JAZHFU010000003.1, from coordinate 18,467 downwards.
CTAAGTTATGGAAAAGGAAATGTTTTTGCCTATAGGACCTATTCAAAGCCTTTAACCGGAATCAAACAAATACCAGAATCCACTTTTTCAGGCAGAGATCATATCATTTTTGGCACCAATGTAAAAGTTTCCGTTGGCGGCTCCTCTTTTCTTCCCTCCTTCACGGAAGGAGACAATTCCATGGTCGTCGCTACAGATTCGATGAAAAACTTCATCCAACGGCATTTAGCCACATTCAAAGGAGCAACATTAGAAGGATTTGCTTCATATGTGTCAGAAGCCTTCCTTAACAAATATCCTCAAATCGATACTGTTAAATTGATTGCCGAGGATATCCCTTTCGAAGCTGTGACTGAAGCGACGGATCTTCAATTGAAACCGAGTGACCTTGTATTCAAAAAGTCCCGCAACGAACGGGCCAAGGCAGCCGTCGAAATCATCCGCGGGGAAAACGGCAGCGAAATCGTTCAGCAAAGCAGTTCCATCCTTGACCTCCAATTAATCAAAGTAAGCGGGAACTCTTTTGTCGGTTTTGTCCGTGATGAGTATACCACGCTTCCCGAAGATGGAAATCGTCCGCTTTTCATCTATTTGAATCTCCACTGGGTCTATGAGGATCAAAAGGATACATTCGGCGTGGAACCCTCTAAATACGTGGCTGCTGAACAGATAATCGATATCGCTACATCCGTTTTCCATGAAATGGAGACTCCTTCGATCCAAAATCTGATTTATGAAATCGGCTGCCGTATTTTAACTAGATTCCCTCAGCTTCTTGAAGTTACATTCGAATCCCAAAACCACACATGGGATACAGTCGTTTCCGAAATCCCGGAATCCAAAGGAAAAGTATATACAGAGCCGCGCCCGCCATATGGCTTTCAGGTCTTCACCGTTAAAAAAGAAAATCTCGAAAATAACAAAATCCTGGCTGCTGCTGAAGAAAACATCGGTTAAGGAGTATTTATGCCTGGTATAACAACACATATATTGGATTTAATGCATGGCCAGCCTGCCGAAAACGTGACGATTGAATTATACTTTTCCGAATCATCCATTGCTGACTGGCAGCTGCTCCAGTCAGCTGTCACAAATACAGACGGGAGGCTCGATGCCCCGCTACTAAACGCAGAAAACACTAAAAGGGGAAACTACGAAATCATTTTTCATATCGGGGATTACTTCCGGAATAAGTCCATCGAGCTTCCTGATCCGCCCTTTTTGGACCAGGTACCCGTCCGTTTCGGACTATCTTCCCCAACCTCTCATTATCATGTGCCACTGCTCGTTTCCCCATGGGGCTATCAAGTGTATCGGGGAAGTTAAAAGAAACTGCCGGAGAAGACCTTCTCCGGCAGTTTCTTTTTTGATCGATTACAGTCTGGATTATAAAACACATAACAAAACCCCACCTGTTCCCAATAGCAACTGGTGGGGTTTCTAACTGGCTTCTACATCTACATCAACCGGGAGGTCCATCTTGTTCAATCACGTCCTTTCATTTAAACGGCTAATTTACTGTATTCATCCAACTGATCTTTAGTTAAATTTTTGATGAAGCGGTCGAAGTTTATCGACTCGATTTCATACCTTTCACAAATCTTTAAATAACTTTCATAGGCTTTATCCTGAATGTTCATCATCTTGACTCCTCCTTCTGTTATATAACAATAAATTTATCTTATTAATAATATATAACAACTATATTTTCCCGTCAATGTATTTTCTGAAAATTCGGTAATATTTTCATTCTCTTAGTATTTCCCATATTGTTCTTCGCTAACCGTCTCACTTAACAAAAAAAGGAGTACGCTAAGTGTTAAATCCCTCCTCTTTTTAAATACAGCTTTTTTTCTCCAAAAGAAAAGAAGCTGCTGATCAGCTTCCGGTAATGACTTTCATTATGGATTTACCTAAACATTAAAGGCTATAAATGTTTCCACTTTTTGATAAATAATGTTAGGTTGAGCAAATATTAAGAGTGTGTAAATTAATTGTTGGAATTAGAAACTAAATATTTATAAATAGTATACTTCAATATAGATAATCGATTTTGGTCTTTGGATGTTCGAAGAACTAAAATGACATGGATAAACCGTAAATTCAGGTACTTTATACACAATGAAATCTGATGGACTTTTAATAAATGAGGAACGAAACGTCGATGGGAAAATAAGGAAATTATTTATTCGACCACTGAAAAAGGAAATATTTATGGAAGCCAGCAAGAAAGCTTATGAACTTAAATAATAGGAGGAATACTTTAGTGGATCAAAACAAAACAAACAGAAGTTTTAAGTCACTAATTGAAATACTATTGGTTTCAACAAGGCTTGGTTTAACATCGTTTGGTGGGCCAATAGCACATTTAGGTTACTTTCATGAGGAGTATGTTAGACGAAGAAAATGGATGGATGAAAAAAGCTATGCTGATTTAGTTGCTTTGTGTCAATTCTTGCCTGGTCCAGCTAGCAGTCAGGTTGGAATTGGAGTCGGAGTTATGCGGGGAGGTTTCTTCGGTGGAATTTTAGCTTTCCTTGGTTTTACACTGCCTTCGGTGATAGCGTTAGTAATATTAGCATTATTTTTCAAAGGAATGGATGTTTCAAATGCAGGCTGGATCCACGGATTAAAAATAGTAGCAGTAGCCGTAGTTGCACACGCCATTTTGGGGATGTCAAAAAATTTAACTCCAGATATAAAGAGAAAAACAATTGCATTAATAGCCTTGGTTGGGACCTTGATTTGGCAGACTGCCTATGTGCAAGTTGGTATTATTATACTGGCCGCATTGATTGGTTTTCTAATTTATAAACAACACGACGAAAGTTATGAATCTAACGTTCATTTTCCGATTTCGCGTGGTGTCGGTTTTGTTAGTTTAGCTTTATTTTTCGGATTACTGTTTCTACTTCCAATTTTACGAGAGGTTACTCCATCAAATTGGATTGCTCTGTTTGATAGCTTTTATCGGTCTGGTTCTTTAGTGTTTGGTGGTGGACATGTAGTCTTGCCATTGCTTGAACGTGAATTTGTCCCTACTGGATGGCTAGACAAAGAGGCATTTCTTGCTGGGTATGGTGCAACACAAGCTGTACCAGGACCATTATTTACGTTTGCAGCGTACATAGGTGCCGTGATAAATGGATGGCAAGGTGGCTTATTAGCAACAATTGCTATTTTCTTACCTGCATTTCTTCTTATTCTAGGGACCTTGCCATTTTGGGACACATTACGCCGTAATTCTAAAGTAAAAGGGGCATTAATGGGAGTAAATGCAGCAGTTGTAGGCATCTTGATTGCGGCTTTTTATAATCCCATTTGGACCAGCTCCATCTTAGCTCCTATAGACTTTGCTTTTGCTGCCATCTTATTTAGTATGCTTGTATACTGGAAATTGCCTGCTTGGTTTATAGTGATAACCGGTGCTACTGGCGGCTCTCTTATGACGTTAATATGAATCGAGGTATTTTATTCATTTATCGTTTCACATTTTCATCTTATTCATTCTATATTTCCTATGGAACTAACCTGCACCGTTAGTTCCAAGGCTCCCCTAGCACAACCCTATTATTGAAATAAAAACCCCATTAGTTGCATTAGAAAAAGCTACGACAATGAAAGCTACAATCTTCATTTAAAGCTACAGCTGAACAAAATAACCGCCCCCTTTAAAGGGCAGTCTTCGAGAATTGTGCTAAATTAATCTTTCTATAAACGCAATAATTGGCATTTAGATGCTTAATTTGACATTAAAAAAAAGCAGTGTGATGAAACAGAACATCAGTCCAGATTTCAAACTATGCTGCAGATTTTGAATCAGTTTGATAATTTCTTCCTGTTCGAGCAACTTTATTCCAGTCTTTGTTAAAGAAATAAGCAATGCTACCATACATAACAATATACAAAGTTACAAATCGATAGACAAATATATCAAAAATAATTGTAATAAATAATCGATATCTATCCTTCTTCTGAAACGAAAACCCGTAATGCTTACCCATACCAATTGCCACCAAGTCATACGTTAAACTAAATAAAAAAATGTAAGACAAATAGGTAAATATATAATAAGGAGAGAAAGTAAGAGGGTTTAAGGTACTATTTATCACAAAAATACCTGTCGTAACATAAGTACCGATGGTCCCTACTAAAAAAGATTCGGCTATGTAGAAAAAGGAAACCGGCTTAGTGAAAAACGTTTTCCAAAAAAAGGATCTAAAATGGATAAAACAATCAATAAATGCTTTTTGCCATCGTATGCGTTGCTTGATAAAATCCTTCCAGTTCTCAGGTAATTCTGTATAACAAACAGCTTCCGGTACAAAAACAATCTTCTTTTTTTTCTGTCCCGATATGTACCTATGAATGCGCAGTGTTATATCAATATCTTCTCCTATTGTTGTACGATATCCTCCTACATCAACAAGAGCTTGTTTTGTAAAAATACCAAATGCTCCGGATATGATAGCTAATGCACGAAAGCGTGCAAGAGATACTTTAGTAATATAGAATGCTTTTAGGAAATCCAACATTTGGACACGAACTAGCATATTTGTATGAAATAAAGACAAGTCTCTCAAAGGATTAGATGTTTTTGTTTGCAAAACGTGCACCATACCACCTGCAGCAACTACATCCTTATCCTCAAATGTGTTGTTAACAATTGATAAGGCCTGTTCTGTCAATATGGTGTCAGCATCTAATGTTACAATCAAACTTTGGCTAGAATATTCAATACCCGCATTTAAGGAATCAGCTTTTCCCCCATTCTTTTTATCTATAACGTAGATATTAGGATAAAGTTTGGATTGATAAAAATTTTCTACTTTCTTATGGGAAAGCTTTCTAAGTGCAGATTTTGAACATGGTTTTAACTTTAGAAATTTATGAAAGAGATTCATAGTCTTATCATTTGAACCGTCATTGATATAAATGACCTCAAACTGTGAATAAGATAATGATTTCATACTCTTAATGGAGGTTTCTATAATTCCCTGTTCATTGTAACAAGGGACTAGAATACTAATTCCTTTTTCCTTTTCAAGAATTTGTTTTATCCCTTCGCTTTGTCCACGAAACCAAGGTAAACAATGGAACAAATGAAGTAAAGAAAAAACAATAGATAAACAGAACAAAAATACGATAAAAATACCCAATAAAACAATCCTCCTTAAAATAAGAATAGCAAAATAATATTGCTTTCTCCCAATATAATTCAAGAGGAATCTGGCTTTTTTGAGGGTAAATAAGAAAAAGTATATATACTCCACGTATTTCAGGGAAATCTAAAAACACGACTGTATTTGCCAGACCTTTTAGCGGTACCCCTATAAGAAAATCCCTGTCCTGGAATTATCTTAAAATATAAAAAAGTACACCTATTAGTCATGTATAATAAACTAATAACTCCACCTAAAATTTTTATTTCCTCAGAATTTATTTCCTTGTTTTTATACTTATACACCTGTTTATTTTAAATTTTGATAAAACTGCTTGTATAAACAAAAACGCTATACCTTTTAAGGCATAGCTCTCAGTTAGCAAAAAAGAAATAACAGGTAGTCCCATCTGCTATTTCTTTTAAATATATTTCGCTATAATCGACTGAACCAATTATACCTCCATTGTATAATTTATTACGCATTTAAGCATATGTGTTATTCAGGAGCAGTGAAGATGATTTTACCGTCCATGACGGTCATTTCACTTTCGTTTCAGGTATCTCCTCAAACGGAACCGCAAAAAGATCACGGTCGAGGACAACGTTATCAGCAAGCTTCCCCACTTCCAATGTCCCTTATTCAAGCTCTTAAAATTACCTTTATAAAGTAAACATTAGATGGCAAAGTTAGCAGAGACGGTTATTATTTTGGACCTCCTAAGAGAAAACAACTGCATTATTTTTTAATGATTAACTAAACAGCGCTTTGTTTATTCCCTTTTTTGAAGGGGATGGGGTTGGGAGTATTTCTTTTTGTAAAATAGGGCCGTATGTATCGACACGACGGTCTCTAAAGAATTGCAGAATTTTTCTAGTCTCTTCTATTTCTTTTAAATCAATTTCTTGCACAATAATTCCTTCTTCATCATCAAGTGAAGCTAGAATATTCCCGAAGGTATCGCTAATGAATGAACCGCCATAAAAATTCATGTCCTTTTCCTGGCCCACTCGATTTGTCGCAGCAACGAATACACCATTAGAAATGCCATGAGCGGAAATTGCCTTTTCCCAGGATGATCTTGTTGATATCTCGGGATGATCTGGCTCTGAACCAATAGCGGAAGGATAGAATAATATTTCTGCACCTTGTAAGCTCAAAATTCGAGCAACTTCTGGATACCACTCGTCCCAACAAATCCCGACTCCTATTTTTCCATAAGCCGTTTCATAGACAGGATATCCAGTATTGCCTGGAACGAAATAATATTTTTCATGATACTGGGGACCATCCGGAATATGATTTTTTCTTGTAATCCCTAAACATTCTCCATCAGCATCAAATACAGCTGCACTATTAAAATAAATTCCAGCACCTGCTCTTTCGTAAAAAGGGACAATCAAGACAATTGCTAATTCCTTTGCTAATTCACCCATTTCGGCTAATGTACCGCTATCTACATCTTCAGCTAAATCATAATTTTTCACACTGACCGTTTGCGGAAAATATTGTGAAGAAAATAATTCCTGTAAGCAAACGATTTGTGCACCTTTATTTACTGTTTCTTTTATTTTCTCTATCGTTTTTTGGATATTTTGCTCAATGAATTCTCCGCAATGAATTTGAATAAGACTAACTTTTACTTTTGACATTTTCTCACTACCTACCTTTTAATTTTTTTCTTATACCTTTTGGACGACCTGGTTTTCATATACTATCTTTCCATCCATAATCGTCATCTTCACTTCTGTTTCAAGAATTTCCTCTGTTGATATGCTAAATAAATTTTTATTTAATACTGCGATATCCGCTATCTTCCCTGCTTCCAATGTGCCTAATTCTTTATCTCTGAAAGATCCGAATGCCGGTGTAGCCGTGTAATATTTTAACGCTTGTGCTAATGTTATTCCTTCCGACTCTTGCCACGCCTTCCCGGTTAAATCTTTTCTGGTGATTGCCTGATAAATACCCATCATGGGATTTAGGGGCACTACAGGAAAATCTGTACCAAAGGCAATTTTAGCACCAGTATCCAATAGTGTTTTGATAGGATAATAGAGAGGTTGTTGTATTTCACTGATTCTAGCTGTATATGCCTCACTTTCCATTAATTCGATATGTTTAGGTTGAAATGAAGCGATTACATCTAATTCCTTAAAGCGTTGAACATCGTCTGGATGCAATACCTCCACATGTTCAATGACATGTCTAGCATCTCTTTGTCCATTTACGTTTCTCGCTTCTTCAAATGCATCCAATGCTAAGCGGACAGCACCGTTACCAATAGCATGGAAACGAATTTGAAAATTTTCCTTATCTGCCTTTTTTACTAATTGTTTAATTGTTTCAGCTGGATAAGTGGTTCCGCCTTTTGTTTCAGGACGGTCTTTGTAATGATCCAATAAAAAAGCAGTATGACTTGTCACAACACCATCTATAAATTGTTTTAATCCAGAAAAGGTAAGCTTGTCTGACTGATAATTTTTTTGTAATTCCTTTGCGGCAGCTAAATCCATTTTTAACTCAGGCGAAAAGTGAATTCTAGTAGTTAGTAACCCTTCTCTCTCAAATTCCTTAAAAATTTCAAGATCGTCTAATGGATTTGGCGCAATTTTAGCTCCGTATAAATCATTAACGGATGTGATTCCCAATCTTTTTGTTTCATTAAGAAAACCTTGGAAAAGGTTTACACGTTTTTCTTTCGGTAATTTGTATGCATGTTCTGATGCATACCCAATTGCCTGTTCAAATAGAAGGCCTGTCAGTTCCCCATTTTCATCTTTTCCAATTTCTCCATATTCCGGATCTGGTGTATCCTTCGTTAATTGAATCATTTCCATTGCTTTACTATTGATCCATGCGTAATGCACTTCTGCATTGAATAATAAAACAGGACGATCACAAATATATTTATCTAGTGTTGTTCTATGTGGCAGCACTTTGTTCTTCCAATTGGTATGATCCCAGCCAACACCAAATATCCACTCATCATTTGGTCTCATTTCTGCAAATTCACCTACTATTTTGGCTGCATCTTCTTCTGAAGCTGCATCAAATAATTTGGCACTATCCTTCTGTAAAATGCTTCCCATCATAATGTGCATATGAAAATCATGAAATCCCGGTATAATTAGTCCCTCTTCCATGTCATATACTTTTGTTTGATCTCCAAGGAATGACATTATATCTTCTTTAGAACCGATTTTAATAATTTTATTATCTTTAATGGCGATAGCTGCTTTTATTGGCTCATCTTGTAACCCAGTAAAAACATGTTGACCAGAAAGAATGATGTCTGCACTTACCATTTTTATCCTCCTTGATGAATATAGCTTTTATGCCTGAATTTCTTTTTCAATCGCACTATCAATAGAAAGCTCTGGCGGCCGCTTACTAAACATTTTCGTATTTGAAAGCAGCATGATGAAACCAATTCCAAACCATCCCAGTCCGAGTAAAAGTGCCTTTGAATCAAGACTGGTCCATAACCAAATTGTGAAACCAGTGCCAATCAGCGGCAATATTAGGTATTTTAGTGTGTTCATGCCGTTTCGCTGTTTTTCTCTAATATAATAATGGGAAATAACCGAAAGATTAACAAATGTAAAGGCAACAAGCGCCCCAAAGTTAATAAAGGATGATGCTGTCACTAAATCAACAAATAAAGCAGATAAAGCAAAAATACCCACTAAGATGATGTTGTGTGTTGGAGTTTGAAATTTTGTATTAATATGACCAAATATTTTCTTTGGAAGAACTCCATCTCTCCCCATCGCATACAAAAGTCGCGAAACACTTGCATGAGCTGATAAACCAGATGCCAGCCCCCCGGTAATATATCCTGCTAGAAAAAAAGATTGAAATAAATTCCCCCCTATGTACATGGCAATTTCCAAGGAAGCGGAATCCGGATCTTTAAAAGCTTGGAAATTAGGGTAAACAAGGTGACTGATGTATGAGATGGTGACAAACAGACCTCCCCCTATTAATGCGACGAGGAAAATGGCCTTTGGTATTATTTTTTTCGGATTAATGGTCTCCTCTGAAAGTGTGGTAACAGCATCAAATCCTAAAAAAGATAAACATAAAACAGAAGATCCTGCTAATACTAAAGATAGTGGTATATCTCCATTCACAAATGGAGAACTCATGAATAATGTTCCTGAACCCATTCCGTTAAGTAACCCTTTAATCGAGAGGAATGTAAATATAACTATTATTAGAAATTGACAGGCAACTAATAAAACATTTATTTTTGTTGCTATTTTCACTCCAATTATATTTACAGTGGTGATTAAAATGACAAAGGCAATTAACCAGACGGAAAAAGGAACGGATGGAAAATATGCGTTTAAGTAAATGGCGATCAGTAATCCATTGATCATTGGCAAAAATAAATAGTCCAATAGGATAACCCAGCCCACTAAGAACCCAAGGTGAGGATTAAGAGCCTTTTGAGTAAATGTATATGCAGAACCGGCAACAGGGTAGGCCTTAACCATTTGGCCATAACTATAGGCTGTAAACAACATACCAGCCAAAGCTATGATATAGGCAGCAGGTACCATCCCTTTCGTTATTTCCGCAACAACCCCATAAGTAGAAAAAACTGTTGTAGGTGCCATATAAGCCAATCCAAATAGCACTAAAGGAAATACTGTTAACGAACGTCTTAATTTTGCATTCTCCATGTATCACTCCACCCTTATTCGTGATTAATTAATTTATATGCAAATACCATACCAAGTGGGGATTAATGGTATTTTGCCAACAATTGCAATATACAGATTATTTAATGAATTAATAGGTTTATGCAATTCTACATCAATTATTTAATATTGCATAATTAGTCGTCAGGAACGGAAGTTAATACCAGTTCGACTACTTCTTGAATGCCCCTTTTTATTCCATAAGAAAAAGAGCTGCCAAAGCAACTCCTTTGAAAGAGTAAATTAACAATAGTCGAAGATATTTGTAGGTTTTATAAAATGTTTCTCTAAAACTTCTTTAAAGACAGTTCCGATCTTAAGCTAACGCACCCCTTGTTTAAGTGCATTTTTCACGTTCCGTTTGTCGACAAAAGGGAGTTTGGAAAGTTTGCGTATTAATGCTATCTTGTTTCAATCGCTATACGCAAGTTCGAGATGACTCCAAGAAGCAATATTAACGAACAAACCATTTTTTCAAAAGCTGTTCCAAATAATTGCAGGATAAACCCAAATGACCAAAGCACAACAAAAAACCAACATATCACGGTTATTCCTTTAAATAATATATTTCTGCCAACAAACAGTGTGAAAAAACCTCCAATTATAGAAATAGTGGTATTCATAATAGAAATTGGTAGCTGAGCAGCCAGAGATTCAGACCTTCCACCATTAACCCATGTCAATGGAATAATGCCGTTAATAATAAGAACATGGATTAAGATAGTCAAAGAGTAAAAGCTAATCCCCATAAATACAGCTGTTTTCATATCAATTTTTCTAAGTCTTTCTAACATACAATCACCTCATTTCTCCCCGTTACCATATTATTTAATTTAGTGATGTTCTATTCATATATCTACCGTCGTATGACACGTTACCCCTTTGCTCAAAAACCCTCCGAATATTTATTCTTCCTTTATTGGTAGTAAGATTTCGGGAGATGTATCAAATATCATCTTTATTCATTTACTACAATCATCAACGAATCAAGGTAAAATTAAAAGGCATGAGCCCGGTAGATTACCGGGTTCATGCCCTCAAGGCTGCCTAAGTAAATAAAGTGTCTAACTTTTTGGGTTCACTTCATTAAGGCAGCTCTTTCTTATGCAGCTATAGGGCAGTTTACAGGAGTGCATTTTGATCTTTGTTCAAGGCTCTTTTCATAATGCTTGTTGATTTTAAGTAACATGAGGGGTAATTTACTTTTTATGGTATTGTATATGCAAGGACTTATTCAGCTAAATAGCAGTTATCCGAACGTTTAGCTGAAACGAATGAATGTGCTTTCTTAAAGGGGGGATTAGCATAAATCGTTCACGGACAAATATGTTTCTCTTATTTTTGGCAATCTTATTTTTCGCAGGTATTATTCTTTTTTCATATAGGTTGTTTGTTTGGGGATTATTGCCACTCATATTCTTGCTTATTCTTTACATCTCAACTAATAAATACCGTTCATCAGTTTCCTTGTTTATTTTCTTCTTATTAGGTACATTGGTGTATCAACTCGGAAGCAGCTATATCAATGAATGGAACATATCCAAAGAAATGAAAATCATAATAAACAGATGTTTACTTATGTTTATTATGATTGGAACAATGATTTCACTAATGTTGTCTAAGCAGAAGATATTTTTCTACGCACTATTACCAGATTGGCACAGGCGTATCACAATGCCGTTTCATACAATTAAATTACCGTATTTTTTACTTATTGGGCTAATGGTTTCGAGCACAATACTTATACCATTATTTAGTCAAGAAATGAGCGATTTAAAGACAGTATTACTTTTCGGTATATTGTTTGCCATCATAAACGCTACACTTGAAGAAGTAATTTGGAGAGGTATTATGTTATCTAGTTTAAAAAGAAATGTTTCCACCTTTTATGCTGTCGTAATAACCAGTATCGGATTCGGGCTACTACATATATCAATTGGAATTCCTGTAATAATAAGCTTACTTTTTTCTTTTGGGGGGCTTTTTTATGCAATCGTAGTTTTAAAGACCGATAGTATATATCCATCCATAGTTTTTCACATTGTTATCAACTTGGGTATGGTTTTCAATGGATGGATAATTTGAACTTATTCCATACAGGGGTTCTTAATGAACGAACGGGTGCTTTAGCTGAAAAATAGGAGCTGTCTTTAAGGCAGCTTTTTCTTTTTGCAACTTCGGGGCAGATTAAGATATATCCATCTGTTTAATTGAGTGCCAGCTCATGTTATAATGAATAGCTTACGATAATTACTGTTTCTGAACGGATGCCAGCAAAGCCTCCGCATAGCGATAAAATATGGAGGTGTAAGAGAATGAATAAACAATGGACGATTGGTAAAATTAAAGAGTTTGTTGAGAACAATTCGGAAAGTAAGTTGCTGACGACTGAATATCACGGTTTTTCTCAAAAGTTACTATTTAAATGTACATGTGGTAGCAACTTTGAAAAAACATTCAAGAAATTCAAAAATAATAACCAACGTAAATGTGATGTGTGCCAACCGCCTAAAGCGGCACGATAACATATAGTGAATAAACCGAAGTGCTAATTTCTATTAAAGAGAAGTTGGCACTATTTTTATTTTGGGAAATAAAAGTGGTTTTCACTAAAGGGGAGTTTTGACGAATATTCCTTCTGGAACTAACGGGTGCTTTTACGGAAGATCGGAGCATGCAACTAAATGCCCAGGAAAGTTGAGAAGCATGTTACAATACGGTCTGTGGAAAGTTTTTCTAATAATAGTTTTAAAGAAGCGGGATCAGTTATTAGTGAGGTGCGGAATGAAAAGTTCGAAAAAGAGAAAAAAACAATCCGAAAAAATATTAAAGACCCTAAAGGTACCAATAAATAAACATTTACCCTTAACGGAAAATGAAGAAGAAGTTTCCCTTAGAACAAAGGAAGAAATTATAAACAGAATTATTTCATTAGCAATAGTCTCAGCAAAAGCCATGGAGGCTCCGCCAGAAAAAATTGAGGAATTTATTGAAAGGTATAATGCTAATGAATTATTCACAAAAGAAGAACAACAGTTTTTAAAGAAAAAACATCCTAATCAGAACGAGCTGATCCAATACTCTTGGAAGGTAGAATGTATTTGGCTTCTGCTTTGGTCTGTAAATCTAATATCCGATATAGATGTTCCAGCCGATACGTGCAATGCTGAATATATTTTTGAGACGGTTTTTTCTTTTCATTCTAAACAAGAGTTGCTTGATGAATCCACTTTAAAACCAACTAGTGATATATTAGATAGTCTTGATTTTATTTATAGGGCACATTGGGCGGTACGAGAAGCCCAAATAAATCATTTGGAAGTTCCATCAACTCTAGATGAAGGCGTTGTATATGAAAGGCACTACACCCTTAATTGGCTAGTAAATTATATGGATCAAGAATGGGAGGAAATAAGTACAGATACATAAAAGCTGCAACACATACTTTTATGCTCCTATATCAGGGTTAAATGTGAAGTTATCCAATTAATCTAACAGGTAGGAAGGTTGCTGAGGCAGCCTTTTTCTTATGGCACTACCGAGGCAGGTTAGCTGAATAAGGGACGAATTACCAGTACAAAAATTTTGATATTTTGAGATAATCAATAAGCACAGATTGGCTTGGTTTTAGATATATATAAAATTATGTAAACATTTCATGGGGAATGTTTACTAGGTGTACCAATCGGAATATTTATTGCGGCCTTTATAAGGCAATACACAGATAAAATTACATATAAATTGTAGGTTCCATAAAATAAATAGTTAAATAACTTAAGTTTAATTAACTATAGGTCGGTTTAGTTGAAGAGTGAGTCGCGACGAGAGCTCTTTTTTCACGTAAAAGAACAGGCATGTTATAGTATAGGAGAACCGGATTTTATATGATCTGTGGTAATCTTAATCATCAAAGGAGTTTATTCATAATGCATGTGCTACAAAAAACACAAAAAATAGTTCGCTATCAGAATCAACAGGGCAAAATACATTACGGTATTGTTGAGGATGACATGATATTACAACTGTCTAGCAGTTTTGCTGAACTTGTCAACAAGGAAATAAAGTATGACGGGGTCGAGCTAAAATATAGTGACGTGAAAATCTTGGAACCTGTAAAACCTTCGAAAGTGGTTAATTTCGGCTGGACATATGCAGGTCATGCGAAGGAAACGGGTGGAGAGGCAAACCTTGTTGAACCATTTCTATTTTTAAAGCCATTATCTTCGCTTATTGCAGACAAGGAGAATATTATCCTTCCTCCAAACGAGCTATCCAATCAAGTGGAACTTGAAGGGGAAGTGGCCCTTGTCATTGGAAAGCGCGGAAAAAATATTAAAGAAGAAGATGCGCTTGATTATGTATTTGGGTGCACGATATTTAATGACGTCACAGCAAGAGATCTAACAAAAAAAGATCCACAATTTACGCGGGGCAAAGGATTTGATACATTCGGACCTTTGGGACCGTGCATCGTTACCGGGGTGGATCCTACAAATTTAAGGATTGTGACCACTTTAAACGGCCGTGTTGTCCAAGACGGAAATACCAATGAAATGTCTCTAAGCATTCCGTTTCTAATCAGCTGGCTTTCACAGGTAATGACACTGGAGCCCGGTGACATTTTGGCCACGGGTTCACCATCTGGCAGCTGCACGATCAAGTCGGGGGATGAAGTCGTTGTTGAAGTCGAGAATATCGGTCGGTTATGTAATGGTGTCCAGTAAGATTTGCTGGAATTCTTAATAAAAAGTTAACAAAGATCAGAGCTGCCTTTAAGGCAGCTTTTTCTTTTTTGGGGAATATGGCTGTATATAGAATCCATCTGTTTCTGACCATTCTCCATATAGGATATCCTCTATTGTTGTATAATTTTTTTTCTGAAGCCCTTCCAGAAGCCATTCTTTTGATTTTTTCACGGATTGAAGTTCTTCCTCTTTTATTTGGCCTTCCTCAATTACTAAGATAGAAGGGGCTTCATCCACAGGATTGAGGCCAAGCATATCCGGTGTGACGCTTCCTGCCTTAGTATGAAGCTTTACACTGATGTCCCCGCCAGGCTCAAGATATAAATCACGCACTTCCCGGAGAGTAAACACACCCTGTTTCCGCAGCATGGTTCGAACCTGTTCAAGATCCAGATGATTTTTTTTCATTTGTTTAATATCCAATTCGCCATTACGAATAATCAAAGAAGGTTGTCCTTTGAGCAATTTTTTCATGCGATCACTTTTTTGAGCGCAGACCTCTATGATATAAACGGAAGTTCCCCAAAGGCAAATTGCAAATAGAATCTTCCAAATCGACACTTTTTCATCGTAAATGCCTTCTTCTAGAATGCCGCCTAATACTAAAGCGTAAATAAAATCAAAAGGGGTCACTTGAGACATTTCTTTTTTGCCAAGAAGTCTTGTCACTGCCAGGAGTCCAACCAGCCCAATCCCAAGCTTCATTGCTATTTCCAGATAAATCATTTTATCACCTCATCTTTTTTTCCTTTTCTCCCTTTTAACTATCATTTAAACCAAATAGTACCTGGTATTTATTCCACACTCAGATGAAGTAAAGGTTTCCATGCTTAGCGCACCGATTTCACCTTTCTTTCTGTAAAATAAAGAGTACCCAGCATCAGAAGCGGTATTAAAAGTCGGCAAAAGTAAACTTCTTAAGAACTAAATGAATTTTTCTTGAAGTATAGATCAGTGGAATAAAATAAAAGCAGACGATACAGTGAGGATCTATAGAGATTCTCACTGTACCTCTGCTTTTGAATGAACATTGAAAATAAAATTACCAATTATTTTTCAAAACAACTTTTCCTATCGCTTTGCCTGACTCCAAGTACTCATGGGCTTTTGAGACTTCTTCAAACGTAAACATGTTTGGGTCCACAAGCGGGCGCAGCTTACCTTCCTCAACCACACTGGCAACCTTCTTCAAAATTTCTCCATATTGCTTATGCATGTCCTTATTTAATATCTTCAACAACATAAAGGTAACATGTAGGGAGAGTCCCTTTGAATGCACGGGGGAGAGGTCATGAGTGGAACGAGCAGCAATGGCTGCTACTGTTCCATGTACCGCGGCTGCCTCAAAAGAGCGATCAAGGTTTTCTCCACCTACCGTGTCAAACACAACGTCAAAACCTTTTCCGTCTGTATATTTTTGTACATAATCGTGTACGCTTTCTTCTCGATAATTAATAGTTACATCTGCACCAAGACGCGTGCCAATCTCCAGCTTCTCTTGCGAAGAGGCAGTTGTATAGACTGTCGCGCCTCCCCATTTGGCTAGCTGAATGGCAATGTGTCCTACACCGCCGGTGGCTGCATGGATCAGTATATCTTGTCCAGGGACAAGATTTGCCCGATTAAATAAAGCTTCCCATGCGGTAATGGCAACTAGTGGTAAAGCAGCGGCTTCTTCCATCGTCAAATTTTTCGGCTTGTGAGCAAGTAAATCAGCATCTGCCAGCATAAACTCCGCAAGTGCACCGCCAGTCCCTTTAAAACCACCCGCGCATCCAAACACTTCGTCGCCAACTTTAAACTCAGTCACTCCTTCACCCACTGCAGATACCAAACCTGCGACATCCCCATGTAAAACTGCTGGAAACTCGGGGGCAACGGCCGGAACTGCACCAGCACGGACTTTCGTATCAATAGGATTTACACTTGAAGCCTTGACTTGAATAAGTACATGTCCAGGTATTAATTCGGGTTTTGAAACCTCTTTAAATTGAAATACGGATGGATCACCAAATGATTGAATAATTTGTGCTTTCACTCAAATCACTCCTATTTATTTTTTTATGGGAAAATGTCTCGTCACTATTCATGGTTAGGATGAATTAAAGCAAGCAGATTTTTTGATATTGCCACACCAGAAACATAAGCATCCGATTAGTAACATCTTTAAAATGGTATGAAAAGTACGAATATTTAGTCTTTGCTTGCAAAATCAATGATACTTTATATAATATAAAATTAAAAGTACGCACATTTTTGTTGAATAGGATTAAATTTGTAATATAGTATACAATTTGATACTTAAAAAGATTGGGGTGTCAATATGAAGGAATTTAAAACGGAAAAGTGTCCCGATACCACTGCTTGTCCTGTTGCAGTTACAGTAGATGTGATAGGAGGCAAATGGAAAGGGATCATATTATATAACTTAATTTCCGGCCCTAAACGTTTTAACGAATTAGGGAGACTTATGCCCTATACCACAAAACGTATGATAACGTTGCAACTTCGGGAATTGGAACAAGATGGTATTGTCCATCGTGAAATATATCGCGAGATTCCTCCAAAAGTTGAATATTCCCTTACTGCTTTTGGAGAAACATTAAAACCTATTATTTACCTAATGCGAGATTGGGGAGATATGTACGAAAATGAGGTTTTAATGAAACGAACAATCTCAGAAAATAGGTAACATCAAATGATGTTCTCGAACCAACTAAACCAAAGCAATACCTTCAACTCCTCAGGTATGATTTCTAAATTTTATAACAAAGTTGATTGGAGAGGAAGGTGCGAGACTCTTGCGGGAAAAGCGCGTCTAAGGGAGACCCCGCAGGCGCAAGCCGAGGAGGCTCCCTGACCGCCCGCGGAAAGCGAGTGCCTGGAATGGAAATCAGCGTCAAAATTGTACAAACCATAAAGAATCTGTAGACAAACTCGATTTTCATCTAGTTTGTCTACAGTCTGGGAGTTGTTTTGGCAACTCTTTTTTTAATGCAACTTAAGGGACATGTTAACATGGAAAGGTATAATGAAGGAACTTAACGAGGTGCAAACATGCTTTTAAACGATTTTATGAATGAGAATTTTCCAAACTTAGAACTTAGACCACCCTTGTTTAATAGTTGGAAAACTGGTATCCGGTTTGAATTAGGTGTGGACTATGATAGTGATTATGCTTATGAAAATAGCCCCTATTTACAAGGAGTATATAAAAGGGTTATCACATTATTCAAGTCCTTGCATTCTCATAACGATGATATTTATATCGTAATTGACGTAAACGATTATGGAGATGGTTTTAAACATAAATCAAATACTTTTTCACGGTATATTAAAGAGAAGTCGATCTTATACGGTTAAAACAAAAGACAACTTTTCATGACGATGAAGAAGAAGGAACCTATAAAACACATAGATTTACATTAAAATGTAAAGTGTCTGACTTCAAATACATTCCTATGTTAAAAGCAATCTGCAATCAAGATATGGGAATAAGGCCAAGTATTTTTAATAGAGTCTATTTTATAAACATCAACAGGAAAACTATATTTTACGTTTATGATGACAGGGGTTGTGATTTATTGGCGACTTCGCCCGAAACAATAAGAGATGTTTATGATAAATACATCGATTGGATATTAGATTACGACAGAAATGAAATAGACGAGGTATTTAAATAAAGGATGTCCCCTTAACAGGTGCATTAGCAAAGATCAGAGCTGCCTTTAAGGCAGCTTTTTCTTTATGCATCGGGGCAGCATTCCTGTTAGGAGGATGTTCGAAGTCTTGAAAGAAAAAGAGCCCTCTTGTATGATGCATGAGTGTCAACGACCATTGACTCAGCATCA
>NZ_JAZHFU010000029.1:0-34204 GCF_036541465.1 Bacillus sp. CFBP9009 | reverse complement strand
AAGTTTTGAGTTAGAGTGGTGTCTTACTCATATCTTACTGAGGAGCCCTATTTTTTTCAAAGCTAAAAAATAACGAACTACAGGAATGCTATCCTGCCCAGTTAGTTGCATAAAGAAAAAGCTACCTTAAAGATAGCTCCGATTTTCAGCTAACGCACCTGTTAGTTCATTAAGGCTTATTGTAGGACACAAATTATGCAGTAAGTTTTATAGAACTAACAGGCGCTTTAGTTCTATAAAAGAAAAAAGGAGAGCACGTATTATACATGGCTAATATGTGCTCTCCTTTATTTATTAAGGTTTTTTATAATTTAGGTCTTGATAAGGTTAATAATTATCAATATACCGATGCATTAATAACCGGATTAAGAATAGACAAATTTGGTTTGCTTCTAGGAATTGAAGAAAATAACCCGATAAAGCCAGCCGGCATAATGGAGTTTGTCACTCCTGCAGCCAGGAAACAATTCTATAGCTAGTATCAGGATTTAATTGTTGGTGAAATTCATTTATAGATCAGAAGATTAGGTGCAAGGGAAGGCTCAGAAATTATACAACGGAGGGGCTATTGCGTATTCCGTCCATATTGTTGGATTGAAAATGAAATTTTTCAAATTTTATAGTAGGTGATTTTATAAAAAAGTAACTGTTCGTAAAAGTGTACTTTTAGGAACGGTAAATCTGTTCTTTTGATTTCTGATTTGAAGCAGCGGGAACTTTTCGTGTCTTATAATTTATCATATCTGAAGAGTAAACCATGATCCTTACCATTCCTCCTTGGGTTGTAGCTCGGATTAGGATAGGTTGATTGTACTTGTTTTTAAAACTAAAATCAGGACCATACCAGCTTACTGTAGCATCGCGGCCAGATGGAACATACGGAACACTCCTAGTATGGGAATAGCGTTGAATAGTTTGCAACCCTGCATTGTCGATAGCATTAAACAGGGTGGATGACACCTGACATATCCCTCCACCAATCCCTTCAGAAAACTCTCCTTTAACGATAACTCGAGCGAGCATATATCCTTTATTTACTGATCTCTTGCCAACGGCTTGATTAAAAGAAAACACCTCTCCTGGAAACACGACATAATTATTAATGGCTTCTGTAGCAAGCGAGATATTATTTGTACGATTTTTGTTGTTCACATTAAAATAAGTTCTATATTCACCTATCTTTTTTTCACGAATCTCCGCAAGTAATTCGCTGTCAACTTTTGGATGAATAGCAAGCAAAGGTACTTCTAGTTTGTATGCTCTACCACTGTACAAAAAGGAATAAAATTGCTCTTTAAATGCTTGATGGTATAGCTTGTAACCTACCCGCCCAGGAAGAATATTACCTTGTTTGTCTATCGTGGCATTTACAGGTTTTTGGTACACTTGTTGATCTATTTTTTTGACAAATTGATTGTATTTATCCGCGTCCATGATAGGAACATCTAGTAAGGGCATAGTAATATCAGCATGGTTGACACTGGCAATCGTTTGTCCTTGGTGGGTTACCGATAAGCTTTCAGAAATATTCACTGGTTGAACGAATAGTAAAAGTCCGGCAATCCATGATAATCGCATAGAATGCACCCCCACACTGGATTGGAATTTTTTTGAATCTTCACAAATCTTATTTTAAGTCTTCATAAATCGCACCTTGATCAATGAACCAACGATCAGTCAAACTCTCCCTTCGGATCATAAAATGAATGATCTTGTTTTCACTCCCTTCTCTCTCTTTATAAATCTTCACTTGAACCGGTACATCCACGAGTATTAACCCGTTTGCGTCTTGAAGTGGTTGTCCTGAAAAATCTCTAACCCCAAAGTATGTAATATTTTCAGCAAGTTTAATGAAACGATTGGAATGATCCGGATTTGATAAGGTCATTGATAATAATTTTCGATCTCCTTGATTCATGGCAATGGTAAAAATATCGATAAGTTCGTAGGGACTTACCGTGCCTAAGTATTCATCAAGCTTACCGGCCGCTTTCAATATCATTAATTTATGAGCGGGATCTTCGTTTTTTAAACGATGTGTTAAGCTTCCATAGAAATGAATACAGAAGTGACCTGAAAAACCATTTTGAAGAGCACCGGCACCATGTGGCATTCCATTCATAGAGGCAGCGATCATTTGATTATTAATCAATACAATAATGGCTCTTCTTTTCCAACTCCATTGATTATGATAAATTTTCTTCATAATCTGAGTATCATCCTTGGTTAGTGGCTGAGCATCGGCATGTTGACTACCTGCTCTTCGTTGAACCTTAAATGATAATCCCGTTTCAATGTCTATAATGGTGAAATTTGTTCTATTAGGAATAGTGTTGTTTACTATCTCCCAAGGTAATATCTCAATTTTAAAGTTTATAGGTACATCTTCATCTTCCCATTCAATTGCATAGACCGAGTGATTCACCATTAAGACAAATATAAAAATAAAAATAGCGATAAATTCTTTATAACATTTTTTTCTGTTCATATAGAGTTTCTCCTGCGTTTTTTCTTATTATTTCAGGACATGATCATTTGAATACCTTTGAATATTTGGAAATTTTTCAAATAAACCTTTGAAATGTTAATTATGTTGTAAAGGTTCGCGGGAATCAGCTATAAAGGCTTTAAATGGCTCAAACCACTGATCTTTCTCCTCTAATAAGGGCGACAAAAGTTAAATGGTCATATTTCATTACTCGTATTCATAAGGAACAAGGAGAACATTTATTAGGGGGTGGTCTTTATGAGAACAAGTTATAGAAGATGGACAGAATTTCCTTACCCAGGGGAAAGTAACCCACCTAAAGGTTCTCCAGAGGCAGGAAATTGGCCAATGTTTTTTATTTCAAGGGGAAGAGACAATGATTTCCTGGACCCCTTTCATCAACGAATCATTTGGCGAATTAAAAATCCGCTAGATATTGATTGGGAAACAGAGTTATTCATTGTAGAAGAGACATTAAAGTCATTGACTTCCCAGCAAATACGCATCGCACAATATTGGGGAACAGGTGAATTAACCGCGAAAATTACCACTCTAGTTTTCAATTTAGCTGAAAAGTATATGCTGGGATCACCGAGTGTTGCAAAGGTTCAGAGTTATTTCCATGCTGCTATGAATGATACCTTTGTTATGACGTGGTTTTTTAAATATCATTGGGATGTTGCACGTCCAAATCAATATGGCAGAAATCTGTCTACTGTGTTGTTTACCCCTCGTTTTCCAGCTTACCCATCTGCACACGCAACTGTGGCGGGATGTGCAGAGACAGTATTAAGTTATATCTTCCCTCAAGAGTCTTCCGAAATAAAAAAACTAATGGAAGAAAGTGCTCAATCGCGTTTGTACGCTGGCGTACATTTTAATGTGGATAACAATGAAGGCTTAAAGTTAGGCAGACAAATTGGAGAGGTAGTTGTAAGTTTTTTAAGGCCACAAAATCTAAATACGCTTCAATAATGTTTTGGGTTCAGGTTGTGCTAACCTGAACCTTTAGTTAAATAAAGAAAGAGCTGCATTAAAGTCAGCCCCGATCTTTAGTTAAAGTACCTGTTAGTGGAATAAGGATTAATGATTTTTATTTGCATACATTCTTGCCATTGTCGAAGGTGAAAATTTAATTCTATATTTCCCTTCAAGTTCTTTCTTAATTTTTTCTGTTAAATTTAATCCTTGTTTATTGTGTTCTTCTTCTAGTTCAATCCCATTAGGAAGCAATTTATCTTCATCCCAATCAATCCATTCACCATACATATTTACCCATTCAATCAATTCTCTAATTAACTTATTTGAAATCGGAATGTCCTCTATATCCAAGTTGCAACCACATTGATTGCACCATATAGGGTCCGCCCCAACATCACCTTCAACTTTTAACTCATTTGTTTCTTTTTGTTCACAAAAACATTCCATATTATTTTCTGACTCCCCGACTACACGCTTTTTTATTATATTTTACATTACTTTTGTTAAGGTAATCTGCCCTCTTAGTTTAATAAGAAAAGCGATTCTTCTTAAAGAATCGCACAGTTTGTAGACAAAAGGGTTCTATCTAAAAGTAAAACAAAGTTGATTGGAGCGGGTGTGCGAGACTCCTGCGGGAAAAGCGTGTCCAGGGGAGACCCCCCAGGCGCAAAGGCGCCGAGGAGGCTCCCGGACCGCCCGCGGAAAGCGAGTGCCTGGAGAGGAAATCAACGTTCAAATTATTTAAGCCCCTAAAAAACTGTATAAAAAAAAACATCCTAACTTACGAATTGGATGAAAGAGTAAATGGGATAAGATTGAATATGTAGAAAAATAATCACTTTTCATCAAATGTGCATCGGCTTCGATGCCTCTTTTTTGCTCATTGAGGGAATCCGTTATAGCTTCTCACCTCAGGTCTTTTCCCTTATCCCTTTTCGTTCATGTAAAATTTCTTGAATGATTTCAATATGAACAAAAGACCATGATCTTTCATGAAAGTGAAGAAACACACTAATGGAAAGAATGGAAATATAAATTAAAATAAAGACAACCCAAAGCAAACTCCCATCTTTAAAAAGGAAATCCTGCAATTGTTTTGAAAACAGGAAAAAAAGCCAAGGTCCAGAGGATATTATAATAGGAATGATTCCCGATCCGTTTTTCTCTTTTATCATACAATAATAAATTTTTTTTAACGTTTCGCTATCAATCGAACTATAAAAATTTTGAATTTCTTCCACTTCTATTAGTTTCTTCATACATTTGAAAGATCGGTCTTTGTATGAGGCTTTTTTTAATTGAAGATAAATTTTATGAGCATCTCCACGTAACGAAAACATATATCTGATCATTCCCCCCTTCCAAAAAACTCCTTACAAAAAGGTTTTGTTATAATCCGTATTTTATGTAGTCTTTGTCTTTTGACTTTTACAATATCTACTTCAGGGGAAGACATCCTAATTATTGTCCATACTATTAACATAAAAAAAGCCAGCTCGTATACGTAAACCTAAAAGGTCATAATCATCACTCCCGATAATTATGACCTATTATGTAACGATAAAGAGAGGGTGCCCTAAGGGAGTGACCTAACTATTATGGAGATCTGACCCTTTGGGATCGCCTCTCATTCTTAAACAGTTTTACTTAGTTTCAGATCCATTTTTGCCTGTATCTTCAGCCAATTGTTCAAATGAATTGACCTTACCATGTGGATTCTGCGATTGTTTACGATCTTTCCATTGGCGTTCTTGTTGTCGCTTTGATTGAGTCATCTAAATAAGCTCCTTTACATAAAGTTCAGTAAACAGTTTGAGTCTGGCAAGTATAAATTAATGCATGCCTTTCCATTCACCTTGATTTTTAGATGCTTTTTCTTTTTTTGCTTTATTTTTATGTGCTTGATTAGCGTTTGCACTGCCAAATTCTTTAGAGAATTCTGAATCAGTTTTGCTTGAATCAAATCCTTGTTTGTTCTTTTGATCTGCATCATTTTTCTTTGTTCGTTTTGCCATGGATACCCCTCCTTCTTAACTTTAGTATGAGATCAGAAAGAAGAAATATACCCCGAATTAAAACCGATAGTAACATGAAAATCTGCCATATAATTCGGGTAAAAAAAGCAAAGTGAATAATAAGTTCCAGTTCGGTTATTTCAGCTAGCGCAAACGTTAGTGCAGTAACATCCAACGCTATTTTTTTAGGTTTGCCTTCATTAAAAAGGAAATTTTTTGCTCATCTGTATTTTGGATCTGTTCCAGTTGATTAATAACTAGCTCTTGTCGATGTAGTGAATGGTTTTGACTTAACTTCGCTTTCCCCTCTATCTTGTTGATTTTTATTTTGAAGCCTTGAATTCCCCTGTTCATCCCAGCGAGAAAGTCAGCGTCCAAATCTTGCAATTTGTATGAACTATCTGGGGCTTCATACTTCAATACCATGTCATACAAGGAATCCGTTAACTCCTGTTCATCCTCAATAAGTTCGGCTTCGCCGTATACATGTACAGTCACATAATTCCATGTTGGCACTGCTTGGTTCGTCTCATACCAAGAGGAAGAGATATAACAGTGAGGACCATGAAAAACTGCTAAGACTGTTTGTTTTTCAATATCTTTCCATTGAGGGTTCGGACATGCAAAATGACCATACAAATAGTTTTCTCCTTATTCAACAGCAGTGGTAAATGTGTAGCAAAAGGCATGCCTTCATGCATATCAAATTGCTTAGGGATATACATAAAAAATCTCCTTTCCACTTGATATAAACCCCATCAAGTTAAAATTTCTTTATACCCCAAAACGAAAAAAGCTATCTTCAGCAGCATTTACAGAAAGAATAGCTTATTTTTTCGTTATGGGTATAATCCTTTTTCTTAGCTTGATGGCGATAGGCGCTACCCCAATAAACAGACAAATTCGTCTGAAAATTTCTTCAGTTTTTGGTTTAAAATAGGAATAATGTAAGATAAATCTATTTTTCTTGTATGATAAAGTAGAATAGTAGGAAAATGAATCGAAGGATGTGTTATTATTTGATGTTAAATGTAAAAAAAATGTCGTTTGTTGTTTTTATTTGTTTCATGTTTTTTATACCAAATTCAATCTTTGCTCAAGAAATTTTACACAATGGAAGTCAAGGACAAGCAGTTTATGACTTACAAGAAAATTTAAAGAAAATGGGTTACTTTAACAGTCAACCAACAGGGTATTATGGTTCAATTACTGATCATGCAGTGAAACAACTTCAACTAGATTCTGGAATATTACCAGATGGAGTTTTTGGATTCCAAACACAACAAAAATTAAATAGTATTGAAATGATGGCAAGGGTTGTTTATGGAGAAGCTCGAGGAGAAACTTATGAAGGAAAAGTAGCTGTCGCTGCAGTAATTTTGAACCGAATGTCAACACCAGGTTTTCCTAAAAATACTTACGATGTTATTTTCCAGACAAATGCTTTTACAGCTGTACATGATGGGCAATATTATTTGACCCCAAATAGCTATTCTTATCGAGCTGTTATTGATGCATTACAAGGTTGGGATCCTACTCATGGTTCTGTTTATTATTATAATCCGGTCTCGGCAACAGATGAATGGATTTTCACAAGGGAAACAGTCATTAGAATAGGCAACCACTTATTTGCAAAGTAAAACTAATCTACATACGTATTGAGGAATGATATTTTTATAGTTTCGTATTATAAATATCCCATTAACTATGTCGTGAGGTATAGTTGAAAGATCGGGCAGTATTTGCCCGACCTTTTTGGCGGCACCCCATGCCCATCAAGGTAAGATACCATAATACCCCCAGAACGAAAATTTTGTGCATCTTACTCGTTTTTATCATTTTGGGGTAACTCGTTATTGTTACCTTGATGGCGATGGTGTCCCGCCACATTTTAACGAAAATATACGCTAAGCCTTCGGATATGACCGGCTTAGCGTTTTTTCTTACTCTAAGCCCAATAGTCCGGGCGGTATAACCCGAACACCAGTCACTCACCCTCTTGTTGTTTCAGCGGTCGTAATGAATCGAGAGACGAATTTTGCCTGAAATTGAATTTGTATTCGCCCAAGAAATTGATATGTTCCCATCCAATATGGTTTAGTAGTTCTTCCTGAAGTTTACCTTGCTTTTCGCGGTGTTTTGTTGCTTGCTCAGCGTGTTCCAAACACTAATCGCATTGATGATAATGTTTAATGCACTTGCCCGTTGGAGTTGATCTTGTAACGCACATTCTCGCAGCTCGACATGTTTGCATCCTTTGAGCATATAATCAGCTCGATTCTCCGCTTTACCACTATTTATGATACGGTTCCCCGAATAAAACATAATAACATGGTTAATTTTGAACACAAAGTATTCATATCTATATAGCATTTTCCCACAATCTTGTTGTGGGTTATATTTTTTCCTCAACATTGACTTCATTCAAAAAGCTTATTTTGGATAGCTAATGATAGATTACTTATTTCCTGCTTCAGTTAAATTAAATAATTTTTTATAAAATCATTAAATTTTAGACAAAATTACTAATTTTTGTTTTATAAAGCCTCTATTATTATGAAATCCTGTTATGCCCAAACTCACTTATTCCTTTTCCATATACTAATAAAAAAAGGTGGTGAGAAAGTGAGTAAAAATAAGAATAGCTCTTCACGCAAGGATGAAGAGAAAGTGAGTAATAATGAGCATAGCTCTTTACGTAAAGATAAAGCGAAAATAGAATCGGCACACCAAGAGTGTATTGACCGTGCTTATCGTATTCCTATATTTTTAAGTACGACAACTCATTTAAATGACAACCAACAACGGTTTCTAAACCGTCTAATTTTAGAGATTGAGAATGCTTTGCTTTTTCCGCGTACATTACCATTAAGCGAAAGTTATCCCGAATCCATTTTAACTGATATTCGTCGGTTAGTTTCATCAAGCTATGGAATGTTGGCAGTAAACCTTCGTCGTTTTAAAATTCAAACAGTTGATGTCAATGCAGGACCCCTTCCACCATCTACTCCATTCTGGATAGGATCAGTTTATTCACAAGTAGAACCTTCAATGGCTTTTCAATTTGGTCTACCCTTATTATTAGTAAGGGAAGAAGATACTGACGTAAATAATGGAATTTGGGCAGGAGGAATTGCCCCACTCAACCTATTTATAGTTTGGCATTCTGAAACTCAAACTGTAGATCAATTCTTTAACACTCCTGAATGGAGATCAGCCTTTGCAAATTGGAGTGCACAAGTAAGAAATGCTTTTTATATACAGACAGAGCCTCAGTTCAAGTACAGATGTGAATGATACACTGGTACTTTAGCAACAAGTCGAAAATATACAAGGTTTTGTTCACCTTTATTTATTTTCGACTTATTCACACAAAAACAAATATTCCCATTTTATTATCAAAAACAAAAAGATTTACTTCATAAAAACAGCCTTTCCTTTATAGAAGAGAGACGGCCGGGGCCGGTCACATCCGAAGGCTTAGCATATATTTTCGTTAAAATGTTGGCGGGACCCTGGCGGCACCCCCATAAGAAAAAACTGCCTTAAAGACAGCTCCGATCTTCATCATGAAAAAAGCCTGGGATATTGATAAAAATGAAAAATTAGAATCCATTTTCCACTAACCATTTCATAATGCTTTCTTCTCTTTCCTTAATATCGTCATGCTGCGCATCGTATTTACGCATTTTCTTCTGTGCCAAAATATTTCCATCTACCATAAACAATACTCTTTCGGTTTTTGCTGCCACCTTTGCATCATGCGTAACGAGCATTATGGTTGTCCCTTTTTTATTAATCTTTGCAAGAATTGACATAATCTCTTCTGTCGATTTGGAATCTAATGCTCCGGTCGGTTCGTCTCCAAATATGATATCCGGATCATTTATCAATGCTCTGCAGATGCCGACTCTCTGTAGCTGTCCACCAGATGCCTGGGTGATATTATTATCTGCAAGCTTTTTAATTCCTGTCATTTCTAACAGTTTTTTTGCTTTTTGATGTACCTCATTTTTATCCGCATCTTTTGATACAAGAGCTGGAAACATAACATTGTCAATCACTGACAGATTCTTCAAAAGATTAATATCCTGAAAGATAAATCCCATGTTATTCATTCGAATCTTTGCCAGTTCTTCTTCTTTTAGTCTGCCGATTTCACGGCCTTTAAATTTCACACTACCAGAAGTCATTCTATCCATACCGCTTACATTATATAGCAGTGTTGATTTCCCGCTTCCGGATGGCCCCATGACCGATACGAATTCACCTACTTCTATCTCCAAGCTTACATCTTTTAAAATATCAATCTCATTATCTTTTCCTAATTCTACTTTTTTGTTCATACTTCTTGCTTCTAATATATTGCTCATATATATTCCTCCAATGTCAAACATTTAATCACAGTCTATATCCACAGAGGCACCCCGGAATTGCCTTATTTTTCAGGAATCTGCATTCTATTTCTGCATCGGTGCCTTCACGCAGGAAACTTCTTCTACCTTCGCAGTTACGCCTCCTGCCCAGACCTTTTTCAGCAGTACTAACTTCTTAAAACTACTGATAAATCATCCTCTACCGTTACCTTACAGCACACAGATATAGTAAATCCAACTACTACAATCAACGCTAACGGACATAGCAGCCAAGTCTGCCATACAACATGAACCAATTCAATTTTTGCAGCTCCCATAGAGGACATGGCCATACTTACAAGAAACTCCCCTAAATAATTAGAAGCCAACACTCCAAATATGATTCCCAATATCAGTACCATCAAAGTTCCTGCCGTATATTGATGACTAACATTTTTAGAAGTTAATCCCACACTTCGCATGATTGCAATCTGAGACATATCCTTTGACAATATCATCTTAAGGAATAATGCAGTTATCAATACTGCAATGATTACTGCAATTGCGATTCCGCCTATAACAATTGTGCTCATCTGATCAATAAGATTTCCAAGAGTCTGTTGGGTATATTCCTTGATATCATTTACCTGCGCAGAATCATAGGTATTCTGGTAGTAGTCCATTTTCTCACGAATATCAACGCCTGGAGCCACATCCATGCTCACAATATACCAAAGAACGGTCTCTTCATTTAAACCAAGACTGGTATGCGCCTTTGCTGTTTTCCCGCCATTTGTAATATCTTGATAAATTCCCGTTACTTTCAAAGTCTTTTCTGTCCCGGCAACCTTTACGACTACCTTATCTCCCACTTTCTTGATTAATCCATCTTTTGACGAATTGGCATAGGAAAGTGAGATTTCCCCTTCACCCCGCGGTGCTCTTCCTTCCAGATATTTTAATGGAAATACGGAAAAATCTCCGGTTTCAATATTAATATAGTCCCAGGAACCTTCCGCATTTTTGACCTGGTAGGAACACGTGATGTAGGCCGCATACTTTTCAATATCATAATCATTTTTCAGCTCTTCCTGCAGCTTTTTAAAATCTTCTGTAATCGTATCTGTCCTTCGAAGATCGATTCTCATGTCGGATTTTCCTATTCCCATGTATGTGGAAAATCCCGGTGAATTCATGGTGTTATAAATATTTATGGGAAGTATGACAATAAACGTACATACGATAAAAATAATGAACAGTAACCTGTATAATTTGAATCGTTTCCATACATCCCTAAGTCCCATGTAAATATTGGTGCTGAAGAATTTGTTCTTAAGCAGTGGAAAACTGTATTTTCGGTTCTTTCCACGGTCCATGATACCTGAACGCAATGCTTCCACCGCAGAAATCTTATCGATTCTTTTCAGTACTTTCTTGCAGTACATCAAAATCATGAAATATACAAATAATGGAGCGATAAAAGATAGTACATATTTTAAGTTTCCTGATACATCCGAAGATAGGTAAAGTCTCATATTACCGTTAAACAGATTTACTACTGCAAAGGAAAGCAGATAGCCTATGATACCTGCTGCTACTGACATGACTCTGTATTTGTTAAGATAAACCTTCTTTATAGCCTTTTTGGATATTCCGATTGCTTTCATCACACCGATTTCTCTTAAATCTTCATCAATCGTTGCCAGAAACGTAAGTCTGATACAGAGCGAAGCGATAATAATCAGCAGAATACTGATAAGTATAATAATCATTGCAACTGCCGCATCTGACATGGCATTAAACAACAGAAATACCTTTCCACCGACTGTAGGGCCGTTTGCTGGAAGACCTTCTTCGATATATGCCGTCTGAACAGCCTGAGAATCCCCGTTTTCATGCAGTTTGAATTCGATCAGATATTCCAGTTCCCCTGCCTGCTTTAAAAGCATTTCATTATAGTCTGCCTGATTAATCACAAACCGTTTCGAAGAAGTAAGGGAAGAGTTCATCTCAAAATCTCTTGCATAATCTGAAATGACAAACTCTTTCTCATACTCTCCGCTTTTCACCGTAATCGCATCACCTATTTTTAAGTCATATTGCTGCATGGAATAGATGGGAACCGCCACTTCCCCTTCCGTTACATCCAGCTTTTCATTAGCCAGATCCAATATAAAATCAAAATTTTTATTCTGTACGACAAATGAAATATCCTGTATAGTTCCAGCCATCGTTTGATTTTGGTCAAAATGAATATTACTTCCATCAAAAGTCAGAAGAACCATCGTCTCCTGCATCGCTATATTCTCACGGTGTTCTTCAGTAAATTGATCGATTTCTGCCTGGTCATATTCTCCGGAATGCATCTGCGTAATATCAGCTGGGACTGCACTTTCCTGAAGTTCCGACATCGACTGAATCAGATTGGCAATGATATTTGTTGCACTAGCTGCCAAAATAACTGCCATAGTTATAAATACAAATACTGAAATATTTACAATTTTATTCCTGATGAAATCATTCTTTACAATTTTTAAAAACAAAATTTTTCCTCCTTCCTACATGGATAATATTTTTTCTATTTCTATAACTTTTTCATTTCCAAAACAAGCACTAAGCAAGTATGACAAAATTAACGGTAAACATATAAGAAGATATTTATTAATACTCATTCTTTCCTCTGCCAAACTCAGTATCTTTTAATACTTCAATTGGGTATACTAATATCCTTTATGGTTCACAAAAATTAACTATTCATTTACATTCCTTCTTCAAATAAACTGCACCGTTAGCATAATAAAAAAGAACTGACGATCGATACAAACTCATTAAATAAAAAGCTTTCCACTTATTTAAATATAACAATTTAATGGAAATCTTTAATACAGCTTAAGGCTAAATTTGCCATACAACTTTAGATGTAGTTTCGACAGTTATTATTTTCTTATTAAGGTAACCTGCCCCGTTAGCTCCATAAGAAAAGAGCTGATCGTCACAGCTCTTTAATGAACTAACGCACCCTTTACTTTAAGTACAATCTTTCCACAAACTGAAGAGAAGCTGCCAGTATGACAGCTCCGTTCCGTTCTTTAATTCTTGCATCTGAAGGTTAAAATAAAGTGGGCTTATATGTGATTTTTTAATCTGTTTTCCATCAGTTCTGCCATTTGTTTCGAATTTGGATTTCCTTCATTTTGTAATTTATCAATGATGTTAATATAATCCGTTTCATTTCGGTTCTGACTTAATTTATAAGCAGCCTGAATTTCTCCCACCTTAATCCTAAATCCAACTATACCTTTCAGTTCACTTTCTAAGAGCTGAGGAGAAAGTTTGTCCCATAAAACAGGATTTTCACGATTTTCTTCATATTTTTCCAGCATTAATGTCAATTCTTCTATTAATTCATCTTTCTCTAAAATGCTTGCTTTACCATATACATGGACGGCTTGATAATTCCATGTTGAAACTTCTTCATGCCCATACCAAGAAGAAGATATGTAAGCGTTCGGTCCCTGAAACATAACAAGCACATCTTCACATGTTTCAAATGTTCTCCACTGAGGATTTCCATAAGCCATATGCCCAGTAATATAGTAATCATCACCTTTTTTATTTAACCCCAAAGGCAAATGAGTCGCAATTGGTTTCCCTTGTTCTGTTGTGACAATCGTGCCAAAAGAGTTTTTTTGAACAAAATCCCAAATTTCATCAACATTTGTGACCTTATAATATTTTGGAATATACATAATGATCCACCTTTCAAAAAAAGTTATAGAAGTGTTTTGGTCATTATAAAGTCCGTTTGTTCTTCATCACCCATATAAAAAGAATGGGCTCCAGTTTGAACAAAACCAATTTTCTGATAAAAACCAATAGCATTTTCATTTTTTTCCCATACGCCAAGCCAGATTTTCTTTTTATTACGTTCCATTGCGATTTCCATAGCCTTATTTAACAGATATTTACCAAGCCCAAGTTTTTGAAATTTGTTCTTTATATAAATCCGCTCGATTTCAAGTGATTCATCACCCATTTCTTCAGTCTGAGCATCATTGGTATTGACCTTTAAATATCCAGCGACTTCATTATTAAAATAAACAAAAAAGAATTGTGAAGAAATATTGGATAATTCTTTTTCTAATTGTTTTAAGTTAAATGCCCTTTCCAAATAGGCATTCATATTTTCGGGAGAATTCTGATGCTTAAATGTCTCATTAAATGTTTCATAACTAATTTCTTGAAGTTTGCGTGAATCTTCAAGGGTACACTTTTTTATATTTATAGTCATTTAAATATGTCGCTCCTTTATATAATCAATAATTTCTCTTGTTTCCCTTTTTAACAAATTCCCAGTCTTTTTCTATATTTTTTCATACTCTTTGAAGAAGATTGAAAATGGTTTCTACTTCTCTTTCGGAAAATCCCTCTAATGCAACGATATTGGAATAATCATTTTCGCTTTTTATAAAAGGATAAACATTATTCCCTTTCTCTGTTGGAAAGAGTTTTTTAATTTTTTTGTTATGTTTATCTTCTTTCTTTTCAATAAAGCCATTGATTTCAAGATTTTTTATAGCACGAGCTGCTGTTGTTCGATCTACTTTTATCATCTCAGCTAACTTTTCTTGAATGATGCCTGGGTTTTCACATATTCGAACAAGGTACAAATACTGCCCTTTTGTAAGGTCATATTCTTTAAATTCGATATTACTTATGGATTCTAATGCCCTTGCTATCATTCCAATTTCACGAAGAATTCCCTTCTTAATTAACCCCTTAGTACGCATTTTTGTTGCAAATACAATAAAAATAACATATATTAAATTTAACCTGATTTTGTTGCGTTTGCAACAAAAAAACATGATAAAGGGGTCAAGTAAAGTGAAATATGTTTTTTATGTATTGGGAATTTTAATATTAACCCTTGGTATTTCTTTCACTATACAATCAGACCTTGGAACTTCACCTTTTGATGCATTTTTGGTGGGACTGTCCATAAATGTGGGGCTTACTGTGGGAAGTTGGGAAATAATAATAGCTTTGATATTGATATGTTTTAATTCATTTTTAAAAAGGCAAAGACCAGAAGTTTTGGGGTTATTAACAGCATTTATAACGGGTATTGGTATTGATATGTGGCTTTTTTTATTGCACAATTTGATAACACCTGAACTATGGTACAGCAAAGTTGTTTGTTTTGGAATCGGCTTAGTTGTTATAGGATTAGGAACTGCAACATATTTACACACAAATTTTGCACCGATCCCAGTTGACCGATTAACATTAATCATACAAGAATTAACTAAAACAAATATATTCCTTTCGAGAACATTCATTTACCTCCTATTCTTGATATTGGCAATGATTTCAAATGGACCAATTGGCGTTGGAACTTTATTAACCGTTTGTTTAGGGGGGCTAATACTTAATTTCTTTATGCCATTTACTGAAAAAGTATTAGACCGCATATTAACACAATCCAGTACATCACCAAATTATGATAAAGATAAAAACCATTCATTATAGAATGGTTTTTTGTTTCTTGAACTAACCTGCCCCTATAGTTCCATAAGAAAAACGGTTAAACTTTTTTTAAATCAGTACAACTATATTGTAAATTAAACACCTATAAGAATAAAGAAAGCCTACGCCCCTTGTTATTAAAGGATGTAGGCTTTCTTTTATTACAGTTATTTTTTGGCTTTTCTCTATTTTTTAAAATGGAAGTCGTGGACTTTCGTCTTGATATATAGAGTAAGTCCAACCTCCATTTTCCATTTTTGAGCATTGTTCATTATTACAAGAAAAAAGATAGGTCAGCTTATCAGTACGAACACTTACCTCAAAATAGTAGGGGAATACTCCCCCTTTATTTTTATCAATACTTGTATCAATAGCAATGATATTCTCTTTTTCTGCTATCTTTTTATACTCTTCACTCTCAACCGTTTTTTGAACCATTTCACTTAAAATAACCTTTTCTTCAGAGGAAGGTTCATACCTTTGTTCAGTCAGAAACCATTTTCCGAATATATACATATTTACTCCTAAACTTATTATCAATAGAACAAGCAAAATCCTATTCTTCATATATCCCTATACCTTTGTCTATCTCGATATTCCCCACATCCTGTAATTCATTTAAACGACTTAAACTCTCTTCTTTATCAAAAGAACTATGCCAACGATAATCATATTGATCCAATATACGGTAATGGTTACTAATCAAATTTTGTTGCAAACGAAAATCCCCTCTATACTCGATTTCTTTCCACCATATCTTACCACCCATTGTTTTTTCTTTAGGCGTACCACCATTTTTGCTAGCAATTAACTGAACAAAATCAACTGGATTGTCACCAATTGATGATATCAATAATTGGCTATGATTAAACAAAGCACAAAAGGCAACAACGGTGATCCAATTGGCTTCTGTTCTTCTTTTTTCAATTTGAACTAGTGTTTTTTTCGAAATCCCTAGAATTTCAGACATCTTATCTTGAGAAAAACTTTGTTCTGTTCGAACAAGTTTCATTTTTTCTGATATTAAATTGATGAATTCTTCTTTTTCCATATATACTAAATACTCCCTTTTAGTGTAATTTTACACTAAAAGTATTATTTTTCAACAAAAAAATACCTTTTTGAATAAAATCTCACATATTAATTGTTTGTAGTCACTGCCCCTTTAGCTGCATAAGAAAAGGAGCTGCTGATCAGCTCCTGATAATAAAGTAAAGCATCTTTTAGTTAATTAAGAAAAGTATTTCTTATTAAAGAACCGCTCCCTTTTGTTGAATACCGACAATATTATTAAAGGCTTATGAAGCCTGTTCACGCGTTTATTGCAATAAAGAAATCCGTTAGCTCAATTAATGTTAGATGCACTCAACTATAATCTTCAATTAATGATATTTTCCCTTCATTAAGTCCAAATATGGACTTTCCTTTTAATTGAATCTTATCTCCACTCTTTAATCCGTTAGGCAAATCAACAGCCAGTATTGCTTCATATTCAATTTGCACTTCTGCTTTATCATCTATAGCACTATAGTCAATAACCGTCTGACGGCGACTAGAGAAAATCTTTGACGACTTTTCCGCCAGTTCTCTAAACTCTTGTATTCCTCTGGTCTCTGTGTTCATTTCGCAATTCGTGAAATTCCTAAACATTATCTCTTTATGAAGGAGTTTAACCATACTTTCAATATCAAACGAATTGTAGGTCAGAATATAATTTTCAATGATTTCTTTGCTCTTTTCACTAATCATGATATATATATCCCTCTCATCAATATAATTTTTTAAAATATATATTCTTTACGACACATATATTCCCTTCAATTCCCACAAAATAATACGATGAAGTATGTAGAGTATCACTTGAGTTTCCGAGAGGTGTTAATGGTTTTTAGGGCTATTTTTGCAAAAGCAATTTGCTTCTGTTTCTTCAATATTCTGGACCAATTGTTGAACAAAGTTCAAATAGTACTCTTGAACTTTTTTGTAAATAATAAGATTGTTAAACAATAAATTGAGGAGGACTTGTATGCAACAGAATCAACAAGCTAAAGGGAACTTGGATTCAATTATGAAACCGGAATTTGCCGGAACTGATGCACAAAAAGTAAAACAACAAATTCAAAAAGATGTAAACGAAGGACAAGGTGCAATGACTTCCCGAGAGGCAGGAGCAATGCGCGATTAAAAAACCACTCTAAGTGGTTTTTTATTTTTCTGCTTCAAAATTATTGAGCTAGCCTGCCCCTTTAGTTAATTAAGGATATTTTTTTTACATTTAAAAGGCTATCAAATGATGGCCTTTTTTAAGGTACTAACACAGGTGGAGAAATAAAGAATGTTAACCTTTTTAAGACTTTTGTGACATTATTTCTAATGTGCTATGGAAATGAGGTTGACCGTGCGTAATGTCCAAAGAGTAAGACTGAGACAAGCTTATGGTTTTATAATCCGTAAAAAAGCCTTCTAATACTATTAAAGCACCTGTTATCGGAAAAACGCTTACCTACACGGCAGTATTTAGAGTTGCTTTGGGAGCACCTCTATATTCTATTCCATCCACTTTTTGTAGAGGGCATCAAATTTTCCCTGGAGCTTCATTTCATCCATCCACATTTCCAAGTAGCTTGCATAAATGAAATCACCTCTTGGGATCATATAGCCTTTTTCACTGTTTGTGAAAGGCTTGTCAGTTTGAGCCGCATACAATCTGGGATCAGCTTTTGCATACAGCATTGCTTCTACTGTGTCAGTGATCATTACATCATACGTACCTTCTGCAACAAGATGTGGGATATCAAGATTGTTTTCTACAACCGTTACTTTAGCATTGCTTAGATACTGATGGACAAATTCTTCGTTTGTTCCGCCTGGATTTACGCCAATGCGTACAGAAGGCTTGTTGATATCTTCAATGGTAAGATACTTGTCTTTATCTTCCTTGCGAATCAAAGGCACCTTACCGAATGAAAGGTAACCTTGGGATACATAAGCGCTTTTTTGTCTGGCTGTGTTGCGAGTCACACCGCCCACAGCGATATCAAATTTGTCCGCTTGCAGGTCTTTCATCATCGCAGGCCATGCGGTAGCGACAAATTCCACCTCCACACCAAGGTCTTTGCCAAGCTCTTTGGCAGCGTCCACGTCAAAGCCTTCATACTCATTTGTTTCCGGGTTCAAATAGGTAAATGGTTTGTAGTCCCCAGTCATTCCTACCCGGATGTATCCACGTTCGATTATCTCATCAAGCTGGGAAGACTCAACTTTTTTCAAATGCCCTGGTGCATTTTCTGATGCAGGTTCAGCCGAGACGTTTTGCGAGGAGATCAGGTCGTGACCGACATACCCAGTACCTAGCAAGGATATGCTAATCACTCCAGCCATCAGTGCTTTTTTCCAATTGTTAAACATGTGATTTTACCTCCATTTTTTTCTATATTTTTAATTGATCTACCAATTATTAAAAATACAACAAAATAAATGAATCACCTTCAAAAACAAACACTTTTTTATATTTAGGTTATATTAGCGTAGCAGTTGATATGAAAAGGACTACACATATTAGACAAATCTAAAATGTGTAGTCCTAATTTAATTTCTGTTTGAACTAAAGCAGCTGTTAGTTGAAGAAAAATTGCTCCTATAATTAAAGGTTTTATTTTCATTTTTCTTTTTATAACCAAGTATATACATAAAATTATTGAAATGACGATACTAACAGAGAAATGTCCATCAGAGCATTGGTTGATGAATTAACAAGCTCCCCTTGAGCAAAAACAAAAAACCATTGGATATAAAATTGTTTTTCTAGTATTAATAAGTAAACGTTATATTTTTTTCTATAAGTGTTTTTTCAAGTCTTTTCAACTTTTTAATCGATTCTTCTGATGACCGTTTACCAATTTCAATTACCAATGCATCAATTAATGCCATAATAGGTATTACTGAAAATTGTTCTTCACTAACCTCTACTTTCAACGTTACAGACGCATATGAAATAATTGGACATGAGATATGATCTGTTATCAATATAATGCTATTGCCTAGTTCATAGGTCAGCTTTACTGCTTCGATAATTCGATTAGTGTAGGGTTCGAATGCAAAAACTACTAAAGTTTCATCCTTTTCAAATTGCAAAATCCTGTCATAAATTACTTCCGTATCATGTCCTAGTTGCCTTATCTTGGGATAGAATTCTCCAAGCAACAGTTCGAAATATAATGCAGTTGCTTTATACGGTCGAGTACCCAAAACATTGATATAACCTGATTTTACAATGTAATCAATTGCTTTTTCGAAATTTTCCATTAAATTAGTATCTAATGATTTGTTTAATAAATTAACTGATTCTTTCCAAACCTGCACTAAAGTTGGAACCTTCCCTCCTTCATTTTGTATTTCTGTAAAAGACTTCTTCAATGTCCATTTTGAGACGGAAGGCACCGATTCATCATAGATATCTTTTCGTAAGTCATTAAAATTTTCATACCCTAAGGCATTTATCGTACGCACCACAGTTGAAATTCCAACTTCGGCATTATCGGCAAGCTCTTTAATTGTTATTAATCCTATTGACTGATAATTTTTTAGAATATAATCGCATAACTGTCTTTGTTTTTTTGGTAAAGAATCTTTAATATCAACTATTTTATTAATTGTTGTTGTTTGATTATATAAACTCATTTAAATCCCCTTTTCACCTTCAATTTGCAGATTATCCGTCAAAATTGATCCACCTTGGGTCCATTATATCCTATATTCAAAGAAAATGGCCGGAATCAAAAAGGACACTTCTGAATGGCGCCGGTTCGTATTATAGGGTGAATCCTTTCATCTGATTAGCCTATTATTTATAGGTTAAGGTAACCGGGGGAATGGGTGTGTATATGGAAAAATCAAAGTGGTTCTTACGTTAGTTTGGGGAGGAGGCGTTTGGTTATTAGATTAGTATAAAACCAAAGGAGTGTGCTTTATATAAATTCTCTTTCTTGGTCTTCTCCCGATCCCTTATTTGGATCTTGTCCATATTTCTTCTATTAAAGTTGTATTTATGTCCATTCTTGACTTATTAATGGGAGATTATTGCTTACAATATCGAATCACGTCCTATTAATCCCTTAACTCCAAGATGCTTGAGCATTTAAAACAAGAACTGAAGATTATATTCATAATCACACAGACGAATCAAAGAGAATTAAAAAGAATGAGCCCGGTGGATTACCGGGTTCATTCCCTCAAGGCTGCCTAATTTTCGGGTTCACTTCAAGGATAGGAGAACGGTCTCAAATCCAGTCCATCATTGTATATCAACGGCTTTTCTTACTCTTAGACCGTCCGCCTGCGACAAGAATTGCTGAATACAAAACCAATGCGATCCCTAACACCTGCCATCCCCGCAGATGCTCCCCAAGAAAAAGTACTCCAGTTACTACTGCAACGATGGGTTCTATCGTTGCTAAAATGGAAGCCTTACTAGCTTCTAAATACTTTAGTCCTGAAGTGTACAAAACAAAAGCTGCAACCGTTGATACTAACGCTAACAACACAGCTGACATCCAAACATCTACATATTGAAATTTATCAGTCTTTCTTATTATGTCACTTGTCAATAACATGAAAATACTCGTATAAAAAAATGTGTACGTGGTAATTGTCAATGCAGAATAACGTTTCGTTACAGGTTTACTGAAAATACTGTACAACGCATAACAAAATCCAGATAGAATCCCCATTAACAAGGTATTCAAAGGTATACTTTCTTGGCCGAATGGCAGTAAACCTACAACAAATGCGCAACCTGTAATAGCAAGAGCAAGTGCCCAGCCTTTACGAATGGTCAAGGGCTCTTTAAAAAAGAGCCGAGATAGGATGGTTACAAACAAGGGACCTGTATATAAAAGTGTTACTGCAAGGGATAAGCTCGATTGAGAAAAAACTTCAAAGTAAAAAAAATTAAATAAGGCGATACTAAAGATGCCCGCACCAGCGAAAAAAATATGATCTTTTAATCTGGTACGTAACTGATCACGATAAAAAACTGCCATAAGTAGAATTAAGATAACAAAGGTAAAGATACCTCGAATGGCAACTACGTCCCAAGCCGTGAAGCCGCGAGCATACAATGGAGCAATAAATAATCCAATAAGCCCCCAACATAATGCACCAGCAATTGTAATGAAGTAAACTCTCAGGCCCGATAATTTTTTCATTTCATTCACCCCCTATTCAGTTGTACGTTAATTTCAATCTTCAAAATATTGAGCTTCCATTTAGTATGAATGCATCAGGTTGAAACAAGACAACATCTCCATCTTCTGGAGTTCCGCCCCATAACTAGAATATCAAATTTAAAGCCACCTATCCGTCTAGGCGGAAGATGACTAGTGGTTTTATTAAAAAGGCTAGGATTTCGTCTGTTTTATTTAGAGGGAAGCCAGCTGGGCATTTCCCGTAACGATTGCATCCAATAGTACGGGAATTCCTGTGCTGGATCCCTTCACACAAAGGCATGACTTTTCCTATAAAGGGAATGAGGCCGGCCAATCACTTTGCCACTAACCGGGTCAACCCCTCTCCAGAAACTCAACATCTCAGTGGTTCAAGTAATTCTCCCTCGTTTTCACCTCCTATCAACGCTTTTCCTTCCAGACGAAGACAAAATACTTTTCTCTAAATCTTGTTAAAAGTTCTCTCTTTTCTAATTAATGTTTTTTTTCGGTGCAAAGCTGTCTTGTCTTTTATTTCCGGATTTATTGATAGAGCTGGTTTGCGTTAAACTCATATTCTTTGTTTCCGGGGCCATGAAGAGAGAGATTAAAAATCCAATGAAGAACAAGGCCCCACAAATATACAGCGTAGCTGCCAAACCATAATTCTCCAAAATGAACGGAAAGAAAAACGTACCGATGGCAGAGGCGATACGGGTTACTCCTGTGATAAAGCCCATTGCCGTGCCCCGAATATGAGTGGGAAAAAGCTCGTTAGGATAGATCCAATCATGGGCTCCCATCGCAGTATTAAACGTTCCATATATTATAAAGAGGACTAGGATAAAAACAAACGATGTATTCATTCCAGAGGTTGCTGCCAGTACGAATAAAGAGATGGCAGATACCAAAAACGGAAAAATAAGCGTAGGTCTTCTCCCAAATTTTTCAATTAAATAAAGAGCGGGAAGCAAGCCGACAAGATAAACGATATTAATGACTGCTGACCCCAGATATTCCCTCGTTCCATTAGCAAAACCAAATTGTGTAAGGATCTCAGGGATATAGGTTCCTATTCCAAAGGTGGGTATAACTTGAAGCGACCAGAATGCAGACACGAAAAATATCCATTTTCCATAACCATTTCGAAACATATCGAGAAAGGCGGTTTTCTCCTTGGTCGCTGGTTCGTCTGACATGATGACATGATCCCCGAATATTTTCTTAACAATAGCGTTTGCTTCTTTTTCTCTTCCTTTGCTAGCCAGCCAAAGAGGGGATTCTGGCATATTTAAACGTGCGACAAGCATGATGATTACTGGAATCGCACTGCTTAAAAGCATCCATCTCCAGCTCGTATCACCTACAGATAGCAAAAAGAAACCGACCAAATAGGAACTGGCGTAACCGACATACCAGAGTCCATTAAGCCCTCCAAGCAAGGAACCACGATTTTTTTTCGGAGAAAATTCCGCCATCAAGGCTCCTGCAATTGGGTAATCTGCCCCTATTGCAACACCTAAAATAAATCGTAAAATGATTAACTGAATGGGATCGTCGATAAAAAACTGAAGGATTGACACAATAGCCATGATAAGCATATCGATAAGAAACATCTTCTTCCGGCCAATAAGATCTGTAAGATAGCCCCCTATTATTCCACCAACAAACATACCGGCAAGAGTTGCCATCCCAATCAACCCCATAATGGTTAAAGACATATCGAATTGGGACTGCATAACAGAAAGTGCTACCGCAATAATTCCGATAATATAAC
This sequence comes from Bacillus sp. CFBP9009, assembly GCF_036541465.1. Classification (NCBI taxonomy): domain Bacteria; kingdom Bacillati; phylum Bacillota; class Bacilli; order Caryophanales; family Bacillaceae; genus Bacillus; species Bacillus sp. CFBP9009. The sequence continues at coordinate 10,859 of NZ_JAZHFU010000029.1, read as the reverse complement.
CATCAATGAATGTACTCCCACTGGCGTAGGCAAACATTTTATAATGGAATCTACTTAAAGGCAGCTCATCCATTGTACGGACTTTATTCATAAATTCCCTCCCATTATTTTAAAAAAAATTTTTATTTCGATTCATCTGTTCCTAATAGCGAAATAGTACCTTGGTTATAAAGATAACGCTTCCATTTTGCGCGACATGTATTATACTTCATCAAAGTTATAGAAAGGGCTATTGCTTAAGTATTGTAAGTCCTACAACAACTTCAATTGACAATTTCTGAGTATGTCAAGAAGTTTAACCAGGAAGGTGCTTCACCGGGAAAGACTCCTTTTCTGTCTCAAGAACAAGAAAAGGAACTCCGTGAACGAATGCAGCTCACCTGCTCAACTGAAGAAGGATCTGGCTGTGAAACCTCCTGAGATACCAGAACTTTGTAAGGTGTTCTAGAGAAAAAGTTTGCGACCACGATATCCAGCACACAGGAATCGGCGATAGCTGAAACGCTGGGGCGAGCATCTAGACACTTGCCCGAAAGTGCTCCAGCGAATTGGTTCGTTAGCTATGTTGAAAGATTAAGATGTACTTATAGACTTAAAAATTTTCGTATTCTATCAACTAAAAGCTCTGGGAATTCCCTCATAAAGTCGCATTATTGATTGTAAAAAAGGACCACTATTTTTGCTGTCGGTTTAACAAGCAAATAATATACATGCTTTAGTATAATTTCAAAATGAGTTTAACTGATTCCCTCAACAAAACCTTGGTAATTAATTAGAAACTGCAGTCTTGAATTTCTTCTCTTTTTGGGTTGCGGGAAGCTCGAAATCCAGGAAGCTATTAATACTCTGGGCTGCAGTGAATCCTGTTTGAATGGCTGTTTCCGTATAATAGGAGCCTAAATAATCACCTGCCAAGAACAATCGACCCGCAGATTTTGTTAAAACTGGTTGTATTTCTGCACGGCCTGGGAAAATATAAGCAGATCCGAATGGGAATTTTTCTACGTGAGCCTCCACTACATGATCACTAAAACCAGGAAATATTTCATTTAAATCTTTCAAATATATTTGAATAATTTCCTCATTAGATTTATCCATTAGCCGACGCCCGCTTTCCCCCGGTGAAAATGTCATAAGACTGCTGCCTGGCTGTCTCTCAGTTTCTATTGAACGGACCAGATTAGATTGATGAAGAATAATGTCAAATGACCTTTTAGGCGTAGCAAAAGAATATACATGATCCCAAACTTGAGGTCCTGTTTCATTTGTTAAAAATGCTGCACTGACATGTGGACCATATTTAACCTTGCCAAGAGCGTCTGCGATTTCCGGATCAATGTTTTTCGCAATATTTTTTGTAATTGTGGCAGGAGTCGCGAGGACTGCATAACGTGCTTCCACCACATGCTTCACGCCATTTTGAGTATAGTGTACGACGACAGAGTCTTCTTTCTGAAGAACTTCCGACACTTTTGCATTTAGTTGAGCCCGCTCACCTAATGTTGTTGCAATCGTGTTTGTAAGCGTTGATGCTCCCCCAACAATATTTCTCCCTAACCCATCATCTTTGTTCCATACAGTGTGGAAATATCCTACACCTGATCCTGCAGTCATCGTCTCAGGACTGCCAGTCGAACGGCTAACTGTAGGTCTAAAAATTGCATCTGCATCTGGTGGTAATTTACCAGTGAATTCGGCAAAGGTCCGATCACCCATAAATTCTAAAATTCGTTGTTGTCGAACTCTATAGTCCTCTCCCGGACGTTTTTTTGCTACTTTGCCGTACTTGATAACAGCTGCACGCACTTTAGCACCTGCACGTATCATAGCAAATCTAGCTTTCCATGCCATAGGGGCCCTAAATGGATACAGTTCAACCGGACCATCTAAAAGCAACTTCCCATTCAAAGACATTGCCGTTAAAATTCCTGGTACAGGTAATGCAGTTATGCCTACAGATTGAAATAATTCATCTGTAGCTGAACCAGCTCCAGCATATAGATGTCCGCCCCAATTTAACCAATAATCTCCTCTGCGTTCAGATCGTACACGCCCACCAATACGATCATCGGATTCTAAAAGTAAAATATCATGGTGTTTAAGACGCCAGGCAGCGGACAAACCAGCAAGTCCGCCGCCTATGATAATTACATCTTTCATTGGATTTCCTCCCATCCCTTATATGTCTATCATTCTCCTAATTCAATTAATGCTGTTTCAATTTTAGTTCCCCTAATTCATTTAATATGGTTTCAATCTTTGATTTGAACTTTTCGGAAGCAGGCACTAGTGGCAATCTACTTGATCCTCCTGGTAATCCTAGTGCTTCCAAGCCTGCCTTTAATGTTCCTGGAATCGTTTCTTCTTCAATAACATTATATAAATCCAGCAATTGCTGATTTAATTTAGTTGCTTCTTTTAAGTTGTTTTCATTTACGATCAAATCATATAGTTTTGCTATTTTTTTCGGAGCCAGGTTGTGGACTAATCCAACAGCACCATGGCCTCCTAGTGCTAATGTAGGTAAGATTAAATGTTCGAAACCAGTAAGTACCGCAAAGTTTGGATTGTCTTTTGTCAATGCAATAAGTTTAGAAGTATGCTGTCCGTCAGCAGTATTTTTAATACCAACGATTCCATCTATTTGACTGATTTCATTAATTAGTTCTGGATCAAGTTCAACACCCGTAGCATCTGGATAATGATAGATAACAATCCCAATGCTGGAGTTTTCCGCCACTGCTTTGTAATGATCAATAATTCCTTGTCTACTAGTTGTCATATAATAAGGATTGATTACCAAGGCACAATCTGCACCAGCTTCAGCTGCGTATTGAGTAAGTGCAATTGTATCTTCTGTTCGGTGGCATCCTGTACCCGCCATAACTGGTAATCTTCCGTTTGATGTTTCACACACGAATTTAATTACTTCTTTTCGTTCTTCCATGCTCATTAGTGAGTATTCCCCAGTACTTCCTCCCACTAAAAGACAGTTCATTCCTCCTTCAATCAAATGTTCTATTATTTGTTCAAGCCCCTTATAATCAATACTGTTATCCTCATTCATAGGTGTTGGTAAAGCTGGAATCATTCCAAAAGGTTTATACATATTTATCCTCCTCATACATGTTAATTAATTAAACGGAATTTTTATCCATTGATTTCTTGATGCTTGATAAAATACATGGAAAAGTTACATCTATCTATATAGGTGTGCAGTTTTTACGGCCTTGCATGATTTTTAAAATTTCCCAGTCTACTTTTGTTTAAGATTCACATAAACACTTTTCACTTCCGTGTAGTTCTCTAAGCCATACTCTCCGCCCATTTCGCGTCCAATACCAGATTGTTTGTATCCTCCAAAGGGCATTGACTCCCACTCAAGACCAACGTCATTGATCCAAACTGTCCCTGCTTGTAGTTTGCGGGAAATATAGTGACCGGTTTTTATATTTTCTGTCCAAATACTAGCTGCTAGACCATAATCGCTATCATTTGCTCTTTTAATGACTTCTTCAACCGTATCAAAAACCAAAACCGACATTACTGGACCAAAGATTTCTTCACGCGCAATGGTCATGTCATCTTCTACATCCGCAAAAATCGTTGGTGGAACAAAATAGCCTTTATTAAATACATTTTCGTCTCCCGTAACAAGACGTGCGCCTTCTCTTTTTCCTTGCTCGATGTAGCCAAGAACAGTTTGTTGCTGTTTTGCTGAGACAAGGGGACCCATATCTGTTTCCGGATCCATTCCGTGTCCCAGTTTCAACTTGTTCACACGTTCTGCCAATCCCTGCACTACCTGATCGTAATGTTTGCGATGAACGTAGATACGTGTACAAGCACTGCAGTTTTGTCCATGGTTGTACATCGTCCCATTAAATGCCCCCTCAATTGCTTCTTCTAGGTTGGCGTCCTCTAGGATGATTGCAGGTGATTTACCACCTAGTTCCAGCGTGACTCCTTTGATTTGATCTGCCGCTTTCTTCATGACTTCTTTTCCGACAGCAGTTGATCCAGTGAACGACAATTTGTCCACCATCTTATGAGTGATAATTGCTTCTCCAGCCACTCTACCTGTGCCAGGAATGATGTTAACGACGCCGTCCGGAAAACCAGCTTCTTTAAACAGTTTTGCTATATAGAGGAGAGAAAGTGGTGTTTCACTTGCCGGTTTAATAACCACTGTACAACCAACAGCTAAAGCCGATCCTAGCTTCCAAGCAGCCATCAAAAGAGGAAAGTTCCAAGGAATAATCTGGCCTACAACCCCGACAGGTTCATGCACAGTGTAATTCACATATTCTGGTGATACTTGTGTCGTTTTTCCTTGTATTTTCGTTGCGAAACCCGAATAATATCTGAAGTGTTGGATTGAACCATCAACATCATCTGTTAATGCGACTTTATATGGCTTACCGTTATCAAGGGACTCGAGTTGCGCAAGCTCTTCACGGTTTTCTTCCAAAAGATCTGCGAACTTATAAAGAAGGTGTGAACGTGTAGCCGCTTTCATTTCCGGCCATTCACCTTCATCGAATGCTTTTCTTGCAGCTCGCACGGCAATATCGATGTCTTCAGTTTGTGCTTCGCTAACTTGTGCAATTACTTCTTCAGTAGCAGGGTTAAGAACATCGAATGTGTTTCCACTTACAGCTGGTACGTATTCTCCATTAATATAAAGACCTATAAATCTTTCCAAAAACTTTTTTACTTTCGGTTTTAATTTGTAATCAGTTGCCACCATTTTATTTATCTCTCCTTTTTAGTTTTTAATATTTTCTGTTTAAAAATTATAAATAACTGAATTTTTCAAATTATTTATTAAAACAAATATTACCAACAAAATGAATTGTTGTAAACCATTTTTTATAAAAGGGAATATATTTATTCATTTATTTAATATTCGTAACATCTTACATTCGGGTATCATTCAGACATACTAATCAGTATTCTCTTGTTATTTTGCTGAAAAACGTGAAAAATCTGGCAACTAAACAGGGAGATTAGCAGAATATAAAACATGTACTAATTTAACGGATGTGAAGGAAGAAGTTGATTGAGTTATAGAAGAATACAATGAGTGTCGTTATCAATGGGACTAAAGAAAATGGCCCCGGTACAATACCGGGGCCGCCTATTAGCCGCATAGTTCAGTAGAGGTCGGCTTTTTTTCTTACTTTGTGAAGGATGTACAATCTCGTAGCTCCATAAAGAAAAAACTGCCTTAAAGACAGTTCCGATCTTAAGCTACGCACCCGGTTAGTTCAGTAACTAAAGCGAAGGATTTGTTTTTGTACCTTGGTGAAAAAACATTTTCCATCTTCCATCTCTAAATTTCCAAATTGAACTTCGCAATGAATGTTGTTTATTTACTTCGTTAAATATTCGGTAGGTAGTTAACACTATTTCTTCAGACAATGGATGTGTTTCAAAATCACTCAATGTCATCTTTACCTCACCTATTCCTCCTTCACCAATCCCCTCATCTTTGTACAAGACTTTACCAGAACTTCCAAATTCAAAAAAATTGTCTGCAAGTAAATTAGTAAGCTCTTTTTTAGATGTACGAATTTCTGGTTTTAACAACTTCCCTTCCAGGTGACGTAAATGTTCTTTTAACGAAGATTCACTTTCCATTTTCCACTCCCCTTTTTTACTGTCCATTATAAAAATATCCCCAATACTCGCTTTTCCCTCTTCAAGCTAACCTGCCCAGTTTGTTGCATAAGAAAGGAACTGCTGATCAGCTTCTGTTAATGAAGTTAAGCACCGGTTAGTTCAACAAAAACCTACCCTTAAATCCACTCTTTTCCATGTTGTCGAATGGATTTGATATCATTTTGATAATGTTCGAGATGCCCTTCAGCAATCATTTTTTGAAAAGCAATATCACCTTCACTGGCTTTTCTTGTAATGGTTTTACATAACCCTTCTAATCGTAGCAATACCATTTCCAAATAATTTTCTTCTATTCCCTCACCGTAAGATTCAAAAAACAATCTAACTCTTTGTTTTATACGGTTAGCATGCTGTATTGAATTATAATAAACTTTCTCACCTGTTTCAGAAAGATAAAATCTACTTAAGGGGACGCAAGTATAAAGAGTATAAGCTATGTCCCAAAGTCTTGGACCAGGTCCAGCAACATCAAAATCAATAATGCCTATTGGTCTTTCATTATTAAAAATAATGTTGTACATTGCAAAATCATTATGGCATAGTACCTCAAATTGTTGGGGGGTGTTATCTATCGGTTCCCAGCTACCATCAAATGAAAAATCACTGACAGAATCATGATAAAGACGGAGCATTTTCGCTATTTCTATTAAGACATCTTCAGACCACATATATTCTTTTAAAGGATAATTACCAGCTTCTCCTTCAATAAATGATAATATCTCTCTTCTTTTTTCATCAATACCTAAAAACTTTGGTGCATAACTGAAACCTTTGTTCTCCAAATGCTTTAATAGCTTATGAATTTTGGGACTATCTGGCTTTAATTCTCGTCGCACTGTATCTCCCGAATGATAAACATTAGAAACATTCCCTCCTGTTAGCATCTCTTCGTTTTCATGGTTTGACATCTATATATTCCTCCCAACTATGACTCTCTATAATCCATAAACCAATTCCTGTTTGTTCAACTCTCCTGCCCCTTTAGTTACATAAGAAAATGGAGCTGTTTCCAGCCCCATAAAGAAGTAAAGCACCTGTTAGTTGAATAATTCTTCATCTTTGTATGCGTAAGACCAATGAAACGGCTGGACTTCTTTTAAGGTTTTAAAAAGTAATTGTTTCTCATCATATGAAGTAGTTACTGCGACTTTTACATCCCTTCCCCAGTAAAACAACCTTTCTTGACAGACCCCACAAGGAGTTAATACTTTAAATTCTTGGTTTTCATCATCTCTTACAACGCAAATTGAATGAGTAATTTTTGCATTAAATTTGTGTGCTTCCAAAATCGCACCTGTTTCTATACATAACTCTGTTGAAGCATTTATGACCTCTGGTGATACACTTGTTAATATTTCTCCATTGTTAGTGTACATTGCTGCTGCACCACCCCAGCCAGTAGGGTACCTTTTTTCAATAAGTCCTTTCGCTGCTTGATATAACTTTTGTTCAATATTCACTCTTTTCCCCCTACTTTTATTCTTAAATATATCCAACTTAACTGTAACATCTTAAATCGTTCTTCAACTAACTGCCCCCGTTAGTTCCTTAAGTAAAGGCTGCCACATCCGCCAGCCTCAATTCTCAAAAATTGCACCTTATAGTGAAATTATTGAAAGTTATTAGCTTTTTATGATTTTGGCAATCTTGAAAATTCCAAAGCCGCAAAGAATAATGATACCCATTATGATAATTGGTATTAAAATATTAAATGACATTAAATCATCTCCCTTTAAATTATGTAAGTTATTCTTATATCCATATAATACCACATTAAAAACATCTACTTATGGAACTATCCTGCCCCGATAGTTCCATAAGAAAGAGCTGCCTTAAAGACAGCTCTGATCTTCAGCTAACGCACCCGTTAGTTTAAGTACATTTCTTCACAAACTTATATTAGCTCGCAACTAAGATTTAAGAACATAATTGATAAATCAGCTATTGGGTTAATAAAGAAACGTGACTTAAAAAGTTACCACCAAATAAAGACCTTAACGGTCTCTCTTTTCCTAACCATTAGATTTGGATCATTTGCACTGTTTATGTAAGCTGCCATTACATATTATTCCATTTGAATCCAAGTCATATTTACAACCAGTGGAGATTGTTGGATGACATTTATTGTCCCGTGTAGCTAATACACGTATAAAGTGATGGAAATAAGGCGAATTGCCTTTAACTTCCTTGTATAAGACACGTGTAAGATATTAATACTATTTAAGAAATAAAGGAATTTTGTAGAAGATTACACAGATTTTAGCTGCTGATATTAGGCAAGTATAGGGTGATGAAAATGTGGAAAACGATTGTTTCCTACCTTCCAGAATGGCAGGTTTTTATACAAGCTTTTATTGTGTTTTTTATTCCGTATTTAATCTCCAAATTGTTTAATCGGCTTCGCAACTCAAAGGATGAGTGATGAAAATGAAAGAGTGGATATCAAAGATCAGTAAAAAAGGAAAAGTTACTAATAAAGACAAACAAGAAGCAAATACCTCCCAAGATTCAACTGATCAGTTTACAGATAATTTTAATTTAAATCTAGAAATGGTTAGGCAAGAAATTGGACATAATTGGGATGTGCATTTTCGAGAATTTAATATAGGGCGTACCGGTATTCGGTCAATTATCATTTTTGCGGATGGATTATCAGATAAAGACATCATTGATGGTTGACTTTTCAGCAGAATATAAACAGGACCTTCCTTACGTCAAAGGAAGCATTTCAAAAGAATTCATAAAAAATGAAGTGTTATCCATTAGTGAAATAGAAGCAGTTCGATCCATTAAAGAATTAGCATCAAAAGTATTAACAGGTTCTACCGCGCTTTTGATTGATGGATCAGTGGATGCCCCCCTAATCCTTGGAACTACAAAACTAAAAACAAGGACTGTTGAAGAGCCGGTATCAGAGGCATTAGTCAGAGGTCCACGGATCGGTTTCACTGAATCTTTAGTTGATAATACATCTTTTTTAAGGAGTAGCGGTGAAATTGAAAATTTATCGTTAGTACAATTCCAAGTAGGTAAGCAGTCAAAAAAAGACTTAGTTGTCGCTTACATTAAAGATATTGTTGATCCCGAATTAGTTCAAGAGGTAGAAAATCGAATTAAGAAAATTGATATTGATAATGTGCCAGAATCAGGTTATGTAGAGCAACTCATCGAGGATAATTACCTTAGTCCTTTTCCGCAGGTACAGAATACAGAGCGTCCTGATCGCGTGATCGCTGCTTTGATGGAAGGCCGGGTGGCCATTTAATTGGATGGGACGCCATTCGCTTTGATCGTTCCAGTTACATTAAGCATGATGTTACAATCACCGGAAGATTATTATGAAAGATGGATTCCTGGCACATTCATACGTTTACTCCGTTATCTCACAGTTGTTCTGGCTCTTTTTACACCGTCTATAGCTTTCATCTCATTTCATTCAGGGCTGATTCCGACGAAACTGGCCATATCCATTATCGGAACAAGGGCCGGGGTTCCGTTTCCGGCACTTATCGAAGCATTATTCATGGAAATATCCATCGAAATTCTGAGGGAAGCAGGACTGCGCTTACCTAAGCCAATTGGTCCAGCCATGGGTATCGTCGGTGGATTAATCATTGGGGAAGCTGCTGTACAGGCAGGGATCGTTAGCCCTGTTTTGGTGATAGTAGTAGCGTTAACCGCTATTTTATCATTTTCCATTCCGCACTATAGTATTGGGATTACATTACGGATTCTTCGTTTTCCCGCAATGCTATGTGCTGCCACATTTGGATTATACGGGGTCATTCTCTTTTTTCTTTTAATGACCAGCCATTTAGTTAAATTAAAAAGCTTTGGTGTACCTTATATGAGTCCAGCCGTTCCTTATCGCTTAAGTGAATGGAAAGACCTGATGGTTCGCATGCCACTTATGATGATGAAACGCCGTCCAAAGATGATGCATACAAAAAATCCCATACGTAAAGGATAACTCATCGGTGAAAGGGTGGTTAAAGAATGATTCTCAATCCGAAAGACCAAATCACGACTCCTCAAACAGCTGTGATAATCATCAACTTTATACTTGGTACAGGATTACTCACCCTACCCCGATCATCTACGGAAAAGGTACATACACCAGATGTATGGATAAGCGTTATTATAGGCGGGTTGATCGCCATAATCGCAGGGGTGATCATGGTCAAATTAAGCCAACAGTTTCCCGATAAGACCTTTTATCAATACATCAATGAAATTGTAGGAAAATGGGTGGGAAGTTTACTCAGTTTAGTTGTAATATGTCATTTTTTCACAACTTCCGGATTTCAGCTCCGAGCAATGGCTGAAGTTATAAGGTATTTACTTCTGGAGGGTACCCCTACATGGGCAATTACCATGATTTTCATGTGGGTGGGTCTTTATCTGGTCCTGGGCGGCATTAACTCGATCGCCCGTCTTTTTGAAATTATATTACCTTTGACAGTTATCCTTTTTTTGGTAGTTGCCTTTATGAGCATCAAAATATTTGAGATCGATAATCTACGTCCGGTATTAGGAGAAGGAATCATCCCTGTACTAAAAGGAGTAAAAACAACGGCTCTCGCTTTTTCAGGTCCTGAAATCATGTTACTGCTTCTTCCGTTTATGAATCAGCAAAAAAAAGCAGTAAAAGCCCTGCTTGTTGGAGTTTCCATTCCCTTGATTTTTTACGTGATAACGGTCGTCATGGTTGTCGGAGCATTATCTATTGATGGAGTGGTCCTGAGAACATGGCCAACTCTTGATCTTATACGAAGTTTTGAAATCTCCGGTTTGATCTTTGAACGGTTTGAATCTTTATTGCTCGTGGTATGGATCATGCAAATATTTGCGACATTTACCATAACATTCTATGCAGCTGCTCTAGGACTGGCTCAACTTTCAAAAAAGAGCATTCACCCATTTATGTATGGCTTGCTTCCGATTCTATACATCATTGCCATGATTCCGAAAAATATGAATGACCTATTTAAACTAGGGGATTTCGTCGGCCATATGGCATTGTTTTTATTTGGTTTTCTCCCGCTTCTCCTGCTTATCATCTCAAGAATAAAGGGAGGAAAATGAAACAATCACATAACAATATACGCCCCCTCTTCATTTCCCTCTCCGTTCTTTTGTTCTTATCCCTTACAGGATGTTGGAGCAGTCATGAA
>NZ_JAZHFU010000028.1:0-35418 GCF_036541465.1 Bacillus sp. CFBP9009 | reverse complement strand
GGAACACGGCAGTTAAGCTCTTCAGCGCCGATGGTAGTTGGGGGTTTCCCCCTGTGAGAGTAGGACGCCGCCAAGCCATTTAAAAAGATCCGCCATCCGGCTGGTCTTTTTTTGCCGTTGTCAAAAAAGAAGGTTATATGCAGTATACATGGTAGGGCATACTATGGATGCATTTTAATTCCTACTTCTATCTGCATTATCCATATCTGATTAAGACAAAGGGACAGAATTCTTCGTTTCTATAGGGATATATGTTAAACTTAACGTAGTTCTGAAACTGTCATTGGGGGAATAGCCGATGGATACCTCTGCTAAAGATGAAATGATTTTTTCGTTTGCTGAATGGTTGAGAGACCAAGGCAAATCAGCTAATACGATCAAAACGTATACTGGTGTCCTTTCACAGTTTTGTGACCAGACACAAAAGATATTGATGGAGATTCATTCTGAAGATGTTCAGGGTTATCTTGATTATTTAGAAAATTGCAAGAAAAGCCCAGGAACTATCGAAAAACACTATATCGCCTTAAATGTTTTCTTTAAATTTTTAGGTAAACCGCAAGTGATGCTTTCTGTGGAACGTAAGGTTAAGGAGCACAAGTTTGAGGTACCTGAAACTTTAAGCATAAATGAGCAGCAGATCCTGTTAAGAGATATAGAAGCAGAAGGAAACCTAAGAAACATTGCCATCGTCTACCTTTTGTTACATACAGGAATCCGCGTCTCCGAATTATGTGACTTAAATGGCCGCGACGTCATCATGGAAACAGAACGAAATTATATACTTGTCAGGAACGCAAAAGGTGAAATCGATAGATCCGTTCCCCTTACAATATCGGCTATACAGCATGTACAGAATTATCTTCTTTCTTTAAAAGAAAAAGCAGATCCGTTATTCATCTCAAGCTATAATCAAAGGATCACTCCGAGGTCAGTTCAATATATTTTAAAAAAATACAATGTCCATCCACATAAACTGCGACATACCTTTTGCCAAAGGTTAGTGGATAATGGAATAGATATACAAACGATATCCAAGCTTGCCGGTCATAAAGATTTAAACGTAACGAAGCGTTATCTAAAAGAAAAATCGCTGGACCTGGCAAATGCGATAGACCAAACTTTCACCAAACATTAATCCATAGAAAATAAAAGGGAAAGCGAGCTCTTTCCCTTTTTTGTTTATAGATAAGATTTTAAAACAAACAAATTTCCTTGAAAATGACGAATAGGACGTGGGGTCCTGTGCAGTTGTATTTATAAGAGCATATTGTACATTGTTTAATCAAGAAAGAGGGGATTCCTAATATAAGGAATCCCCTCTTTTTTTGATTCTTTTACTTAACTGTTTTTTTCTTCTTTTTCCCTATTTTCATTATGACTTCATATACTACCGGTACTATTACAAGTGTTAGCAATGTAGAACTCACAAGTCCGCCGATAACGGTAATCCCCAAACCTTGTGATATTAATCCACTGCCTTCTGCACCGATTGCCAGAGGTATTAAAGCGCCGATTGTGGCAAGGGCAGTCATCAGGATTGGACGTAGACGGGTGGATCCTGCCTCGAGTAAAGCTTCCCTGGTAGATAGCCCGGATTCTTCATTCTTGATAACACGGTCCACTAATACGATGGCATTGGTTACAACGATACCAATAAGCATTAGGACACCCATCATTGCCGAAACGCTGATGGTCTCACCTGCAACGAATAGCCCTGCCAATGCCCCGATTACCGTAAATGGTAAGGAGAAGAGAATGGCTATTGGTGCTAAACCACCATGGAAAGTAACGACTAGGACAAAGTATACGATAGCAACGGCCGCTAACATAGCGATACCAAGTTGAGTAAATGATTCCTGGATATCTTCCGTCACTCCGCCATAGTCTATAGTGACGCTTGCGGGAAGGTCTAATTTATCAACTTCCTTTTGTACATCTGCTGTTACTGCTGCCACATCATCCGTTTTGATTGTTGCAGACACGTCGGCATAGATTTTTCCATCGCGGCGGCTGATTGTATCGGAAGCTTTGCCTTCTTCGATTTTCACAAGCTCTTTCAATGGGATTTCCATTCCCATTGGAGAAGAAATTTTAGTATTCTCAAGATCTTTTTTGTCTTCGAATGTCGTTTCTTTTGTCTCGACATATACTTTGACTTCTTCTCCATCTTTCTTAATGGTAGTTAAAGCATCATCTTTATTCGTATTGGCAATAGACAAGCCAATTTGTGCAGCTGTCAGTCCAAGGTCACTTAGCTTTTCTTGGTCTGCAACTAAAGTATATTGGTCATAAGCATCGGAAAGACTTGTATCAACATCTTTTAAATCTTTATTTTTCTTCATGATATTTTGAATATCGTCAATTACCGGTTCAATATCTTTTTGTGTATTCCCGTAAACAAATAGAGTGGTTTCGTTGCTTGATGTTGACGTGAATTCTTGTTGTTTCCATGTTCCAGGTGAATCAAGTTCAGTTAAATCTTTTATGACGGTTTCTTTTTTGTCCCCGAAATTTTCGGTGTCTTCATCATAGAGTACATAGAAGAGAGCCGAGTTACTCGAGCCGCCCATCATGCCGCCCATCATGCTTTCACCAAGTGTGTATTGAACGGTCTTCACATCGTTTTTATCCATGAAGTATTTTTCTACTTTTTCTGTTTGCTTTTCAATATCCTCTTTTAACTCTCCAGGTGCGGGAGTGTAAGTGACGATAATCGTTTTTTCTTCATCTGCAGGCATGAAGCTGACACCGATGCTTGGAATCAGGAATAAGCTGCCGACCAATAATACAATGGCTGTACCGAAAGTGATTAACTTATGGTTTAACGACCAATCCAGTGCTTTTCGGTAGAATGCTGATAGTTTGCTTGGTTTTTCTTCATGTGATTTTAATTCTTTTTTAGATAGTCCCTTTTTAAATAAAGAGTCTGCCATTGCCGGAACAAGAGTGATGGCGATTATTAATGAAGCTACTAATGCGAACACCATTGTTAAGGCGAATGGCATGAATAGTTCCCCGACAGGTCCTGTAACGCTGGCTAAAGGCAGGTATACGGCTACAGTAACGATTGTCGATGAAAGGATAGGGATGAACATTTCCTTAGTGGCTGATTGTATTAATTCGCCACCTTTTAATTGTTCGCCTTTTAAAGCCATTCTTCTATAAATATTTTCAATGACGACAATGGAGTCATCGACGACTCGGCCAATGGCAACCGTCATGGCCCCAAGTGTCATGACATTCAATGAAATATCCATTTGTTTGAGCACCAAAAGCGCTGCTAACAGGGATAATGGAATCGAAATGACGGAAATGAGAGTCGTTTTAAAGTTCCTAAGGAACAGCATGATAACAATGACGGCAAACAGACAGCCGAAGAGTGCCTTGCTGATCATTGTTTCAACAGAATCTTTAATCGGTTTAGCTTGATCGAGCGTAGTGTGTACACTTACGCCTTTAAACTCTTCTTTGAAATTAGATGCTTCTTCGTTTACTTCGTCTACGATTGCAACTGTATCGGCATCAGGCGATCTTGTAACCTGGATTCCAATCGATTCGCTACCGTTTGTTCTTGAAATCGATTCAGCCTTACCGGTGATTTTAACATCGGCAATGTCTGATAATTTGACATTTTGCAGTTGGGCAGGACCTGTTGCCATATCAGGAGATGATTGATTGGTTTCCGGTCCGGTTTGTGCTGGCGTTCCTGTTTGAGAGCCGCCGGTTAAAGGTATCTTTATATTTTTCAGGTCTTTTAATGTGGAGATGTTTCCATCCACAACGATCGTTTTTTCTTTATCATCAAAGTTATATATGCCAAGCGGCATGTTGACGTTTGCGGCCTGGATAACCTTCTTTACGGTTTCTTCATCGAGCCCGTATTGAGCCATCTTTTCCTCGTCGAATACAAGGCTGCCTTCATTTACTTGTTGTCCGGAAATTGAAACGGATGTCACGCCGTCAATCCCTTCAAGTTTAGGCACCAACACTTCTTCGACGTTTTTTGTAAGAGCTGGTAAATCAGAACCCTTATCTGTTACACTGAGTGCGACGACAGGAAAAGCGTTTAATTCTAATTTAGAGACGCTTGGGGCATCCACACCCTCAGGCAGTTCTAATTTCTCTAAAGCTTCTTTCACTTCTTTTACAGCGTCGTCCATATCCGTATCATAATCATATTGTAATTGGACGGAAGAGGCATTAGCCATGGACGAAGAACTGACTAATTCGACTCCGGGCAAATTTGTTACTTTCTGCTCAATCTGGTCTGTGAGTTTATCTGCTACTTCTTCAGGTGCAGCTCCAGGATATACAGTGGAGATGCTTATTAAAGGAGTCGAGATACTTGGAATGGTTTCTTGTTTCATGTTTAATCCTGAGTATAAACCAGCTGCAACGATGATGATCGTAAGCAACCAGATTGCCAATTTATTCTTTAATGAAAATTTAATTATTGAATTCAAGCTTGTACCCTCCATATATAAAATTGTGACTATTCGGTCATAGACTCAAATATATAGTATATGGATTATGAATGCAACAGATAATATTCGTTAGTGTTAACGTTGTGATTTCAAGGGTTTTGGGATACAATTTGGAAGATGTGACCCATCGGTCACCAACGGACAATTTTAAGAGATAGGATGAATTTGATGAAAGAAAAAAATAAGATGATCATAGATAAGTCTGTAGAGCTTTTCGCGGAGAAAGGCTATCATGCCACTTCCGTTCAGGAAATTGCTGAAAAATGTGGGATAGCAAAGGGGTCTTTTTATAATCATTTTAAATCGAAGGAAGAATTACTAGTCTCCATTTTTAAATTTTATTATGAAGCGTTGACGGACTCATTGCTTGATCTTGAACTGGATGCTTCATTGTCCAGTAAAGACAAATTCATGAGGCAAATCACTGTTCATATTGAGCATATGACGGGAAATACCAACTTGATTCAAATGATGATGCAGGAACAAATGGTTCATATCAGCAAAGAACTAGATAGATTTTTACATTATATCCATGAAGAGGGCTTGATTTGGTTCAAGCGTAAAATCACTGAGTTATACCCGGGGCTTTCGGCTGATCTTTTGCCGGATTGCACCATAATTTTGGATTCCCTTTTCAAAGGATATATCGGAATATTGATCAGGAAACAAAATGCTTTCGATGTGGAATTGTTACCTAGCTTCATATTGAACCGGATGGATTCAATTATCGCAAGTCTGCAGAACAAGGAAGATCCATTATTGAAACAATTTCCCCTACCAGGATGCTCGATGCGGGATATGAGCCCAAAAGAGGAAATCCATTCGATCATCGTCAGGATGCTGGAAGTGGAAAGACGTAAAGAAGAGGGAATGGTTACACGTAAAAATATGGAAGCTTTAAAGGTAATTCAGGAAGAATTTTCAAAAGCTAGGCCAAGCCCCATCATCTTGGAAAGCCTTTTGTTATTTTTGGAAAAAAATGAAAAAAGAAGTCCCTTGTCTTCAAAGCTTATCTTAATGATGAAGGATTATTTGACAAGTATATGAAAGCTTTACCGAAAGGGGCGTATAGCCTCTTTTTTTATTTGATCTTAATGAGTTTCACAAGCGGGGGTTTAGGAAAAGGTAAAAGTGATAGGAAGAAGACAATTCTTTCAATAATATGGGGGCAAAAATCATGCGATGGAAAAAGGGAATGCTGATTTATAATGAAAATGCCGGTAATGATAAACTCGAAAGGAATCTTGAGGATTGTCTTCCGATAATAGCTCCACATATTGATGAGTTTCTCATTCTGCAAACGAAAGAAAAGGGCGATGCATGCCGTTTTTGCTTGGAATATGGTGAAGACATGGATGTAGTTTTCGTATTAGGAGGAGATGGAACGGTACATGAGTGTGTAAATGGCCTTTCACCGCTTCGGAGGCGGCCGCTGTTTGGGATTTTACCTGGAGGGACTTGCAATGACTTCTCCAGAACATTAAAGATTCCTCAAGATGTTCGTCAAGCTGCGGAAGCATTAGTGAATGGCAAAGTTCGTTCAATTGATATTGGGCATGCCAACAACGATTATTTTTCTAATTTTTGGGGTGTAGGGCTTATTTCAGATGCATCAAGCAATATTGATGAGCAAGAAAAAAGCAGGTTTGGAAAGATAGGATATTTATTAAGTGCTATAAGGACAATTGGCGAGAATGCTCCCTTTTCCTATAAACTAAAATATGATGGGAATGTTATCGAAGGGGAAGCAGTTATGATTTTGGTTTTGAATGGTTGTTTTATCGGCACCAATTTATTGCCTTTTCCCATGATCAGTCCAGAGGATGGACTTTTCGGCGTGGCCATCTTGGAAAATGCAAGCCTTGGTGCATTTTTAGAAATAATAGCGATGAAGCGTTCATGGACGCAAAATATGATCTCTGACTCTGGGGTGACTTATTTACAAGCCGCTACCCTGACCATTGAAACCAAGAGGCCGCTTGATGTGGATATGGATGGAGAGAACTATAGACGAACTCCTGCACGCATTAAAGTCCTTGCCCAACATTTGTCAGTATTAACTCCAAATTAGTATGGCGGATTAAATGTGAATGGGAATGATTATGTGTTTTTTTTGTATATTCATTCCTTATTTCTGCAATTGTTTCCAAAATAAGATAAAATATATGAAGATATATCAATTTTTGCAGGAGGACCACATATGGTGTACCAGGTCAGATTGTTAAAGGGCATTTTAGAGCCTCATCGGAGTCGTTATCAGCTTCAAAATGCAGAGGCAGTCACAAAGCTTGGATTGAAATTACTATTTTTATATTTTCTTAGTCTTATAGTATTCACCATTGGTGGATATTTTGGCATTGGTTCAGAATCATTCTCAAAAGAAATCACGGAGATGAGTGCCGAAGAATTCGAAGCAGCAAAGTTACTGATTTTGAGCGGCAACATAATAACAGGCATAATCGACCCTTCCATATACATATTTTTATCAGCTCTATTCTTTTGGATCGTTACTGATATACCATATATAAAATTAGTCATCGTTCAAATGATTCTTTTTGTTTTGCAATTAGCGGAAAAAACATTACTCATTCCTCTATTCGTTTTAATGGATATAGGCAGCGATTCCAATCCTTTTTCATTGGGGATCATCAGTCAGTATTTTCTCAGAAGTGATTATTTCATTCACTTTTTCAGCGAAATCACCATTTTTCAATTTCTTATTATTGCTCTGCAATATTTTTATTTAAAGGAGTTTTCAGAACGAAATAATTATTTGGTCCTTTTAATGATTGTTCTATTCTATCTGGCCACATGGTTTGTTAAAGCCTTTTTAGCATACATCCAAGTAGGCGTATTTGTATAAGGCGGGTGAAATGAATGAGCGGGAAATGGAAAATGGCGGCGGTCTCCATTGCATCGATAGTGTTAATAACCGTTAACTTATACCTTATTGAAAAAAAAGAAAGCAAAGTGGAACGAACTGTTTTCGTTGAAAACTGGACAAAGGTAAAAAAAGATACAATTACGGATACTATTCAAACAAATGGGGTAATTAAACCTGTAGAAGAGTATGATATCTATTTCGACACCAAGAAAAATGATTTTAAGAAATTCCTTGTTAAAGAAGGCGATGCGATTACGGCTGGCTCCTCGTTGTTTGAGTATACGACGACCGAACTTGATGCTCTTAAAGCGAATTTGGAAGCGGAGAAAACGGCAGCTGAGGGAGAAATTGCAGGGATTGAGGAATACATAGGGAAGTTGAGGTCTTATCAAGGGACCATGACCAGTAATCCTGAAAAAGCAACCATTGATGAATCGGTGGAAAAAAACTTGAATATTGATTTAACAAAAAGTTCCTCAGATCTTATTAAAAGTAACATTGAGCAAGAAATGTACAAGCAGGAACTGGAAAAAAACAGCTTGAATGAAAAAGTGAAAATGCTTGACGCTAAATTAAGTTCAATTGAGGAGCAGTCCAGTGCGATCGTGTCGACGAGTGAGGCTGATGGTGTAGTTAAAAATATCAATAAAAACCTGAATAATCCCATTATATCCATTGTTTCGACAAATATGGCAATTGAAGGGGATTTCTCCGAAGAGGAAATGAAAAAGGCTGAAGTGGGCATGACTATAAAAGCAAGTTCCTCTGATTCAAAAAAGGCATTTAAAGGGACGATAGGCCGCATCCATTCCTATCCCGCTGAAGAGCCGTCATTAAAAAAAGATAACAGATTTCCATTTCAGGCTTTAATCGAACCGGAAGGCGAAGAAACGGAACCTTTGTTGGTGGGATCCAAAGTGAATCTTACTGTAATAAGCAATGAGAAAGCCGGTGTACCCTCCGTTCCTATAGAGGCGGTACATTATCAAAAACAGCCTCATGTTTACAAATTGACTAAAAAAGGCTATGTGGATAAACATTACATCACAAAAGGGCTTAAGGCTGAAGGGAAGCAAGAAATCATAAAGGGACCGTCGGTAGGTGACGTCATCCTCATGGATCCGAATGTGGCAGTGAAGAACCATTCTTATTTTATTACTCCAATTCAATTTGAAAAAGTGAAAACTGCAACTTATAAAAAATTCACCTCTAGGGAAAAAGTAAGATATCTGTTACTTGGCATTTTGGAAAAATAACCGCTTCTTTCATCAAGAGAGGTGATGTCAAATTAGTTATTAATTATATATCAATATAACTTATAATGATTTAAAATTGGGAAGAGTAATTATAGATACAATAGTCTTTAATGCAGAATATTCAGACATATTTAAAGATTTTTTCTAGAACGGATGCGAATAAATATTTACAGATTATCATTTTTAGTATAATATTTTATTATAAGTTAACTCGCTTAATCTTATTCCAAGAACGGGGGACCCATTTTTGTGGATTTTATCCGCTAGGGGTGAATTCAGAAATGAAAGGGCATTTGTGTTTCCAATTCCTAACCCGACAGCTAACCTCGTCAGCGTCTTTAAGGGAACATGTGTGAATATTCACGCCAATAAGAAATCGACACATGAAGTGTCTTTTTTTTCGGCGTAAAGACAGAGTTTTTCAAAAAAAGAAAAATTACTTTCTTTTTATTAGTATCTTGTTTCCCTTACCGAGACAAAAATGTTTTTGCATCAAAGACTTTATGGAAGGTGAGGAAAGTAAATGAAGAAATTCAAATTAAGTTTAGCTAGCCAAATTTTTATTGGTTTAATTCTAGGGATTATCGTTGGTGCCATTTTTTATGGCAGTGAGTCGGCCCAAAACTTTTTACAGCCATTCGGAGACATTTTCCTACGAATGATTAAAATGATTGTAGTACCAATCATTGTGTCAAGTCTTATCGTTGCAGTTGCCGGTGTAGGCGATTTAAAATCAGTAGGTAAACTTGGAGCTAAATCAATATCATACTTTGTTGTGGTAACTATGATAGCGATTGCTGTTGGTTTAATTTCAGCGAATATCATCCAGCCTGGTGTTGGTGTAAATATGGACAAGCTAGAACAAACTGATATTTCTACCTATGTTGATACAGCCGAAACTAAGCAGCATGAATCTTTTGTGGATACAATCGTTCACATTGTGCCATCCAATCCAGTTAAAGCCATGGTAGAAGGCGATATGCTAGCGATCATTTTCTTCTCCGTGTTGTTTGGACTTAGTATTGCGGCCATCGGTGAAAAGGGTAAACCAGTATTCCGTTTCTTCCAGGGTGTAGCTGAAGGAATGTTCTACCTAACTAACATGGTTATGAAATTCGCTCCTATCGGTGTATTTGCACTAATCGGTGTGACTATCTCCAAGTTCGGTTTGGAATCTTTAATTCCGTTAGGAAAGTTAGCGCTTTCTGTTTACGGAACAATGATTTTCTTTGTAGTTGTCATTCTCGGTCTTATTGCAAAATTTGTAGGATTCAATATCTTTACATTGATTAAACTTCTAAAAGAAGAATTGATTCTTGCGTTCTCTACAGCAAGTTCAGAAGCGGTTCTTCCGAAAATCATGGAAAAAATGGAGAAAGCGGGATGTCCGAAACATATTGCTACATTTGTTATTCCGACTGGATACTCTTTTAACCTTGATGGCTCTACATTATACCAAGCGTTAGCAGCTATCTTCATTGCTCAAATGTACGGAATCGAATTAAGCATGTATGAGCAAATTACGCTAATGCTAGTGTTAATGATCACATCCAAGGGGATTGCAGGTGTACCAGGTGTATCTTTCGTAGTTCTTTTAGCGACATTGGGAACTGTCGGTATTCCTGTTGAAGGTCTAGCATTTATTGCCGGTATCGACCGTATTCTTGATATGGGACGTACAGTAGTAAACGTTATTGGTAATTCACTTGCTGCAATCGTTATCTCTAAATGGGAAGGTCAATTCAACCCTCCTTCCAAAAAAGAACTAGAACAAGTTTCTTAATACAAAAATCCAGAGTGTAATGTCACTCTGGATTTTTTTTTGAATTAAAAAGCTCTTCCTTATTTTTGGACGATCCAGAAGCAGCAATCGGAAGAGAAAGCGTTGACATCATCGTTTTCATGGAATAATTCACTTCGATAAAAGCTTTCGATGACTGTAAATCTTGCTTCCTCCAGGCACTCAAGTACTTCAAGTTTAGTTGGGATATGGAGGTAAGTATCTTCTTGAAGCGTCTTTCCGGATGTGAAAATATCCCCAAATTCATAAAGCCTCTCATCTTGTTTACCACCACACCAAATCATTTCCTCTTGCTCCCAGAAGTTCAGGTAATTTTCGTTTTTATCACGGTCATGTGTTGTGAAAATGAAGAGTCCTTCAGGTTTTAAAATACGGTTGATTTCTTTTAAAGCCAATGTGCGGTTTTTTCGCTGGGGAATTTCCATTAAACCATTAAAAGAGAAGATTGCTTTATCGAATGATGATCGTTGAAAGGGAGGTCGGTTGCATCGCCAAGGATAAAGGGTATGTCCAGGTTATATTCATGCGCTATTTTTTCGGCTTCATTAATCATGGCAGGAGTCAGGTCGATTCCCGTTAGATTTTGGAATCCTTTTTTATATAGTGCGAAGGTGGTTCTTCCTGTACCGCATCCGATATCAATGATTGCATCTTCCTTATTTAAATATTTTTCGAATGCATATTTCTCTGATTGCCACAGACCTAATTTTTTAGTTGCATCAGCATAAACGGAAGTGGCTCCATGAAAAGAATTAATGATAAAACCTTTTTCAATTTTATCCATGATTTAATCCTCCAAATCTTCATTATTACTATAATATGGATATTTCGAGTTTGTCGAGTGTGTTCCTTAACATTTGGGTTAATATGGAGTACATGTTTCGCATTATCACATGATGCTGATTAATATTGGGGGTTATATAACTTACGTGAGAACCCAAAAGTTTGGTAAAATAACATTATTGATTAAGAGCTCGGAGGGGGTCAGGTTATGAAGAATGATAGCAATGATATCTTATATATGTATATGCAGGCTTCTGAACGGTTTGTCCTTTTTAATGGACTCAATTTTCGTGAATTCGTCTATTCGCTGCCATATACGTTGGATTCCATCTTATTATTGAAACATGAATTCAATGGCGGGGAATACAATTTGAATGTCCTGCTAGAGAGTGCTTCATCTGAAGATATTGCGAAGCTAGTTAAAGAAAATGTCCGGGCATATGGAGATTTCTGTTGGATCGATTTTGAAGAAAGAGAAGGGTTGGATGAATTGGATGGAAGGGAAATAGCGGAACTATTATATTTAGGGCACGCAAAAACTCATCTGGATCCTCCATTTTTCCGTAAATTGAATAATCAATTTGTGTACCTTGCCCAGGATGACGGCTGGTTCAATAAAATTTATTTTCGTTCTCTTTCGACATATTATATGATGTTAGGAAGCTTGATTCCGCTAAAGCTGGAGCTTTTAAAAGTAGAGAGGACTTGGCTTGGAATCAGAAAGAAAAGAGAGCTGACGGCGATACCGGCAGAAATCATTTCTTCCTTGGCTCATATCCTGGCAGAGGGGCTCGTTTTTTCCTTTCGGCATGTTAAATATACAAGAACGAAAATTGAGATACCGGCATGGGTCGTAGGGGATTATTTAAACATGGATGAAATGCATGATAACTTTTCAGATAGAGATATTAAGGAGCCAGATGCCTTTATTACCTTCAATCGAAAAGAAAGGGTATGGGAAAGCGTTATAAAAAATACATCATTCTCCTGATTATCCCAACTTCTGAGGTTCGTGGATAGGATTATTTGGCACCCATGAATTTTTTAGGTGTAAGACTTACCATCTCATGCATAAAAGATAAGAGAGGGCGACGCACAGGAGTTGCCACAGGATGTGGCGGTTTTAACCTGTGTTCCGTTTATGGTAATCATTGGAAAAGCGCCAATGAAGGAAGTTTCGCTTTAACCATTTTAGTGTAAAGTGATACAATGAACATGGTTAAAAGAATATTGGAGGGTAATAACTCATGAAAACTAAACTTGGTTTGCTTTATGGTGGAAAATCTGCGGAGCATGAGGTTTCTATGCAGACGGCTTTAGCGGTCATTAAAGCTCTCGATTTAGCAAAGTTTGATATATATCCGATTTACATAACAAAAGAGGGTTCATGGATTAATGGACCGAAGTTAACAGGACCTGCCGAGAGTGTGGAGGCTTTGACATTTTCATCGGATAAATCGAGCTCGCCTCTTGCCTTGCAGGCACATTCAACTGATGAAAATAGTGAATCAACAGGGTATGACGTAATTTTCCCGTTGCTTCACGGACCAAATGGAGAAGATGGGACCGTGCAAGGGATGCTGGAACTATTGAACCTTCCTTATGTAGGGAATGGCGTTTTGGCTTCATCAGCAGGAATGGATAAGGTCATCATGAAAAACATTTTTGCCCAGGCGGGACTTCCTCAAGTCAAATACACTTGGTTCATTCGTTCTGAATGGGAGAAGAATACTGAAAGTGCCATTAAAAAGGTAGCGGATGAATTGGGTTACCCTTGTTTTGTCAAACCTGCCAATTTAGGCTCCAGTGTCGGTATCAGCAAATGTAATGATGCTGATGAACTGGAAAAAGCGGTAGCGGAAGCTTTCCAATTCGATCGGAAGATCATCATTGAAGAAGGGGTCGTAGCTCGTGAACTCGAGTTTGGAATACTTGGTAATGATGAACCGTCTTGTTCGGTGGCAGGCGAAATCATCCCTAAGAAAGATTTTGCCTTCTATGATTATTCAGCAAAATATGTTGACGGTAATTCTGCAATGGTCATTCCAGCGGAGATAACTGAAAGTGAGTATGCAGCTTTATCCGAAATGGCCATTACTGCCTTTAAGTCATTGGATTGCTCTGGATTGGTTCGCGCTGATTTCTTCTTAACGAATGAGGGGCAAATCTATATTAATGAAGTGAATACAATGCCTGGGTTTACTCCTTTCAGCATGTTTCCGTTATTGTGGAAGCACACAGGTGTCGACTATCCAGCGTTAATTGAAAAACTCGTGAAACTTGCCTTGGAACGTCATCAGGAAAAACAACAAATCAAATATACAGTTTGATCATGCAGGTAATGTATCAGTAAACTCCACAATCCATCAAGCATTGATATGATGGATTCCATTCAGCAGGAACCGGTGCGATTTAAACTGGTTTCTGCTTCGTTTGGTTAAGGAGAGCGATTAACGGTTCGATGAATGTAGGAGGAACAAAATGATAAAGAGAACGTTAAAACAAGTACATGAAATGGCAGAGGGATTGAATGATATCAGTCCATTCCAGTCCAAAGGAATTAATGGGGTTACCATCGATTCAAGAACGGTTAAGGAAGGATGTTTGTTCATTCCGCTTAAGGGTGAGCAGGTTGACGGCCATCAGTATGTCAAGCAAGCTTTAGATCAAGGAGCTGCGGCTTCTTTTTGGCAAAGGGATGTTCCGAATCCTCCTGATGATTTACCGATAATCATTGTCGAAAATACCGAGAAAGCGCTTCAGCAATTGGCGCGTTCTTACCGTCAGCAGTTGAATATAAAAGTCATTGGGATAACAGGCAGCAACGGTAAGACGACTACGAAAGATATGACGGCTGCACTGCTGGCCACTACTTATAAAGTTCATAAAACAAATGGAAACTTCAATAATCATTTAGGTTTGCCACTAACAGTGCTTTCTATGGCAGAGGATACTGAAGCGGCTGTGTTGGAAATGGGAATGAGCAGCCGCGGTGAAATCGAGTTCTTATCCAAAATGGCAAAGCCTGATGTTGCGATCATTACCAATATCGGTGAATCACACTTATTGGATTTAGGATCACGCGAGGAGATCGCGAATGCGAAGTTGGAAATTGTCGAAGGTTTGGCGAAAGATGGAACGCTGATATATCATGGTGATGAACCATTGCTCCGCAATCGTATCAAAAAAGATTTTCCTGATTTAAACGTAATATCTTTTGGACGTACGGAACAAAATGATTTATATCCACAGACCATTAGCCAAGGGGCAGACAGTACCACGTTTACAATCGCAAGCGGTGATAAGGAAATCAATTATGAGATACCCGTTTTAGGCAATCATAATGTTCTTAATGCGTTGGCAGCAATCTTGGTTGCTAAAGAATTCAATGTGGATGATTCAGCAATCCGTAAAGGTCTGTCGACCATTCAATTAACGAATATGAGGATGGAATTGGTCGAGGGCGCGAAAGGGCAGAAAATCATCAATGATGCGTATAATGCCAGCCCAACTTCAGTTAAGGCAGCAGTGGAGTTGGTTGAGGGCTTATCTGGATTCGAGAAAAAGATACTTGTATTGGGAGACATGTTGGAGTTAGGGCCACAGGAAAAAGACTTTCATTTGAAAATTGGTGAATTGATTTCCAGTGAGCGGATCGATAAGATCTTCACATATGGTCCTTTAGCCGAGTTTATTGCCAAGGGAGCGAGCAAGGCTTTTTCATCGGAGCAGGTTCGTCCTTTTCAAGATAAGCAAAAGCTTATAGAGGAACTAAAATCGTCCACACAGGAAAATGACATCATACTTGTTAAAGCTTCTAGGGGCATGAAGCTGGAGGAAGTCGTTCAAGCTCTGCAAAAATAAAAAAACATAGATAAGGCCGTTTCTTTTTTTTGAAACGGCCCTTTTATCGTGCTTAAAAAAGTGTCCCGGCAATAATGCAGATGTCATCGTTAATGACTGAATGCCTCATCCTTGAGACCAATAGCTCCTGAAGAAGGTCTTGTGTATCGAGATGGACATTTTCGATGAATTCCCTTTCGATATGGTCAGATCGGTCAATGGCGGAAGGTAGGGGCGTTTTAGAGAGTCCATCTGTATAGATGATGAAACGGCTTCCTGGTTCATACTGAAAGACTATTTTTTTAATGGGCAATTCGGGAATCAGTCCGTGTGGGACGGCTCCTTCGTTCAAATTGAGAATTTGATTGGTGCATGGGGAATACAAAAAAGCTGAAGGAAGTCCGTAATTAACATATTCGATGAGCCGATCCTTTGTATTCACGTATGCGATGAAGGCAGTAATGCGAGCATGGTTTTTGTTTTCCCGATTAACTCCTTGAAATAAATCCCGCATTAGTTTATCCAGTTCCTTTGTTATGAAAATGGGGTCTTTTACACGTTTGATAAGGTCGGGGATCAATGTGCGTATGGACATGTTTATAAGTGCTGTATGAATGCCCTTTTCGAATACATCGATCATTATGAAGCCGTATATCCTGTCATCAACCTCCGTCCAGTAAAATAAATCCCCTGACAGTTCACTTGAAGGCTGGGAAAGCCCTTTGACCTCTATATCTTCATTATTGATCGACAAAGGTAAACCTGAAAGTTGAATGCCCTTTGCAATTCTCAGGCTCCTTGCTGATTTTTGGTGTATCATTTCAAGCTCTTGCCCCTTCATTTTTGCCGAAAACAGTTGCATGCTGATGTTTCGGAGTGACTTTAATTTAATCCGGATTTCCGCTGAATCGGCAGGGACCGCCATGGTTTCATAAAAGGTCTTTTCTGGTAAGGCCGGAGGGGTCTCCATTCCTGAAGTGCGTTTGTAAATGAATAAGATAGGGATTTCGTGAGATTCAGCCAAGGCGAACAAAGAAGTTTGCTGCCAAGAGTCTTTTGATATGTGTAAAGGTAAAATAAATAATGATTTCATTAAGTCTGTTGAATTCTTGAATAGATGACTTTGATTGAGTGGATCTTCCAAAAAGGTGACTTTCTTGTTCATTTTCTTTAAGATTCGACCAAAATCCTTACATAAAGGAACATCTATTGTGAATATGTTCATATAACCCCCCGTTATTTTGTTGATAGGTCAATCATACTGCATTTAGACTTATTTGCTATAATTTTTAAGCAAAAAGATGGAATTTTCAAAAATCAAATGCTCCCATATACCTGTAAATTCAATGGGAATTCATGATAAGTCCTTTCTTTTTCCAACGGGGGCACCGTGGAAGGGTGTTCATCATTAAAACTTATCCTTCCTAAAAAAGGTTTGTTGAAACTATTTGATTTAAACACATATCATATATAAATGGATGATCGTTTTGTGAAAAATTTAAATGGATACAGTAAGTCGACAAGAGGCCGGAATGCTCCCATCCCGAACCATGATTTTAACAGGACTAGGTTACTGTTTTGTGAAATCCTCCTAACTGGATTTCTGAAACTACTGGAACGGTTTTTAAATAAAAAAACTGTAGGCAAACTCGCTTTCTTCGAATTTGTCTATGTTTGAATCCACTTACGCATAAATGGATATAGTAAAACGGTGATCCTATTGATGAAATAATCAGTCCATGTGTTTTTTAGCCCATTATTGAATGAACAAGCCATATTCTTACTCAAAAGTGTCACAGCTGCATATTTAACAGGAAGAAATGACTAATTTCTTCATTTTTGAAACGGTCTAAAGTTTTTAGTAACTCTGAATGGGGAGATATCCTTTATTGCATTAACAGTTTGAAAATGGTAATATGAGTATGAGTTTAAATGTCTTATCATTGATGATTATTTAAAATTAATCAGGTTGAGGCAACAAAATTGTATGTTCTTACATGTTTCATGAGTTCATTCTTGAGATTATTTTAGATTAAATAGGCCTCGCGTCTGGTCATATATAAAAGCTGCATCTCTTGGCGGCTTTAGTAGCTATTGGGAATCAAAGCCGCATTTTAGCGCTTTTCCACTTCTGCAAATCCTCAACGCACCGGGCCTGTTTTGTATAAGAATCTTGGCTCTCGTCAAGTTTTGTTCATACAGCCTTTTTAAGTCTGATGAATAATAGGTGCAGCAGCCCTCACCTGAATAAAACGGTGAAACATCCGTTTATGCTACTTTTAATTTTCCATATTGAATTTAATTTTGGTTACATGTACTTTTAAAAAGATGAGCGTATGTTAATGATAAGTTTACACGTGCGCGAAGTTAAAAATGCCAGTGAATGTCCGTACTGGTATATTTCCTTTTTAAAAAATCATATTGAGTTCATTTGAACTAAAAGGCAGACATACTTTTAGGTGATAATGATAAACTTTTTATAAGAGATAAAGTAGAACATCCGTCATGATGATGAGGATTTGAACTAAACATCTGTGCATGATATGCACGTGTAAATTTACGATATAAAAAGGAGTACGAAAACATTGACATTGTTTAGCGAATTAGGATTAGATAGAACGTCCATGAAATCAATAGAAAAAATGGGATTTGAGGAAGCGAGCCCGATTCAATCCCAAACGATACCTCTAGCACTTGAAGGTAAAGATATAATCGGTCAAGCGCAAACAGGAACAGGTAAAACAGCAGCATTCGGTATTCCATTGATGGAAAACATCGATATTAATAACGAAAACGTGCAAGGGATCGTCATTGCACCTACACGTGAGCTAGCCATTCAAGTTTCCGAGGAGCTTTTCAAGCTTGGTTACGGAAAACGCGCTCGTGTACTTGCGGTTTATGGTGGACAAGATATCGACCGTCAAATCCGTGCTTTAAAGAAAAAACCACATATTATCGTTGGTACGCCTGGTCGTCTTTTAGACCATATCAAACGTAAAAATATCAAATTAGGCGGAGTTCATACTGTAGTTCTTGATGAAGCTGATGAAATGCTTAACATGGGATTCATTGAGGATATCGAATTGATCCTTTCAACGGTTCCTGATGAAAGGCAAACATTGCTTTTCTCAGCTACAATGCCTGATCCAATCCGTAAAATTGCTGAAAGATTCATGCAGGAACCCGTTCTTGTACGTGTAAAAGCAAAAGAAATGACAGTGGATCGTATCGAACAATATTACTTGGAGTTAAAAGAAAGTGAAAAATTCGATACACTTGCACGCCTTTTCGATATTCAAACACCGGATCTTGCGATCGTCTTCGGACGTACGAAACGCCGTGTAGATGAATTGGCATCTGCATTGAATATCCGCGGTTATATGGCTGAAGGCATTCATGGTGACCTTAGCCAGGCAAAACGACTTTCTGTATTGAAAAAGTTCAAAGACCGCAGCATCGATGTGCTCGTTGCTACTGATGTTGCTGCACGTGGACTTGATATTTCCGGCGTTACTCACGTATACAACTTTGATATTCCTCAAGATCCGGAAAGCTACGTTCACCGTATTGGACGTACAGGACGTGCAGGTAAACATGGTATAGCCATTACGTTTGTAACACCAAGAGAAAGAGGCCAACTGCATGCAGTTGAACATACAACGAAAAAACGTATGGAGAAACTTAAGACACCTACGTTAACTGAAGCGTTGGAAGGTCAACAAAAAGCAGTAACGGAAAAAATCCTTAATACAATTGAGAATGAGGATTTAACTTTATACCTTGGTCAAGCGGAAGAATTATTACAAAAACATAGCGCAGCGGATTTAGTTGCAGCCATGCTTAAATCAATGACAAAAGAACCGGATCAAACGCCTATCAAGTTAACGGAAGAATCTCCATCTCCAATGCGTCGCAATCGCGGAGGAAGCAGTTCTTCTGGCAACAGACAGCGCAATGGCCGCAGTTCTTCAGGCAGAAAAGATTACGGTAGCGGATCAGGGAAACGCCCAAGCACGAACCGTAAATCGAATGGTTACGGGAACCGTAGCACGAGCCAAAAAAGAGAAAAAACGAATAAGATTTAATTGAATTGGAAATGCCGCTCATTTGAGCGGCATTTTTTTATGTGTATCTCCAATGCGATGGTATCCGAATGCTCATAGCCTTTGTTTGAAAAGGGGTTAATTTCCAGTATTTAATTATAGTATAATGGATGAAAGCAAGGATGGATGATGATTCAATTAGCATTACCTGTCCGGAAGAGGAGAAGCACATGGAACCTGAAAATCGTATATCGAATAAGGCCTTGACCGTATGGAAAATCAGTGGTCTTATAAGCTGTTCAATAACCTGGATTATAAGCATTGCCGTACTCGTGCTTACAATCATTTTTGATTGGACATATTGGGTGTTTGGAGCGTTGATCATAATTTCAATAATCCAATCCTATCTGGCCATCTTTCTGATTCCGTCGGTGAAATGGAAGAGGTGGCGTTACGAAGTAAGAAATACTGAAATTGATATCCAAAGTGGTATTTTCGTCATTAAAAGAACACTCATCCCCATGATAAGGGTTCAGCATGTTGAAACGAAGCAAGGGCCATTATTAAGAAAATACGATTTAGCCTCCGTTGAAATTTCCACTGCAGCGACCCTTCATGTTATCCCTGCCTTGGACCTTGCAGAGGCAGATGAATTGCGGCATTATATTTCGAGAATGGCAAGTGTGGAGGAAGAAGATGTCTGATCCTAAAAGGCTTCACCCCATAGCTGTATTGCTTAACATCATTAAATCGATTAAGGAGTTAGTCATCCCTTTTTTATTAGTGGTCGTCATTCCTGGTAAGAATGAAGGAATTCCTGGATGGATACAACCGCTGGTCATTGCCATTATTATACTTTTACTGATAGGCATTTCATTCCTTCAATGGTTACGTTTTACATATCGCATAGAAGAGGGCGAATTCAGAATTGAGTCCGGGGTATTCGTAAGGAAGAAACGGTATATAAAGTTTGATCGGATCCATAGCATAGATATATCAGAGGGCATAATCCAGAGGATATTCAGCCTGGTGAAGCTGAATATTGAAACGGCAGGCGGGTCTCAGGCCGATGCCGTATTATCAGCCATAAGCAAAAGTGATGCGGAACGAATCAATGCTTATATAAGTGAAGAAAAAAATGCGAAAAATCCTTTTGATAAGGATAAAGATGAAGTTGCGAATAAAGAATATACAGCTAAATCGTCTTCCGTTTTTAAGCAGACATTGCCGCAGCTATTCGTTATGGCTGCCACTTCGGGAGCGGTAGGTGTCTTCCTATCTGGGGCAATCGCTTTTATTTCACAGTTCGATGAAATGATACCTTTTGAGAGGATATTTAAGGATTATGAAGAGTTTATTGAAATGGGGACCATCATTCTGACCTTGTTTGCCCTGGTGGCTTTACTGGTGGTTTATGTACTGGCCACATTAAGTATGGTAATTAAATATGCTTCCTTTACCGTGTTAAAAACGGATGAGGAAATCGTTATTTCCAGAGGGTTTCTCGAGAAAAGACAGCTGACAATCCCTATCCATAAAATTCAAGGTATCCGGATCATGGAGAATTTGATTCGAAAGCCATTGGGATTGGCGACGGTTTATATTGAATATGCTGGAGGCAGTATGGAAGATAAAGAAAGTCTATCCATCATGCTGTTCCCTTTAATCAGGAAGAGGCATTTACATGAAAAAATCCTGGAAATTTTACCGGTTTATGAAACAACCACTGAGATGACACCGATACCTAAGCGTGCACTTTCCCGGTATGTGTTTCGTAAGTTTCTGTACCTCATCCCGATCATCGGTGCCTTGGTATGGTTTTTCAGACCTTGGGGTTATCTATCTCTTTTGCTTGTACCGTTGGCGATTTTTTGGGCTTACATGCAATATAGAGATGCAGGATGGAGCATAGATGGGAATTTGTTGCTATTGAGCAGCCGTTTTTTCTCGAAGCAAACATTGATCATGCAGAGAAGCAGAATTCAATCAATCACATATAAAAAAAGTTGGTTTCAAAATCGAAAAGAATTAGCAACGATTTCAGCATCGGTCAAATCAGGAATCACCTCCCGGGTCGGCATGGTTGCTGATGTGGCAGAAAAGGATTGCCTAATAATTAAATCATGGTATTTACCTAAAAAAGCAGTCGACTCCCAGTGATTGAAAGGAAGAGTCGGCTGTTTGTCCTACCATTTTTTTCTTAAATATAATGGAGCTGTTAAAAAGCCGGTTGCCAGTCCAGCCAAATGACCGATAACGTTGATCTGCGGTTGAATGAAGGTCATGATGATGGCAATTCCGGTCAGTGTATATACTGTATTTCTTTCGTTGTTCGTAAAATTGGTTTTATTGAAAAGTACAAGATATAGAAAGGATCCGAGTAAACCAAAAATTGCTCCGCTAGCACCTACGTGGTTATATGTCAGTGGGTTAATTAGAAAGGTTGCGATATTGGCAAGGATACCTGTCGATAAAAAGAAGATTGAAAACTTGACGGTTCCAAGTAATTTCTCTAGGAATGGACCGAAGATGGCAAGTGAGAAGCCGTTAAACAGTAAATGTGTAAACGTGCTATGTAGAAAGATGGGGGTGATCAATCGCCACCATTGTCCATCAGCGATGTATAAGTTCACTCCTGCGCCATAATAAAAGAGTACATTGCCGGGAAATATGGGGAAGAGGACAAGAACGAATACAATCATCATAATGAGTATGAGCACAGTAACAGCTCGATATGAATTTGCGTATTCGCGGAAGGTTTCTGTTCTTGTAAACATAAATTCCTCCTTATTATCGTTTTTAATTAAATACAATATTATCATTTTCAGGTAAAAGAGTCCTCCTAATGATATGCAGCTTATTAAATTAATAGAAGAGGTGTCAAAGTGATTAAAGGTATAGGCGTGGACATTACTGAGTTGGATAGAATGGAAACACTGATTAATCGGCAACCCCGTTTAAAGGAGCGTATATTAACAGAAAGGGAAATCTTGATTTTCGAAAAGTTAAATGGAAGAAGGAAGGTCGAGTATTTTGCTGGGCGTTTTGCGGCAAAGGAGGCTTTTTCAAAAGCAAACGGTACAGGGATCGGTAAGCACTTATCCTTTTTGGATATTGAAATCATTTCGGATGATAAAGGAAAGCCGATGATTTCAAAGCCGTTTTCTGAAGGGGTCCATCTTTCGATTAGCCACAGCCGGGATTATGCGGTTGCTCAAGTCGTAATTGAAGGGTAATGGAGTTTTGTCCAATCGGGTCATAAACCTTTAGGTTGTCTCATATACATTTAGTGCTATAGGGAGACAAGGCCCGGTAAAAGGTACATGGCAGAGTAGGTGCTCTCGAAAAGTTTTTAGCCGGACTGAGAATGGGTTCGTGTCTAAAACACCGAGGAATCTAAGACATCAGTCGAGCCAATGTCCGGATCCTGCCTTTTCCTCTCCCTTTTACGTTCAAATGACAAAAAGGGGTTGAAAAGATGAAGAAGATGGTAATGCTTTTTGCAGGGATCATGCTCTTGCTTGCTCTTTCTGCTTGCGGCCAAAAATCACAGAGTGACGTAGTGAGTGAATTGAATGAGAAGCTTGGCGAAATGAAAGGATATAAAGCTAACGCGAAGATGACATTGAAGATGGGGACGGAACCTCAAGTGTATAATGTGGAGATTTGGCATAAGGACCCTTCTTTTTACCGCGTAAATCTGAAAAATGAAGAGAAGGATCAAAGCCAGATGATTTTGAAAAATGATGATGGTGTATATGTTCTGACGCCAGCTTTGAATAAAAGTTTTAAATTTCAAAGCGAGTGGCCGGAGAACAGCAGTCAGGCCTATTTGTTCGAGTCGTTGGTGAAAGACATTACGGAAGATAAAAGTGCGACATATAAAGAAACGGATAAACATTATGTCTTTGAAACGAAAACACGCTACCAAAACAATAAAATGTTGCCATTTCAAGAGATTACTATAAACAAAAAGGATTTATCCCCAGTCAGTGTAAAAGTCATGGACCCTGATAGGACCGCATTAGTACTAGTTGAATTCTCGAAAGTTAAATTCGATACGACTTTTGATAAAGATTCATTTGATATGAAGAAAAACATGACAAGTGCACAACTTGAAGCACCCGTTATGGCAGAAGTCCAAAATGAAGGATTTGCAGTGAAATACCCCGAAAATATTGGTGATATGAATTTAACGGAAGAAAAAGAAATTACGACGGAAAAGGGAGAACGTGTCGTTTTGACCTATGAGGGTACAAAAAG
The DNA here is from genome assembly GCF_036541465.1 of Bacillus sp. CFBP9009. Classification (NCBI taxonomy): domain Bacteria; kingdom Bacillati; phylum Bacillota; class Bacilli; order Caryophanales; family Bacillaceae; genus Bacillus; species Bacillus sp. CFBP9009. The sequence continues at coordinate 12,058 of NZ_JAZHFU010000028.1, read as the reverse complement.
TTTTACATTAGTTCAGGAAAAAGCTGAGGTAGTTCAAACTTCCGTTTCGACGAATGTGAATGGAGAACCGGTTGATTTAGGTTATACTGTCGGGGCCATGACAGGAAATACGATTGCATGGACTTTTGAAGGTGTCGATTATATGCTTGCATCAAAGGATTTGAAACAGGAAGAGATGATAGAAGTCGCCCGTTCGGTTGGGGAAGAACCAGTCAAATAGGATTACATAACAAGCTGATGTTTCCCGTCTCCTTACGAAGGTTTCTTCTGGGTAGGATAGGCGGGGAAGCAGCTTGTTGACATTTTTAATCCTTCCAACTGTTTTAGGCTGGCAGCTGGGAAATTTGAATCAAGGTGAAAAAGCACTTTATCTTTCTGGCGGTTGGTTATAGAATGTTCCTATAATGAAACGAAAACTTCGCTACTGGGAAGAATCTTATTGTGAGTGTAGGAAAGAAGGAAATGGTCTTGGAAACGAAAATATTTCATCGAGATACGTGGGCAGAAGTAAATTTGGATAAAATTTTTGAAAATATCTCTTCCATGAAACAAAGACTGGGAAATGGCGTTAGTCTTTTCGCTGTCGTTAAAGCGAATGCATATGGCCATGGGGACTATGAAGTGGCCAAAACGGCGCTTGAAGCGGGGGCGGATTTTTTAAGTGTCGCTTTTTTGGATGAGGCTCTTGCCTTACGAAAAAAGGGAATATTGGCTCCGATCCTTGTACTTGGGGCATCAAGGCCTGAAAGCGCAGCACTTGCTGCCGAGTATGGGATTTCCGTGACGGTTTTCGATGTAGCATGGTTGGAAAAGGCAAAGGATTTGTTGAAACCGGGACAAGTTTTGCAAATCCATGTAAAAGTGGATAGCGGCATGGGTAGAATCGGCATTCGTGATAAAGGTCAACTCATGAAAGTGGAAAATTTGCTTGAGAGGGAAGCTTGTTTCAATTTCCAAGGGATATTCACTCATTTCGCGACGGCGGATGAAATGAAGACCGACTATTATGAAAAGCAGCTTGCTACATTTAAAGGGATGCTTTCCGTAATGACTGGAAAGCCTGAATATATTCATGCAGCCAATAGTGCAGCTTCTTTAAGATTCACCGACCCTGAATGGAATGCAATAAGAATGGGGATTTCCATGTATGGATTGAGTCCTTCCGTGGAGATGAAGCCGATATTGCCATACCCATTAAAACAGGCTATATCATTGAGAACGAAGATGGTCGCGGTTAAACAGCTTGCTAAGGGTGAAAGCGTTAGCTATGGAGCGACTTATACGGCTGAAGGTAATGAATGGATCGGGACTTTGCCAATCGGTTATGCTGACGGCTGGATCCGTAAGCTGCAAGGTCAGGAAGTTCTTGTGGATGGAAAAAGAGTACCCATAGTCGGGAGGATTTGCATGGATCAATGCATGATCAAGCTGCCTGGACCATACCCTGTAGGAACAGAGGTCACACTGATGGGGAATGATGGGGATGAATCGATTACTGTCGATGAGATAGCGGCAAAACTGGAAACGATCAACTATGAGATAACGTGTATGATAGGAGCAAGAGTGCCCCGTGTATATATAAAAGACAATCAGGTGAAACATGTACGCAACTTCATTTTGGAATGACCGGATTGTAAAAAAATCCTAAGATTGTGAATAAGATTTCCTTTATTATGCTGATAATAGGATTGAGAATAGAATATACTCTTTGCAGATAGGCATTTTAATGGTAATATTGAAAAGGATATATACAATAAAGGTGTGTAGTGATGGTGGAGGTGTATGTTTGTGTCTGAATCCAGCGCAACAAGAGAGATATTAATTCGATTACCTCAAAATTTTTTAACAGAGTTAGATGGGTATGCGAGTGAGGAAAATGTAAATCGCAGTGAATTTATTTATCGTGCCACAAAAATGTATCTTCGCGAACGTAAAAAGAAAGAGTTTCGTGAATCGATGAAACGCGGTTATATTGAAATGGCGGCCATTAACTTAACGATTGCTTCTGAAGCCTTCCAGGCTGAATTCGAGGCTGGTCATTGCGTTGAACGATTAGTTAGCGGAGGCTGAGCCATTGATTGTTGTTAAGCGTGGTGACGTATACTTCGCAGACCTTTCCCCGGTAGTTGGTTCAGAGCAGGGGGGGACCCGTCCGGTACTAATTTTACAAAACGATATTGGTAATCGCTTTAGTCCGACTGTGATCGTGGCAGCCATTACAGCTCAAATTCAAAAAGCGAAATTGCCTACACATGTTGAGATTAATGCAAAAAAGTACGGATTCGAGCGGGATTCCGTCATTTTATTAGAACAGATCCGGACAATTGATAAGCAGCGTTTAACTGATAAAATTACGCATCTTGACGAACCGATGATGCAAAAAGTCAATGAAGCTTTGCAAATTAGTTTAGGCCTCATTGAGTTTTAAAGAAAATTTTTCCCGTTAAACCGGGCGTTATTATAATACAAATCATTCTTGATGTTATTTAGATGGCACGATCCCTGCAACTGTGGGGATCGTGTTTTTTTTTGTCAAATAACATTAACATATCCAAAAAGTATACAGCAGGAAATATGAAAAATTTGACGAATAAAACTTTATACAGTTAGATATTGGATGGAACGTCATTGTTTTTTATAGTATCTCCCTAACTTTTCATTAATTTATGTTTTTCTTACCTGAATTTCGGGTATGTAGTTATTTTGTAAATACCTAAAAAAAAGCAAAAGTTAGTGGGGAAACTCAAAGGAAATTCAAATGGAAATAACATTACAGTTAGTTAACATCCTTGTGACGTGGACAGGGAAACAAGGCAATTGTGTTAGAATGGGAGGATATTATGAATCAATTGGTTTACGATTTTATTAAGCAAAATCAAGATTACATCCTTACTGAGTGGATGGGCATCATGAAGGAAAGTACGGACGAAAGATTAATTAAAGTCGTTTCAGATCGAATGTTCACGCAAACGAGCAGTGAATTTATAGATATGATCATCACGAACGTTGATAGTAAAAACAAGGAATTCACATTGAAGCTTTCAGATTTTGCCGAGAAAGTCGTCCAATTGGGATGGCCTCTCACTTTCGTCAATGAAGGACTTCATAAATTCACGTTAATTGTCATAAATGGTATGGTGGAAAAGGGTCTGGTTACTCCTGAAAATCAAGTCAATCTTGTTAACCATTTGGATAAATGGGCGACACCGATAAATAATGAAATAGTCAATATATATACTCAAACTTGGGAAAGAACTGTTTCCATGCAAAAAATAGCGTTGCAAGAACTTTCGGCACCGCTCATTCCTGTATTGGAAGGAATAACGGTAATGCCGCTGATTGGTACGATTGATACAGAACGTGCCAAACAGATAATGGAAAACCTGTTGACTGGCGTTGTTAAGCATAGATCTGAAGTTGTTCTTATTGATATAACGGGCGTGCCGGTCGTGGATACCATGGTTGCCCATCATATCATTCAAGCGGCGGAAGCAGTCCGATTAGTGGGTGCAAAATGTATACTCTGCGGCATCCGCCCTGAAATTGCTCAAACCATCGTTAATCTTGGAATTAATTTAAATGAAGTGATTACAAAAAATACATTGAAAAAAGGGATAGAAGTTGCGTTGGAATTAACGAGCCGTAAGATCGTAAAGGTGGAGGGATAAGTATGAGGATTCCGATATTAAAGCTTTATGACTGCTTGTTAGTCTCTATACAGTGGGAATTGGATGATGTGACAGCCCTTCAATTTCAAGAGGATTTACTGCATAAGATCCATGAAACAAGCGCTAATGGCGTTGTTATAGATATTACCTCAATAGATTTTATTGATTCTTTTATCGCAAAGGTATTAGGCGATGTCTTTAGCATGTCTAAGCTTATGGGGGCCAAAGTTGTAATTACGGGGATCCAGCCTGCTGTTGCAATAACATTAATTGAACTGGGAATTAGTCTCGATGATGTTCTGACAGCATTAGACTTAGAGAAAGGCCTGGAGAAATTACAACAGGAATTGGGGGATTAAAGAATGGAGTTCCAATCCTGCGTAAAAATCATAAATGAATGGGACATCGTAGCTGCAAGGCAGCTCGGAAGAAATGTCGCTAAAGAGTTGGGATTCGGTACTGTAGACCAGGCCAGGATCACAACGGCCATTAGCGAATTGGCCCGAAACATATACCTATATGCTGGACAAGGCAGTGTTAGCATAAAAAAGCTAAATATAAATGGGAAGTCAGGATTGAAAATCATTGCAGAGGACCAAGGGCCGGGAATTGAGGATATCCGCAGAGTCATGGAAGATGGATATACCACCTCGGGGGGACTGGGTGCAGGTCTTCCTGGAGCCAAACGTTTAATGGATGACTTTGATATTGATTCGATACCAGGTGAAGGGACTAAGATCATCGCTACGAAATGGCTCCGTTAGGGGGGGAATATGGATATTAGGGAGAACATGGAGAAAAAGTATCATGAGGCGCTTTCTACTTATCTTAAAGACCAAAATGAGCAGGCACTCTACCAAGGACAAAAGATTAGCCGCCTACATATCAAATACAATATATCTCCAGAAGAAATCATCAGTATGCATAAAAATAACTTAATGGAACTTTACCCGGAATTACCGGGAAAAGTATTGGATTCTTTCGATTTTCTGCTAGAAGTCATGATGGGCTACGGCATTGCATACCGTGAACATCAAAGCCTTAGACATCAACAGCAGGAACTGAAAACGGAAATCGAGATTGCGGCAAACGTTCAACATACTCTTTTGGAAACGAAAATTCCTGATATCAAATCACTTGAAATTGGAGCGATCAGTGTTCCGGCGAGACAGATGAACGGAGATTACTATCACTTCGTCCAAGATGAGAATGATCGTATAGGAGTAGGGATAGCAGATGTCATAGGAAAAGGGATTCCTGCTGCATTGTGCATGTCGATGATCAAATATGCGATGGACAGTCTTCCCGAGCATCGTCATGAACCGAATAGTGTGCTTGAGAGTTTGAACCGTGTTGTGGAGCATAATGTGGATCCAAGCATGTTCATAACCATGTTCTATGGTTTATATGATCCGCATGACAGGCAATTTTCCTATGCTTCAGCCGGACATGAACCTGGCTTTTACTATGATGCCGCAACAGGTACTTTTAGCGATTTGGATGCAAAAGGCTTGTTGCTTGGAGTTGATAAAAAAACAAGGTATCGCCAATATGAAAAAACGGTGAATCGTGGAGACATGATCATTTTATTATCCGATGGAGTAACGGAGTGCCGGACGTATGATGGGTTCATAGAAAGGGAAACACTTATCGGTTTCATTAAAAAGAATATGCATTTGCAAGCCCAGGAAATGGTGAATAATATATTTAAACAATTGGAGAAAATGCAGAACTTCCAACTGAGGGATGATTTTACACTAATAATTTTAAAATCAAATGTTTAGTATTGTTTCTGCTGGGTATAGATATAGGAATGAAGAGGATTTGAAGAGGTGGGTCAAGGATGAATATAACTGTAGATGTTAATGAATTAAATACTGAATTTGTTGTAAAACTAAAAGGTGAAATCGATGCCTATACTGCACCGAAATTAAGGGAATCACTATTTCCGATTTCAGAGCAGGATAATGTTTCGATTACGATTGATTTAACTGAAGTCTCTTATATGGATAGTACGGGACTTGGGGTATTTGTCGGTGCTTTCAAAAGTGTAAGGGCACATAATGGCGAATTCACACTAGTTGGCTTATCAGAAAGGTTACGACGTTTATTTGATATAACAGGTCTTGCAGATATCATTGATATAAAAAGTGGTACAGAGGGTGGGTTAGAATGAGTCAAGTATATGATTACATCGAAATGAAAATACCTGCAAAACCAGAATTCATCGGTGTCATTCGTTTAACGCTTTCTGGGATAGGAAGCCGGATGGGATTTGCGTATGATGAAATTGAGGATTTAAAAATCGCTACCAGTGAGGCTTGTACAAATGCGGTACAGCATGCATATAAGGATTCTGAAAAGGGTGAAGTGAAAGTAAGTTTCGGCCTTTATCCTGACCGTCTGGAGGTCATGGTTTCTGATAGTGGCAAGAGCTGTAATTTCGAAGAAGTTCGTCAAGGACTCGGTCCATACGAAAATGGACAAAAAGTCGAACTTTTGAGAGAAGGAGGCTTGGGTCTTTACCTTATTGAAACTCTGATGGATGATGTTAAAATTCATCAGCATGATGGGGTTACAGTATTTATGACTAAGTTTTTAGAAGGAGAGCAGGTGGAGATGGATGCAAAAACAGTCTCAACCTAATCAGGCACAAAGAGAACAGGTAAATGAATGGATTAGAGCTTACCAGCAGAATCAAGATGATGAAGCGCAGAGTAATCTAGTCATCCATTATAAAAGTTTAGTTGAAACAATCTCCCGGAAGTATGCGAAAGGGAAATCATTTCAGGAGGATATCTCCCAAGTCGGCATGATTGGTTTATTAGGTGCCATTCGACGATATGATGAATCTTTCGGTAAGAGCTTTGAGGCATTTGCCGTCCCTACTATAATCGGCGAAATCAAAAGGTTCCTTCGTGACAAAACATGGAGTGTCCATGTACCAAGGAGAATTAAGGAACTTGGTCCGAAAATCAGGGTGACTGTCGAGGAATTGACGACAACTCTGCATCGTTCACCAAGAATAGATGAAATAGCCGATAGTATAGGCGTGACTGAAGAAGAAGTTTTAGAAGCGATGGAAATGGGAAAAAGCTATCAAGCTTTATCTGTGGATCATTCTATTGAGGCGGATTCTGATGGCGGTACTGTCACATTGCTTGATATATTCGGGAATGTCGACGAAGGTTTTGAAAAGGTCAATCAGCGGCTTGTGCTTGAAAAGGTGCTGCATGTTCTGAGTGACCGTGAAAAGATGATCATTCAACATACTTATTTAGAGAATTTAAGCCAGAAAGAAGCTGGCGATAAACTGGGGATTTCCCAAATGCATGTTTCAAGGCTCCAACGCCGTGCGATCAAGAAACTTCAAGAAGCCATTAATGCTGAAAACTCGGAGTTAATTCAGTGATCAAAGATATTCTGAGGGGAGAAAAAATAGAAGTCCTTGTCTCTCAATCGTCTAAAAACGGGATGGTTTATTGTGGTGATGATTACTTTTTTCTTCATACGAAAGAATACTTTGTGTGTGTCCTGGCAGATGGTCTAGGCAGCGGCAAAAATGCTTATGATTCCTCCCATGCCGTCATCGAGGAAGTTAAACGTAATCATGAGTTGGATGTAGAATCATTAATGGCAGTATGTAACCAGGTTTTAGTCGATAAGCGGGGGGCAGCTGTTTCGATTTTGAAGATATTTTATGACAAGAATGAATTTGTATACAGTTCAGTGGGTAACATCCGCTTTTTCCTGTATAATCCAAGCGACGATAAACTCGTTTACCCTTTACCTGTTACAGGGTATTTATCCGGAAGGAAACAAACATACAGGACGCAGAGCTACAAATATGAACCAAATGCAAAATTCATCCTTCATTCCGATGGTTTAGAACTTAAGGGAGCTAAAACTTTTTTAAAAAGGCTGGTCCCTATCGATAAGAACGCACAATGCATATTAAAAAGCAGTCCATTAACTGCAGATGATACAACTTTCATTTTAGGAAGCTTACTTTCGCCATAATTCGGAAGTGAGCTTTTTTGTATTGAATTCGCAACTTCATCACTCATTTGCTAGACTATACTTATTAGATCAAAAGGTTGGAGGTAAACATAATGATCGTTGTAGAAGATACATTGAAAGAACTGATTAAACAAATATCCAATGAGCTAACTTTGAAAAATCATCAAGTCCAAAACGTCATACAGATGCTGCAAGAGGGGAACACTGTCCCTTTTATCGCGCGGTATAGAAAAGAAATGACGGGTTCACTTGATGAAGTTCAGATTCGTTCCATCATGGAAAGGTGGAACTATCTTGAAAACCTTGGCCAGAGGAAAGCGGAAGTTACGCGTTCAATTGGTGAACAGGGAAAATTGACGGAAGAATTAACGAAACAAATCGAGAAGGCAACAAAACTGCAGGAAGTCGAGGATTTATACAGGCCATACAAGCAAAAAAGGAGAACGAAAGCGACAGTCGCTAAAGAAAAGGGTCTTGAACCACTGGCCAATTGGCTTCTGGAATGTCCAATGCATGCCAGTGTTAGCGAAAAAGCTGCAGAATTCATATCGGCAGAAAAAGAAGTTTCTTCTATTGAAGAGGCTATTGCTGGAGCGCAGGATATCATAGCTGAACATATTTCCGATGATGCAGAATTAAGGAAGTGGATAAGGGCTGAAATTTTCAAAGCCGGAAAAATGGTTTCAACTGTGAAAAATGAAGAGAAGGACGAGAAAAAAATCTTCGAGATGTACTATGAATACGAGGAGCCGGTTCAAAGAATCGTACCGCATCGGGTGTTGGCGCTGAATAGAGGTGAAAAGGAAGAGGTTCTGCGAATCTCCATTCAGCCTCGGACTGAAATCATCATTGGTCATCTTGAGCGGAAAATCATTAAAAATAACAAATCTGAAGCCCAAGTTGTTCTTAAATCTGCAATTGAGGATGGACTCAAGCGATTGATCTTGCCTTCTGTAGAACGGGAAATCAGAAAAGAGCTGACAGAAAAAGCTGAGGATCAAGCTATCCATATTTTCTCTGAAAACCTGCGGAACCTGCTTTTGCAGCCCCCGCTTAAAGGAAAAGTGGTCCTCGCCCTTGATCCGGCATATCGGACTGGCTGTAAGTTGGCTGTCATTGATGAAACCGGAAAGGTTCTCGATATCAGTGTGATCTACCCGCATCCTCCTGCTGCGAAACTTAATGCTGCCCGTGAAAAAACGATCGAAATACTTCAGCGGTTCTCGGTTGAAATCGTGGCAATCGGCAATGGTACGGCATCACGTGAATCAGAGCAATTCATCGCAGATATTTTGAAAGAAGTGAAAGGGAATATTTCATATATAATTGTAAATGAAGCGGGAGCCAGTGTGTATTCAGCCTCGGATATTGCCCGAGAAGAGTTTCCGGATCTTCAAGTAGAACAGAGAAGCGCAGTTTCGATAGGCAGAAGGCTTCAGGATCCCCTTGCTGAACTTGTTAAAATTGATCCGCAATCCGTGGGCGTGGGTCAGTATCAACATGATGTGTCCCAGAAAAAGTTAACGGAATCCCTCACCTTTGTAGTAGAAACAGCTGTTAACCAGGTGGGGGTGAATGTCAATACCGCTTCATCGTCTCTTTTGCAATATGTAGCTGGTTTATCAAAATCGGTTGCTCAAAATATTGTGAAGAAAAGGGAAGTGGAAGGGAAGTTTTCAAGCAGGAAGGAATTAAAGAAGATTCCCCGGCTTGGTGCCAAAACATATGAACAATGTATAGGGTTCTTACGTATCATTAATGGAGATGAGCCTTTAGATCAAACCGCGATACATCCTGAGAACTACAGTGCCGTGAATAAATTATTAAAGAAAATGGGATTCACATCTGATGATTTAGGTAGTGATGCACTGAATGAAGAATTAGGCAAACTAAATCCGGCTGATTTGGCCGATGAATTGGAAATTGGGGAAATTACGATTAAAGATATCATAGATGATTTGATGAAACCGGGAAGAGATCCTCGGGATGAATTATCAAAACCACTGCTTAAGCAGGATGTACTAAAAATGGAGGATCTGCAAACTGGGATGGAATTACAAGGTACAGTGAGGAATGTTGTGGATTTCGGTGCGTTTGTCGACATTGGTGTTAAACAGGATGGACTGGTTCATATTTCTAAACTGAGCAACAGGTTTGTAAAGCACCCATTGGATGTAGTGGCCGTTGGGGATGTTGTGACGGTTTGGGTCGAACTGGTTGACTCCCAAAAACAAAGGGTATCTTTAACGATGCTCGAGCCAAAGGATCAAAACTAGCCTGTGGTAAGCTCCTTCTATACTAGAAGGGGTTTTTTTTATATGGAACAAAGTTTAATTTATAACCGGAGGCTTTCTTTTTTTTGATAAAAAAACCAACATTGATTCAACATCTTCACTTGATAATAATCCTTTTCATAAAAGGCTTTGCGGATTTGATTCTGGAACCAATTAGGCATAGCTTTTCCTCCCTTATTTTCCTATTGTATTATTAGTCTATGTTATAATGGGTTGTCATGTTACCAAGGAAAGGGAGGGGGAAATGGATAATCGGCAATTGCAAAAACTAGTGGAAGAAATATCGTTGAAAGACTTTGAAAAGGCCTTTAGACACCAAGCCAGTTTTAATCCGCGTCTCCGAACAACAGGAGGCCGATACTTGCTCCGTTCACACAATATAGAAATCAATAAGAAGTATCTTGATGAACGCGGTGTGGAAGAAATGGTTGGAATCATTAAGCATGAATTGTGCCATTATCATCTGCATATCGAGAAAAAAGGGTACCAGCATCGTGATGCGGACTTTAAGCAATTACTCAAAAAAGTGGGGGCACCGAGATTTTGCGAGCCGCTGCCATCTAACCAATTAAAGAAAAAGATGAATACTATTCAATATAAATGTGAAGACTGTCAGCAGGTGTATATAAGAAAAAAGCGAATCGACACTACCCGTTTCGTTTGTGGTAAATGTCGTGGAACATTGATTTACCAAGGGTTTAAGGAGTGAAAAACAAAAATATAAAAAAACATAAAAGAACGCTTGACTTTAAGTTGCAACCTCTTTATAATCATAAGAGTCGACAAGATAACAACTTGTTCTAAACGACAAACACTAAGGTCCTTGAGCGTGAAAAAGGAACCCAATTTTCATTATTCCGCAGTAGCTCAGTGGTAGAGCATTCGGCTGTTAACCGAACGGTCGTAGGTTCGAGTCCTACCTGCGGAGCCATTTTTTTTGGGGAAGTACTCAAGAGGCTGAAGAGGCGCCCCTGCTAAGGGTGTAGGTCGCGTAAGCGGCGCGAGGGTTCAAATCCCTCCTTCTCCGCCAGTTGCATATTTTATCAAGGCCCATTGGTCAAGCGGTTAAGACACCGCCCTTTCACGGCGGTAACACGGGTTCGAATCCCGTATGGGTCACTTTCTTATATATAATCAAAATACTGGTCCCGTGGTGTAGCGGTTAACATGCCTGCCTGTCACGCAGGAGATCGCGGGTTCGATTCCCGTCGGGACCGCCATTTTTTAAAAAAACACTTGCTAAAATAATATTATTGTGATATAATGTTATCCTGGCTGTTAATTAGTATTCGATTATTGGGCTATAGCCAAGCGGTAAGGCAACGGATTTTGATTCCGTCATGCGAAGGTTCGATCCCTTCTAGCCCAGCCATTTTATTTAGAGCCATTAGCTCAGTTGGTAGAGCATCTGACTTTTAATCAGAGGGTCGAAGGTTCGAATCCTTCATGGCTCACCATTTATTTTCGCGGGTGTGGCGGAATTGGCAGACGCACCAGACTTAGGATCTGGCGCCGCAAGGCGTGGGGGTTCAAGTCCCTTCACCCGCACTGATATTTTTCTTCTTGACATCAAGTTGAAAAGGTGTTAAACTTACAAAGTCGCTTTCGCGGTCGTGGCGGAATGGCAGACGCGCTAGGTTGAGGGCCTAGTGGGGGAAACCCCGTGGAGGTTCGACTCCTCTCGGCCGCACCAATAACATCATAGAAATTAGCGCCCGTAGCTCAATTGGATAGAGCATCTGACTACGAATCAGAAGGTTGTAGGTTCGACTCCCGCCGGGCGCACCATATTTTACGGGAAGTAGCTCAGCTTGGTAGAGCACTTGGTTTGGGACCAAGGGGTCGCAGGTTCGAATCCTGTCTTCCCGACCATTCTTTCTGGAAATATTTTAAAAATTAAATGCGGGTGTAGTTTAGTGGTAAAACCTCAGCCTTCCAAGCTGATGATGAGAGTTCGATTCTCTTCACCCGCTCCATTATTGCTCTTTGAAAACTGAACAAAACAAAGCGCCAACGTTAAATTTTAAGTGAGCACACACTATCAAAAAAGCAAATGAGCAAGTCAAACATTTCTTC
>NZ_JAZHFU010000027.1:0-38498 GCF_036541465.1 Bacillus sp. CFBP9009 | reverse complement strand
TCTAAAACTGCATTTGATTTTTCGTCTATCGTATATTTAGTCAAAAAAACTGCACCTCCAATTGTTAGATGTTGTCTAACAATTGGGGTGCAGTTCACCATGGCAGTCCTTTCTGATTTACTATTGGAAATGAAGCAGGTATAGAGAATAGGTAACCTCTCGTGATTCTTCCACGTATTCTAATGTGACGTATCGAACCTTTTTGATGATCTTCGTTCCGTACATTGTACTAAAAAAAGAACCGCAAATATGTTTGGTGGCCGCTTCTAATCACGTTTTCCGAGAGACTTTAGGATATTATTATCATACCTGGTGTTACGATCGTGGCGACTACAAAATCGATTTCGCGGAATTAGAATCATGTTTAGAAAGTTATTTTATCACCTTAAATTTAATACAAGGCAAAAGGGTTCTATTTAAAAGGTTAAACAAAGTTGATTGGAGCGTAGGTACGAGACTCCTGCGGGAAAAGCGCGTCCAGGGGAGACCCCGCAGGCGCAAGCGTGCCGAGGAGGCTCCCGGACCGCCCGCGGAAAGCGAGTGCCTGGAGTGGAAATCAACGTTCCAATTTTACAAACACTCAATATTCCTCGAGTTTGTCTACAGTCTGAGACCGCCACCTGGCAGTCCCCCTTTTACAACTTCAGACATATTTCTTGTGCTTTCTTTTCCCCATCAGCAATACAGTCCGGGATTCCGACACCATTGTATGAACAGCCCGCCAGTAAAACATTCGGATAATTCTCGGAGATTTTCGCCTCCAGGGATTGAACGATTTGAGGATGTTTAATATGGTAGTTCGGCATATTTTCATGCCATTTCGTCACTTCACTCGTAATTGGATTCCCAGAAATACTTAGACTGTTTTTAATGTCGCGTAAAGCCACGGAGATCAATTCCTGGTTAGTAAGGGACCGTAATCGTTCATAGTCCGGACTTGAGCTTTTATAAAAAAGCCTTACCAAAAGCTGACTGTTTTCAGAAGTATGCTCCCATTTTCGGCTTGTCCAGGTACATGCATTGCAGATCAAATCACTATTATCACCTGCAATGAAACCTGTCCCGTCTTTAGGAAGCATGCTGTCCGGGATATCGAATCCAAGATAAACGCTAATCATCGAACTATTGATCAAGCCGTCGAAGTCCTCATCCAACTCCCGATCTCCCAATAATTTCTGGGCAATTGTATGCGGTGTACTCAACACGATAAAGTCCGTTTCGAGCGTTTCACCGTTTGCCAATGAAATGATATACCCCTCATCATTTCTTCCAATTTCATCTACACGGACCCCTTTTAAAATCTCGACCATATCGAGGCTTTCCTCAATTCGTTCAACCAATGTTGATAAGCCATTTTTAAACGAAAGGAACTTCTTATTTCCCTTGCTTTGGTATTTCTGCTTATTTTCCGATAGACCGCGTATTATACTGCCATATTGATTTTTATAATCCAGCATCTCTGGCAGTGTTTTTGCAATGGTCAATTCATTTAATTTTCCTGAGTAAACACCCGAAAGGACAGGCGATATCTGCTTTTGCACCAATTCCTTGCCTAAGAAGCTTTCAAGGAATAAACCGATGGAGTCATTTTTCGTAAAGGTCTCATTTTTTGTATAGAAATCCTTTAAGGCGTCAACCTTCCCTTGGGCGGAAACCAGATCACTTTTCGCCAACGACTCCAGGCTCATTGGTATTCCGAATAGGGCATCTTCGGGAATTCCCTTCAGCATCCCGTCTGTATGGATAAATGACTTTCCCGTCGCATTATAGACAACTTGATCCTCCAGGTTCAATTCCTTAAGAAATGGTTGTATATTTTGTTTCCTGGCGACAATCGAATCGGCACCCGCTTCAATTTTAAAAGGACCTTCGTGCACAGTCCTTATTTTACCGCCAAGCTCCTCATTTCCTTCTATTAATATCAATCGTACCGAGAGACTCCTCGCTTTAACTGTTTTTTGTAAATAATACATGGTTGATAAACCGGTAATGCCCCCACCTACGACTACGACTGTTTTCATTAGGACTACACCTCGATTAACGAATTTTGCATTAAGTAAAGTGTACCATAAGGCAGCGGGATTATTAAAAGCAGCCCTTCTAAATCACTGGTTTAATAATGAAACCTGTAACAAATTGGACAAAAAAAGACCTCCCCTTTTGGAAAAGTCTACATGCCAATTTGTCGTTTCTTATTCCATATCCTTGTTCATCGTATCTAATCTATACTCCATTATTTCCATCAACCCGCTTCTGCCTTCCTTCTGAATCCCTGTATCCTGAAACCCCGATTTCGCATAAAGCATTTTTGCAATCACGTTCATGACGTCCACTGCCAGAATGATCGAATCCTTGTTTGGAAAAATCCCTTTTGCGAATTCCGGAAGGATTTGCAAGGCTTTCTTCGCAATCCCTTTGCCCTGATGTTTTTGATCAACAAGAAATCCACGGAGTAATATCGCTTTTTTATCACTGGTGAAAGGGACGATGTTCTCGCCAATGTGTAAAACGAAAAAGCCAACCGGGATACCATCGGCCAATATTACGATAGGGTGCCTGTTGCAATCTTCCCGGCAATATTTCAGTGACACTTCCGGCAAAGCTGAAAATGGGGTTTGTGTATCCGCTAAAAAAAACTGGAAAAGCTGGTGAAGATGTTCCGGTAAATAAGGCGTTAAGGTGATGGTTTCGGTTTCCTTTTCCATTTAGTACAGCCTCTTTCATCATTTATTGGATACAATAATGATTCGATACACGGTCCGATATTTCCTTCACAAACCGGAAGGAGCACTGCCGAATATATCGGCAGTGCTCCTTCTGTTAATCAGTGTGTATTTTCATTGATTGTCAGTGCTTCCCGTAAATTGATTTGCTGGCGGAGTATGTTGGCAACATCACGGGAGATTTGTCGTTTTTCAAACATATCCTGCACTTCGTCCCGTTCTGCCTGGATCGCTTTATAGAACAGCTCTCTTTCATATTCGACCATTTTACTCGGGGTACGGCCCCTATTTTCACGTTTGCATTTTAAAATCAACACTTTATACTCGTCTATGATCATCGAGGATGTCTTATGATTATCGGATGTAATTCCGGCTTGTATCTCTTGGATGGCAGCTTTATACATCCTGATTTTAAGATCCCTGACCTTTTCCAATCTCTCAAGATTGATTTTTCTTATTTCACTTTTATTAGGGAAAAATAATTTTAAAACCCTTAGCATACTTCTTCTGAACAGCGTTACTGACCTGAAAAGACGGAACTTCAGTCGATTTGTTACGGCACCTTCCATACGCTGGATGTATTCCTTGCATATATACGCCGTCTCCCGGTCCACTTTTTCATCCTTAATAAGTTTATCCAGGAATCTTTGCTCTGCTTCAAGGGCCTTGAAGCGAAGATCCTTCTCTTCTTCCCTTAATGCAGCCGGTTCTTTCTCCTGTTCTACATAGGATAGTTCATTGATCTTGGTACAGTACCTGGAAATGATCGATAAAGCCGCTTCCCGGTTTTCATCTGTCATTTGGGACTCAATCACCCGAATAGCGGCTTGATGTGAGTGAATGGCAGCAGCTTTCGTTTTGTCAGCCTGCTTGTCCACCACTTCCTCTTCTTCTGTCCGTGCCACGATTGGCAGAAATACACTCGCAACAATCAGTGTCAGCAATATGACACCTGCTGCAATGAAAATGATTAACGAACGCTCAGGAAAAGGACTTCCATCCGCCAACACATATGGAATCGAGAACGAACCCGCTAACGTTACAGCTCCGCGAACACCGGAAATGGTAATGATTCCAGCAGCTTTGAAGTCTGGTTTTTGGGCTCCCGCTTTTTTCGTCATCCAGCCAATCGACCAGGCAGCCGTAAGCCAAATGAATCGTAAAACGAAGAGGAAAAGTGTAATGATCACGATATAAAGGATCACTTGTCCGTTATTGAAGGCTGGATCTTGAAAGATAGTTTTCGCAACGCTTGGGATTTGCAAGCCAAGCAAAACGAATACAAGACCATTCAATACATATAAAATGACGGACCATGTACTCTTTGAAACGACTTGAAGTTCTACAGTTGGTGATATTTCCCGATCTCG
The DNA here is from genome assembly GCF_036541465.1 of Bacillus sp. CFBP9009. NCBI lineage: Bacteria > Bacillati > Bacillota > Bacilli > Caryophanales > Bacillaceae > Bacillus > Bacillus sp. CFBP9009. The sequence goes on along the minus strand of NZ_JAZHFU010000027.1, from coordinate 34,405 downwards.
TTCAATGGCATGGACAATTCCCCCAGCCACGACTGCTAAAATCCCAGAAAGGTGGAAATGTTCCACAGCGAGGAAAATAATAAAAGGAGTTAGGATTTGGATCAGCATATGCATCGTGACGTCTTCCATCCCTAAACGGCGAAGAAATACACGAAGCCTGATAATGATGAAAGCTAGTATCGCTCCACCTACAAACCCACCAATTGCAATCCATATGAAACTGAAGGTGGCGTCGACTAAGGAGAAAACACCAGTGACTGTAGCTGCAACTGCAAACTTAAAAGCAACTAAACCTGAGGCATCGTTCATTAGCCCTTCGCCTTCGAGAAGGTGCATGATGCTCTTCGGTAACTTGACCCGACTCGCCAAAGCGCTTACTGCCACTACATCCGTAGGTGACAAAATGGCCGCTAAAGCGAACGCTGCCGGCAATGGTATCGAAGGGATCATCCAATTAATTAAATACCCGCCTGCCCAAACCGTTATGAATACCAGGCCTAGTGCAAGCATCAGAATGGGTGCTCTCAACTTCCATAGTGCTGTTCGGGGTACATTTTTGCCATCATTGAATAATAGGGGTGCGATGAATAATAGCAAAAATAATTCCGTCTCCATCTCAACATGCATACCCAGGGGTAAAAGTGCCAATATGACACCCAGTGCTATTTGTATTAATGGTACGGGTATAAAGGGTATAAAATGGTTAATTACATTAGACACTCCAATCAATATAAGAAGCGCTAATATAACAAGAAAAAACTCCATACAAACATCAAACTTCCTCTCTCATCTATAATCATAACTATAAGCGTAACATATTTATACCCAGTCATTCATGCATTAACTATTCTAACCTGGAATCCTCCTGAATAATGATACCTTTTATAAAAGCGAAGGAGCTTAAGTTATGCACGATGAACATCACAAATCAACTCCATCAATAAACCTTGGGTAACCGCATAGAAAAAAGCTGATTGGCTAACCCATGATCAGCTTTTCCCAGAAAGACAATGAACCCACATAACAAGTTATTTGGTTCCCGGAACAAAGAGACGAAGATGTTTGTGCAGTACATTTGCCTGGAAAGGAAGAAGAATGCCTTCATCTCCATCGATATTGACTGCAAGTTCTTCTGATGTAGTTAAATGGAGCTTGGTTGTTTTAATATATTCAACTTCGTCATTCCCCATGATCTCCCCCCTAATCAAACTCGGAATGATCTTGACGATGAGAGGAAGAGATAAATCCTTAATGATGAATGTGTGCAGCTTTCCATCATTCACTTCCGCCTCTGGTGCAAGTTGTTCGAAACCGCCTACAGAGTTAGTCATTGTTGCAATTAGTAAATGAGCCTCGCCCATCCACTTTCCCTGATCATGTTCAACCGTTAAAGGAAACGGAGTCTTTTTAATGATCGCTTTTGCTCCTTCAATGAAATAGGCAAAAGACCCAAGACGGGTTTTTTGTTCAACGGTAACATTATAGGTGGCCTCGGCGATTGCCCCTACTGCCAACACATTCATGAAGTAACGGTCATTGATCTTCCCTATGTCCGATTCCTTAATATGCATATCCTTCAATATCTCGATGGCAGCATTGGGATTCAGTGGTATTCCCAAAGATCTAGCGAAATCATTGATGGTTCCTAGTGGAATGATTCCGAAAGTAGGCCGATGCTGCTGCTCGCCCAAACCATTCACTATCTCGTTCACAGTTCCATCCCCACCCATGGAAATGACAGCATCGAACCTTTCTGCACATGCCTCCTTAGCAAAACCCGTAGCATCCCCCTCTCCTTCCGTTTTACGAACGCATACCTCATCAAAAATTTCACCAAGTGCCTTTTCCGCTTTCGGTAAAATCTTTCCTGCCTTTTCCTTGCCTGAAGATGGATTGACGATAATCATCGCTTTCGACATATGCTACCTCCCATTATTGTACTTCTACTAGCAAGTTACCTCTTTACTGATGTATTAAAACCACACAGACAGGAACTTACACATAATCGCTGCCGCTTGAATTTTGCTGACATTTTAGAACAAGCTCTTATATGTTACATCGACTGTGAAACAGGCATTCATTGATCACTGATCTTCCTGTTTCTCATCTGTTACATTAATGCCTATCACAACCAATTGAAAATTGTCTGTCCGTTTCGCTCCTTCTTTGTTTTTTTGTTTTATAAAAAGCGTTATTTCTTCCATTTCCTACTTGCCGTGAAGAAAAATCCAAAAATAAACAGATGATAATTCCCTTACCTATAGGGTTTTTAGACAATCAGTGAAAAAAATTTCAAATTTTCTGTAAAATACCTATACATTTTCCAAATTCGGGTATATACTGTATTATAACAACAAGCAAACAACAAAAACTGTACTATAAAGAGGGGGCGAGACATGCAAGCAAATCAATCAGATTTACTCATAATCGATTCATTTAAACATTGCCCGGAATGTGGTGAAACACATGTGGACCACTCAGATTCCTATCTGATGGAATGCGATCGCTGCCTTTCCAAACGTGAAGAATAAAGCGGTCAGAAAATATATCTAACATTAAAAGGAGGAAATCATTATGCAAATGAAAAAGTCCATTGAGTTTTTTAACAATATCCCTGCTAAACATTGCCCCGAGTGCGGTGACCATATTATCGAGCATGCTGAATCCTACTTAATGGAATGTGACCGCTGCCTTTCCAGACGCGAAGACTGATTAAACCAAATCAAAAAGGAGGAACCATCATGCAAACTATAAATCCACTTGAATTCTTCAGGACACTGCCGCCTAAACAATGTACGGAATGCGGAACCCATATCACTGAACAAGCTGAATCCTACTTAATGGAATGTGACCACTGCCTTTCCAAACGTGAAGACTGATTAAACGAAATCAAAAAGGAGGAATCATCATGCAAACCAAAAACCCTTTGGAATTCTTCAGGACACTGCCGCCTAAACAATGTACGGAATGCGGAACCCATATCACTGAACAAGCTGAATCCTACTTGATGGAATGTGATCACTGCCTTTCCAAACACGAAGACTGATTAAACCAAATCATAAGGAGGAATCATCATGCAAACTAAAAACCCATTGGAATTCTTCAGGACACTGCCGCCTAAACAATGTACGGAATGCGGGACCAATATCATTGAACAAGCTGAATCCTACCTCTTGGAATGTGACCGCTGCCTTTCCAAAAAAGATGAATATTAATAAAAGATGCTGACATCAAGATGCTATATAGTCCATTTTGATGTCAGCATTAACCTTGTTATCTGCCTCCCTTTCCTTGCATTCAAAAAAGGATGTCCCCGGGACACCCTTCAGTCTTACTTATTTTTTATCTTCCAATAGATTTGTCTACATATTTTCCACTGATCTTCCTGCTGCTGTATTGCAAGAAGTCCAATGCAAAAATCATGAATTCAAGGCCCAGACGTTTATCTGAGCGCATAAAATCAGAACCTAGCAGTTTTTCCAATTTTTCAAGCCTATGATATAGCGTTTGCCGGACAATGAATAGTTGTTTTGATGTTTCCTGTTTAGAACCGTTACAGGCAAGGTAGGTCTTTAAGGTAGGCATTAACTCACCATTGTTTTGCTTGTCATATTCAATGACAGGACCTAAATATTCGTAAACCGTTTCCTCCAGATTACCATGCTTATTTATGAGCGAAATCATGCGATGCATATGTAAGTCCTGATAAAAGATGCTTCTGTTATCCTCTGGTAACGCATCCTGAAGCAGCAAAGTTTCACGGGCCGTTTCATAACTTTTATAAATCTCACTTAACCTTTGAACATGCTTACCAAACCCAATGGAAAGCAGACCCATACGATTACGCCCGCTTACATCCATTTTCATGATTCGATCCACCGCGCTTGTAACCCTTGATTTCCAATCTTCAGATGAACGATTATCACCTAAAATAAAAACAAGATGCTGATGCACTTCCATGGAAAATATCTGAAAGCCGTACTGTTCAAAAATTGTTCGAAACATTATCTTAAAATAGGTTCCATCTAATTTTGTGGAACCTTTATTATACTTTGGGTGTTGTTTGCAAATGCAAACAATTCCGCCATCCAACTGCATTTTCGGATCAATATAGGAAAGCCTCTCCCGGATTGCTTCGTCACTATATTCACCTTCAATCCAATTTGTAAGCCATTTACTTTCTTCCGACGCTTTCTTTTCTTCTATATATAACTCCCTTAATAGATGCTGTGCCAATGCGGTAGCCGTTCGATCCAAGATCAGTGAATCAAAATCAGTCAACTCTCTGCCGTTGCTGCAAATGAGCAATTCAGCATAATTTTCACCAAGCACTTGAATCGGCTGTCCAAGAACGGATTTATCCAATTTCCGCTTCTCTTCGTATATGTCCGCTACCATTTGATAGGTTGTTTTTTTCTTTATTTTTGGAATGCTGGCTATATCATTTTCATTAAAGATAAGAATAACCTGTACATTTAAATAGCTGTGGAGAAATTTTAGAATTGGTTCATAATGGTCAATTTCGAGGAGATTTTTATTTAACTGCTGTGAGTAGTTTTCTAAGTTGGAGATCATCTGATATTGTTTATTAATGATAAGGGAATGTATATCCTGCGTGATTTCTACGAAAGGTACTTCTTCATGAAATAGGATGATAGGGAATTGCCGTTCATTTGCGAGATCGATGGCACATTGCGGCACTGCCATGGTGTTGGTGCCAATCTCTATACAGAGTCCAGCTGCATCGCATTCTATTAACTGTCTTAAGTAGGATAGAAATGTGTCATCGCAGTCTTTCCACCCTAAACCGGTAGTCAGTATCAGTTCGTTTCCATTTAACAAATGGCTGATTTGGGTGACTTCCATGCAGTGGACCCACTTCACTTGACGCTTTATCCCACTTCTACCTGCAATTATATCCGTCAGATTAAAATGCTTGCGTGTTAGAATTTCCTCGATTGTAATCGATGTATTCATCCAGCCACATCCTTTTATAAAACTGCTTTAAAATCTATTATAAACGGACAACCCTTAAATCTCCAGACACTTGTTAGAAAATCTAACGTCAAAATTCTACAAAAAACTCGAACAAAAAGGACCCATTCGTGAGGAATAGGCCCGGTTCATAACTATTTCAATTCAATTTTTTTTTGAAAAGCAATGTAGAGAAGTATTTCCTTCCTTCCGGGGTTTTGATGTTCAATTGCTTCCATTCCTGCTTCGTTCCTTCAATCAGTTCAAAATCGAGAAAGGCTCCACTTAAACTTTCGGAAACCCGGGTGATTCGATATCCTCTTTCAAGTAAAAAATCGATTTGTTCCCTTTCTAAGCGATAGTCTTGATATTCGGACATTTCCATTCCCCCTTTTTCACACGTTCTCCTTGCCGGTTGAAGCCGTAAAAACCATCTCTTCCTCAAGTCCTGGACCTTTTTCGATTTTCCAATCCCTGCCGACGGAAATACCTAAATATTTCTCATCGCTGGGATCAATGATTTCAGCTTGTTCATATCGCTTGAACCACCAATACTTGGCTAATATATAATAACTTGCACCGCCGAGAACAAAGCCAATGATAAACGAATAATTTGAAAAAACCGTTGCACCAATTCCTCCAATCACCCAAGAAATGATTCCTGCCCAATTCACTCCATTCAAGTATTTATACTGGCCATCGCTCTCATAGAGTTCTTGTACATTTACTCGCCGTTTACGGAGGAAATAATAATCCGCTACCAGGATGCCGACAATGGATGCCAGGATTCCACCTATTATTAATAAAACTTCTATGATGATGCCGAACAGGCTCCATGGCTGAACTACTATCCCAATCACCCCCGCTACAACGACTCCTGCCCAAAATGGCATTTTAGGACCCATGACATTCGAGAAAATGGTAGCTGCGGGAATGACGTTGGCCGTAGTATTCGTCGACCATTGAGCAAATACGATCATGATTAAAAGGACACCGAGAGCAATTCCACTTGCTGATCCCTGTATGGCAACTACAGGATCATAATTGGAAACGGCCATATATGAAACCGCACCGATAATCACCATGAAAGTCTGAGTGATGGGATAGGTGATAATATTCCCAATTATTTGCCCCTTATTGCGCTTGAACCAATTTTTTTCATTTCTTGGTGCCTTTATATAGCGGGAAAGCGTTGGCATATCTGCAGTCAACGTACCCCAAAATCCCATATTTGCCATAATGACGACCATGAAAGCCGTGCCGGCAGCCCCGCCAGTGACCGGACTTTCAATCCAGGACCATACATCTCTTCCTTGGGCTACAGCCTGATCGGATAGAGTGAAATACATCCAGCCGGAAATTAAAATGATGACGGGCGCCGCCAAGTCGGCGAATCGTTCTATCGACTTTATTCCCATTGCCGTATTCACTAATTGTAAAACGGCAAAAATGAGGAAGCAGATAAACCAATTATCAAAATCAAAAAGGGTTGTGAAGATAGCATTCATGGCAGTAGCTCCAAAGTAAGTATTGAGGCCGAACCAGCATGACGCTACAAACCCCCGTACAACCGAAGGGATGTGGGTGCCAATCGTACCGAACGGCGCCCTCATATAAACTGGGAATGATATTCCATGTTCAACACCAATATCCCCTGTCATTGTCATCAAAAAGCCGAGAACCACACAGGCAATGACCGTTGCAAGAACGACCCAGCCTAAGGATAAACTTTGGACACCGTTCCCACCGATTGCGAAGGCAGCCAATACTACAGCCATGCCCACCCATATGAAACCAAATCCGGCTGCACTTATGTTTTTCTCACTATGAGGTATAGGCAGCAAATCGGGAGACTTTAAATAATCTTTCTTCTCACTCATAGAAAATCCCCCTAATTTAATTTGCAAGATTCCTTACCGAAGTTAGACTGGAAGCTTTTTCCCGGTATCCGGCTTCAGCGCCGCATTATATTTTGCCCGTTTCAGGAATTGCCCTTTTCCAGCTTCGCCTACGAATTGTTTGTCTTTAATGACGAATTGACCTCTCGATAAAACGGACACCGGTTCACCTGTAATTTCCATACCTTCAAACGCATTATAATCTACAGCCATGTGATGGGTTTCTGCAGAAATGGCCCTTTCAACTTTCGGGTCAAAAATGACAATATCAGCATCCGAACCTACCGCTATCGTCCCTTTCTTCGGGAATAATCCAAATAGCTTGGCGGCACGCGTAGAGGTCATGTCGACGAATTGATTCAAGGTAATACGCTCCTTCATGACCCCTTCAGAAAAGAGGATACTCATGCGATCCTCAATCGTTGGCCCGCCGTTCGGTATTTTCGTGAAATCCCCACGTCCAAGTTCCTTCTGTCCCTTAAAATCAAAAGAGCATTGATCGGAGCCAATCGTTTGCAGCTGGCCCATTTTCAAAGCATTCCATAGCACTTCTTGGTTTTTCTTCTCCCTTAACGGCGGGGACCATACATACTTAGATCCCTCGAAATGGGGCTTTTCAAGATAAGATTGGTCAAGAACCAGATATTGCGGACAAGTCTCCCCCCAAATATCCACCCCTTTATTTCTTGCCTCAGTGATCTTTTCAACCGCATCTTCACAGGTGACATGAACAACATATAGCTGGCCATTTGCCATTTCCGTCAGTTTGGCAGCCCGTCCAGTTGCTTCCCCTTCAAGCTCCGGAGGTCTTGTTAATGCATGGTAAATTGGATCGGTGTTACCTTCAGCCAGCGCCTGCTTCGTAAGATAATCGATGACATCGCCATTTTCAGCATGAACCATGACAAGTGCGCCAAGTTCCTTTGCTTGCAACAGAGTGCGGTATAGCGTGGCATCATCAGCTTGAAAAACATTCTTGTAAGCCATGAACACTTTAAAGGAAGAAATCCCTTCATTATCGATGATACTTGGCAGCTCAGCCAATACATCATCATTAATCTCACTGATCATTAAATGAAAACCGTAATCTATGGCCGCTTTTCCATTGGCCTTTTGATGCCATGTTTCTATCGCATTCTTTAACGGCACCCCTTTTTCGGTCAAACAAAAGTCGATGATCGTTGTCGTGCCTCCATATGCAGCGGCAATCGTACCCGTTTCATAATCATCCTTTGTCGTTGTCCCGCCAAACGGCATATCGAGATGTGTATGCGGATCAATGCCCCCCGGAAAAATATAAGCGCCTTTTGCATCAATGATTTCAGCCCCCTCAGCCGGGAGGTCCTTGCCAATCATTGCAATCCTCTCATTTTCAATCAATATATCGGCTTGATACGTATCTGCAGCCGTTGCAATCGTTCCATTTTTAATGATTTTCTTCATATTAGACCCCTCCATCATTTTACGAAATCAACACTTTCACTGCTTATGCCCCCAAGGAACGATTGGCGTTCATTCCACGTCATTGGCGGTAATTCATTTGTCAATTCGATCATATCGATCGCCCCATCGGCCGGACAGACGATGGAGCATAGATTACAGCCTACGCAATCTTCTTCGCGCACTCTCAAAAAGGAGCTGCCTGACGTGTCCTTTAACATATCTATACATTGATGAGAAGTATCTTCACACGCAATATGGCATTTATTGCAGTTAATGCACACATCATTATTAATGCGCGCAACGACCTTATAATTAAGATCTAAATTCCCCCAGTCGGAATAGCGCGGTACGGACTTACCGACAATATCCATCACGGAGGATATCCCTTTTTCATCAAGGTAATTGGAAAGTCCATCAATCAAGTCTTCTACTATTCTAAAACCGTGATGCATGGCAGCCGTACAAATTTGCACTCCAGTCGAACCCATCAATAAAAATTCCACCGTATCCTGCCAATTTGAAATGCCTCCTATTCCGGAAATGGGAACATTGATCTTATTATTCCTTGCACACTCTGCCACCATATTCAAAGCGATCGGCTTCACAGCGGGCCCACAATACCCTCCATGAGCCCCCTTGCCGCCAACATGGGGAATCGTATTCCATGAATGGATATCCACTCCTGCCAAGCTGTTGATCGTATTGATCATGCTTATTGCATCCGCACCGCCGCGCACCGCCGCTTCAGCCGTAACCGTAATGTCGGTTATATTCGGTGTAAGCTTGACGATGACGGGTTTTGATGCAGCTTCCTTCGCCCAGTATGTTTGCTTTTCCACAAGTTCAGGAACCTGTCCCGAAGCAGCTCCCATCCCACGCTCTGCCATACCGTGCGGGCAGCCAAAGTTCAACTCGTAACCATCGACCCCTACATCTTCTATACGCTTGATGATTTCATGCCACTTTTCCTGTTGCGGCTCCACCATCACCGATGCAATGATTGCATGATCAGGGAACCTTTTCTTCGTTTCATATATTTCTTTAAGATTCACTTCAAGCGGACGATCCGTAATCAATTCTATATTGTTGAACCCGGCAACTCTCTGTCCATTAAAGCTGACCGCTGCAAAACGTGATGAGACATTCAGGATGGGATCACCCAATGTCTTCCAAACAGCTCCTCCCCAGCCAGCTTCAAATGCGCGCTGGACTTGATAACCTGAATTAGTAGGTGGTGCTGAAGCAAGCCAAAAAGGATTGGGAGATTTAATACCTGCAAGATCAATTGATAAATCAGCCATGATAAGCCTCCTATTTTTCATAGTTATTAAGCAATATCCACCGCTTCGCCCATCAAAATCGAGTCAATTTCATAGGCTGTCTTTTTCCCTTGCTGGGCAGCTGAAACAACCATTGCCTCACCTTGGCCTTTTCCGAAGATCACGTCACCGCACGCAAAGATCTTTTCATGCGATGTCTTATAGGAATCACCATCCAATGTAACGACACCATCATCATGTTTAATGCCGAACTGTTCAATCAATCCTACATACCTGGATTGGCCTATAGCACGAATGACCCCATCGACCGGTATGACGAACTCCGATCCGGGAATTTGGACTGGACGGCGCCGCCCATCTTCCCCTGCCTCGCTAAGAACCATCTTCACGCACTCGATGCCCGTAACCTGACCGCTTTCATCCGAGAGGATTCTGGAGGGCGCAGTCAGCCAGTGAAACCCGACACATTCTTGTTTGGCAAACTCATATTCAAAATCATAGGCTGTCATTTCCTTTTGGGTACGACGATAAATAATGCTCACCTGTTCGGCGCCCAGGCGTACAGAACAAGTCGCGGCATCGATCGCCGTGTTTCCAGCTCCAATTACCGCCATCTTCTTCCCAATGAATTTATCAGTGATTGCCCCTGTTTTCGTTGCTTTTACGAAATCGATTGCATCATAAACTTCAGCCAAATCCTCCCCTTCAATTCCAAGCTTAGGGACATCGGACATGCCGATAGCTAAAATGACCGCATCATAGTCGGCAGTCAGCTGATTTGCGGAAACATCCACTCCGACCCGTGTATTCGTTTTAATATCAACATCCAAACTCTTTACTTGTTCAACTTCCCAATAAGAAATGCTCTGAGGCAAACGGAACGATACAATCCCGTAAGTATTTAATCCGCCTGGATTCTTTTCAGCTTCGAAAATGGTTACACTGTAGCCAAGCAAGGCTAACTCCCTTGCTGCAGACAAACCTGCCGGACCGCTTCCTACAATGGCAACTTTTTTGCCATTCTTCTTCCCGGCCTTGAATAGGGCTTGTTTATTTTGGATGGCCCAATCTGTGGAATAACGCTGGAGATTGCCAATCATGATTGGCTTTGTAGAATGGTTCAGGACACATGCCCCCTCACATAACTCTTCAGTCGGACATACCCGCGCACAGCTGGCACCGACAGGATTGGCCGTCATGATCGTCTTGGCCGACCCTTTAAAATTACCTGAAGCTATCTTCTTAATAAAACCTGGAATATCTATTCCGGTCGGACAGGCTTGGATACATGGGGCATCATAGCAGTATAAACATCGATTCGATTCTTCCAAAGCTTCCCTTGGGGATAAACCCCTCTCCGCTTCCTGAAAGTTAATCTCTAGACCACCTTTTAACGGGCTCGTCATACTCATCCACTATTTCTCCTTCCAAACATTTATTTGTGAAAAGGGAGGAATTGCATGCATTTCTCTCTACTGTCCTCATATTTAAACGATTGAAAGCATTGCCAACATGGTTTCCGTCAATTTATTCAACAAACAAGTCATGGCGATTTCCCAGCTAAAATTCTCTCGTTTTGTTTATTATTTTCTATCATTCTCTCACTGGTCACGCCTCGGTCCCTGCTTCCATCTAACACAAAAAGCCCCCCCCTACTAATCTTAAAAACTCAAAACCTGATGATAAATCAGAGAATTGAGTATTCTTTATTTTATAATGTTGAAAAACAAGTTACATTATACAAAGTGTAAAGTATTTCCAGATGCTAGATATGCAATATGTAATATCAATGTTATATTTCCTAACAATAAGTGATAAACATCGTCATTTTTCTACATTCAAACTTACTTTTCATCATACTTACTGATACTATTTGAATGATTTGTTCCGAAGCCTACTTATCAACACTTTGTCCACATAAAAAAAAGCCCAGAAACTCAATTCAAGGTTTCCTGGGTCTTTTCGCTTTTATCCACAACTTATTCACATATTATATGGCAGTATTCTCTTTGTTTTTGCGGAATAGAAGCATTTCAACAAAAGTTATCCACAACTAGAAATCAACTTTTCCACTTATCAACAAACCGTTAACGATTTATCAACAGGCAGGCTCATTCCGGATGAATAACGTATCGTTTATATTTCTCATAATCCGTTTTCTTGCACTCAAGCTTTATTCGATATCCGTTTGCCTCATATTCAGTTTCCGTTATGTGACCATTTTCATTGAAATAGGAAACCAGCTGCCCTTGATCATATGGAATCAGCATTTCACAGTGAGTATAGTCGACAAAAATATGCTTGCGAATTTGATCGATCAATTCCTCGATGCCGACTTTGTTTTTTGCTGACATATATACAGAGTCACGATTCACCTTAGGGATTTCCAAATCGGTAAGGTCCGCTTTATTATAGGCAAAAATCGTCGGAATCCCTTTAATGCCTATCTCATTTAAAGTCTTATCCGTTATCTCTATTTGCTGCTCATGATTTGGATTGGAAAAATCGACAACATGGATCAACAGATCCGCTTCTACCACTTCTTCTAGTGTTGATCGGAATGCTTTCACGAGATGATGGGGCAATTTAGACACAAATCCCACCGTATCAGTCAATAAAAATTCCTTATTATCCGGCAGCGGAATGTTTCGGACGGATGTTTCAAGCGTAGCGAACAGCATATCCTTCTCAAACACCTGCTTTTCTGCTGTTGGATGGAACATCTCGATCAAAGCATTCATGATCGAAGATTTACCTGCATTGGTATAACCGACCAAGGATACGACAGGGATGGCATTCTTTTTCCGCTGTTTCCTCTGCGTTTGCCGGTGTGCAACAAGGTCTTCCAGTTCCTTATTCAAAACACTTATATTTTCCTCGATTCTCCTGCGGTCAAGTTCTAACTGCTTTTCACCTGCACCTTTGTTTGTACCGACCCCGCCACTCTGACGCCCTAATGACTCCCTCAAACCTACGAGACGCAGGAGCATATACTGCAGCTTCGCCACTTCTACCTGAAGCTGTGCTTCCTTCGTTTTCGCCCGATGCGCGAAGATGTCCAGAATCAAGATTGTCCGGTCAATCACCTTGCAATCCATGTCCCTCTCCAGATTACGAAGTTGCGAAGGGGAGAGCTGATCATTAAAAATGACGACATTAGCTTCTTTATACTCAACGAGATTTTTTACTTCCTCGATCTTCCCGGTACCGATAAAATGTGATGAGTTCACCCGATGCAAATTTTGTGTGATGGTCCCTGCAACCTCTACCTCACATGCTTCCGTTAAATTGGCCAATTCCTCCATCGAATACTCAAAATCCTTTGAACCGTTGAGATTAACTCCAACCAAGATTGCCCTTTGCTGTAATTCCATCATTTCAATTCCCTTCCGTACATACCTTACTCCCTATATTATACTTAAACAAACCTATCATGCTGCCTAAAAGCCAGCCACATTGTAGCATACCAGACATCGCTTGCATAAACGATTGCTGCCAAAGCAAAGTGTTTTCATTGGACCTCCTTTTACAAAAAAATAAAATTAAGCAAAAATTAACAGGACCGATTATTTTTTTTCAAAGTTTCACATGAAACAATTGGAAAGCTCTTAAATAAAAGCTCCCTGGTGCACCTTAAGATGCGCCAGGGAGCCCATATTATTCTATTCTTTTATTCTCAACAACCTAAGACTGTTCAAGGTCACTAATAACGTCGCACCCATGTCGGCAAAAATCGCCATCCAAAGTGTTAACCAGCCCGGCGCTATCAATAATAAGGCCAGGATTTTAATCACCAATGAAAACGTGATGTTCTGCTTTATGATTTTTAATGTTTTGCGGCTTAAGCGGATTGTATAAGGCAGCTTCGATAAGTCATCACCCATTAAGGCGATATCGGCAGTTTCAAGGGCCGTATCTGTGCCCGCCCCGCCCATTGCGATTCCTACCGTGGAAGCTGCCAAGGCCGGAGCATCATTGACACCATCGCCTACCATGGCCACTCGATCATATTTTTGTTTCCATCGTTTGATCATGGTCAATTTATCCTGCGGCAATAGCTCCGCCTCAATCTCATGAACGCCAGCTGCCGCTCCAATTGCTTTTGCTGTTCCGATATTATCGCCAGTCAGCATGATCGTTTTTTCAATGCCCAATTCATGCAGTTTCCGAATCGCTTCCTTACTGCTTTCCCTTATTTCATCCGACACAGCGATCAGTGCCAGGAGCTTCACTTGATCACCAAGCACCATCACCGTTTTCCCTGTATTTTGAAAGCCGCTGATTAATTTACGCACATCATCAGAGAAAACTATACCTGGCTCTTCTTCAAAAAGATGGGGCTTACCAATGTAATAGATTTCTTGATTGATTTTCCCTTTTATGCCTTTACCGGTAATCGCAGTAAAATCCTCTACCAATAAAGAATGATAGTCCACATCGTGGTTTTCCGCCTTTTGAAGAATGGCCGTGGCAAGGGGGTGCTGTGATCTGCTTTCTAAAGCAGCAGCGATAGCCAGCACGTCCTGTTCATTCAACACATCAGATAACACCTTGAAATCAGTCACCTCAGGTACGCCCTTTGTTAAAGTACCCGTTTTGTCAAACGCGATTGCCTTTAAGGCTCCCGCTTCCTCCAAATGGACCCCGCCTTTAATCAGCACACCATGTTTCGCAGCATTTCCGATAGCTGTCACGATGGCGATGGGCGTAGAAATGACCAAAGCACAGGGACAGCCGACAACCAGTACAGCCAATCCCCGGTAAATCCATTCACTCCAATCCCCGTTCATCACAATCGGGGGTAATACGGCAATGGCCAAGGCAATGAGCATGATGGCCGGCGTATAGAATTTTGCGAATTTATCCACGAATGCTTGGGAAGGGGCCTTTTCGGCCTGTGCTTCTTCAACAAGGTGGATGATTTTTGCAATCGTCGTATCCTCGACTCTCTTCGTGACCTCCACTTCGAGCAGCCCTTCACCATTTAAGGTTCCGGCAAACACTTCACCCTCAACCGTTTTAAAAACCGGCTCGGATTCCCCAGTAATGGCTGCTTGATTAAGTGTCGAGGCCCCTTTCATGATCCGGCCATCCATTGCAAGCTTTTGACCCGGTTTAACGATCATGATGTCGCCCACTCCAATCTCATCAACAGCAACCATCATTTCGTGATGCCCTCTCAGGATCAATGCTTCTTTAGGTGCGATGTTCATTAATGATTCGATGGAATTACGGGCTTTATCCATCGAATATTTTTCCAATGCTTCACTTATCGCAAATAGAATGACGACGGTAGCGCCCTCGCCCCATTCACCAAGCACTGCCGCTCCGATGATGGCAACCGTCATAAGGGTGTGCATATCAAAGCGAAGCCTTACAAGGTTTTTCAATCCATTGACAAATAATGAATATCCTCCAACTATGATTGCAGCCGCATAACCGATTACCGGCATGATGCTTCCATCAGCATAGCGATTATCCAATATCCAGCTGACCAGCAATAGGAAAACCGAAAACACCACTTTAATATTTTCTTTTTGCTTCCAAAATGGTTCCTTTTGCGTTACCTGTTCCTGTTCACCGCGGATCTTCAGATTATCAAAGGCTCCCGCCTTTTCAATCTCTTCAATGGTCGCGCTGCCCTGTACCGCAATCTTCGAGGCACCAAAGTTGATTTTGGCATCCTTCACACCCTCTAGTTCACGGACATTGTTCTCAAATTTAGCCGCACAATTCGTGCAGGATAGACCCTGGATACGATATGTTTTCATTGGGGACTCAGCCATCGACCCTTACCTCCTGCTGATGTTCTAACGCAATGAGAATCAACTGCTTTATATGGTGATCATCCAAAGAATAAAAAGCCAACTTTCCTTCTTTTCGGTATTTTACGATTGCGTGTTTATAAAGGGTCCGAAGATGATGTGACGTTGTTGCCATCGAAGCACCAATGATATTGGCCAGATCGCACACACACAATTCCTCGTCCGTACAGAGCGCATAAGTTATCTTCGCCCTATTTTCATCGCCTATAACTTTAAACAGCTTCGACATGCTGGATATATCCACCTGGCTCATTTCTACTTGAATGCGATTAACCTTCACTTCATCATGCAGGTGAACATCACATATATCTTTCAGTTCCGTCATCTTCTCACACCTCTCATTCAAATCTTCGTTTGATTATAATATAACACAATTCCCTGAATATTCAAATCTATATTTGAATGTATTGGATCCTTTCTCCTTCCTCCAAGTTAGTGAAGGTGGCCTATATGTCTTTATATGTGGGCCATCGTTTTTTTGTTTCACTCCCCTGGGATTTTTCTGAACAAAAAGGTTATGCTGTCCTCTTTCCTATATTCAGGCGAAAAAAAAGAAGGGACATAAATTCCTTTACGCCCCTTCAATCCAATGATTTCAGTAATTACCTATCGATACCTTGATAAGTATAATATATTTAATTTAGTATTTTTTAGAAAAACTATGATATACTTAGTCAAACCTTTTTAAGCGTTTTACTTTACTTGTACCATTTACCCTGCTTATCGTTGAGCAGGGTTTTTTGTTATGTATTTTCACAAAACAAAAAAAGACAGACCCTATAACAAGGATCCGTCTTTTTTTGTTTTTGAAATTATGCTTTTTGAACGTTAGAAGCTTGAGGTCCGCGTTGACCTTGTTCTACTTCAAAAGTAACTTCTTGACCTTCGTCTAAAGATTTGAAACCTTCGCTTTGGATAGCTGAGAAATGTACGAATACGTCGTCTCCGTTTTCGCGTTCGATGAATCCAAAACCTTTTTCTGCGTTAAACCATTTTACTTTACCTTGTTCCATTGTTGTTGCCTCCTAGTGCATCTAAGCACAATGTATTACTATCCTTGCTCTAAGTCATCATCGAAAACGAAAAGTAGTACTTTTAGTATCCTTAGTACCGAACAAAAATAATTAAGACTAAGCATAACATTAAATGGTAGCGATTGCAAATGGTTTGGATAAACTTTTTTCCAGCAATTTTTAATACTCTCTCAATTCGATGAAAAAATAAGCAGTAACGAAAGTGACTCTATCTATTACACATGAACTCTTTCATGCATTCATCCAAACAAAAACCTCTCGTTATAACGAAAGGTTTTTGTAGATGTTTACATCAAATATTTATTTTTCGGTAATGAACTTCTCTACCATTTCTTCTAAAATCGCCGATTCATTTGCTAAATCTTGATTTTGTTCCTTCAATCCAGTCATTATGGTACTTTGTTGAATGGCAGCTGACGAGATTTGCTCCGTTGTTGCGACTCCTTCTTCTGAAATCGCCGCAATTTCCTGAATGGATGCCAGGCTTTCATCCGAAGACTCATTGATTTTTTTCGAATGGGCGGCTAATTGTTCCGTGCCTTTCAGCAATTTCTCTACGGATTCAAATATCTTATTGAAAATCTCGCCATTGTTTTCCACTAAGGAAACACCATTTAATATATCCTGAAAACTCTCATCATTATTTTGGATGACTTTGGCTGTTTGTTCATTAATCCGCATAATGGATTCTGAAATGATATCGATGGATTCATCTGTTTGCACAGCCAATTTTTGCACCTCTTGAGCGACTACGGCAAAACCTCTGCCCGCATCCCCCGCCCGTGCCGCTTCAATGGAAGCATTCAGGGATAGCAGGTTCGTTTGAGAAGCAATCACCCTAATTAGACCAATCACTTCATTTATCTTCACTACATCCTCTTCCAGGCTCACCAAATTGGCTTTGTTCGCTTGGCCGTTTTCCATGATTTTATCCATCTGGCTCGTTACATCTTGCACTTGCTTACTTCCTTGTTCAGCAAGTGTATTCGTATGCATCGTAAATTCATTCATTTCATTCGTTTGCTCGTTCATCAAACGGATTGTATCCGATAAGTCACTGATCATATTGGAAATTCGGTCAATATGATGGGCACGTTCTTCCGAAGCTTTTGCTTCTTCCGTTGTCCCCGTCACTATCTGGCCATAGGATTCCACCATCTCTTCAAAGGATTGCTGAATGGACACTGTCGTTTGATTCATCGTTTGGGCATGTTCACGGACATTCTGGATAATATGCGCCAAACTTAATCTCATATCTTCAAATCCATTTGACAGATCGCCAATCTCATCCTGTCTACCAACGGGAATCGATTTACTTAAGTCCCCTTTTGCCATTTCATTCGTGTAACCAACAAGTTCATTGACGGGTCCCGAAATCTTTTTCCCGATGACAACGGCGCATAACACACCTAATATAATGGCACTTGCCAGAAATAAGATATTATAGAATATCATTGTGCTTTTCAATTCATCAATGAATTTTGCATCCATATCGATTCCGACAATCGCGTCCGTTCCATCGATTGGCGTAAAGTATGACTTGTGTGTACCCCACTTATCTTTATATATTTCACTTAATACATCTTCTTTTCCATTTATCGATTTTGCCTGTTCCGGCGTGAAGGGGGATTCCACCATGTAGTCCTCGCTGCCGTTCAAGGCTACAATCATGTCATTATCGTTCTCCCGCTTCAAAACATAAACATATTCGATTCCCTTTTTATCTTTAACAAAGGCATCCAACTCCCGCTTAATCTCTTCTCCCCGTACCGAAGCCTTGTTTATCAAAGTGGGATTGAGGCTTGCTGCCAAACTGTGGGCATTTTCAGAAAGACGATCATCGAATTGCGGAAGGACATTCTCATTGATCATTTTATTAGTAATATAGGAAAAGCAAAGGCCCATGGCCCCTGCGAAAAGTACGAAAGGAATAATATAAAACAAGAATAGTTTTGCCAATAGAGATTTTTTAGGATTCAGCTTTGAAAATCTCATTTCCATGCCCCCCTTAGTTGAAAACCAGGTGTTTTATAGTCAAATATGGTATTAAATCCAAATGAAGCAATAGGAGATTTTTATTCAAATCCTCACTTCTATAAAAGATGATGGCCATGCTCCGGTCATTTTGGAAAGGAAGCTGCCTATATTCCAAAAAATGTTCGAATTCATGACGAAGTCCTTCATGATCAATACGTGCAACATCTTCCAGATTGATTTCCAGTGGAACCTCTGCAAAGAAAAAGCTATATATATGATCGTCCATTCTTCCAATATCCGATTCCAATCGGGTTTCGTTCCTGAAAAATAGTGTTCATACATATTCATACCATAGGCATGGTAACCTAGATCCGTTGTACCCGCCCCGGCAAAACGCAAGGGATTGATTTCGATGGGTATCACCCGGTTTCCTTTTTTGCGAATTTCAAAGTGTACCGGGTAATTCCTAAGTGGAAGGACCGTTTGGATATTCCTCATGAACTTTAGTGCATCATGATAGATTTCATTAATGACCAACTTCGAAGTATAATAAATTCGATCGGAAGTATCGTAATCATCCTTGAATAGTCGCTTAAAGACATTCAAAATGACCGGTTCACCATCTTGATTGTAATAACCATCAATGGCATACTCTTCACCCTGAATCCACTCTTCTATTAAAACGGTCTGGGAACCGATCACCTCTGAATCATATAATCCATCCGAATGAAGTAAATCCGCTTTAAGCTGGTTCACGGCTATATCCCAATCCTGCTCATTCTTGACTTTGTGCACCCCTACACTTGAATAGCCAATATTGGGTTTGATAACTACCGGAAACGGTATTTGATTTTTATCCAGGTCACTTATAATGGATAAATCAATATCTTGGAAATAGAAATCAGGATATAAAGATTTCGTCAAATTTCGTACCTGACTCTTATCCTTCAATAACTTTGACCAAATGTATTCATTGCTATTCGGTTGAAAATGACCTAATAATGTTATGCCATTTTCAGAGTTTGTAAGAATTCTTTTGTCCATTTCCATGGACTTGAAAAATTCTGTATCCTTTTGAATGTTTAGCTTTTCTGATGTTAATCTATCTCTCCATTGCCCTTGTTCCAGCACTGGAATTTGCTTTTCCTCTAACACCTTTAGAAGAATTGGCGACACAATGGACTCATTCAAAATAATCATTTTTTCCACCTAACTTATACTGTTTTTTGTATCTCCATATTTAATCGGTTAAAACCGGTAAGTTTTTAGCTTATATAGGTATTTATTATTAAAAATCAAGATACCACTATTTCTTTTTACCTATCCGACCTAGTCTTGAGATCCTAAAAAAAGCCGACACTATTTTAAGTGTCCGCCATATTTTTTCAACTTTATCATTCAGAAAAGGTTCACCAGAATTTTCGTGGAATAACTAAGACTAGTTCATATTCAATTCATAACTTCTTTATATACTTCTCTGTAATGAAAATCAAGAAAGGATGTATATACATATGTCAGAAGCAAAAAATCAAAAAGGATGCCGCCAGTTCATTCGGTTGGTTCAACAGACGAAGCCTTCTAAACTAATGATAGGGATTGCATTAGCATTAAGCCTAGGTACAACAGGTGTAGGTTTATTAGTCCCTTTATTCACAAAAAATCTAATTAATGATTTTTCAATCAGTTCACTAAGCACTGAACGGATCACACTTCTCGTTCTTGCCATCATTGTTCAAGCATTGGCCAGTGGATTTTCCATCTATTTATTAAATCGGATCGGTCAATCTGTAGTGGCGGGTATCCGCGATCAACTATGGAAAAAATTACTCGTATTACCCGTGAGTTATTTTGATGAACATCCATCGGGGGAAACAGTCAGCCGAATGACAAATGATACAACTGTAGTTAAGGGATTAATTTCTGAACACCTCTCAAATTTCGTTACTGGAATCATTTCCATCGTAGGCTCCATGATCGTGTTATTCGTATTGGATTGGAAAATGACATTATTGATGTTCACTGTAATTCCACTCTCTGTTTTGATATTAATGCCATTAGGGAAAAAAATGCATAAAATTTCAAAAGGGATGCAGGACGAGACAGCAAGCTTCACCGCAGTCCTTCAGCAGGTGCTAACGGAAATACGCCTTGTTAAAGCTTCGAATGCAGAAGCTTTGGAATATCAAAATGGAAAAAAAGGAATCCATAAATTATTTCAATTCGGATTAAAAGAGGCAAAAATCCAAGCGTTGATTGCGCCGCTAATGAGTTTTGTAATGATGGCATTACTCGTGCTGATTTTAGGTTATGGGGGAATGCGCGTTTCTTCAGGAGCCCTGACAGCTGGAGCTCTAGTTGCATTCATCATGTATCTTTTCCAAATAATCATGCCAATGGCTCAATTAGCCAGTTTCTTTACACAATTCCAAAAAGCAACGGGTGCAACAGAGCGCATCATTTCCATTCTGGATTCAGTGGAGGAAGAAGATGCGATGCAGCCAGTTCAAAATATAAGTCAATCAATCAGCGTGGAGAACCTGAACTATAGTTATAATAATGGAGAACAGATACTTAAAGATATAAGCTTTAACGTTGAAGCCGGAAAGGTCACTGCAATTGTCGGCCCAAGCGGCAGCGGAAAAACGACCCTTTTTTCGTTATTCGAGCGTTTCTATAAACCACAGCAAGGGTCCATTTCCATAGGCGGGAAATCCATAAATGATTTCACACTGCTTTCATGGAGAAGCCAAATTGGATATGTTTCACAAGAAAGCCCGATTGTATCAGGTACAATTCGAGATAATATTTGTTATGGCATCGATCGGGATATAACGGATGGGGAATTAAATCAAGTGGCTAAAATGGCGTATGCAGATCAGTTCATATCTGATCTTCCGAACGGATATGATACAGAGGTTGGTGAAAGGGGCATGAAATTATCAGGCGGTCAAAGACAAAGAATCGCGATCGCTCGTGCATTTTTAAGAAACCCCAAAATATTAATGCTTGATGAAGCTACCTCCAGCCTAGACAGCAAATCAGAAAAAGTGGTTCAACAGGCATTGAATGATTTAATGAAAGGCCGAACAACAATAGTCATCGCCCACCGCCTATCGACCGTTATCGGTTCAGATCAAATCATCTTCCTTGAAAAAGGGAAAATAACAGGTAGTGGAACACATAAAGAGCTATATAATACGCACTCACTATATCGCGAATTTGCTGAACAGCAGTTGCACAAACTTGAACTGGCCTAATTCACCGAAAGGAAAGAAGAAGGATGACAAAAATATTGATAGTCGATGATGATGCACATATTCGCGAACTTATAAACCTGTTGTTAAGAAAAGAAGGATTCGATTTTATATGAAGCCTCAGATGGACTGCAAGCATTGAAAGTAATGGAGAAAGTGAAAATCGATTTGGCAGTCATCGACATTATGATGCCTAACATGGATGGATGGCAATTATGCAAGGAGTTACGGGAATTTAGTGATATCCCCATTTTAATGCTGACTGCAAAAGGGGAAACAACACAGAAAGTAAAAGGTTTCGGGCTTGGGGCAGATGATTATCTTGTAAAGCCATTTGAACCGATCGAATTGATTCTGAGAATAAAGGCATTACTAAAACGCTATAAAATCACTATTTCACAAACATTAAATATCGGTGAATTAAAGATGAATCGCAACACACATGAAATTTCATTCAAAGAACAGGAATATACGATTCCCTTAAAAGAATTCGAATTGTTGTTTAAATTAGCAAGCTATCCTGGAAAAACTTTTTCCAGGGAATATCTTATCGAAGACATTTGGGGCTATGATTATGAAGGTGATGAACGAACTGTCGATGTTCATATTAAAAGAGTGCGAGAACGGTTTTCAGAATCGGAATTCCCCTTCCGGATTAAAACGATTTGGGGATTGGGCTACCGTTTGGAGATAACGAGATGAGAAGCAATCGATTTTTCAAACAAATGTTTGGCACGCTATTTTTTGTTACGTTTATTTCAATTTGCTTTTCCGCCGGTTATTATATCATTGAACTATTGCCCTTAAGGTTAACCGATTATGTTCGGTTTCTGGCCACTATCATGACAAGCATCGCAATCATGATATCCATCGGTTACCTTATCCGCGCTATCCATAACAATAAACGGGTAAATATTTACCTCGAGATCATAGATGCCTTAAGGAAAATAGCAAATGGCGATTATAATGTACAATTGGATTTTAAAACGGGCAAGAAAAACGAAATGACGGATATCATTAACCACTTCAATCACATGGCCAAGCAATTGAAGCAAATGGAAGAAATGCGGCAGGAATTCATCTCTAACGTCTCACACGAAATACATTCGCCCCTTACCTCCATTGTAGGATTTGCCCAAGCTCTTCAATTTAATAAGCTGACAATCGAAGAACGAAATCATTATCTTCATATAATTGAGACAGAGAGCCGGAGATTATCTAAATTAAGTGATAACCTTCTAAAGCTTACATCCCTTGAATCCGAGCATCACCCTTTTGAAAGGTCAAGTTTCCGGCTGGATCAGCAAATACGAACCATTATTTTGGCTTGTGAACCCGCTTGGTTGGAAAAAGAACTCGAATTGGATATATCCTTAGAAAAGGTTCCAATAGTTGCTGACCAGGATTTAATGAGCCAAGTATGGACGAATTTAATACACAATAGTATCAAATTCACCCGCCATCGCGGAAAGATCACGATTCGATTACAACAGATTGATAGCCTGGCATCCATAACGATATCCGACAATGGAATCGGCATTTCCGAAGCCGACCAGTTCCATATATTCGAGCGATTCTATAAAGCCGACCTGGCAAGGGAACGCTCAAAAAGCGGCAGCGGTCTAGGTCTATCCATCGTGAAAAGAATTATAGAGATGCATGAAGGGACAATATCCGTGAAAAGTGAACTCGAAAAGGGAACGACCTTCACCATTATGCTTCCTAATTCGTGAAGGGTTTTGTGATTTTATAGTTCATTTTTAATTTTCAGTAATATAAAACAGCTGCAATGGCAGCTGTTTTTAAAATCTATTTGTTGGTTTAGAATAAAATTTTGATTAAAATTAATTACACCCTTGATAATCCGATTTTTTTTTATTTCCGCCAAAAAGTTGAACAGTCTGCCTTATCAAAAATATTAAACTCTATCATTTTCTCAAGTAATGAATAATCAACCGGACTGTCCCACTTGATACGTACCAACTGCTTGGTGTGATCATAGCCAGCCTGCACGATTTTTTCTGAAAAATGATCAATCCCTGCCTTTTCAGGGGCAACAGCCAAATGATGTTTGGCTACGCTAAAGCCAATAATATATGTGTCATGATCGGTAAACATAGGCTGATTCCACGCAATTTTGGGCATTAAATTTGGAAATTTCTTAGTTACCCAAGCAAAGACTTCTTCCGTTTTTTCCCTATGTTGCGGGTTATCAATATTCGCTAAAAATTCTGCAAAAACTTCCATGTTATTCTCTCCTAAATTAAAAAAATTTTATAAAGACTTCATTTTCAACATCGCCTAAATTTAATGCCAATATGGGTTTCTTTCAACAATGCACCATAGGAAGATCTTTAACTTTGCTCTAATGGATGCCGTGATTACCTGCTGATGGATTTGATAGATTGCATTAAACAACTTTATTGTCACTGCACACCTTTTCCTATTCCTTGGCCTGCTTTAAACCACTTGTCAACTTGAGAGGTTCTCATTGTTTTAGACAAAAAAATACCCCTTTGGCTAATCATAGCCAAAGGGGTAAAGCTTCGCAACTTTTTATAAACAGTTAATCTTTATTTAGATTTACTTAACATACATTGCATTCATTCCAACTTACTCAACCGTTACACTTTTCGCAAGATTACGCGGTTTATCCACGTCACATTCGCGGTGCAAGGCTGCGTAGTAAGCAATGAGCTGCAGCGGGATAACAGAGATAAGGGGTGTTAATAGTTCATTCACTTCTGGGATGACGAAACGGTCATCCTCTTCTTCAAGCCCCTTCATGGAAATGATGCAAGGGTTGGCGCCTCGGGCAACCACTTCCTTCACATTACCACGGATGCTTAGGTTGACGCCTGCTTGCGTAGCAAGTGCTATGACAG
This sequence comes from Bacillus sp. CFBP9009, assembly GCF_036541465.1. Lineage (NCBI taxonomy): Bacteria > Bacillati > Bacillota > Bacilli > Caryophanales > Bacillaceae > Bacillus > Bacillus sp. CFBP9009. The sequence continues at coordinate 9,835 of NZ_JAZHFU010000027.1, read as the reverse complement.
GTGTACCTTCTTCAATCAAGGCGATCGTTCCATGTTTAAGCTCTCCGCCAGCAAAGCCTTCAGCCTGGATGTATGAAATTTCCTTCAGCTTAAGGGCCCCTTCAAGCACGACATAGTAGTCAAGGGAACGGCCGATGAAGAAGCAGTTTCTCGTTACGGACAAATATTCACGGGCAATGTCTTCCATCTCTTCTTTCGAATCACATAGGGCTTCCATTGCCGTCGCAACGATTCCAAGCTCTTTTACAAGGTCGAAACCATACTCCATGTTACGGAATTGGCCAGTAACATTTGCCAAGATTGATAAGACTGCCACTTGAGCTGTGTAGGCCTTTGTAGAGGCAACGGCAATTTCAGGGCCAGCATGCAGCAAGAGCGTATAATCCGCTTCACGTGACAATGTAGAGCCAGGTACGTTCGTGATGGTCAGGGCTTTATGACCAAGCGCTTTGATGGACACTAATACGGCACGGCTATCTGCAGTTTCACCACTTTGTGAAATGAAGATGAATAACGGTTTTTTCGATAATAACGGCATATTGTAAGTGAATTCCGATGCCACATGTACCTCAACCGGAATTTCAGTCATTTTTTCGATGAATTGCTTACCAATCAACCCTGCATGATAGCTGGTTCCGCAAGCAATAATATAAATACGGTCAGCCTCACTTACGGCTTCAGTAATGTTATAATCGATTGCAAGTTTACCTTCTTCATTTTGGTATGCTTGAATGATTTTACGTATGACAGCTGGCTGCTCGTCGACTTCCTTAAGCATATAGTGAGGATACGTACCTTTTTCAATATCACTCGCATCCAGTTCAGCAGTGTATGGAACACGCATAACTTCTTCGTTGGAAAGGTTCTTGATCGTTACCTTTTCATTTGTAACGATGACCATTTCCTTATCCATCAGTTCAAGGAATTGATCTGTGACTTGCAACATCGCCATTGCATCCGAAGCGACAACGTTAAAGTCTTTTCCGACGCCGATCAGCAGCGGGCTTTTATTTTTTGCGACTAAGATGGTTTCATCATTTTCAGCATCCAATAGGGCAATTGCATATGAACCCTCTAATAGAGTGAGTGTTTGACGGAACGCCTCTTCCACTTCCATGCCCTCGTTCACGAACTTCTCTATCAGTTGAACGATGACTTCCGTATCCGTTTCACTTTTAAAGGCAACATCCTTCAAATATTCACGTTTTAGAATCGCATAGTTTTCAATGACCCCATTATGAACTAAAGTCAATCGACCTGAATTACTTTGGTGAGGATGGGCATTTTCACGGCTTGGCACACCATGGGTGGCCCAGCGCGTATGTCCAATTCCGGTATGTGCCATAGTATTTTCATCCACGGCTGCTCGTAAGTCCGCGATTCTTCCCTTTTCCTTAAAGATTGTCACGCCTGCTTCATTTCTCACAGCAATCCCTGAAGAGTCATAACCGCGATATTCAAGTTTTTCAAGACCTTTTAATAAAATTTCCTTTGCATCGTTAAGTCCAATATATCCAACAATTCCACACATAATTTCTGTTCCTCCAACCGATTCGAGGGAACAGGAATGCACGGGGGCATCCCTGCCCCCTCATCTCTGATATATATTTTTATAAAGGAAATGCCCTAAAGCACTTTTTCCCATTGTGCACTTCCAACCCTTTGTGCAGTAAGTTGCCCTACTGTTTTAAGATTGGAATTATTGCGGCTGTGCACTTCAGCCGGGAGGTATCCGCCGATCATTCGATAAACCTCCTCCTCGTCAACTAAGCCATTTCTCGTCCAGACTTAGTTCAGGCGCTTTTGTGAATCCGTTTCTCCTTGCCTACCCTCCTTTTTAAAACAACCATTTTCAAGAAAATAAGTTGTAAATCAGGATAATCATACCTTAAACAAGGGACATAGGTCAATTATTTATTACCAAGACCTGCGAAAAAGAACTTCTTTATAAAAATATGCATAAAAGGAAATTTCGTTCCTTTTATGCATAGGATTGGTTATTCGTTTATTCCCATTTCCGCTCTTACAACTGCGACGATCCGATCTACATAATTAGTGCATTCCTCAACTGTCGGTGCTTCAGCCATAACACGGACTAGCGGTTCAGTACCGGATGGTCTCACCAAAATACGGCCGTTCCCGTTCATTTCCCCTTCAACAGCCTTGATGACTTCCTGTACCTTATCATTATCGGTTACAGCGTGTTTATCGGTAACCCTTACATTGATAAGCGTTTGTGGATATTTCTTCATCTCGCCAGCAAGCTCCGATAAGGTTTTTTGGGTATCGCTCATGATGTTCACAAGCTGTAAGCCCGTCAATAAACCATCACCTGTCGTGTTATAGTCCAGGAAGATGATATGTCCGGATTGTTCACCGCCAAGGTTATAGCCGCCTTTTCGCATCTCCTCGACCACATAGCGATCCCCCACTGCCGTCTGGGCGCTTTGTATGCCATGCTCTTCAAGACCTTTATAAAAACCAAGGTTGCTCATGATCGTAGAAACCACTGTTCCCTGTTTCAGACGGTTATTTTCTTTCAAGTATTTCGCACAGATATACATGATTTGGTCGCCGTCCACTATATTTCCTTTTTCATCTATGGCAATGACACGGTCTCCGTCACCATCGAAAGCAAGTCCAACATCCGCACCTTTTTCTTTTAAGAATTCAGCAAGTGCTTCAGGGTGAGTGGAACCTACCTTATCATTAATGTTCAAGCCATTAGGCGATGCCCCCATTGTAGAGATGTCTGCATCAAGATCTGCAAACAGATGCATAGCCAAGGCAGATGTCGCCCCATGTGCACAATCAAGAGCAACATGAATGCCTGTAAAGTCTTCATCCACTGATTGTTTCAAGTACTGGAGATACTTTTGCCCTCCTTCGAAATAATCGTTCAAATGGCCTAAATCTCCGCCAACCGGGCGTGGAAGTTCATCCTTTTCCATATCTAATAGTGCTTCAATTTCCGCTTCTTGATCATCGGATAACTTAAACCCATCCGGTCCAAAGAATTTAATGCCATTATCCGCTACCGGATTATGCGAAGCGGAAATCATGACACCTGCTTCAGCACTTAAGGCCTTTGTTAAATAGGCAACTCCCGGTGTCGAAATGACCCCAAGGCGCATCACTTCAGCCCCAATGGATAAAAGACCGGCAACAAGCGCACCTTCCAGCATTTCACCTGAAATACGAGTATCGCGCCCTATCAGCACTTTGGGTTTTTCTGTATTTCTAGTAAGAACATAGCCACCAAAACGGCCTAGTTTAAATGCCAACTCCGGTGTTAATTCGCTATTCGCTATACCCCTTACTCCGTCTGTTCCAAAATATTTACCCATCTTTATCGCTCCTTCTTCGAATCGTTACTGAATTAAATGATGATGTTAAAGCAAGGTCATGTCTCTTCGTCTTTTTGTGTGATGGTGACCGAAATCGTTTCAGAATCCAGTTCCCATTCCATTCCCTCAGGCACTGATACCGCCAATTCCACATCATGCGTACCTTCATCTAAATTACTCACATCTACTGTAAGATTAATGTCGTCTTTAGTTATTTTCTTCAAATCATCCGCCTCACCAAGCAAAGTGATGCTAGTTACATCGGATTCCAATTCGGCATCTTGGTCATCCTGTATGCCCACAGGCACAATTTGTATATTGTTGAAAGTTTTAGACTCAATGGCAGCAGTTTCATCTTTTTCTTTTTCTGCTTCTTCTTCGACTACTTGCTCTTCTTGTTTTTGTTCAGTTTCAGGTTCTTCCTCTTCTACGACTGGCTCTGCACTCTCTTCATCCACATCAACTTTCTCGGTGCGAATCTTGACCTTTACCTTACCCAAGGACATTTTTTGTACACTTTCCGGTTTATTAAGATCGAGTTCCAGTTCTGTATCACCATCGATTTTCGAGATATTTACAGGAAGATTTATTTCATCTATTTTCTCCAGGTCCGATTCCGAACCGAATAAGGTGACCTCTTTTGGGTCGACACTCATACTTGTGATCCTGATGCCATCCTTTGTCTTGCCAGTTTGGTTCGGTTCTATAGAAACCGTCTTGGAAGGAATGCTCACTTTTAAGGAAACGGCAACTGAAGATGGCTCAATCGTGACATCCAGCTTATTCAAGTCCCTGTCCAGGGCTTTAACGGTTGCCTTGCCGTTCACCGTTTCGTTAAGTCCCTTACTTATTTCAAGGTTTGCCTTTACATACGAAATTTGTTCAATCGCATCTTTAGCACCCGTTATTTTGACAGTTTTCGGGCTGACTGTTGGCTGACCAGCGGTATATCCCTCTTCAAGTAAAGAGCTATTATACTCGGCTTCAACGGAGAATTCCTTCGTTACCCGTTCCTGAACGTTGACTTCGGCATATTCCGGATCGATCGTCGCCACTAACTTTTCATTCAACTCACTTATTTTAAATGTGACAGTTCTGTCCCCCATTGAGATTGCAGGATCAGAAAGGTCTACATACACTTTAAAGTCCCTTTGGTTTTTCGCATTTATCAAGAGGCTTTTTGCTCCCTTAAGCGTAACATCAACCGTCTCCGGCACTCCGCTCACCACTAGATTCTCACGGTCATAGTAGACTTCAACCGGTACATTTTCGATGGTCTCCGTACTGATTTCAGGGGCTGTCGATAAACCAAGCGATTTTTTATCCGACTCCATCTCAAAGTTAATGGAAATGAACAAAAGTGCTGCCAAGGCAAAAGCTACGATTCTCATAAACCAAGCACTATTGGTGAATTTATCCATTCTTTTTCCCCCTCCAGTTAAAGATGCTTGAGGAAGTTGATTTGATGTTTTCCACTACCAGTTCACTTGTAAGCATGGCCTTAAATGATTCTTGATTCAAATCCCGGTAAAGTTCCCCGTTTTTAGTGACGGATATTCCTCCCGTTTCTTCTGAAACGACAATCGTAAGACTATCCGTAACTTCACTCATGCCTATGGCTGCCCTATGCCGTGTGCCAAGTTCCTTTGAAATGAATGGACTCTCTGATAATGGCAAATAGCAGGCTGCAGCCGCCACCTGGTTATTTTGCAAAATAACTGCGCCATCATGGAGCGGCGTATTAGGGATGAAGATATTAATGAGCAGTTCTGAAGAAATATAGGATTTTAGGGGTATCCCCGTTTCAACATAATCCCCAAGCTCCGTACCTTTTTCTATCGTAATCAAGGCTCCTATACGCCTTTTTGCCATATAGGTGGACGCCTTTAGGATTTCTTCGACTAAACGCTCTTGCTGATTCTCTTCTGGAACGGTGCCCCTTGCAAAGAGCTTCCCGCGTCCTAATTGTTCAAGTGCCCTTCTCAGTTCAGGTTGAAAAATGACGAGAATCGCCAATACTCCCCAATTCATGACTTGTGCCATTAACCATCCGAGTGTATTGAAACCAAACAGGTTGCTTAAGCTTTTTACAATGACAATTACAAAAATTCCTTTTAGCAGCTGAATAGACTTCGTGCCTCGAATAATAGTTAACAATTTATATATCACAAACCATACAAGGAGAATATCAATGAAATTTACTACATAGTCCCAAACTGTCAAATTGGTTAAAGACATGTTGTTTCCTCCAGTCAGTATTACTCCAAATACCAATTACAATCTATATACGATAACCTTAATAGTATACCATTTTTTAAATGATACATCTAAAAACTAGTGTGAGAAATTTACATAGGAAAAAAGGATCATGAAAAATGATTCCCCTTTACTTTAAAAAATAAAGCTGAGCGAGGTCACCGTAAGTGAAAAACGGTGCCCCCTCCCAGCTTCTATTCCTTATTCCTTTTTCTCCTCTTTAGCAGGAACCAACGAGGTTGCAGTGTCCTTTACTTTATACCACATCCACTCAAAAGCTTGGTCAATAACATGGATGCTCCCAGTCACATTCCCTGCTTTAGACATATATTTATGCCCATTTATGACTGTTACATCTCCCTCTACTTCACCATCTATTTGAATGTTACCATTTTGAACTACCACATTTCCCTTGATTGTCTCACCCTCAGGCACAATCACCGTTTCACCATCGACCACTAAGTTAGGCTGCTTTGATACTGAAAAATGTTCGTCCTGATTATAAGTGGAAAAAACAGATCCTGTCATCAATATGATGAACATCGCTGCCGCTGTCATGAAGGGATGGCTTTTGAACCAACGTTTGGCACCTGTTGTTTTCGTTTCCTTTGGCAATTGAGCCATAACATTTGCTGTAAAGTCATCAGGGGCCTTTATATGGGAAGTGCTTTGTACAAGAGCGACCGCCTTTTTCATTTCATGAAAGTAATCCCGGCATTCAGCACAGTTATGCAAGTGCTCCCGTAAAACTTCTTTATGCTCCGGTTTGATGTCCTCATCTAAATAATCATGCATATATTCAATGATTTCCTCATGGCAGTTCATTTTTCTCACCTTCTTTTTATAAATGGCGTAGTTGTTTACGCAAGGCTTCCCGACCGCGATGTATCCTCGTCTTAACCGTACCGACCGGCAAATCGAGTATTTCACTGATTTCCTTTAATGATAACTCTTCAATATACTTCAATACGATTACCGATCGGTATTTCTCGGGCAATTTCATTATTTCCACTTGAATCGTTTCCTGCAGTTCTAAAGATTCAACTTCTTCCTCGGGTTTCGCCATATCCGATGCAATTTGGGAATACATATTCAATCCCTCTGTTCCTGCCACCTCTGCATCCAGATAGTAGTCCGGTTTTTTCTTGCGAAGCCGGTCAATACAAAGATTGGTCGCAATCCGATATAACCATGTAGAAAATTTCATAGTTATATTGAAACTCCGAATATTCACGTAGGCCCTTACAAAGGCCTCTTGTGCCAAATCTTCTGCTTCTTGCCTGTTTCCGAGCATCCTGAAACATATTTGGAAAACTTTGTCCTTGTAAATTTCGACAATTTCTCCAAATGCATTATGGTCTCCCTTTAATACTTGATTAATTCTCTCTTTAATGAGTGCATCCATTTTCCGGTATTACCCCCGCTCATGCGGCTATACGATTACTACGAATCGTAAGCTAAAAGGTTTCAAAAATTTAATACATTAATTTTAACAAAGTTTTACATTTTATGTTTAAGAAAAAAAAAACAGGGCTATATAGTAAGAAATTGTAAAATTCAAGGGAGTGATTCTATATGACTGCTGAACAAATTTTAGACCATATTGAACAATACAGACAGAAGATGATGTTTTTGGCTTCTCGTTCTTCGATGGTGGATAATGAGGTTGTTGAAGTTAGCAGCAAACTGGATTCTTTAATCATCCAATACATCCATTTAACTAAAAATGGAGATCTCACAGACAGACGTGCTCTCAAGTGAATACGGATATACGATTGCAACCATCTATCTATAACTATGTTCCTGTTACATACACCCTGGAAAATAAACCTACGTCTTCTAGCATATAAAAAACAGTAACCCATTACAAGCCGGTTACTGTTTCTTTTAATTTTCAGTTATAATAATTTTTCTCCAAATAGCGAACCCATTAGGGCCACGGCAACGATCGCCGTCTTATTTCGCTCATCTAAAATGGGATTCACCTCTACGAATTCAGCTGATGTAATCAAGTTGGATTCCGCAAGCATTTCCATGGCCAAATGACTTTCCCGATAGCTTATACCACCAATCACCGGTGTCCCCACTCCGGGTGCATCTGCTGGGTCAACTCCATCCAAATCCAATGAAAGGTGGACGCCATCCGTTCTTTCCCTTAGGTAATCAATGCATTCTTCCATGACCCGTGTCATTCCCAAACGGTCGATCTCATGCATCGTGAATACCTTAATCCCTTTCTCACGGATAAGTTCTTTTTCCCCTTCATCCAATGACCTTGCCCCAATTATTACGATGTTTTCCGGTTTCACTTTTGGAGCAAAACCATGGATATTGATTAGGTCCGGATGTCCAAGCCCGATACTGACAGCCAGGGGCATACCGTGTATATTCCCGGATGGTGAAGTATCTTCCGTATTTAAATCCCCGTGTGCGTCGTACCAAATCACACCTAATTTTTCATAGTGCTTTGAGACTCCTGCCAATGTACCTATGGCTATCGAATGGTCTCCTCCCAATACAAGCGGAAAGGAGCCTCCTTCTATTATTTCATCAACTTTTGTGGCAAGCAGGGTGTTACCCTTTGCTACAAGCTGTAAGTTTTTTAGATTTGTCCCAGGCTCATCTGCATTTTCAGGACGCCCCACAATTATATCCCCTAAATCCTCTACTTCTATATTCAACCTTTCAAGCCGCTCGACAATCTCTGCGCAGCGAATGGCACTAGGTCCCATATCAACCCCTCGCCTTGCTTGACCAAGGTCCATAGGCAACCCGATGACGGAAATTTTCTGAATAGACATACAATTCCCCCTTTCCACCATTTTATATCGTATATGCCGGTTGGTTCAACTCGACATTTCCATGTATAAAGATGCACGTTTTCCTATCACATATGTTTTTGGGGAAAGAAGATCTTTCTTGCGATTAGTATACCCAACTATGCCTTAAACAAAAAAAAGTCTTAAACCATTTTTGGCTTAAGACGTAAGTTTTGGTGTATGTAGTTGATGGTGGAGCCTAGCGGGATCGAACCGCTGACCTCCTGCGTGCAAGGCAGGCGCTCTCCCAGCTGAGCTAAGGCCCCTAAGGGATATGAAATATATTAAGCGGAAGACGGGATTCGAACCCGCGACCCCAACCTTGGCAAGGTTGTATTCTACCACTGAACTACTTCCGCAAATGGCTGGGCTAGAAGGGATCGAACCTTCGCATGACGGAATCAAAATCCGTTGCCTTACCGCTTGGCTATAGCCCAATATATGATATGCAATAATTAATATTCAACAAAATAAAAAGGTGGTAATCATATAATTCCCCAATAAAGAGAATATATAACTGATCCACAGGATTTTATTAAAATGGTGGAGGGGGGCAGATTCGAACTGCCGAACCCAAAGGAGCGGATTTACAGTCCGCCGCGTTTAGCCACTTCGCTACCCCTCCGCAATATATGGTTGTAAATGGTGCCGGCAAGAGGACTTGAACCCCCAACCTACTGATTACAAGTCAGTTGCTCTACCAGTTGAGCTACACCGGCAAGTAAAAAATTGAAATGGTGGAGGATGACGGGATCGAACCGCCGACCCTCTGCTTGTAAGGCAGATGCTCTCCCAGCTGAGCTAATCCTCCGGATTAATGATTTAAAATGGTGACCCGTACGGGATTCGAACCCGTGTTACCGCCGTGAAAGGGCGGTGTCTTAACCGCTTGACCAACGGGCCGAACTGTTTTGTGTTCATAGATAGATTGGGAAGCTCCCAAGCGGATTCGAACCGCTGACCTCTTCCTTACCATGGAAGTGCTCTACCTACTGAGCTATGGAAGCATATGGCTCCGCAGGTAGGACTCGAACCTACGACCGTTCGGTTAACAGCCGAATGCTCTACCACTGAGCTACTGCGGAATAATATAATGTTTCCTAAAACCCATTTAAAGATTTAAATGAACAGCCTGGCAACGTCCTACTCTCACAGGGGGAAACCCCCAACTACCATCGGCGCTGAAGAACTTAACTTCCGTGTTCGGAATGGGTACGGGTGTGACCTCTTCGCCATCATTGCCAGACTATATTCATTTTTGAAGAATTTTCATTCCTTCAAAACTAGATAATAAGAAGGTATTTCATTTTTTTTAAAGCGTTGGTTAAGTCCTCGATCTATTAGTATCAGTCAGCTCCACATGTCACCATGCTTCCACCTCTGACCTATCAACCTGATCATCTTTCAGGGATC
>NZ_JAZHFU010000026.1:0-39881 GCF_036541465.1 Bacillus sp. CFBP9009 | reverse complement strand
TAGGATAATCCTAAGGTTTTTTTGTATAAATTCCACAATTCGTTGGAAAGGCTTATTAATAGCATGATTTTGGTAGGGGGCTTCTCGAATGACCAGTAAAGAAGAAATCCTGGACAATAAACAAATTCTTCATTCTTTTGCGAAATGGTTAATGGGTCAAAATAAATCCGATGGTACGATTAAAACCTATGTGGGAGTCATCTCCCAGCTTCTTCAATGGTTTAAAGATGAGGCGGAAGAGATTGAAAAATCCCACGTCCAAACCTATTTAGACGATATGGAACAGTCAAACAAGAGTGGAGGAACGATTGAAAAACATTATTCAGCCATTACCATGTTTTCCAGGTTCCTTGATAAACCCGAAATCGTCCTCAACATCGATCGTAAAGCAAAGGAAAAGAAAGAAGATCCGCCAAAAGCCCTGAACATGCTTGAGCAAGCTGCTCTCCTAAAAGAAATCGAGGCCTCTGGGCATTTCAGGAATATTGCCATTGTCTACACAATGATTCATACGGGTATCCGGGTGTCCGAACTTTGTGATTTGAACCATAGTGACATTCAAAAAGAGGGAGAAAGGCAATATATCCTCATCCGGGATTCAAAAGGTGATATAGACAGGAAGATTCCACTCTCCATGACTGCTAGTGAAAAGATCAAGGCATACAAGGAATTTTTAAATATGGAAACGGAAGCCATCTTCATATCCAGTGTGAATCAACGCATAACGCCAAGGTCCGTGCAATATATGCTGACTAAATATAATGCGACTCCCCATAAGCTGCGGAATACGTTTTGCCAAACATTAATCGATAAGGGGATAGACCTTCAAACCGTTTCAAAATTGATGGGGCATAAAGATTTGAACATGACCAAACGTTATATAGGAGAAGGAAAAGAAGAATTGGAATCAGCCATTGAAAATACTTTTGATAATTTGTAGGATTGGGAATACTTAACGATATACAAGAAGTTTTCCTTCATTATATAAGTTCCAATAGCACGGGGAATTTCTTGCTGATGATTTAAAAATAGCATTTCTTTTATAAAGTGTAGGCCTTTTAAAGGACAGATTAAAAAGACTAGGAATTTTTAAGGCGATGATTTCTTTTGGTGAATGCCACCCAAAACAACCCTTTGGTAGCCAGAGGGTAAATAAAAATGGAATCTATTCTATATACTGTTCCAGGTATTGGCCTCACCTAGGGTAGACTAGAAAACATCATTGGACTTCTTATTCTACAATTTAGGGTTGCAGGGTAGTTTCTCTTAGTAGTTTCTCGGCTTCAATTATACAAGCACCCTTGTCATGTAGGTATTCAAGTGAGATACCCCTTTTTAATGCTGTTTGTTCCATTAATCTAATTTCATGATACATAGCACCAGACAAGATTCCTTTTTCAATGTTCTTATTTATTTCATAATAAAATCCTGCCAATAATTCTAACGGTAATTCATCGTAAAGGGAACTTTTTTTGTTCTCCATAAAGCACCTCCTCATTCTACAATAAAACTAGCATACATATTTGTAATAAAAACATAAGGGATCTTAAGGGGAGCTTTCAAGCTAGGGAAACCTGAATTTGACCGAATACAGAGTTTTTTTGTATTTGAATAACATGATTGATGAATCACTGTTTCCTATTCGGAAGAAGCTAGCTGTTGCATAAAATAGGGGATTTCTTCTATGTACTGTTCCGGGTATTGGCCCCACCTACGCCAGATACTATGACGGACACGCATGCCATCCAACCTATTATCATCATAAAAGAAAGCGCTTACATTGTCAAGGATTTCATTTGGAAATACGAGCAAAAACCTCTTGGTAATGATAAAAGGATCACAGGCTGATAGGATGAAGGGACTAAAATTAACAAAATCAGCAGATCTATTATTTTAATAATATCCAAAAAAGAAAATGTTGTATTTCACAAAAATGGTTGAGCGCCGTTTAAAGCTAAAAAATTTCCGAAATGGGCGGTATAGCATTGTTACACCAGTTCGTAAAAGTACACTTTTATGAACTGGGTAATTTTATTCGTAAACGATGTTATTTTACGTCCGTTAAAGTGTAAAAAACATTTACGGACGTTTTTTGTTTTGCAGATATATTTACGAACGGTTTAATAGAATAAGAGATAGAATTAACATGGAGAGGTGTAAAAAATGGATGTTCGTAAATTTGGATACATACGAGTAAGCAGTAAAGATCAAAATGAAGGACGACAACTTCAAGCCATGTTGGAAAAAGGTCTCAATGAACGAGATATCTTTTTAGATAAACAAAGTGGAAAAAATTTCAATCGAGTTCAATATCAATTATTAAAACGGATGATTCGTAAAGGAGATGTCCTTTACACTCATTCACTGGATCGATTTGGACGGAACAAAGAAGAAATCCTTCAGGAATGGAATGACATCACAAAAAATATCCAAGCAGATATCGTGGTCATGGATATGCCTTTGTTGGACACCACTAAATTTAAGGATAGTTTAGGGACCTTCATCGCAGACCTGGTTTTACAAATCCTTTCCTGGATGGCGGAAGAGGAGAGGGATCGTATACGAAAACGGCAGCGTGAAGGAATTGATGTGGCTTTGCAAAAGGGTGTGCCCTTTGGCCGACCAAAAGCTCAAGTAACGGAAGAGTTTATAGAAGTCTATGATTTATGGAAAGCAGGAGAGATGACAGCCGTTAAAGCCATGGCGGAATTAGGCGTTAAAAAGACGACTTTTTATAAGTTGGTTAAGGAATATGAAAAAAAACCTAAAAAGGTCACTATATATATAGAAGAAACTCGTTAAGGAAGAAGCCTTTGCTCAACGTGACAAAGGCTTACTTCTATATTCATTTCCCACTCAAAATTTCCTTCCATGCATCGAGGGAGTTTGCCCTGTTTGCTATCTCCATTCTTTTCAGCATCTGTTTAAATGTATTACTTGCTCTTTGGCGTTCAGAGCTTTTAGCATTTCCTAAGTAAGTATCTACATGTACAGATTGCCCTGTGCTATCGGTAATGGGGTTCAAGACAGCACGTTCAGCATGACGGCAGAAATGTTCAACCATTCCTTTATATGTTTTTGGTGTATTAGCTGGATTCTTAAAAGCATCTATAGCAAGTGATTCAAGGTGATACCCAGATAATTGTCTGTGTTTAGGTAAAGTAGAATTAATATTTTTCATTAACTTGATGAGGGGGACCAATTTATTACTATTTGCTTTGTTTACGTTAGTTAATTTCTCTGCAAATTTATTTGGTCTTATTGTATTACTCCATTTATTTTCTCCGGGCCGAGGAATACGATAACCAGTTTCAGTTTTGTTGCTTGGCAGTAACTGAATTTCATGACCGGACGCAAACTTTACAGTTAATGCTAATTTTCCGATTTTCACATCCGTTTTAGGTAATCGTTTTTGAACTTGCTCTTTAAAGAGCTGTAAAACTTCATTTGGCTTAGCCGTTGATAATTGGCTATTATTTATTTGGACCAACAAATCAACATCGCTAATTCCTGTTGAATAAGTACTTTTATTTACTGAACCACCAAACTTTAGATCGACAAATCCTTCAATGTCCTTTTCAAGAGCTTTTTTTAGTGTCTCTAAATGCTTATTTATACCTTCAACATCACGACTATTTATTCTTTGAAAATGTTCCTTAATATACTGATTTAAATCTGCGTCAAATTTTTCATGAATTATCCTATTCTCTTTTTCATGTTCTAATTGCTTAAGCGTCTTAGGGGGATTATTATAGCTACCACCACTGCCACCCATCGATTGGTCTCCTCCTCTACTCGAAGCTTTTCATTATCCTAGTAAGTATGAGTTTAATTTCTTGTACTTCTCTTGGGCTTAAATATAGATCCTCCCAATCAGAGGATTGGGCAAATGTTATCAATCTACTTTTTAATTGAGCTAGAACTTCGAGATTTTCAACGTATCCTAGTATCTTTACTTCATTGTCTGGTCGATCCGAGAGCCCGTAGTTTAACGCATAGTGATTAAAATATGTTGGAGTACCACCGTTAAAAGAGAACCGAAGAAGATAGACCATCAAAAATATCAGCTCCGCATAGAAAATACAATGCAATCGACAACGGATCAATACAGCCAAATATATGAATAGGTGAATCTAACCCTGTAGATGTTAAAGCCTGCCTCACTCTATAAATACTTCTAGCTCTTTCAAATATGGAATCTCCTAGCTCTTTTTCTGTAAACCCTATTACATCAAAATGAGAAAAGAGATCAATACATTGGATTACGTTATCAATATCTATAAAAATATCATTTTTAGAAGATGGTTTACACAAAAAATCGGATGCGAATACCGGATATTTTTCAAAATGTTTCTTTGCATTTTGAACTTGTACTTTAAGTGGATATACTTCTTGATAATCAAAATTAACCAAAATTATATCTGTAATAGGCTGTAGCATCTTAACTTGATTTTCATACAAACTCTTATTCCATTCCTTTGCTATATATAAAGAATTGTAAATATCAGAAATGTCATGTTCTAGATTCCTCTCATAGCCGCCACTGTCTATAATTAAAATGTCCGATTCATAAATTTGGTCAAGTTCAAAGTACTCATAGTGCAAGTCATATGCACTTATGAGAGATACCTCAGTGAGTTTTTCCTTAAGATAATTCTGTAAATCATTAACATGAGGAAATCCTTTACTGGAAAAGGATGGAACAAGAAGAGGGGTGTTATAATTTATTTTTTTAATATTGCGAATTTTAGCTAGGTGCTGGTTCATTTAGTAACCTCCTATCAATACATGAAAGACAGTATCCACATGGCTCTTTTTGCCCTAATTCGCAGCTGTACGTCAACTGAATAGGCACTTGATAATTAACAACGTATTCATAAACTTGCCTCTTAGAATAGTCAAGAAATGGAGCTATTACTCTGGTTGTTCCTCTAAAATAACCATCAAGCATTGTCTGGGTATCATTAATAAAATTTGGAGATGAGTCATAGTAGGGGGTACCTGAATGGATGCCAATAGAAATTAGTGATATAGGCTTCTCAAAAAAGCCGCATCCAGCTAATATAAAAAGACAATTTCGACAAAAATATTCACCATCATAATCACTAAGTTTAAATCCTAATTTTTTGTGATGAAGTTTTACACCATAATGATTACTTATTTTTTGAGCAGATAATAACTCTTGTTTATGACTTTTTTGTCCGTAATCAAAAAAGACTGCTTCTACTTTTTCTCTTTGAGAAATATGATAGTGTACTAATGCTGAAGAGTCTACTCCGCCACTTAATAATATCAATACTGAATAAGCAGAATTTCCTTTAATCATTTAGATTTTCCTTATTTCAATTTCGAGTTTCATCTGATGAAAAAATTTGTTTTAATTTCATTTTAATACAATACAATCGTACTGACATATGGGGAGTTTGTTCAAGTTTTTTACTGATATCAATTTTTATCTGAAGCCGTTGTTTTTCCCTAAAAAATATTCTATCAGAGGTTATAGGTGCGCTTTCATTAATCGAACTATATTCACCCAATACCTGATCTAATTCAGCTTGGGTAAGAGTTTCATAAGTTTCTAGAATACTTGTCTTTCGTATGAATGTAGTTAACTGTTTTCCAATAGTTTCATGAGTAGCAGCTTTTCTTCCCAGTCCAAGATACTCCTCTAAAATGGTAATAATAAAAATCAAGCCAGCAAAAAGACCAATAATTAACTTATAGGTTTCTTCATCATTTCTCTTTTTTTTGTATGAGTTTTTTTGTGCGACGGGTAGTTGCACATTTGCAGGAAACTGCAAGATATAACTTGGATAACAAGTCTAACATCAGTAAAAAAGGGAGCTTGTTTTAAAACAAACTCCCACTTATAATAAATTATTGGTCCTACAAGTTTGTGTTAGTTTTGCTTTGCAGGAAATCCTCGGTCGAAATTACATTGGCATACATACCGTTAAGTGCACTGACAAACGCATAATGAACCTGTTCAGCTGGAACGACCTTATCTTGATAAGATAAGTCTCTTGTCGCACATGCATCTTCAATAAGTGTAGTTTCAAAGCCTAGATCCACTGCAGCTCTGACTGTGGCATCAATACACATATGCGTCATCATACCTACAATCACTAGCTTGGTTACTCCTTTTTCTTTTAATTTGCTTTCTAATTCAGTCTGTAAAAAACTGTTAGGGAAATGTTTTATGATAATGCTTTCGTGTTCTAATGGTAGAACAGCTTCATTTAGTTTAACTCCCTCCGTATTCGGAAGAAAGAAGCCTAACCCTGGATCACTTGCGATATGCTGGATATGAAAAATATTATCTTTGTTATTCTGTCTAAACCATTCAAGAACTTTAGCAGCATTAGCGGCTGCTTTTTCAGGGTTGCTTAATTCCATCTTTCCATTTGGAAAATAGTCATTTTGAATATCGACAATGATTAAAGCTGTGCTCATTTTTTCCACCTCTTTAAAAAATTTTAGTACAATATAATGATAAATGATATATTGATTTCTATCGATACTTTGATGAAACACTTTTATATCAATGCATTTCATGGTGAAAGGAATTTATTATGGAACTTGATAACATTGATTTTCAGATCCTTCGGTTATTATCCGAAAATTCACGTATTCAATGGAAAGACTTAGGTGAACAAATTCATATGACGGGACAAGCAGTAGGAAATCGTATTAAAAAACTTGAGGAAAATGGTGTAATTAAAGCCTACTCTCTAATAGTCGATGAAATGAAATTAGGACTTTCTTATACAGCATTTGTCATTATTTATATGAAAACAGCAAACCATGATTCGTTTATACGTTTTATTAATGATAGAAATGAGATAATTGAAGCTCACCGAGTATCAGGAGAAGGCTGTTTCCATTTAAAAATAAAAGTTAACTCTCAAGAACTATTGAATCTTTTTCTTAATAAAATTCTCGATTATGGAAACTATTCTTTATATCTATCAATACAAGAGATTAAGAAACATAATCCGTTGACTGCCACAATATAATAATATATTTTTATTCTTAGGAGGATAATGTATTCCCAATCGTCTTGAATCATTCCAAGTATGGGGATGGGCGACCGGAACAGTAGCAATGGGAATAGTCTTTTTACGTATCGTAGATCCAGAAGGGAAAAGTAAAACGCTAGTTGAATATGCGCTTGCTTATGTTGGTGTTGCAATGGTTGATATAGTAATTGTTAGTTTAGCTCCTGTATTGATGATGACGGGCCAACATTGGTTGTTTACGTTAGTTACGGTAGTAGCAGGATCTGCTATCTTATTATTCACCAAATCGCGAGGAATGTGGGTAAAACCAGGAATCCGCCAGCAAAGAGGTGGCAAAGAGATATAGTGTAGACTTAAACAAAGGGATAGATTGTTAAAGAAGATGGTCAATGAACTTAATCTAACATGAAACCACCACCCGAAGGTGGAAGTTTATTAATGTATCGAGGAAATATTGACAAATTACTGTTCTTTTAAGCTGGTTACAGAAACACTTTGTTTTTTATTGGTTCATCAAGGGAATGGATTGTAGCTGTTCCATTTTGTTTATCTACGTGCTCAATGTAGATACTTTTCTCGTTGTAGGTTACATTAGCCATAATTGGCGAAGAAGCAATTTCTTCTGTTCGTTTAGCCACCTCATTTGGTTTGGAACAGTTATAATATTTGTTCCAATTTCCTTAGATGATACTTGTTTTATTAAAATACTTCCAAGAACCCTTACACACTTACTGAACTAATAGGTGCATACTTCAAAAAAGGAGGTTGCTGAGGCAGCCTTTTTCTTATGGAACAAAACGGGGCAGGTTAGCATTCCTTTAGTTCGTTATTTTTCAGCTTTGAAAAAAATAGGGCTCCTCAGTAAGATATGAGTAAGACACCACTCTAACTCAAAACCTTAGGAGGAACCCTAATATGAAGTTTAAAATGCAAGATAAACAAAATCAACTAATCGAGAGAACTTCCGATAAACACCTTTTTGTTAGAGTGGATATTGCCCAACAATTACATGTGGCTAGAGCAGTAAATTTCCGTGGAATTGTGTCGGAGATCCACTTGCATTTGAAAATAATGAAGATGGATTTGCTGGTTTAAAATGGATGGATAAGCCTTCAAAGACTTAATAAACTGGAGGCAGCCATTGTGGGAATGGAGCCTACAGGCATCACACACTAAGATTATTGTATTTCTAACTCTTTGACAGTTTCGCCTTCAATTAACACTGGTTGATAATAGGTTTCGTTTGGTAAATCCTTCTTTCCTTGTAATTTCTTAATGACCCAATCAGCTGCATCATGTCCCATTTGTTCTTGTGGGTGTGTCAATGTCGTTAGTTTGATATTAGCATTTTTCGCAATATAAGAATTGTCCTGGCCAATAATCGATAATTGTTCGGGAATAGAAATATCAAGTTGTCTGCATACATTTGCTACTTCCAACCCTACCTCGTCATTATAGCAAACAATGGCAGTCAACACGTCTCTATTTTCATTTAGGAACCCTTTCAAGTTCGTGTATAGGTCTAGCCTCGTTTCTGTAGTATACGAAAGCAATTGCTCTGGTTGAAAGCGTAATTTAGCTTCTCCAAGTGCTTTTATATATCCCTTCATTCGATACTTTCCTTGTAAATCATCCATTTTCGAAATGATTCCAATTTGGGTGTGTCCTTTCGAAATCAATTCTTTTGTTGCGAGATAGCTTGACTGCACATCATCTAGGCAAAAGAAAGGAACCTCTAATTCTTCATAATAAGCGTTGATCATGATGAATGGAACCTCTTGTTCCTTAAACAATAGGTAGTAAGCGATGTTGGGATTGTATAGATTGCTTTTTGTAGGTTCAATAATCAAACCATCCACGCCAAATGACAACATCATTTCCAAGGCTTTTTTTTCTTGTTCGACATCATTATTTGTACTGGCTAATAGTAACGAATAATTATCTTCATTCAATCTTCTTTCAATTCCGCGGATAATAGAAGGGAAAATGTAATCAGAAATGTAGGTCGTGATTACACCGATCGTTTTATTTTTGGAATTTCCACCAGATTTTGATTGATATTGGTTACTAACATATGTGCCAGATCCTTTTTCACTTCTTAAGAATCCCTCGTTCGATAATTCTAAAATGGACTTTCGTACAGTGTGTCGGCTAACGTTGTACATTTCTTGCATGGCGGTTTCAGTAGGAATTTGTTCCCCTACACTATATTCACCTGTAAGGATTTTATTTTTTAAATCATCAATGATTACCTGATACTTTGGTTTCATTAAACCTCACTTCTTTCATAGTTGTTTGCATTCTAATTTATTTGCTTAAAATATTTGTGCGGACATATTTTAACATAATTTTAAATAAATTAAAACAAATCACCTAAGTTTTTTGTATAAATTATCGAAAAGTTATAAATTCCCTATTTACCACTTAGGTTTTATGTCATATAAATTCCTTTATTACTAAATTCCTAATTTTAAGGTGAGGATGGAGGATACTCCTCGGAAGTTGTAAGCATAAATAATATTGACTGTTGACAAATGTACGTACAAAAAAATATAATATGGTTGTTAATACATTTAAGCGCCTCCTTTTATTGAAAGCGCTGACAGAAGGGGGATTAACGTGCAAACGAATATATTAAAAATTAAACAAGCGATTAACGAGGGAGAAACTTCACTTGGAATCGAATTTGGATCCACACGTATTAAAGCGGTGTTGATTGATAATCGTTATGAAACAATCGCATCTGGAAGTTATGAGTGGGAGAACCTCTTGGAAGGTGGAATTTGGACGTACAACTTAGTGGATATTATCACTGGTCTGCAAACAGCTTATAGTGAAATGAAGCAAGAAGTTGAACGAAATTACGGAATTACAATTCGAAAAATAGGTTCTATTGGATTTTCTGCAATGATGCATGGGTATATGGCTTTTGACAGTACAGGGGAGCTGCTTGTTCCGTTTCGAACTTGGCGTAACTCAACAACTGGTGTTGCAGCAAAAGAATTAACTGATCAATTTCAATTTAATATCCCTGAACGATGGAGTATTGCTCACCTTTATCAAGCAATATTAAATGAAGAGAAACATTTGCCTCGCATTGATTGTATTACGACTTTGGCTGGATACATTCACTGGTTATTGACTGGTAATAAAGCAATTGGCATTGGAGATGCTTCAGGCATGTTCCCAATTGATGAATCAAAGCAAGATTACAATGAATCAATGGTCAAGCAGTTTGACGATTTAATTGGGACAAAAGGTTATCCTTGGAGTCTAAAAGAGATTCTTCCTAAAGTCTACATATCTGGCGAGCAAGCGGGTGAATTAACCGAAATTGGAGCGAAAATCCTGGATAGATCAAGAAATTTACAACCAGGCACTCCAATTTGCCCACCAGAAGGCGATGCTGGAACTGGAATGGTTGCTACGAATAGTGTGAGGAAACGTACCGGCAACGTCTCAGTAGGAACTTCCGTTTTTGCCATGATTGTACTAGAGAAAGAACTTTCAAAAGTATATCCAGAAATTGATTTGGTAACTACACCAAACGGAAGTCCAGTTGGAATGGTTCACGCGAATAACTGTTCAAGTGATCTCAATGCTTGGTTGGGATTGTTCCGTGAATTTTCTGAGGCAATGGGACAAAAGGTTGATACAAATAAATTATTTGAAGTAATGTTGAATAAGGCTTTGGAAGCGGATCCAGATGGTGGCGGTTTGCTTAGCTACGGTTATTTCTCAGGTGAAAATATCACAGGATTAGAAAAAGGGCGACCATTATTTGTTCGCTCGCCTGAGAGTCATTTCAATTTAGCAAACTTCATGCGGACTCACCTTTTTACTGCTTTCGGTGCTTTGAAAATTGGAATGGGTATTTTGACAAAGGAAGAAAATGTTGCAATTGATCGTATTTTGGCTCACGGTGGTTTATTTAAAACCCCTCTTGTTGGACAAAAAATTGTTGCCGCTGCAATGAATACTCCAGTATCCGTTATGTCAACAGCAGGAGAAGGCGGCGCGTGGGGAATGGCGATTCTTGCATCTTACATGATGAATAAAGATCAAAAAGAAAGTTTAGAAGACTTCCTCGACAAAAAAGTATTCGAAGAGGTTGATGGGCAAGAAATTTATCCTGATCAAGTAGATGTTAAAGGATTTGAAGCATTTATTGAAAGATACAGGAAGGGTTTAGTGATTGAGCAGGCCGCTGTAGACAATTTGATGTTATGAGTGGAAAACTGGAGGGATTGACGTGTTAGAACAACTGAAAGAAGAGGTATTTCAAGCAAATTTGGACTTGCCTAAATATGGACTCGTGAAATATACATGGGGAAATGCAAGTGCCATTGATCGTGAAAGTGGTTTATTTGTTATCAAACCTAGTGGTGTTGATTACGAAACGATGAAAGCCAGTGATATGGTTGTTGTTGATTTAGATGGCAATGTTGTTGAAGGAGAGTTGAGGCCTTCATCAGATACAGCGACTCACGCAGTACTTTATAAGTATTACCAAGAAATCGGCGGCATTGTGCATACTCATTCAACTTGGGCGACAATCTGGGCTCAAGCAGGCCTTGATGTTCCAGCGATGGGGACCACTCATGCAGACACATTTTACGGATCCGTCCCATGTGCCCGCTACTTAACACAAGAGGAGATTGATCGTGGGTACGAAGTGGAGACTGGGAAGTTAATCATCGAAACATTTGAAGAGCGTGGGTTAGACATTTTAGTCGTTCCTGGTGTCTTACTTCATGGTCATGGTCCGTTTACTTGGGGCAAAGATGCAAAATCCGCCGTAATGAATAGTGTGGTGTTGGATGAAGTTTCGAAAATGAATTTATTTACACGGGAATTAAATCATTTTGCAAAAGAATTACCACAAAATATTTTGGATAAACACTATTTACGAAAACATGGAAAATATGCTTATTACGGTCAAAAGTAAGATTAACTCTATCAAATTATCAAACCATTAGAATTAAGAAAAGAGGATTATTATGTTAACAACAGAAAAAAAGGAATTTTGGTTCGTCGTAGGATCACAACATCTATATGGGGAAGAAGCGTTAGCAGAGGTCAAGGCGCATGCACAAACGATAACCGATGCATTAAATGAAAGCGGTATTTTACCTTATCCACTTGTATTGCAAGATTTAGCTGTTAGTGCAGATAAAATCACAAGCATCATGAAAGAAGTCAACTATCGTGACGAAGTTGCCGGTGTCATCACTTGGATGCATACTTTCTCACCTGCAAAAATGTGGATTCGTGGAACAAAATTATTACAAAAACCATTGCTGCATTTAGCTACACAATTCAATGAAAGTATTCCGTGGGCAACGATTGATATGGACTTTATGAACCTAAACCAATCCGCTCATGGTGACCGTGAATATGGTTTTATCAATGCCCGTTTGAAAAAACAAAATAAAGTTGTTGTAGGTTATTGGGAGCGCCCTGAAGTGCGACAGCAAATTGCACAATGGATGGACGTAGCGGTTGCTTATAACGAAAGCTTCAACATTAAGGTCGCTCGCTTTGGAGACAACATGCGTAACGTTGGAGTAACCGAAGGGGATAAGGTTGAAGCGCAAATCCAATTTGGGTGGACAGTTGACTATTTTGGAATCGGAGACCTTGTTCAATATGTAAATGCGGTTACTGATGAAGAAATTGATGCTTTATTTGCAGAATACGAAGGCCTTTATGAATTTGATTATGGTACCTACAGTAGGGAAGATTGGGAGAAAAGCGTAAAGGTACAGGTAAGCTATGAAATTGCGATTAAACGTTTCCTTGATGATGGTGGTTACACGTCCTTCACAACGAACTTCGAAGATTTATATGGGATGAAACAACTTCCTGGTCTTGCTGTCCAACGTTTGATGGCACAAGGATATGGCTTTGCGGGTGAAGGGGATTGGAAGACGGCAGCACTTGATCGCTTACTGAAAGTGATGAGCCATAACCAATCAACTGGCTTTATGGAAGATTACACATATGAATTAGCTGCTGGACAAGAATCAATCCTTCAATCACATATGCTTGAAGTCGACCCATCTTTAGCGAGTAACAAACCAAAAATTGTCGTATCTCCATTAGGTATAGGTGATCGTGAAGATCCAGCACGTTTAGTATTCGACGGCAAAGCAGGAGACGGTGTCGTTGTTTCCATGGCTGACTTTGGTACAAACTATAAACTTTTGATTAATGAAGTTTCTGCATTTGAGCCAACTGTTCCAGCACCAAACCTTCCAGTGGCCCGTGTACTTTGGGAAGTGAAGCCAAACTTCCAAGATGGAGTGAAAGCTTGGCTTGAGAATGGTGGCGGTCACCATACAGTTGTTTCATTGAACTTAACAACAGACCAAATCATAACCTATGCAAAACTTGTTGGCTTGGAATACGTAGTTATTAAGTAATGTCTCTCCCCTTCAAGGAGGCTCTGCTTCCTAGGAGGGAAGAAATAGTTACTCCAGAAGTTGGGGAATGGAAATATTAACTATTAGTATGATCACTTTATTTGTAAGCGTGTTCGTGGTTTTCCGGAAAAAGATGAAAGCGTTTTAATAGCACAATAACGACACAGAATTCATCCTAATCAATAATTTTTAGGATGATTCTACTAGCATATATTTGTAGTTTGAAAACACTATTATTATTTTCTTAAAAGCAATCAATATTTTTAGTAGTGGGATTTTAAAAATATAATTTTAAAACCTTGAGGAGGGAATTTTAATGGTTAATGAAAAGAAAATCTCAAGTGGATTCATTTATTTTTTTGGGGCTTTTGGAGGTATTCTCTTCGGTTATGATATCGGCGTTATGACGGGTGCTTTGCCTTTTCTGCAACATGATTGGAACCTTCAAAACAACCCTGGTGCTATTGGCTGGATTACCTCTTCGTTGATGTTTGGAGCTATTTTTGGAGGTGCCCTGGCCGGACAACTTTCCGATCGTTTAGGACGGCGCAAAATGATTTTAATATCTTCTATCATTTTTGCTGTTGGATCCATTTTGGCAGGAATATCCCCTCATAATGGGATCCTTTTTATGATTGTTGCCCGGATTTTATTAGGGTTGGCTGTTGGTGCTGCTTCTGCGTTGGTCCCAGCCTATATGTCGGAAATGGCGCCTGCACGTTTACGTGGACGTCTGTCAGGAATTAATCAAACAATGATTGTCTCTGGAATGTTGCTTTCGTACATTGTCGCTTATTTATTGAAAGACTTACCAGGAACTATGGCATGGCGGTTGATGCTTAGTTTGGCTGCCGTACCTGCTTTGATCTTATTTATTGGAGTGTCAAGGTTACCCGAATCACCACGTTTTTTAATTAAGAACAATAAAATTGATGAAGCTCGTAAGGTGTTGGGCTTTATTCGCTCTAACAAAGAACAAATTGATTCTGAAATAACACAAATTCAAGAAACTGTTAAAGAGGAAGCAAAGGTAAATCAAAAAGCATCATGGGGTACACTTTTAAGTAATAAATACCGTTATTTAGTAATTGCTGGTGTGGGTGTTGCTGCGTTTCAACAATTCCAGGGCGCAAACGCAATTTTTTATTATATTCCTATGATTGTGGAAAAAGCAACAGGGCATGAAGCCAGCTCAGTATTGATGTGGCCAATTATTCAAGGGGTTATTCTCGTACTAGGTTCATTAATATTCCTTATGATTGCTGATAAATTTAATCGCCGTACTTTATTAACAATAGGCGGAACTATTATGGGACTATCCTTTATTTTGCCGGCAATATTGAATTTATTAATTCCTAATGCAAATCCGATGATGATGGTTGTTTTTTTAAGTATCTATGTAGCACTTTATTCATTCACGTGGGCTCCTTTAACCTGGGTCATAGTTGGAGAAATTTTCCCGCTGGTAATTCGCGGGCGTGCGTCAGGATTAGCTTCATCATTTAACTGGATTGGTTCTTTCTTGGTTGGATTGCTATTTCCAATCATGACCGCTTCGATGTCTCAAGAAGCTGTTTTTGCAATCTTTGGTGCTATTTGTTTACTTGGTGTTTTATTTATCCGGACATGCGTTCCTGAAACTCGAGGTCATACTTTGGAGGAAATTGAAAAAATTGGAGAAAGTAAACAAGCTAAGGGTAAAAGTGCTTAAATTATACCTATGAGATTTGGAGCAGAATTCAAAGAAGCTATACGCAAATAGGAGAGTTAAGCATGCATTTTAAATCAGGGGGTCATAAGGGAAAATACTTCTGTAATTATGATCTACACACACATCATGAACATGTTGATTTACTCATATGATTCCCTTTCTTAAGGCCGAAGTTGCTACTTCGGCTTTTCAACTATTAAAATGTTTGCTGAACTTTTTGTGCAATTCATGGTGTTTTAGCTTTTATTTATATGAAGGAATTTAATAGGGAAGGAGCCGAAAAAAATGAAAACATCACAAAGCTCGTTTGGAAATGAAGTCTTGCTGTTTACAATAGAAAATGATCATGGAGTAAGAATGGAAGTTACAAACTTTGGTGCAAGAATCGTCAATCTGTTCGTCCTAACGGAAACGGGTCGTAATAATATCGTATTGGGATTTGACTCGATTGAGGATTACAAAAAAGAAACATATTATGGAGCAACAATAGGAAGAGTCGCTGGAAGAATAAAAAATGGCGAATTTTCAATTGGTGAATCACGTTACCAAACATCTGTAAATCAATTAGGGAATACATTACACGGTAGCAACCCTGGATTCGATGAAAAAATCTGGGATTATGAAGTGAAGGAGACGGACGAAAGTGCATCGATCATCTTTTCAACCCACTCACCTGATGGCGAGAATGGTTTTCCGGGGAATTTGAAAGTAAGTGTGACTTATACATTAGACAACTTAAATATTTGGTCAGTCAGCTATCAAGCAAATAGTAATAAAGACACAATTTTTAATCCGACCAATCACGTCTATTTTAACTTAACAGGGCATCCCAGCAATCCAATCGATGATCACTTCTTACAAATCTTTTCTGAAGAATTTGCACCAGTAAATGAAGATACCACGGTAACTGGGGAAAAGCGAAGCACAATTGGCACGCCTTATGATTTTCGAACCCCGAAAAAATTAAAATCAACCTTTGAAGCCATTGACGCAGAAGTTAAAAAGGTTCAAGGAATCGATCATCCATTCTTCCTTACGTGCTTAGGACTTCATCAAACTGCAGCCAAATTAATTAGTCCTGACCAGAAAATAACAGTCGAGGTATACACAGAAGAGCCTGCGGTTGTCATTTACACTGCAAACTTTGTGAAAGGTGTGCCACTTATGCACGGAGAAAAATTAATTCAACACGGCGGAATAACGTTTGAAACCCAAGCTGCTCCAGGAGCGATTGAGTTTGAAGATTTTGGAGATATTCTTCTTTTAGCAGGCGAAAATTATACTTCCCAAACAAAATACAAAATTGAGGTCAGGACCCCATCAGCTGAAGTTTCCAGTTAGTGTGTTAAAGTGTTGAATAGGTGGATTTGGTTTCGATAATTTCACATCGAGTCGGCTGCTAGTTAGGATCAACATCCGGTGCCTGTAAGAGCGATCGAGCATAGCTCTACATATAGCGGGTGGGATTCCCGCCGAATAAAGTTAGCCACTCACTCGAACAGAGTTTTGGAGGATAGAGGTAAACAGTTAGATAGTGGGCCGTAAACTACGGTTAAAGGTAAGCCCCTATTTTAAACAGCGCATATTAAATACGTAGCACCTCCTGGTACGATACTTGTATCAATCTAAGGAGGTGCTTTTCCTATGCCGCAACAAAAATTAACGATTGTCCCTGTTACATTACATGCCGAAAATAAAAAATCTTTACGATCTACTCTTCAGAAGACCCTTTAACTGGCATTTGCAAAATCAAAACGGCGCGCGCTATTCAAAACATTATGAGGGAGTTGAAACATCTGTGAAATACGGTTATAAATGTTCAACAAAAAAGTGTGGAATGCGTTTTAAAAATGATAAGGCCTTATTTACTAAAAATTCTATTGGGCTGGAGTCCTTGCCCAATAGAAAACAAAAATATGAAGGAATTTAATAACCCGTTCCGGGCAGCTTCAAATAAAAGATGAGGGGCATGCATTGATTGTGTGAGTCCTTAACGTTCAATACCAAGTTTCATCTGAAATAGGCAGCCAGGATTTGGACTCATCAAAATAATCAATCTTTTTTTAAAGTCCACACCATCTTTAATTAAGTTAGTAGCTTCCTTAGTTGACATCTCCTTTTGGTACAAACTTCCTACCACGATTCGCTGTTACGTTGTGCATTTTTGTACCCTATTCTTTCCATGGTGAATGCAAAATACAATCACAGAAATTTTTATTTTTATATTCCGGTCTAAAATATTCAATAATATCTTCCTTCATATTGCCAAAAGTAGTTTCTGGCTTATGCTTAAAGCCCTCATAAAACGCTGGAATAATGACCTTCTTGAAATTGTTACGTGGGAAGGCTTTTATAATTTCTTCACGCAAGTCGTCAGGGAATTGTTCAAATCCATCTCCCATCACATCTAAACCAACACCTGAAAAAAGTAGTGCCACTTCGGACTCTTTATGTTCTGCAACGCCAGGTGTCGTATGTAACGCAATAGCATCCCATACAAGACGAATCGACTCATCTGGAATTTGATACTGCTGTAAAAAGCTTCTCGCTGCATTTGCACCGTCTACTTCAAATCGTAAATCTGGACTGCTGAATTTTTTTGTTAAGCCTAAATCATGGAATAATGCACTAACATATAGCAACTCTAAATCATAATTATGATTCGTTTTTTTACCGTTGACTGCACCAAATAAAAATACACGATTTGAATGATTCCACAACAAGTCGTCCCCATGCTCGCGTAAAAGATCTGCTGCTTCTTTAGCCAATCGGGAATCTGGAATTTTAATACCTGCTACTTCTTGAAACATAATTGAAAATCCCCTTTACAATTTGATAGTTCTCATTCTCATGAACTTGTATTTATTGTAAAGAGGAATTTATCATTTATCTATTCATTCTTTTCTATGATAATAATAGATAAAAACTATAATATAGAACTTTTCAAAGAAGCTATCTCATCTTTTTCTGTATGAAAACGCAGCCTTTCGATTTCACATAGTAATAACTTAATATACTTACGTGCTGCATAATTGATAAAACGATTCTTTTTCATCACGAGATAAACAGATCTAGTCAAAGTTGGTTTTTCAATACGTTGGAAAAATAAATCCTCTGTATCATAAAATTCATATAATGTACGCGAAACAAAACTGCGTCCAACCCCATTTCGAACAAGCTTCAAGATAGATTCAATGCTAGACGTTTCGACAATAGGTTCTATCTGCCTGCCAACCTCAAGACTCGTTTTATCAAGTATTTTTCTGCATTGATGGATATTTGGAAATAAAATAAGAGAACTGTCTAAAACATCGGAAAATGAAACCTTCTGCTCTCCATTACTTTGATTACTAATCAGGTAAAATTCTTCATCATATAACTTCGTCACCATCAACATATCATTCCGATTGAATTCAAAACCAATACCAAAATCAGCTTGATTCTCTAAAACAGCCTTTTCCACTTCATCCGTACTTTGAACAAACACTTTTATGTTCGGATACAATTGGTTAAATTTAATACACAAAGTAGATACCAAATCCGTTATTTCTCCTGGTAACACAGCAATTTTCAATTCCCCGATTTCTACTTTTGTAAGTGCTTTAATTTGAGAAGAAATACTTTGTAAGGAATTTTGAATAATCAATGCTTCTTTTTGTACAATTTCTCCCACCTTAGTAAGTTCAATCTTTTTACCAATACGGTTAAAAAGTGCATAGCCTACATCTTGTTCAAGCATTTTAATTTGATGGCTTAAAGTTGGTTGCGAAATTCCTAATTTTTCAGCTGCTTTTGTAAAATGCAGTTCTTTACTGACCATTAAAAAATATTCTAAATGTCTTAATTCGATACTATTTCAATCCTTTCTAATGAAAATAATTATTGGTTATCTGTATGCTTCCAATATAATATTCTAGTTATTAAGTTACTTTATTTTAAGGGATTATTACATAATTTGGCCTGATTGCTGAATAAAATTAAAAAACACCTTAGCTATCTGTTATTTTGGTTCATAAATAACTCACTATGATGTTGGATAACCTGTCGGGCCCGGTATCTTATACAGGCTATATCCGCGGAGAAGGTCCAAAAGGGTCCTCAGCTTTGACATGTACAATTATTAATAATTGTACCTTTTAAGATGTCAGTTTACATAATAAAATATCTCATATAATACTAAGATTTTTAAAAATTGGAGATAGCCGAAAAACAAAGGCTTTATCAAGGAGGAGGTAAATCATGTATATACCTAAACATTTTCACCTCAAGGATGAAGAAATAATTTATGATTTTATCGAAAAGTACAGCTTTGCCACTTTATTTTCTCAACACAATGGAGAACCGTACGCTACCCATCTTCCACTTATATTAAATAAAGGTGAAAGTGCTTTATATGGTCATTTTGCCCTTCCAAACGAACAATGGAAGGATATAGAATACCAACAAGTTCTTGCAGTTTTCCAAGGTCCTCACTGTTATATATCTCCGTCTTGGTATGAAACAACGATGGCAGTTCCTACTTGGAATTATGTCTCTATCCATTTATATGGAAAGATGGAGATTATCGAAGATCAAAAAGTCATATTCGATTCTCTAAATGATATGGTGAACAAATATGAAAGTCCAGATAGCACATACAATTTAAACGATATAGATTCCAGATTTATCGAAGGAATGAGTAAAGGGATTGTAGCATTTAAAATAAAAATCACAAAAATTGAAGCGAAAGCTAAATTAAGTCAAAATCACCCTGTGGAACGTCAAGAATTAATTATTAAGCATCTAGAAAACACTTCTCAACAAGATAATATACAAGTAGCATCTCTTATGAAGAAAAATCTACAAAAATAAAAGTTATCCGACTTTGTCTTGTTCAACTACTGTAGTAGATTTGTTAAATAATTAAGCCTAATTTCATATGGAAATTAGGCTTAAAATTATCCTTCAATTTATTTATTAAGAAACAAGTTTTAGACCTACAACTGCACTTAATGTCGTCCCAATAAATAACTCTTCCAATCTTTGGATTATCCGTATAAGATCATTCCAAATATTGCTCCACATGACGCAACAATTCCCGGCCATATTCCATAAGCTGTCCCATAGGAAGTGTTTCCATTGCATAGGATAAAAATGTAAAGCTCGCTCCAAATCCAATAACTAATAAGGCTAGAGATTTCCAATTAAGGTCCCTATGAATATTATTTATCATTGCAACACCAAACATTTCAAATAAGAATTGTGGAGTTATTCTTTTAACCATGCCTTCTTTAAGAGTTTCACACCGACATCAATTTCATCGGCAGAAAGATTACTGAAACCTAGTTTAACCATTGGTCCGTCGTTGTTATTTTTAATGAAGTAGAGGGACGTAGGATACACTGTAACGCCATGAAAGGAAGCTTGTTGAATTAACCATTCTTCTGAATGCTTCAGATGTACTTTGACTAATACATACAAACCGGATTGTTCACCAACAATTGATATATTTTGAGCGAATTGCTCTTTTAATGCGGATACTAAGTGCTGCATTTTTCTTTTATAAACAAGGCGCATTCGTTTAATATGTCGACTCCATTCTCCCTCTTCCATAAGTTTAGCCATTGTAAGCTGGCTAAGCAGGGAGGTGGTAGCTTCAAAATGAAGAAACTGATTTTTAAAACGATTTAATAATGGCTGTGGCAAGACCATATAACTTAAACGAATTCCTGGAAGAAAGGACTTAGAGAAATTCCCTAAGTAAATGACTCTTGCTGAATCAATGGAGGCAAGAGCAGGAAATGGTTTTTGTGTATAGCGAAATTCACTATCATAATCGTCTTCAATAATATATCCACGAATCTTGTTAACCCAATGAATAAGCATTTGCCGTTGTTGAATAGACATGCTTACTCCAATTGGACTTTGATGGGAAGGGGTTACATAGATTAATCGTGATTTCATTTGTTCTAATTGGGAAAGTTCAGCACCTGTTTCATAAACCGGCAAAGTTTCAAGCATAAATCGATGGAATTGAAAAGCTTCCCTAGCACCGTCGTAACCAGGGTCTTCAACTATAATACTCTGGAATTCATCCTTCAGTATATGTCCAAGGTATACAAGCATTTGTTGGGTACTGCTTCCGATAATAATTGCATTTGCATTTGTTTTCACTCCGCGTGATTGGAATAAATATGTGGAGATTTGTTCGCGCAGGCATTCTTCCCCAAATGGTTCCCCGTATCGAAAGCTATCCTGTAATGTTAATACTTGATTAGCAATTCTCCTCCAAATTTTCAGTGGGAAATGTGTTTGATCAACGGCATCTGCCCTGAAATTAACTACCGGAGGTTTCTTGGACTCAGTCTGCTTTTTATTATAAGAGATTAATGGCTCCTGAAATATTAGCGGTTCTAACTCATTTGCAAAATAACCTTTTCTGCCCTCTCCACGAATATACCCTTCAGCAACAAGTTGTTCATATGCCAGTAAAGTTGTATTACGGCTTACATGTAAGGAATCTGCAAGTTGACGAATGGAGGGTAATTGCTCATTCGCCAAAATGTCTCCTTGTTCAATATATGATTTAAATTTCTCGTAGATTTGTTTGTATTTTGGGGAGTTATCATTAAAAGTAAAAATGGTATTATTCATTTGCATTCCCTCTGACATGTATATTTGTTTATTATTGTACCTTTTTTCATGTCAATTTGTATAATATTATTTTTTTATCGGAATTTACTTTTAATGCTTATATTTTAAAAAACTCAAATTCAAGTTGAAAGGATGATTATTGTGTACATTCCTAAGCAATATCGTATGAAAAATGAAGAGGCAGTTCAAATTATGAAGTCTAACCCGTTTGCCTTATTGATTACTGTTGATGAACATCGTCCCATGGCTACGCATATTCCTTTGGAAATTCGGGAAGATGGTGGGAAAATCTATGCGACTGGGCACATTGCATACGGAAACATGCAGAAAAAAACTTTAGACAATAATAGTGATGTGTTACTGATTTTTCAAGGACAGCACGCTTACATTTCATCAAGTTGGTATCAGTGCGAAGAGGTTCCTACATGGGACTATCTAGCTGTACATGCGTATGGATCAGCACGTGTAATCACTGAAGACGAGCTGATATCCTCATTGGATACTATGCTTAATCACTATGAGTCTCACCGAGAAAATGGTCGGACCTGGGAAACGTTTGATCCAGAGTTGCTTAAGAGTGAAATGAAAGGAATAGTCGGCTTTGAAATTGAAATCACATCTATTCAAGCAGCAGCCAAAATGAGTCAAAATCGTAATGACACCGATTACAAAGCGATTATTACAGAGCTTGAAAAATCAAATGAACAAGGGGAAATTCAGGTTGCGCAATGGATGCGTGAGCAACGGAAAGGTTAATTGAATGATTGGCATATTACTAGGTTTTGCTGGTGGCACCCCTAAAAGCAAAAATGGTGTTTATCATTTTTTAAGGAAAGCAAAGGTAAGTCAAAACCATTCCTTACAGACAAGAGCTCATTATAAAACAGTTGCTTTCACCATCAAGGAGGAGCCCAATAAATCATATGCAAAAATACAACAAGGAGTTGCTTTTTATGGAGTTTTCAAATATTTGGCTATTTGTAATTACTGCTGCTACATTGTTAATAATACCTGGACCGGCTGTGTTGTATATTATGGCAAGAAGTATAGATCAAGGGAAGAAAGCGGGCATAGTATCAGTTCTTGGTGTATCTCTTGGTGGTTCTGTTCACGTTTTAGCTGGAGCAATAGGAGTTTCTGCAATCCTTATGACATCAGCAACAGCCTTTAATATCGTTAAATACTTCGGTGCTGCTTATCTTATCTATCTGGGGTGTAGGACTTTATTTTCTACATCTGATCGAACGACTTCAGAAATTCCAAAAGCCCCTCGCAAAAAGTTATTAAAGATATTTTACGAATCAGCGCTCGTAGAAGTAATGAATCCTAAGACAGCACTCTTTTTTTTAGCCTTCTTTCCGCAATTCATATCACCTTCTGCTGGATCAGTCACAATACAATTTTTGCTTTTAGGAATTATATTTATTATCCTAGCTTTTATTAGTGATGGTCTGTATGCAGTTCTTGCAGCAAGTATTAGAAAGCGGATTCTGGGTAGTGAAGTGAATTCTAAGTTGCAGAATCGGATAACTGGTTATTTATATATTGTTCTAGGGGTATTCTCCGCCTTTGCGAGCCCCTCCAAAACATAAGAATGGTTGATGAAATTTACCGAGTTGTTACACAACAAATAGCGATTCTACTAAGACAATAAGTAAAATGAAATGGAGAGATTTTTTATGCCTGGATTTATCATTGAAGATGATTTTTGGTCGTTATTCCCTCATGCAAAAATAGGCACCGTTATTTGCCAGGGGATTGACAATTCAATAAAGGACGTTGAATTCTACGAGAAGCTGCTGCAGGAGGCAGAGAAAGAAGCACATAAATTTCTTGGTTTGGAGGAATTCAGTAGTAATCCAGTCATCTTTGTTTGGCGAGAAGCTTTTCAGAAATTCAAGACAAAGAAAGGGGCTAGGTGTTCCATTGAAGCTTTATTAAAAAGAGTGAAAAATGGCAATCATATCGGAACAATAAACCCTCTTGTTGACATCTATAATTCAATTTCATTGCGTTATGGGCTTCCATGTATTGGAGAAGATATTGACACTTTTGTAGGTGATATTCGGCTAACGCAGGCAAATGGAAACGAACTGTTTATCTCGTTGGAAAATTACGGAAATGCTTTTCGCCATATGAAGGTGAAATTGTTTACACGGTCATTTAATTAACACTCATTTAAAAGTGAAGG
The DNA here is from genome assembly GCF_036541465.1 of Bacillus sp. CFBP9009. Taxonomy (NCBI): domain Bacteria; kingdom Bacillati; phylum Bacillota; class Bacilli; order Caryophanales; family Bacillaceae; genus Bacillus; species Bacillus sp. CFBP9009. The sequence continues at coordinate 15,902 of NZ_JAZHFU010000026.1, read as the reverse complement.
ACGGATTAGCCGGCAAAGCAACTAACGTGAGGACTTAGATCCTGTGGGGCAGGATGACCGACATCCACCTCATGTAAAGGTTGGAGGAATGTAGGAGCATCGACTCTGTGAGACATGGGAGGGTTGATCTCCATGAGACATGTGGATATCCTAAAGTGCGATCATAACATTACTTAAACCAATTTTTTCCTATAATTGGCTAGTTTAGCATACACTTTTTTCGATAAATCCCTATTCTTGAGGAGTAATGCCGAACTTACATTAGATAACGGTTAATGATATGACTATGAAATCCTAAGAATTCTAGAGCAATCGTGAGATTGTGTTTAGTTTATTGAGGGAGTTTATTGCATAAGGAACCAGATAGCTATAAAAAAGCAAACTCGCCAAAACTGAGCGAGTTTGCTTTTTTATTTGAAAAACGAAGTCAAAACATCTGTCATATGGGTTCGTAATTTCGAAAAATCACTTCAAAAATGAACCCTTTATAAATAAGTGACTTTTTTTATTCTACTCATTAAGTCTCCTTTTTAAAACTTTTCTAACGAAATAAAACTAAAAGATCTTTAATCATCATATGTAGAAGAATTACAATTTCTTGACTTAGAGTAAACTCTAAGTATTATCCTTTCTTTATAACACAAGTTAAAAAAAGAAGAAATAGACACATCAGTTTTAATGGAGGGGTTATATTGACATATACTATTGGAGAATTTTCTAAAATAGTTGGGCTAAGCGAACATACATTGAGGTTTTATGAAAAAGAAGGGTTAATAAAAGTAAATAGAGACGATAACAATGTCAGAATTTACTCGGATGAAAATAAATTATGGATTGAATCATTGCTCCACCTAAAAAATACAGGGATGTCACTAAAAGACATGAAACGATTTGCCATGTGGGGGCATATGGGGGATAAAACAATGGAAGAAAGATTAGCTCTGCTTAAAAAGCATCGCAAAAAAGTAGTGGAAGAATTGGAGAAAATCCGTCAAAGTTTAGAGCATTTGGATAATAAAATACATTTTTATGAAAATGAAGTAGGAGACTGTTTCTCTTAGAAATTAAGCAGCTGGTTGGTTTTTCATTTACATCTTTTGGATAACCCTCGTACAGACAGCTTTCTACATCGTGTTTTTATTGAAAATAAAAAACACTTGCGTTAGAGTGCTCTCTAGGGATTATCCTATTCTTGCACCATTTAATAAGTGAAGGGTTAATCAACCCTATACAAAATACGACAAACTAACAATGTTTGATTAATACTATTGGAGAAAGAGGTTAAAGAATGAACGAAAAATATAGCAACTTTTTTAAATCTTTTACATTTAAAAACGGGATTACCCTTAATAATAGAGTGGTTATGGCAACCAATGACAACTTGGTCCAGTAATGATGATTACACGGTTTCAGATGAGGAATTAACCTATTACAAAAAAAGAGTAAACGGAGTAGGACTTGTGATTACAGGTTGTACACATGTGACTCCAAACGGAATCGGTTTTACAAATGAATTTGCAGCTTATGACGATAAATTTACGCCGGGCTTACGTAAATTAGCTGAAGTGGCGGAGCTGCTGCTATCCTTCAAATTTTCCATGCAGGTAACAAAGCACTACCGGATTTGACACCAAATGGAGAGGTTGTTAGTTCCAGCGCTTTAGAGACTGAAGCTACTGGATTTGCACCTTCAGTACTACCTAAAGAGCTTTCCCATGTCGAAATAATGGAAGTGATTCATGCATTTGGAGAAACAACTAGAAGAGCAATTGAAGCAGGTTTTGACGGTGTTGAACTTCATGGTGCACATGGGTTTTTAATGCAAAACTTCTTCTCACCTTTCTTCAACAGACGAGAAGATCAATGGGGAGGATCATTAGAAAATCGCATGCGTTTCCCACTGGCAATCGTTCAAGAAGTGAAAAAGGTGATTGAAAAGCATGCAACAAAACCTTTTATTTTAGGATACAGGATATCTCCTGACGAACACCAAGAAGGCGGTTTGAGAATGAAGGATACCTATGTATTGATTGAACGCCTGATTGAAGAGGATGTTGATTATGTACATGCTTCATTGGCTGATACTCTTTCTTCAAAGCCAGTCGACAGTCAAGATGAAAAGACATATCTTGAGTTGGTTGTTGACCATGTAAACGGACGAGTTCCTGTACTGGCTGCTGGTTCTATGGTAACTCCGGATGATGTTGCTAAAGCATTAGATAAGGGAATTACCCTAGCTGCAATTGGCCACGCGTTAATCATGAATCCAGACTGGCTTGAAAAGGTTCAAAATGGACAAGAGTCTGAGATCCAAACAGTGATAAAGGCTTCAAAGGTTAATGAGCTTGACCTTCCAGAAAAACTTTGGGGCATCATTCAAGCTTCAGGCCCATGGTTTAAGATTGAGGAATAATCTAGAACCAATGGTTGATTAACTAAGGGCAAGGGAGGTTTGCAAGGGAGATGCCTTCAGTTGCAGCATCTCTCGTCAAAAAAGGAGCCTTTGCCCAACTTAATGGCAACATTGCAGGAGTCATTAAAGGCATCTTCGGGAATTGATGTCAAAGACTTGCTTGAGAATTTCTCAGGAAAGCGAGGTTTACCATTTTCCACCATCAACCAGGAGAATGTCGAAACGAACATGAATATGGCAGCAGGCAAGGAAGAGTAAAATAAAATGAAGAAAGGTAAGAGCACTAATATGGTCTTACCTCAGTTTGTAGATAAAGGGGATTCGGAATTAAAAAATCTCTGAATCTTTCTCCAAACCATAAATGAATGAGAAGTCAATGGCAGCCTCAATTTTTAAAGTGATCATTTCAAGTTAGTCGCGCTGAATAGAATCATGTTTAGAAAACAATAAAGACTTTAGGTAAAAGGTTTCTATCTAAAAGTTAAACCAAAGTTGATTGGAGTGGAAGGCGCGAGACTCCTGCGGGAAAAGCGCGTCCAGGGGAGACCCCGCAGGCGCATAAGCGCCGAGGAGGCTCCCGGACCGCCCGCGCAAAGCGAGTGCCTGAAGCGGAAATCAACGTCTAATTTGTACATGCATAAAAAACTGTAGGCAAACTTTGATTTTCATCGAGTTTGCCTACAGTCTGAGGTAAGAGCTACTTATATGCTCTTACCTTTTTTTGAATAGTTTTTGTTTATAAAAGGCATGATCAGTTTATCTGGCCTTTTATACTTAACAAATATGTTCGTCATACTCGGTTTTCAAGTAATTCATCATCCTTTGTTTTTGGTGGGAATAATGAAAGCAATTAAAGTAAAAGGAAAAGTCGTCAAAAAAGAGAGGGTTTTTATCATCCAAGCTATAAGAATTTAAAAAATCCGAGATTACTTTTTCTTGTTCCACTACATCGAACAATCCGGATATATAAAAATGATAACTGAATTTATCATATAAAAAAAGGTATCCTGTATCATCAAAAATATTTTTCACAGTATGACCATCCAATTCTACCTCACTCCTTCCTTACCAATATACCTTTTTATCGATGAAATTATTCAGTGCTCATCTTTAAGGGAATATTATTATATTTATTGCAGCGTGTTTTTTATACCTTCAATGCATTAAAGGTATGAAATAAATGCAGGCAGAAAGAATCGGGAACGAAAAAAGCACATCCAATAAGGATGTGCTTTCAAAAAGTATTATTTGTACATTTCAGCCACTTGTTTTTGCAATTCGCCATTTTCAAGGTACTCATCATAACTCATTTGCTTATCGACTGTACCTTTTGGAGTAAGTTCAATGATTCGGTTCGCTATAGTTTGGATGAACTGATGATCATGTGAAGAGAAGATCATAGATCCTTTAAAGCTGATCAAACCGTTGTTTAATGCCGTAATCGACTCTAAGTCCAGATGGTTAGTAGGTTCATCAAGCATCAGGACGTTCGAACCGCTTAACATCATTTTGGAAAGCATACAGCGGACTTTTTCGCCCCCTGAAAGTACACTTGCCTTTTTCGTGACTTCATCGCCAGAGAATAACATTCTGCCCAAGAAACCGCGCAGGAAGCTTTCGCTCTGGTCATTTGGTGAATATTGACGGAGCCAATCGACAAGATTTAAATCGACACCTTCAAAGAATTCAGCATTATCCTTAGGGAAGTATGCCTGAGAGGTCGTAACGCCCCATTTGAATGAGCCGCTATCAGGTTCAATTTCACCTGCCAAGATTTTGAACATTGTTGTTTTAGCAATCTCATCTTTACCGACAAATGCAATTTTGTCGCCTTTATTCATCGTGAAGCTGACGTTATCCAATATTTTTACGCCATCGATCGTTTTCGAGATTCCATCTACACGAAGCAGGTCGTTCCCGATTTCACGTTCAGGAGTAAAGCCGACATATGGATAGCGGCGTGAAGAAGGCTCGATGTCATCCAAGCTGATTTTGTCCAATAATTTCTTACGGGATGTCGCCTGGCTCGATTTGGATGCATTGGCACTGAAACGCGCGATGAAATTTTGAAGCTCTTTAATTTTTTCTTCTTTTTTCTTATTGGCATCTTGAGTCAGTTTAAGGGCAAGCTGGCTTGATTCATACCAGAAGTCATAGTTACCGATATAAACTTTAATTTTACCGAAATCAAGATCCGCGATATGTGTACAAACTTTGTTAAGGAAGTAACGGTCATGGGAAACTACGATAACAGTGTTTTCAAAGTTGATTAGGAATTCTTCCAGCCATTTGATCGCTTTTAAGTCCAAGTGGTTGGTAGGCTCATCCAGTAAAAGAACATCCGGTTTACCGAATAATGCCTGGGCAAGCAATACTTTAACTTTGTCGCCGCCGTTTAATTCAGCCATTTTCTTTGTATGCAGGTCTTCCGCGATGCCAAGGCCTTTTAAGAGGATTGAAGCTTCAGGTTCAGCTTCCCACCCGTTTAATTCGGCAAATTCTCCTTCAAGTTCGGCCGCTTTCATTCCGTCTTCGTCGGTGAAGTTTTCCTTCATATAGATGGCATCTTTTTCTTGCATGACTTCATATAATCTTTCATGTCCCATAATGACAACTTTAAGGACTTCTTCCTCTTCATAAGCGAAGTGATCTTGCTTTAGAACGGCAAGGCGTTCGCCAGGACCCATATGGACATCGCCGGATTGCGCTTCAATTTCACCTGAAAGGATTTTTAAGAAAGTGGATTTACCCGCACCATTCGCACCAATCAGGCCATAGCAGTTACCAGGAGTGAATTTTATATTAACATCTTCAAACAGTTTACGATCGCCATAACGTAAACCAACATTATTTACTGTAATCATTTATTTACATTCCTCCAAAATACTTTTGTTTCAACGTGTCCAACACTTTGTTTCATTAGTTTTACGCTGATTCATACAAACAGCAGTTTACAATCTTGTATGTTTTAAACTGTGCATCATTTAAATTGTATCTTATTTTTTAGGAAAATTAAAGGCAGATTAGCAAAAACAAACGTTTATAAGCAAAAATTACACAGAGATTTAATTTTGCTTATAAATTGTCACCAATTATGTAAGTTTTATTTTTTTGTTAAAGAATTCGGTGGGTACAAAGACTCGTTACGCACCATCCTTATTATTGGTAATATAGGTAACTGTAACTAACACAACAGGAGGATTTTAAATGAGCGATTCAGTAGGTTTTTGGAAACGTCTTTTTGCAGGATTTTTGGATGGCATAATAGTGTCTTTTCCATTAGCGATTATTTTCGGGTTGATTACCGGTGATTGGGAAAATGAAAACTTTTCAACGTTTTTCAACTTTCTTTACATGCTGATTGTCCCGATATTATGGTATGGCTATACAGTGGGTAAAAGGATTATGGGAATACGCATAGTACGGGTGGACGGAAGGAAATTAGGCATAGGCACAATGCTATTGAGGTATTTAGTTGCTGCTTTGGTTTATGCCATTACATTTGGGATAGGGTTTATTGTCAGTGCGTTCATGGTTGGCATAAGAAAAGATCATAGAGCGATACATGATTTCATAGCAGGTACGTACGTGACATCTAATAAACCATGATTAATTGTTAAGCAGTTTAATAGCTGCTTTTTTTTTATGAAAATCTACAATACCGAATCAGATATGATTTTTCGGCGGGGAAATTTCAAATTAAGGTATAAATATTACATTGGAAACCACGTTAGAATATCTATTCCATTAATACAGTGGCAGTTAGGAACCAAAAAGCACTTAACCTCTATGGTCAAGTGCTTTTGTTATTCAAAACCTCTTTATTTTGATTAATGATGATTTTATTTCTTAAGATCATTTCCTTATTATTAAGTCCAACATTGAGTTCTTTGGTATTATTCACTTTTTCCAGCAGTGATACTACAGATATTTCCAATAATTCAGAAACAGGCATATTTGTTTTGGATGATAAAATTTCAAGTTCATGGATTAATTTAGGGGATAGCATTGGTTGTCTTTCATTTATTTCCATGACAGGACCCACTTTCATTATGTAATTGTAATTTAAGTATATAATGTAAGTTTCCAATAAAACATTAAATTAGCGTTATTTATGTTAAGAATTGATGACAATAGCAGTTCATAAGTCAACATATTATAGCTAAAATCAATCTGGAATATATAGTGTATTCTTCGAATTATATGAAATATAAGGGAAGGTAAATTTCAACTATATAATTCTATGTCTCCAGATTTGTCAACCATTGGCTTTTCTGATAGTATAAATGTCCATTTCGTATTAGCATCGGCATTTTAATAAGTTTGATAAATACACAAGGAAGGGGAAGTGATTTTATTGGGTAATCACCCTGATTTTGAACAGGAACGACAGCGGCTGGATTTTACGAAACGTTATATCGATGTAGTCATCAAAACATCAGAAACAAGCAAAGATCAATTTCAGAGAAATATGCAAGAAGCTTTTGGCGATGCTGATTGGTCTGAATCAGCCTTATATTCACAGCTGCTGACGACGGCCAACTTTTTTGAGATGTCCAAAACCGAACTTGAAAGTTTACGCAAAGCAAGTAAAAAACCCTACTTTGCAAGAGTGGATTTTGAAAGGAATGACGGTGATAGAGGCGAAGTCCTTTATTTCGGAAAAACATCGCTTTATCAGAGGGAAAGCCAGGAACAGATTATCGTCGATTGGCGTTCACCGATTGCAAACCTGTATTATGAGGGACGGATTGGTGAAATAGAATATGAAGCGGAAGGAGAGACATTCAGCGGGAACATCACTTTAAAAAGACAGCTAATGATAGAAGAAGGTGTCCTGGAGGAGATAAGGGACATTGATTTGACTACAACGGATGAATTGTTGCAGGAATCCCTTTCCAAAAGTTCCAGCAATCGATTGACAGATATCATTACCACGATCCAGGAAGAACAAAATAAAATCATTCGGGCAGATTTGAATAAACCTATCATTGTTCAGGGCGCAGCCGGCAGTGGTAAAACCACAATTGCTTTACATAGGATCTCTTATTTCATTTATCACTATAAAGACTTGTTCGATCCGCGTCAATTAATGATTCTTGCTCCGAGCCGGGTTTTCATTGATTACATATCTGAAGCTTTACCTGAATTGGGTGTCGAAAAGGTAAAACAATTCACATTTTCGGAATATGTTCAGGCAGCGATAGGAAAGCAAGTGAAGCTTATCGCGGATGATAAATTAACTCGATTGCTGGAAAAGGATGATGAAGAAATTAATTCAGCCGTCTGGATATCAGGTCTGAAGGGTTCCCCTGCCTTTAAATATATATTGGACGAATATGTAAAGGATATTTTCAGGGGTTTTCATCCAGATGCTGATTTTTATTGTGATAAATATCGCCTCTATTCCGCTAAGAAGTTCATTAGATTATTGGAAGAGGATTATTGGTATTTACCGTTATACAGCAGGCTGGACAAACTGAAGGCCATACTACAAAATGAAGTGAAATTGAAAAAGAAAACAATGCTTGAACGTGTTGTTGATTTTTATGATGCCAAAATTGAGAAAGCTCTTTATAAGAATATCGATCCAGTCATTCGCAAGGACTTTGTTACAAAATGCCTCGAAAAGAAAGAGGAAAGGATGGGGCAGGTCCAAAAGGCGATCCGTACTTCGGTAAAAGGGTATTTTAAGCAATTTAAAAGTAAAGATCTCCTGGATTACTATCAGGAATTATACCAAGATCCTGAGCGTCTCGCCTCGTACAGCAACGGTAAACTTACTGTTGAAGAGGCCAGTGTTTTATGTGAGTATAATCATAAATTATTCTCTGCTAAAAGTTATGAGATGGAGGATTTGGGAGCAATATTATATCTTCATGAGCGGCTTTTTGGTGTCGATAAAGAAAACAAAGCAAAAAATGTCGTCATTGATGAGGCACAGGATTATAGCTTCATGCAGTTACAGGCACTAAAGACGGCAATGGATACCGATATGTTCACACTTGTAGGAGATCTTGCACAAGGTATCCATTCATATCGCGGACTTCAAACGTGGGATGAGGTTCACAGTCGTATTTTCCCTCGGGCAACTTATACTGAATTACAAAAAAGCTACAGAACAACTGTTGAAATAATGAAAAGAGCTAATGAAATCCTTCAGTTGTTAACATACGATTTCCCGGAAGTTGAACCTGTAGTTCGTCATGGCAAGGATCCAGAATTCATTTCCATTGAAAAGGAAGGTTGGGAAGAAGAGCTGATCGATCTTATCGCAAGCCTTAAAGGAGAAGGTTTTAAAACGTTTGCCGTTATTGCCAAAACGATGAAAGATTGCAAACTGGCAAACGAGAAACTTAGTGGATTCCATCAAGGCTTTCATTTAATAGATGAAGCGGGAAACATCCCAAAAGATAAAACGTTGATTGTTCCATCCTATCAAGCCAAAGGTCTCGAATTCGATGTCGTATTTGCAATATCCCTCGAAGAAATGTATTGCCATGGAAATGAACTTGATATCAAATTGCTGTACGTAACAATGACAAGGCCATTGCACCGGCTTTATTTTTTAGGTAATGAGAAAAAGGCCTTCCTTATCGAGACATGAGAGGGGGAGGGTGGAGAGTAACCACCCTCCTCGGGAATGCTCACAAATGCAAAAGGATATCCTGAATATCTTCCCACCCGAAACCGACTTCGATAAGCTCGATGCCTGCCATTTTAACGGTTTTTTCAGCTCTCACTTGACCCCCAAGTGCTCTGTAAAAACCGCATGAAGGATTATCCTTTAATGCCCATATTATTAAATTCTGATGTTCCATTATCATAAGCTCATGTATGACCGCTTTTATCATTTTTCGGCCGAGTCCCTGTCGTTGATATTCTTGTAAAAAATAAATGGCATATACTTCACCTTGAATATGCGGATCATTCGTTTGTTCAGGGCCGCCGGCAGCGAAACCGATGATTTCCCCATTGTCGCTTTCCGCTACAAAGGTGGCATTATGCAGCATTTTTAAATTTCTTAGCCAGTTTTTCTTTTTGGCTTCCAGATTCATGGAAGACAGATATTGATCCGGGAGGATTCCTTTATAAGTCGTTTTCCAGCTGTTTATATGTACATTTGCTATTCCACGTACATCTTGTTCCATGGCTTTCCTTATCTTCATAAAAACACCTTCTGAATATCGTATTTTCCCCTAGAATATCATGGAAAAGGCGAATAAGCATTTTATTTATGTTTATAAATGCATGAGAAAGGATATGAAATAAAAGAGTGATTCAACCAGACGAAGGGAAGGATGAGAAAGATGAAATTGAAAGTTGGTTTTTATTTTCCGGGCGGCAAAGAACTAGAGCATGAGGTAGAAGGCGATGACTCAACTCAAATGATTTCAAACATTCAAAAGCACCGTTATTATAATCTAGTTAAAGGCGATTGTCATTATGTAGTAGATACGGAAAAAGCAGCTTATTTTTCTGTAACGGAAATATTGGATTGAGATAAACCGCATTGGACTTTTGTTCCATTGCGGTTTATTCTTTTTGTTGTAAGGAAACAGGAAAAGGAGTATCGACAATGAAAATCAATTTTACCAAGAAACAGTATGAAACATTATTCAAAATGGTTCAGTACGGATATTGGGTTGCTTCCGATACTGAAGATAATAAAGAAGAATTTAGTGAGATGGAACAGTATATTAATTCCTTTGCCAAAGATTTCGGCGTGGAAGGAGTACAGTTTGTGAAGGAATATGAAATTTATGATTTGACTCGGGAATTGGAGGATCAACTTCAAACAGTCATAAATGAGTATGAAGAAGGAGTGTTCAGGGATAAGCTTGCCTATCATTTGGCTAGAAAAGAGTTTGCCGAGGAGTCGGAAAACCATGAATATAATCATGAGGAAGCGTTTATCCGGATCATGGAGCTCGAGGAAAAATACCATCTACATATTGAAGAACGAGGGTTAGGGAATTTGAAAATGGAAGAATAAAAAGAGAGAGGACTTAATTTGTCCTCTCTTTTCTCATTCCGAGAAGTCATGATTTCCATGTTCACCACGTATGCCATCATTACGGATCGGTTTTATACACCAGGATTATGGCCTAAATTTTCAACTGTGTATTGGAAAAATGCGATTAAGTCATTTTGTGACGAAAAACCTGCTTGTGCAGTCTGTTCGTTCCCTCCGCCTTTTCCGTTATACGAGCCCAGTTCCGCTTTAAAATATTGTCCGCAATGAAAGGGGGTATCTCCACTGTGTGAAAGGATGACCTTTTGCTCCTTACGTGATGCTAATAATACGGTAACCTTTTCCTTTTTTACAATCGTACCTGTAAGGTAAAGCAGTTCTTTCATTGAGCTATCTTCGAAAATACGAGAGATGAATCCCCCTCCATTTTCTGCAAGCAGGGAGTCGGCAAGAAAATTTGCATTTTCAAGTTTTAAGTTTTCGTTTGCCGATAGCAGCTGCTTATAGTCATTTTCCAATTTTTCCACCCTATTCAGTATTTCTGTACGTCCGGTATTGAACTTATTCGATAATGCTGAAAGAATTCCTAGGCTTTCGGAATAATCGTTCAATGCCCTGAAGCCGCACTTAAAATAGAGGCGGGTATGTTCTTTCTGCTTCTCAGCTTTGAAAATTTTTATTAAGCCAATCTCACCAGTACGCCCTACATGGGTTCCGCCGCAAGGGTTATATTCAATCCCTTCTATCTCAACTATACGGATATTCTCTGAAACTTTAGGCATTTTGACGACAGGAAGTGTCTGTAATTGCTCGTTTGTCACGTAATAGATAAGTATTTCGCGATTCTCGATAATATATTGATTAACTAGCTTTTCAGCAGCAGCCGTATGTACTTCAGTCCATTGAAATCCTGTCATTATATCGATCGTTAAATATTCCTTCCCAAGGTGAAAGCTGACCGTATTAGAGTCGAACAGTTCCCGGCAGACAGCAGAGAGTAAATGCTGGCCGCTATGCTGTTGCATATGATCGAAGCGGCGAGACCAATCAATTTCACAGTGAACGATCTCTGAATCTGGCCGTCTCTCCATCTTATGAAGAATCTTTCCATCATTGTCTTTTATAACGTCAAGAACAGTGATTCCTTCTATTTTACCAGTATCTGCAGGCTGACCGCCCCCTTCGGGATAAAAAGCGGTTTCTTCAAGTGTGATATAGTAAAAGCCATTTTCTTCAATGGTCTCCCGAATTTTGGTATCCCATTGGGAAGTCTTGGTGGACGTGTAATACAATTTTTTTGTCATGAATGATTTCTTTTTCCTTTCAGTTGATCATTAAATTATATCACCGAAATACCAGAGTTTGAAATCGCGGGTTTAGAAGATTAGTCAGGTAAATAAGTAAACTTTATGACAAATCCTAAATAAATTGTGCAAGATGGCAATAATCTATTTATAGACTAACCCTTAGCTTGAATGAGATTCCCGTTTTTGTATCGACCGTACTTGACGAAAGGGAGAAGGGAATTTCCTTGGGAGCAAAGGATTATTTAGTTAAACCGTATAAACCGAGCCAATTATCCAAAGTGATCATGCATACTTTATTAAGTAACGGTAAACAAGGGCATATTCTGGTTCCGCAGGCATTCAATGAAGAAAACAAGGGTTAAAAAATAAAAAACCGTAATAGGTATACAGATCAACAAAAAAATGATAAATTCAAATATGTTGGAAATATAAATAATTGGGTACAATTGTAGGTAAAGGTAAGTTACAGGAGGATTTTTATACATGCAAAAAATTCAGGCCGGCATGGCTGTAGAGTTAGAAGTGGAACGTAAGGCTGATTTCGGATGGTTTTTAACGGATGGTTCAGAAGATGTCTTACTTCATCATAATGAAATGAATGAAGGAACGGAACTTGAGATTGGCGATGAAGTAACTGTGTTCATCTACCATGACAAACAAGCAAGGCTAACAGCGACAATGAAGATACCCGAAATCCAGATTGATCAGTATGGCTGGGCGGAAGTTGTCAATGTGAAAAGGAAACTGGGTGTTTTTGTTGACATTGGACTTTCCAAAGATATTCTTGTATCCCTGGACGACCTTCCGAATATAGATCGATTATGGCCCGAGGTTGGTGATCGTCTATATGTTTCCCTTAAGACAGATCGTCATGACCGTCTGTTTGGTAAACTTGCAACGGAAGATGTAATTCAGGAGATTGCAGTGACAGCTCCTTTAAAAGGAGTCCGTAACACCAGTGTTAAGGGAAATGTCTATCGTTTGCTTATGGTTGGGTCTTTCTTTATTTCAGAAGAAGGATACCGCTGTTTCATTCATGAAAGTGAACGCAAGGAGGAGCCCCGCCTTGGTGAATTAGTTGAAGGGCGCGTCATTGATAGTAAAGAAGATGGAACGCTTAACGTTTCTTTAATCCCCTTTAAACAAGATTTAATGGGGGAGGATGCTGATGTCATTTTCACTTATTTAATGAATCGCGGCGGTGCAATGCCTTATGGTGACAAAACGCCACCTGATGATATCAAGTTTCACTTCGGTTTAAGCAAGGGAGCGTTCAAGCGTGCTCTCGGTAAACTGATGAAGGAAGAAAAGATTTACCAGGAAGATGGATGGACATATTCTTCAGACCGTAAATGAAAAAGGCAGCGGTTAAAACTTAAAAATATATAGAGCCCGTTAGCGCTTGATAATAAAAGCCTGTATCGATAATTACCAAGTAATTATCGATACAGGTGTTGATTTAAAATAAAGTCTGATAATTTGTAAAAAAGTTAGATAATTTACAATAAAGTTTGATTAAAATTCCTGTATTTGATATGCAGGAATTTTTTGTTCCGCAATCGGGCCATTTAATGGAATAAGACTCCCAAACAAAAAATGGATATTTATGTTAATGTCGTTATAAGATTGTGAAGAAATGTACTTAAACTATAGGGGCAGGTTAGTTGAATAAGGTAATATTTGGATTAAGATAGATATAAGTAGAAAAGTTAATAACAAGGGGTGATTTTTTGGAGAAAAATATTGGGGATGTAGATTTTTTTAAACAAGTAGTAAAAAGACTTTGCAAAAAAAACAATATTCCCTCAGAAACCTAAATTTGAAATCATCGAGAACGTAATGGTTATTAGCATTAAGAACCATTTAAAAGATGGAGTAGACTTAGATTGTTTTAATATTTTAAACCTTATTTACCGAACAATTGGACCTTTAGAAGAGAGCTGAACAAACAAGAAATAGAATTATTGAGGCTTATGCAGAGTGTCAAGGCATTTTATTTTGATTATAGCAATGAAATGAATACCATTTGGCGATGAATTATTTTACTAAGTTTTTAATGTTTTTACTGATATATGCAAAGTTAGCAGTACACTAATAAAGTAATAAGGTTTATTTCAGTAAAATAAGGTATATTATATTTGTTGAATAGATTCTCTTTAAAGACAAGAAAAGTAGGTGAACAAAGTGGGAAAATATCAATTGGATACCAAAGGTAAGGTAGCTGTGACAAAGTTTCATGAAAAACAGACGCCTGCCAAATTTGATAAAAAGCAGCATCTTGAAAAAATACGTGCGGAGTATTTGAAAAAGAAGCAAAAACAAACAGATAAATAATATGAATGAAAACATAGGAAGACTAAAATCTCCCTATGTTTTTCTTATTCGAAGTTCTTTTTTCAATTGATGATAGAGTTTATTATTCCCATAAATTTCAGATTCGGTGACAAAAAACTCGCCATCAGATATCCATTCCTCACTAAAAATTTCAGTAGCAGAATCAATAGACCAGCCGTTATTTTGGATACACCAGTAATCTCCAGCAGAAATTTTTAAAACATTTGGATACTCACTTGGCTTAGGTAGCTGAATAAAAAGATAAGTCTCGATCTTTTCAGCAAGATACTTTCTCAACACCCCACACTCAAAGAAAGTCAGGGAATACCAATGCGCTGAATTTACTTCTAATAACTTAAAGGTAAACCAATGAGTAAACCTATAAAAAACCTACTATATCAACGTTTATAGGTTAAAAGGTTTACAGGTTTACGCAATTATGGAATTATTTATATAAAAAAATAGATAGATGATGAGTTAGAGTTAGCCTTAGACAAAATTAGCTTATCAATCATCATTAGAAAGTTTGAAAATCGCTTAGAATGGTTTTCTGAACACACAAAGCTGATTAATAAGCATAGATGTAATGTAGCAAGCTACCAGCATTTAGCTTAATAGCTTTTATTGCTAGTAGTTTTCTTACCACAGCTAAACATTTCTGATATGCTCCAATAAAAAATAAAGCAACGCATTCCAATATAGAAACGGCTGCTTTAATTCATACTTTCAATTTTACGCTTGACGAGTTTTTTATAAAAATGGTTACGGTTTTGGTTACGTTTTTCCCAATTTTCTGTATATGGTGCAAACAAACACAAGAAAATAGGTAAGTTATTCATCGTTCAAATATATACAGGCTATTTTTTCAAACCTCTTACTTATGCAACTAACGCATGCTTTACTTCTTTATGGGGCTGGAAACAGCTCCATTTTCTAATGGAACTAAAGGGGCAGGTTAGTGGAATAAAAAGTGAATTAATCCATTATTATGTGTATTATGTTAACTGCATAAATCAGTTGTACAGAGATAATAAAGTTGTTTAATTTGCAATTATTTTGCGGTAATGAAATTAAATATCAAATAAAGGAAATATCTTCTTGACAGTCGAATATTAGTCTAGAACCATAATTAACTATTCCGATGAGGAGGATTCTTGTGCGTCCACGACCATTATCTATTGAAAATCCAGAGTATGATAGGTATGTTAGTCTTGTGCCAGATGGAGATATTGAAGAAATACTTAGTAAGCAACGAACTAAGACCATTACCCTCTTGAGCAGCATATCAGAGGAGTCAGCAAGGAAGGCGTACGCACCAGGGAAATGGACTTTAAAAGAAGTGATTGGGCATATGGCCGACGTGGAACGTGTGATGTCGTATCGAATGCTTGCCATTGCACGAAATGAAAGTGCGCCACTCCCAGCAATGGATCAGGATCAATACGTTTCTGCGGCAAACTTCAACAAATTATCCTGGGAGCAGCTACTAGCTGGTTTAGACACGGTACGCTCCAACACGTTAAGTCTTATTTCAACCATTGATGATGCAGCATGGGATCGTAATGGAACTGTAATGAACAGCCCAGTTTCGATAGGTACCTTTGCATATGGCATTGTCGGGCACGAGTTACACCATATGAAAGTGATTAGTGATAAATACTTATAAGTCTTTTTCTATTAATGAAAAAACCTAATTTCTCATTTAATGCTGAGAAATTAGGACAATTATAGGCCCCCATCCTTAATGAACTAACGGGTGCGTTCGTATTATAAGGTTAGCCAGTTTTGAACTGCACCCCAATTGTTAGACACAACTAACAATTGGAGGTGCAGTTTTTTTATGGCGAGATTTTCTTCAGAAGAAAAAATACAG
>NZ_JAZHFU010000025.1:0-42307 GCF_036541465.1 Bacillus sp. CFBP9009 | reverse complement strand
AAAATTAAAAGGCATGAGCCCGGTAGATTACCGGGTTCATGCCCTCAAGGCTGCCTAAGTAAATAAAGTGTCTAACTTTTTGGGTTCACTTCATGGTGGCGGTCCATTTTTTATGCATGCCGGAATTTCGGTTTGAAGTTTCTGGCATTTCCTGTATAATGATACTCGTAAAATTAAACTGAAAGTTTACTTATATAAAACTTTATCTACTGTGGGTTTACTATAAGTAAACCGATTGAGGGTAAATGTGATGCAAATTGGAAAAAAAATAAAGAATCTTCGCTTGAAAAAAGGATTGACCCAGGAAGAATTGGGAGAAAGAACGGATTTAAGCAAAGGATATATTTCACAGTTGGAAAGGGATCTTAGTTCCCCTTCAATTGAAACTCTTTTCAATATTTTAGAAGTGCTTGGCTGCACGCCGAAGCAGTTCTTCGATGAAGAGGATCAGGTCCAAAAGGTAGTGTATGAAGAAGAGGCACAAACATTTTTCATCGATGAAGAACGCGGGTATCAAATCCAGTGGCTCGTGCCTGAATCGAATGAGAAGGAAATGGAACCTATTCGACTGACTCTCCAGGAAAAGGG
This sequence comes from Bacillus sp. CFBP9009, assembly GCF_036541465.1. Classification (NCBI taxonomy): domain Bacteria; kingdom Bacillati; phylum Bacillota; class Bacilli; order Caryophanales; family Bacillaceae; genus Bacillus; species Bacillus sp. CFBP9009. The sequence goes on along the minus strand of NZ_JAZHFU010000025.1, from coordinate 41,719 downwards.
GGAGTTCAAACAATTTGAACCATCCTTGTCGGAAACATTCGGCTATGTATTAAGCGGAAGAGTCATTGTAAAGCTTGGTAAACATACGTATTTCGTCAAGGCAGGGGAATCGATTTATTTTCATGCTTCAGATGAACATCAAATCATCAATGATTTTGAAGGTCCTTCCGAGTTATTACTCGTGGTGACGGAATCATATTTATAGAAAACAAATGCAATCGCTGAAGATTGATGAGTAAGGTAATGGAGAGAGGGAAGAGCTATGGCAAACGGGAATATAATACGCTTCGATCAGGTTACGAAGCAATTCGATGATGATACGGTAGTTCTCGATAATGTTAGTTTTGAAATCGAGAGAGGGAAGTTCTATACGCTCTTGGGTCCTTCCGGATGCGGGAAGACTACGATCCTTCGTTTGATTGCCGGATTTACGGAAGCCTCCAAAGGTGATATTTACTTTGAAGGAAAAAAGATCAATGATGTGCCAGCCAATAAAAGGCAAGTGAATACGGTATTTCAAGATTATGCACTTTTTCCGCATTTAAATGTGTTTGAAAATGTAGCATTTGGTCTTCGGATCAAAAAAATGAAAAACTCGGAAGTGGAAATAAAAGTGAAGGAAGCCCTCAGCTTTGTTAATTTGGAGGGTTATGAAAAACGGGAGATCAGGGAAATGTCCGGCGGTCAGCGGCAACGGGTGGCGATTGCCAGGGCGATCGTTAATGAACCGGAAGTCATCCTTCTGGATGAACCGCTATCTGCCCTCGATTTGAAATTGCGTACAGAAATGCAATATGAATTGCGGGAGCTGCAACAGAGGCTTGGAATCACGTTTATCTTCGTCACTCATGACCAAGAGGAAGCATTAGCGATGTCAGATGAGATTTTTGTCCTCAACAAAGGGAAAATTCAGCAAAGCGGGACCCCTACGGATATTTATGATGAACCGCTGAATCGATTCGTTGCCGATTTCATCGGCGAGTCCAATATTGTAAAAGGAAAAATGATTGAAGATTACCTCGTGGAATTCGTCGGCAGACAGTTCGAATGTGTCGACCAAGGATTGAACAGTAATGAAGCTGTCGATATTGTCATCCGCCCGGAAGATTTAGAGATTACTTCCGTCGATCGCGGAAAACTGCAAGTTCGGGTGGACTCCCAGCTATTTCGCGGTGTTCATTATGAAATCAGCTGTTATGACCATGATGGAAATGAATGGCTTGTCCAATCAACGAAAAAAGTGGCAGTTGGTGATGAAATAGGTCTTTATTTCGATCCAGAATCGATTCATGTCATGCGATTGGGTGAAACTGAAGAAGAATTCGATAAGCGTCTGGAAGCGTATCATGATGGGGAAAGTCATGAAGAATAAAATATCCCGGAATATTTACTTCATACCCTATGTCTTATGGATTGCTTTATTCGTGATCGCACCCATTTTGTTAATCCTTTACTATTCCTTCTTTGACATTGAAGGCAATCTATCTTTGATTAACTATCAAAAGTTCTTTACGCCAGTATATTTAAAAATGACTTTAAGCTCATTTTGGTATGCTTTCCTGATTACGGGAATATCCCTTTTAGTCGCTTACCCGACCGCATATTTGTTAACGAAAACCAAGCATAAGCAGTTGTGGCTTTTGCTGATTATCGTCCCTTCCTGGATCAATTTACTTTTGAAGGCTTATGCCTTCATTGGTATTTTTGGCACGTATGGTGTGGCAAATGGTTTTCTAGAGGCTGTAGGAATCGGAAAGCAGCAGATTCTCTTTACCGATTTCAGCTTCATATTCGTTTCGGTTTATATTTTCATCCCGTTTATGATCTTACCGATATTCAATGCGCTTGATAAAATGAATCCAACCCTTTTGGATGCGGCCAATGACTTGGGAGCGTCCCGATGGATGACATTCCGCCGTGTCATTTTTCCATTGACGTTAGATGGTGTAAAGACGGGATGCCAGGTAGTCTTCATCCCGGCACTTTCATTGTTTATGCTTACAAGACTGATTGCCGGTAACCGCGTGATTACGCTTGGTACGGCTATCGAGCAGCACTTCCTTGTGACACAGGATTGGGGAATGGGTTCCACAATCGCGGTATTTTTGATTATTATAATGTTCCTGATTATGTTTGTAACGGGTAACCGAAAGCAGGGTGTGTAAATTGGGCAATAAATTATCACCAATATCAAAAGCGTTTCTCGTTTTGATTTTTCTCATACTCTATGCACCGATTTTCTTTTTAGTCTTTTACTCTTTTAACAGCGGTGGGACGATGTATGACTTTAAAGGGTTCACGATGGAGTGGTACAAGGAGCTATTTCAAGATACAAGGCTGTTGATCATTGTATTGAATACACTTGTGATTGCTTTATTATCTGCACTGATCGCAACGATCATCGGGGTGATAGGGGCGATTGGAATTCGGTCCTTTACGAGCAGTAAAGCTAAGAATACAGTATTGTCATTGAATAATGTATTGATTGTCAGTCCCGATGTGATCATCGGTGCTTCCTTCCTGATTTTATTTACAATGGCCGGGATCAAGCTTGGATTCTACTCTGTACTGTTGTCGCATATCGCCTTCAGTATCCCGATTGTTGTTCTGCTGGTCCTTCCGAAACTTCAGGAAATGAGCCCTACTTTAATTGATGCGGCCCGAGATTTAGGGGCAAGCCGGTGGGATGTATTGACGAAGGTCATCCTTCCATACATCTTACCAGGTATCTTTGCTGGTTTTTTTATGGCATTGACTTATTCACTTGATGATTTTGCGGTTACATTCTTTGTGACCGGTAATGGCTTCTCCACTCTTTCTGTGGAAATCTATTCCTTGGCCCGCCGTGGGATTTCATTGAATATCAATGCACTATCGACATTGCTGTTCGTCGTGACACTGCTGTTGGTTGTCGTTTATTACTTTATAACTCAACGTGTAAGGCAAACGGGAATGGGGGGGAAACGATGAAAAGGCTTGTCCAAATGTTTTTAATCATTTCCCTCGTATCCGCTTTGCTGCTATATGCGATTTCAAGATTGAATTCATCGCAGGGGTTTACGAGCAGCAATACGCTTACCATCTATAACTGGGGCGATTACATCGATACGGATCTAATCGAACGTTTTGAAGAAGAAACAGGTATAAAGGTTATTTATGAGACGTTCGATTCGAATGAGGCCATGATGACTAAAATCGAACAGGGCGGTACCACTTATGATATTGCCATTCCGTCTGAGTATATGATCGATAAGATGAGGCAAGAAGACTTGCTGGTTCCCTTGGATCATTCCAAGCTTCCGAATTTGAAAAATATCGATGAGCGATTCATCGATCTGCCATTCGATCCGGAGAATAAATATTCCGTGCCGTATTTCTGGGGAACGGTTGGAATTGTTTACAATTCCAAGATGCTCGGTGGAAAGGAAATAACGGCCTGGGCGGATTTATGGGATAAAGATTTAAAAAATGAAATCCTTTTGACGGATGGAGCTAGAGAAGTGATGGGCATGGGCCTGAACTCGTTGAATTATTCATTGAATGATATAGATGAAGAACACCTTCAAGAGGCAAAATCCAAGCTTGATGCCCTCACCCCGAATATTAAAGCGATTGTCGGAGATGAAAGCCGCATGCTATTGGAAGCCCAGGAAGCGGCGATTGGCCTTGTTTGGTCGGGAGTTGCTTCTGAAATCATGGCTGAAAATGAAGATCTCGAATACGTTGTTCCAAAAGAGGGGTCCAATTTATGGTTTGATAATATGGTCATCCCGAAAACAACCAAAAATGTCGATGCGGCTCACCAGTTCATCAACTTCATGCTGGACCCGAAAGTTGCGGCACAGAACGCTGAATATGTAAGTTACTCGACACCTAATAAAGAAGCACTGAAATATATGCCTGAAGAAGTGGTGAAGGATGAACGTTTCTATCCATCGCCGGAACTGACAAAGAAACTGGAAGTGTACGAAAACCTGGGGAAGAAGAACTTAGCCCATTACAACGAACTCTTCCTTGAATTCAAGATGCATCGTAAATAACACAGAAACGAAAAAGCATGGTGTAGGAATTCCCTCCATACACCATGCTTTTTCGTTTCTGTGTTTCACGAGTATTTGCTCCATCCAAATTCACGAGTAAAAGCCCGAAACTCACGAGTAAAAGCCGAATTGCACTCTGTTACCTATATATCAAAAGTCGATATAACGGTATAATATCGTTTTTTGTAATGATCAACCAAAATCTCAATGCAAAATGGTAGCAGAATGAAATACTTTAAAATATATGTAGGTATACAAGTATGTTAGTATAATGATTGAGTCGGTGCATATTGAAGGTGGAACTAAAATCTTAAGGATTAATTAATATTTCCAAGCTATCATAATAGAAAAATTAAGGGAGAGTATTCATGAAACTATTAAGAAGCACGAAGGCATATATTTGGGCAGGGAGCATTTTAATCATTGCCGGGATCATGGCATTTGCGATGATTTCATCCACGGATAAGACAATGGCGAGTATCGATGGCGAGAAAATCAATAAGGATGAGCTGTATGACGCGCTTGTTGCGGGATACGGAGCAGATACTTTAGACCTGTTGATTACGAATAAATTGGTTGAATTGGAAGCGGAAAAAGCAGGAATTAAAATTAAGGATGAAGAAATCCAGAAAGAAATCGATGTTATGGTAGAGTCCTATGGTGATGAAAAATCGTTAAAAGAGCAATTGGAAGCAAGCGGTTCTTCAATGGAAGCCTTAAAAAAGGACATCGTGGTTTATCTGCAAACGAAAAAACTGGTAGAACCGAGAATTACCGTGACGGACGAAGAAATCAGTACGTATTTTGAAGATAACAAAGATACATTTGCTCAAGCGGAACAAGTGGAAGCCAGTCATATTTTAGTCGAAGACGAAAAAACGGCTAAAAAGGTTGCGAAAGAAATCGCAGATGGCGGTGATTTCGCTAAATTGGCAGCTGAATATTCCACTGATACCGAAACGGCGGATAACGGTGGAAGCCTAGGGTATTTTGGGAAAGGTGATATGGTGGAAGAGTTTGAAAATGTTGCCTTTGATCTTGATATAAATAAAGTCAGTGATCCAGTTAAATCCGAATATGGGTACCATATCATAAAAGTAACCGGTAAGAAGGAAGCAAAAAAAGCTAATTTAGAAGACAGTAAAGATGTAATTAAAGAAACGCTTCTTTCTGAAAGATTACAAGAGGAATATCCCGTTTGGTTAGCTGAAGTGAAAAAAGACCATGAGATAACGAATAAATTGGAGAGCTCTAACTAAGGTTATCAAGTGAATGATATACCGATCAAAGAAGCTGAGGCAAAATGCCTCAGCTTTTATTATGGCTTGTACGATTTGGATGTTGATTTCCGCTTCAGGCACTCGCTTTCCGCGGGCGGTCGTGGAGCCTCCTCGGCTTGCGCCTGCGGGGTCTCCCCTAGACGCGTTTTCCCGCAGGAGTCTCGTACCTTTCACTCCAATCAACTCTGTTATTAATATAGATAAAATCATCCCTATGGAGTTGGAGTTGTTGCTTTGGGTCATATGTTGGGCCCATTTTCTCTACAAAAAAAAGCTGAGGCATAATGCCTCAGCTTTTTTATATATTAGAAGTTGGATGAAATGGATTTTTGATTGGATAATCCTGATTTTTTAACAATTTCATCACTCTCTTTTTCACCTTTATCATTATCGGATTTCAATGATTGTGATGGCGTTTCTTTCAGCTGTTTACCGGCAACGACCACCTTTGAACTGATGTCTTTTAATTCACTTGTTGCTTCCTTCGCTGTACCAAGGGCATCAGTGGAGATATCCTTTACTTCTGATACTTTACCCACCACGTCTTCATTGACGGTTTCATATAGTGTTTCGACGTCATTGATTGCCTCTTTAATCGTCTCGGTTGCCCCTTTGACTCCTGATACCATCTGTTCCTTCATTTCACCGGGATTTTCCTTGACCTGTTCAATCATATTCATGGAGTTGTCTTTTAAAAGGACGGCTGAACGCTTTACTTTATTTCTTGTGTTGGAGTCAAGTAAGGTCAACGCACCACCAACAAGCCCCCCGATTAGAATTCCTTTTAAAAGTTTGCTATTCGTTTGCGTTTCGATAGTTGATTGAGTCATTTATATTTCCTCCTTTAGAATAGTAGATTGTTTGCTTACTTTGGGTTTTCCCTTATTTACCATAAGTTAAACTGGAAATAATAAACTGTCATGGGATTGACATAATAAATAAAACAATAGTAATCTACATATAGTTAAATGACTGAACTACTTTTTGGGAGGTGCAACGATGACTAATGAAAAAGTTACTGGATTGATTGATCGATATATGAAGGTTTCCTTCTATGTCAATAAGATGGGGGAGCTTTTAATAAAAGATCAGATTTGTGATGTGCTGACGAACGAACAATACTATACTTTACGCTTCATTCAACAACAGCGGTTGTGTACATCGACGGAAATCAGTGATGCCTTTTATATTAATAAGAGTGCCGTCACATCCAACATCAATAGGCTGGAAGGCAAAGGATTGATAGAACGGGAACAGGACCTGGTTGACCGAAGGGTCTTTCACTTGAAGCTTTCAAAAGAGGGGGAAGCATTGTTACAGGAAACAGAAAATAAGATTCATAAGTTGGTAGAGAGCATCATGACGAAATTCGATTATGAAGAAATCGTTAGATTCCTTGATACATATGAGAAGCTTTCACAAATTTTTATTCAAATGAAGAATGAGGAATGGGAGGAAATATAATGAGGGGCATCATAAAGGGAAGATGGCTGGTCATTATCGCTTGGGTTGCAATTACGGCAGGTTTATTGTTTGCGGCACCGAATATGGCGGACCTTGTCCGGAATAAGGGACAGCTGGATGTACCGGCAGAGTACTCCTCTGGGATGGCCAATGAGCTAATGAAAGAGATCCAGGATAAGGATGAGTCACAAGTGGCCCTCGTATTTCATGGTGATAAGAAGCTGTCTTCCTCGGAATTGAAAGAGATTGAGATAGCGATCCAAAACCTTGAAAAGAATAAAGCAGAGCTTGGCATCAAAGAGGTCATGACCCATTTTAAAGAGCCCTCGCTAAAAGGTCAGTTGGTCTCGGAGAATGAAACAACGGTTTTGACATCCATCACGATGGTCAAGGGGGACCGAGAAGCTAAGGAAGTGATCGATGCCCTTTATAAAGAGCTGGAGCAAGTGGATGTCGAGCATTATTACACAAGCAGCTGGATGATCGATGAAGATCTTAATGCCAATTCCCAAGAAGGGCTGAAGAAAACTGAAGGCATCACGGTTGTCTTCATTCTGGCTGTATTACTGATAGTCTTCCGTTCAGTGGTGGCACCGATCATTCCGTTGGTAACGGTAGGTTTCACTTATTTATGCTCACAATCCATCGTCTCATTCCTGGTGGATAAATGGGACTTTCCGATTTCGTCTTACACCCAAATATTCCTGGTAGGTATTTTATTTGGAATCGGGACTGATTATTGCATCCTGCTGCTTAGTCGTTTCAAGGAAGAGCTATCGTCACAGGAGTCCTTGACTGAAGCGATCGTTGAGACTTACCGAACTGCGGGTAAGACGGTCTTCTTCAGTGGGCTGACCGTAATGATTGGTTTTGCGGCAATCGGTTTTTCTACTTTTAAGCTCTATCAATCTGCGGCGGCCGTTGCCATAGGGGTTTTCATTTTAATGATCGCCCTTTATACGATTGTTCCATTTTTCATGGCGGTTCTTGGCAAAAAGCTATTCTGGCCGGCAAAAGGGAAACTTGAGCATAGTGAAAGTAAACTATGGGGAATTCTCGGTAACTTCTCCATGAACCGCCCATTGTTGGCGCTGATGATCGTTGCAATCGTCTGTGTTCCCTTTTTGTTTATGTATGATGGGAAGATTTCATATAACTCCCTTGAAGAAGCGGGTGATGATGTTCCTTCCATCATGGCATTTAATATCATTTCCGATGAATTCGGACCGGGACAATCCATGCCAACACAGATTGTCATAAAGAATGACGAACGCATGGATTCGGAAGAATACGTCGCACTTGCTGAAAAAATCAGCCAGGAAGTCGTCAAGGTGGATGAAGTCGATGTAGTTCGATCCATGACCCGCCCGACAGGTGAACCGATTAAGGACTTATTTGTAGCGAACCAGGCCGAAACTTTGGAAAAGGGAATCGGGGAAGGAAATGAAGGCATTAAACAAATCAGTGATGGATTAAAAACGGCAGGCAGTGAGCTTTCAGATTCAGGACCACGGTTGAAGCAAGCTACGGACGGAATAGGGGGTCTCATATCCGGGACCAATGAATTAAAGAGCGGCGTAGGCCAGGTGGAGAAGGCGTTAACAAGCATTGAAGCAGGCATTCGCGATGGCTCTTCAGGGACTGGGGATATAAAAAACGGACTGAATGAGGTCAAGGCAAACTTGGAGAAGCTCGCCACCGGAAGCGGACAGCTCCTCGAAGGCTATAAACAATCAGCTAATGGGCTAAGTGAGCTCACAGGTGGATACAAAGAGATTCAAACTAATCTTACGGGCGTATCACAAAGCCTTGCTGGTTTAAATCCATCCTTTGAGCAAATGGAAGCCACTCATCCAGAATTACAGGCGGATCAGTCCTATCAAACGATCAAGCAAACCGTGCAAGGGGCACAGGGTGGCTTGGAGCCCATGGCAGCAGGCCTTTCCGAGCTCAATAGGAATCTTGGTTCAGTGTCCGGCGGTTTGAATACGGCGAACGAAAATATGGCCCAAATCGTAAACGGTCAAACCTCTCTCGGGGAGGGCCTGAACCAATTGATTTCAGGTGTTGACACTTTACAAAAAGGTCTAAGCACGATGGCCAATGGTCAGGGGGAAGTCATAAATAATTTGTCAGGATTTAAAGGAGGCCTTACCAGCTTAAGTAATGGGCAGCAAGAACTCCTAAATGGTTTTTCAGGCCTCGGCGGACAACTTACTGATTTGACAGATGGCTTAAATGAAAGTGCGGATGGTCTGAATGAAGTCCATGATGGACTATCGTCCGCACAGGGTTATTTATCAGGGCTGGCAAAAACGGATAAAACGGTAACAGGCATGTACATTCCCAAAGAAGTAGTAGAAAGCGAAGAATTCGGGGAAGCATTGAACGCTTATTTATCTGAAGACGGTAAAACCATGACGATGGATGTGGTGTTCAAGGCGAATCCATATTCCAATGAAGCAATCGAGCAAATCGATTCGATTGAGGCAACCGTTGAAAGAGTAACGAAAGATACAAAGCTAGAAAATGCGCAAGTGGCGATAGGGGGAATCACAAGTACACATCATGACTTGGGCATGATGTCTGAGGAGGATTTCTCACGGACGGTCGTTTTGATGCTGTCGGGTATCGCAATCATTCTCTTTTTCATGCTGCGATCCCTGGTCATGCCGGTCTATTTGATTGTGTCGCTCGTTTTGACTTATTATACAGCGGCAGCCATTACCGAGTTGATTTTTGTTAATATTCTCGGTTACGCCGGCATCGGCTGGGCAGTTCCTTTCTTTGCTTTCGTCATCTTGATTGCTCTTGGCATTGACTATAGCATTTTCTTGATGGATCGCTTTAACGAATGGAAAGATAAGCCGGTCAAGGAAGCGATGTTACTGTCCATGAGAAAAATGGGAACTGTGATCATCTCGGCGGCTGTCATTCTGGGCGGGACCTTTGCTGCCATGATGCCAGCAGGAGTTTTATCGCTCTTGGAGATAGCCACTTTAATATTGGTGGGGCTTGCTTTATATGCGTTTGTCATATTGCCATTGTTTATCCCGGTTATGGTTGCGACGTTCGGAAACGCGAATTGGTGGCCGTTTTTGAAAAATAAGGAATAAACTTAAATTAAAGAAGGCATCCGCATTGATGCCTTCTTTAATTATATATTCTTTTTTGGCTAAATCGATTCATAATTGGGGGATTCTTGTTTTATATTTCGCGATGATCTTTTGATTGTGTTCATCTGCCCCTTCGATATTACTGCTTAGGAATACGGGAGGGGTCTCCCCTGATTCAATAATCGTTTGGATGACTTGCGTGAAAATCATATTGAGGAGAACGGCCCCGACCACGGTCGATCCAGAACCAAAAGGTATATTATTTGATTTCAGTAATGTGTCACCTTTGGCAATATGATTGTCTATGACCAAATCAACGACATCGTGGAGATAATGCTTCTGTTTATGCCGTGAAGGACAACTTTTTGCATACTCCGGTGATGTTAGTCCTATGACGAAGGCTCCTTTTTCTTTTGCGATAGTGGCGACATCTATGGGAACGGGATTTACGCCGGATGATGAAATGACGATACAGACATCACCAGGACGGATATCCTCATCATGCATGAATTTCTCTGATAGGTCATTTTGCCGTTCAAGTTGGGATGATCTTGAAGCACCCTTAAAAAGCATCAAATCTTCAACGAAAATAGGACGAATTGCGGCTAAACCACCTGCCCGGTAGAATACCTCTTCGGTCAAAATATGAGAGTGTCCGCTTCCGAATAGATGGATGATTCCATCTGATATCACTGCTTTTGCGATATGTTCCACAGATTCCTTAATTGATTGCTTTTCCTGTTGTTCCACAATTGTGAGTAAAGCCTGCACTTCTTCAAAGTATGAGTTCATATATGTGACACCCTCCGATTGAAAATATTCAATTTTATCTGCTTATTTTGATACTGAACTTGTACCTGTCCGCACGATAAGCCGATTTAACATATTCAAGGGGAGTTCCATCTATTAGGAACGTATGCCTTTGAATGAATAATATGGGTGAGTGCTTTGGAATCGCTAAATGGGTGACTTCTAATTCAGAAGCAATCGATGATTCCAACGTTTGTGTAGCATAGTCTATTTTAAGTTTAACGTAGTTCTCCACATATTGGTAAAGAGAAAGGTTAATGATTTCTTCCGTTAATCCTTTAATTAAATTGGCAGACATGTACACGGTCTCGAGCGCCATTGGAACATCATCAGCCAACCGAATGCGTTTTATTTCATAAACGGGAGCATAAAGGGAAATGTGCAATTCACTGGCAATCTTCTTATCAGCCGGAATGATTTCAAAGCTCAGCAGCTTACTGCTTGGATTCAATCCCCTGGCTTTCATGTCCTCGGTAAAACTGGTCAACCCATTGAGCTGCTGCTCCAACTTCTTATCGGCGACAAAGGTTCCCCTTCCTTTTTGACGGTATAAGTATCCGTCATTCACCAAATTATTTATGGCTTGCCGGACGGTCATCCGGCTAATTCCAAATTGCTCGGCATATTCACGTTCAGATGGAAGGGCATCGTGCGCTTGGAACTCACCGTTTTCTATTTGTCTTTTTATTTGTTCTTCGATTTGAAAATAAATCGGAAGAGGTGAGTTTTTATCAATCATCGACTTTCGCTCCTTTTAGGGTATTATTACTCCGGATAACGCTTTTTGGTCTGCGATAATTGTAACATTATTATGTTTTTTTAGGATGGATGCAGGGAATTCCTCTGAAATGTCACCGTGTATCAATTTCTTCAGTGTTTCGGCTTTTTCTTCACCAGATATCAGCAGCAGAATTTCTTTGCTTTTCATGATTGTTGAAATGCCCATCGTAACGGCATGTGTAGGAACTTCGTCTATAGATTCGAAATAACGTGCATTCGCTTGACGCGTGGAATCTTCGAGTGTCACGACATGTGTACCGGATGTGAAGGAAGTTCCAGGTTCATTAAAACCAATATGGCCATTTTGCCCAATGCCAAGTATCTGAAGATCGATCCCTCCCGCGGAATCAATCATTTCATCATATCGTTTACATTCTCCGTTGGTGTCATCTGCTGTGCCGTTTGGCAGATGAGTGCGCTCTTTATTTATATTGATGTGATTGAATAAGGAGTCATCCATATAATAATGGTAGCTGTTTGGATCATTTGGTTTTAAGCCGATATACTCGTCAAGATTAAAAGACGTTACATGTTCATAAGAAGTATGATTGCGCAAGTGATCTTCAATCAAATTATCGTACATTCCTTTAGGGGTACCGCCTGTTGCAAGGCCCAATTTGATATTTGGATTTCCTTTGACTTTTCCGATCACTATTCCTGCGGCTGTCCGGCTCATTTCCATGTAGTCCTGCACTTGTATGATATTCATTATACATTCTCCTTTTTAAAAGCTAAATTTCCTCTGCAGAACGTCATTTCAACGTCCAAGCGGTCATTCAATATTACAAGATCGGCGTCTTTGCCGACCTGGATGCTTCCTTTTCTGTCAAAAATCCGAAGTTGTTTGGCAGGGTTTTCCGCCGTCATTTTTATAATGTCAGTCATGGAACAATCGGTATATTCCATTGTGTTCTTGATGGCATCGTTCATTTTCAATATACTGCCGGCTAGTGTACCATCTGAAAGCGTTGCTTTCGTTTCGTTAACATACACAGGCTGACCACCTAAATCATAGGTTCCCTTTTCAAGCCATTTGGCACGAAGCGAATCCGTTATCAAGATCATTCGTTCGCTGGTAATTTGGTTATATGCCAGCTTGATCATTTCCGGCCTGCAGTGAATGCCGTCAGCAATAAGTTCAACATATAGCTCGTCTCGAAGATAAGCAGCTCCCAAAACACCAGGTTCACGGTGATGGAGTCCCCGCATCCCATTATAAAGATGTGTAACGTGGGTAGTCCCTGCTTGGATTGCTTCATCGATTTGGTCATATGTTGCATCTGAATGTCCAATGGAAGCGACGACGCCAGTTGCCTTTAAGTGAGCGGCAAGATCTAATCCGTTTGGTTGTTCAGGAGCAAGCGTTACAAGCTTGATTTGATTTTCGGCCATTTCCTGCCACCTTTTAAATAGAGTGACATCAGGGTCAACGATATGCTCTTCAGGCTGTGCTCCTTTACGGACCGGTGAAATGAAAGGACCTTCTAAATGGATTCCAATTATTTCAGCGTGTTCTTGAGATTGATTTTCGATATATTTACCAGCATTAAGAAGTGCTGATTCAATGGCTTCGGTAGATTGAGTCATTGTAGTGGCCAGAAAGCTGGTGGTTCCTTCTTTGGGAAGAGTCTCTGCCATTGTGGATAATGCTTCATGTGTGGCATCCATTGCATCGGAATTGGATGCTCCGTGAATGTGGATGTCGATCGCACCGGGAATTACCTGATAATCCGGTGAAAGAGTAATTACCTTGGCATCATCGTCCTGTTTGTATTGGCTGACTGGACCAACTTCGGCAATTTTTCCATCCACGACTTTAATATATCCATTTTTGTATGTTTCCTTTTCGCTATGAACTATTAGATTATTAATAATGAATGTTTTCATACATAATCTCCTTTATGAAAGTAAAACTTAATGAATAAGGTCTCATATATTTTGCCCTCATTTTATCGTTTTTATCAAAAGTTGTCTAGACCAGTTAAGGTGTATCAGGAATAAAAAAGCTTTTTTTGCTTTGTTTTCGAAGAATGTAGTATATTTTTAAGTGAATTGGTATAGACATCTATATATTTTCTGTGCTAGTATAAGCCAAAGAAAAGTTATTATATTGATAAAATGAAAACGCTTTATACGTCTTTTCGTTCTGCTGAATCAAAAGAAGTTAGGAACAAGGGAGATGAGTTCGATGTTAAATTTTTTACAAAAGATTGGTAAGGCTTTAATGTTACCGATTGCTGTTTTGCCAGCAGCGGCTTTATTGCTTCGTTTAGGGCAACCGGATTTACTTAATATTCCATTTATGGCTGCCTCGGGACAAGCTATTTTTGATAATCTTGCCATATTGTTCGCTTTAGGTATAGCGATTGGATTATCCAAAGATGGAAGCGGTGCTGCGGCATTGGCAGGTCTTGTTGGTTACTTTGTTTTAACGAATGGTACACAAGCGATTAATAAAGATATCAACATGGCTGTTTTAGGCGGTATTATATCCGGTATAGTTGCCGCTCTTCTATATAATAGATACTCCGACATAAGACTCCCTGAATGGCTTGGATTCTTTTCAGGGAAACGATTCGTCCCGATCATCACTTCGCTTGCGATGATTATACTTGCGGCAATATTCGGTTTTGTTTGGCCGCCGATTCAAGATGTAATCAATAGTGTTGGAGACTGGATTACAGGTGCCGGGGCATTGGGTGCCGGCGTATTCGGCGTATTGAATCGCTTATTGCTTCCAGTAGGACTGCATCATGTCTTGAATAGTATGGTTTGGTTCGTCTTTGGTGAGTACAATGGAGCGACAGGTGATATAAATCGTTTCTTCGCAGGGGACCCGACTGCTGGGCCCTTCATGACCGGCTTTTTCCCGATCATGATGTTCGGTCTTCCAGCAGCGGCATTAGCGATGATTGCAGCTGCTAAGAAAGAGAAACGTAAATTGGTGACGGGGATGCTTGTTGGGTTAGCTTTCACTTCTTTCCTTACAGGAATCACTGAACCAATTGAATTTCTGTTCATGTTCATCGCACCGGTGTTATATGTAATACATGCCCTTTTAACCGGGGTCTCTCTGGCACTTGCTGTTATATTGGATATCCATCATGGTTTTGGATTCTCCGCAGGAGCGATTGATTATTTCTTGAACTTTGGTATTGCGCAAAAACCGCTATGGTTAATACCGATTGGCTTAGTATACGCGGCAGTTTACTTCGTGATTTTCTATTTTGTCATCAAGATCATGGATTTAAAAACACCTGGCCGTGAAGACGATGAGGAAGAAGTGGAAGAAGAAACTATTGTAAAAACAGGGGACAAATATACCGATATGGGATCGCTTTTCATTCAAGATCTTGGCGGTAAAGAGAATATAAAGCTAATTGATAACTGTGCAACACGCTTGCGTTTACAAGTGGCCGATTCAGGAAATGTGAATGAAGCAGCCTTAAAACGGCATGGTGCGCGCGGTGTCATGAAGTTGAATAAATCGAGTGTGCAGGTCATTGTTGGAACGAATGTTGAATTCGTTGCAAATGCAATGAAACAACTTGTCAAGAATGGCGCCGACCCAAGCCAAGTGAAAGCAGTTCCATCTGCACAAGTGGCAGAGGATATAGTAGAGGAAAACCAAGCTTTGGGTGCAAATGACTTTGTCCTTCCAATTGAAGGAACCGTTTTACCGATAGAACAAGTTCCCGATCAAGTGTTTGCAATGAAAATGATGGGGGATGGCTTTGCTATCGAGCCAGTCAACGGAAAACTAGTATCCCCAATTGATGGGGAAGTGCTAAGTATCTTCCCGACAAATCATGCACTGGGATTGAAAATGGATAATGGTCTGGAAATTCTGATCCATGTTGGTTTAGATACAGTTAAATTAAATGGAGAAGGGTTTACATCTCTTGTGCAAGAAGGTCAAAGAATAACAAAAGGAACACCTCTTTTGGAAATTGATTTAGATTTCATAAAACGGAATGCCCCATCAACGGTCACTCCTATTATATTCACTAACTTACCTGAAGGAACGGCAGTGAAATTGCAAAAGTCAGGGATCCAGAAACAAAATACACCAGATATCATCCAGTTGGAAAAACTATAAATTTGTAAAAAAAGGGGTGTCGACTTGTCGACATCCCTTTCCTTTAGACTTTAGACTGTAGGCAAACTCAAAGAAAAGCGAGTTTGCCTGCAGTTTTTTTTATGGCTTGTACAATTTGGATGTTGATTTCCGCTCAAGAAACTCGCTTTCCGCGGGCGATCGTGGAGCCTCCTCGTCTTGCGCCTGCGGAGTCTCGCACACCCGCTCCAATCAACTATGTTATAAAATTTAGAAACCATACCTGAGGAGTTGGAGGTGTTGGTTTGGGTCAGTTGATTCGGGAATATCATTTGATGAAATATACGTTTTCCGAACCACTTTTAGAAGCACACCTTTCAATTGGTTGAAAAGGCTTCTTTATATACTTCTTGCTGTGATAAATTGTCATAACCAAAACAAACGGGTGCCCCATTGGCAGGGTCTATCATAACCCTTGCATGAATACGAAAGACTTCTTCTAAAACGGCAGGTGTAATGATTTCGCTGGGGGTACCGATTTTAACGATTTCTCCTTCCTTCATCGTTATGATCTCATGTGAAAACCGGGACGCATGGTTAATATCATGCAGCACCATGACAGTTGTTATTTTTTGTTCTTTATTAAGTTTTTCAACTATTTGCAAAACCTCTAGTTGATGAGCCATATCAAGGTAGGTGGTCGGCTCATCCAATAATAAAATCTCCGTTTTCTGTGCTAAAGCCATTGCCAGCCAAACTTTTTGTCTTTGACCACCGGAAAGATTTGTGATCTCCCGGTTTCTAAATGAAAGGGTTTTGGTGATATCCATGGCCCATTCAATCGTTTCTTTATCTTCTTTCGTTAATTTATTTACATTATTGCGGTGCGGATACCTTCCATATGAAATAAGCTCCTCTACCTTCAATTGGGCTGGTGCAACCGGGTTTTGGGGAAGTAGTGCCAAGTGCTTGGCAATCTGCTTCGTATGGATCTTATGTAAATCCTGACCTTGTAAAAAAACGCTTCCGCTCTTTTGTTTTAGAATGCGGCCTATCGTTTTCAGTAATGTGGATTTACCACAGCCATTAGGACCAATGATGGTAGTGACTAGGCCTTCTTTTATTTCCAAGTTCAAGTCTTTGAACACCGTGAATTTCTCGTAATTCGTTTCTAGATTTTCCATACGGAGAATACTCACTGATCATCTCTCCTTCTACGCTTTAGCTTTAATTAGTAAATAAAGAAAATATGGGACACCAATAATTGAGATGATGATCCCAACTGGCAATTCAGCCGGTGCAAAAACGGTTTTTGCGATAAAGTCGGATGCGATCACCAGCAATGCGCCAATTGCTCCCGATACTGGGATGACCTGATTGTGATGGATACCTACAAGGTGCTTCGCTATGTGGGGAGCCATTAAACCTACGAATCCGATATTTCCCGATACGGAAACGGAGGCGCCCACCAATCCGATGCTGCAGAGTAAAAGGATGATCGTTTCCTTTTCTACTGAAATCCCCAAACTTTTAACACTCGATTCTTCCAACTGATACAAATCTAGTAAATACGCCTTTTTCTTAATAATCGGAATCAGGACTATCAACCATGGTAACATGGATGCGATGTATTTCCAGTTCGCATCATATATCGTTCCTGAAAGCCAAACCGTTGCCATTTCAAATTCGGTTGATTTCATTTTTAATGATAAATATAAGGAAAGGGCACCAAATGCCGAGCCTATGGCGATTCCGGTCAGTAAAAGGCGGCCCATGTCCAGGGTGCCGTTCTTCCAAGAGAAAAGGAAAATCAATAGGGCTGCCAAAAGCCCGCCCACCAAACCGAATAGCGGAAAACTCATAATGGAGAACCAGTCCGAGCCGCTGTTTTGACCTTGATAGAAAAACATGAAAATGACAATGGCCGTACCAGCACCGGCATTAATACCGAGAATACCGGAATCGGCCAAGCCATTTTTCGTAACCCCTTGAATGACAGTCCCTGCAATTCCTAAGCTCACTCCCACCAAACCGGCGATCACAATGCGGGGGAGCCTGAAATCAAAGATGACCAAATCAAAATCGGAAACTGGATTCACCCTGAATAAGGTCTGAAGGACAGCTTTGACGGTCATGTCGAATGTACCGGATATCAAACTAAAATAACTTGTAATAACGATTAAACATAAAATGATGGTCATCGTGACGGTGAAGCGCCACCGAGTATTCTTATCCATTCTTTTCTCCTCCTCTCGTTCTAATTAAGTACAGGAAGAAAGGAATGCCGATCAGGGAAGTAACGACTCCTATGGGGGTTTCGAATGGATAATTAACAAACCGGCTCAAGACATCGCAAAGAGCTAGAAAAACCGCACCGATTACCCCTGCACATGGAACGATCCACTTATAATCGATCCCAATTAAAAACCGGGTGATGTGGGGGATGATAAGTCCAACAAAACCGATTTTCCCTACAAGCGCCACTGCGATTCCCGTTAAGCAGATGACGGAAAGGAGGGACACAGCTTTTACTATTTTTGTGCGCTAACCTAAATTGATGGAAATTTCTTCGCCTAAAGATAATATCGTAATGGATTTTGAGATGAATAGGGCGAGGGTGATTCCCACCATTCCACACGGTATCGCCAATTTTAGTATATTGGGATCGATCTGGTGCAACCTCGAGTTGTACCAAAAACTTACATTCTGGGAAATTTGGAAATAGGATGCTATGGCAGCAGATATACTGCTTAAAAATGTCCCGATCACTGTTCCGATTATGGCTAATCGAACGGGTGATAATCCATTTGGAAGCAGCGACCCAAAACCAAAGACAATTCCGGCTCCCAATGCAGAACCTAACATGGAAAAGAGGATCATTTGGAATGAAGACATACCTGGAGCAAATACCATACAAAGTGTAATTACGAACGCAGAGCCATCCGTCACTCCCATGATTGAAGGGGATGCAAGATAATTTCTTGTCATCCCCTGCATGAGTGCTCCTGATATGGCTAAAAATGCCCCGACGAGAAGGGCACCCAAAACTCTAGGCAAGCGAGAAGCCATAATGATCGTATGGTCAACGTTACTAGAGTCATAGTGGAAAATGGCATTCCATACCGTTATGGAATCTATATTTTTGGCACCATATAAAATCGATAATACGATGGAGAAGCAAATCAATAGAGGTGCCATACAAAGAATTATTATTGGTAATGAATTTGTTTTTGCCATATCAATCAACGCACCTTACTGTTTATTTAGCTAATTCTTCCGTTGCAGCCTTCAGGAAAGCTATTTTACTCCAAGCCGTTCCACCTTGAGCAAGAGGATCAACCGAGTTTACAAACACTTTATTGTCTTTTACTGCCGTGATACTCTTCCAAATGGAGTTGTTTTCCAAATCTTTTAACGCTTCCGGTTTTTGTGCATTTTCACTTTCCGAGAATTGTAAGAAGACATAATCTGGGTCCAGTTCTGCAAATTTTTCTAATGAAATCATTTCTTGTGCTTTAATAGGCTTAATTTCTTCAGGGACAGTCAAACCTAGATCTTTATAAATTACTGGGTTGAAATATACATCCTCAGGATATAGGAATAGGCTGCCATTCCGGATTCTCACTACTAAAGCCTTTTTATCCTTCAGTTTTTCACCAATTTCAAGTTTTGCTTTTGCGGCGTCATCATTATAGGTTGTGATGATTTTTTCAGCTTGATCTTTTTTACCGGCAAGGCTGGCCATTAACCGCAGGTTGTCTTCCCAATTTGTCGAAATATGTGAATAAGGGAATGTTGGCGCCACTTTTTCCAATTGTTCCGTCACATTAGCTGGAGATTTAGAAGACCACATGATCACATCAGGTTTCATCCCAAGAAGAGTTTCATAGTTCGGCTGCATTTTTTCACCGATCGACTTAGCACCTTCGAGGTCTTTAGCCAAATATTCAGGTATTTCTCCACCTACAGTAACAACACCCGAAGGTTTAATCCCTAATATGGCTGCATCCTCCATTGATTCCAAACTAGCAGTGGCGATACTGGTGACTTTGCCTGGGATTGTATACTCCTTATCCAGATATGTGACGGTTTGGGTCTTTGCTTCTTTTTTCGCCGTATCTGTCACTTTGCTCTTCTGTGAAGCATCCTCGGAAGTCTTTTCGGCATTACCGCAAGCTCCAAGTCCTAAACTGAATACTGTTGCCATTCCAAGTACGAATAATTGCTTTTTCATTAGTCGATTCCCCTTTTTGAATATATTAAATATCATTTATCGCTGCTTCATAGGATCGAAAAACAAATCCTTATTGGTTAAAAATCTATTTTCACTTCCTTTGCCGGTGAAATTAACAATAGCTTAACATAATGACCCGCGTTAATGATAACGATTATCATTATCATTTTCACATGTTATTAAATATATATTTAATTTTCTATTATTTCAAGAATAATTTTCCATAGTAATGTTTTTGGTATGTCAAAAAGGCTTTGAAAATCAGGGGGGAAAGGGGAGGGAAAGCTCCTTTTTGTAAAATGATAGGAAAAAATTATCGGTGTATGGTTGATGTATTGATTGAGAAAGATTATCATTATCAATATCATGGTAATCTTTTCTCAATTACATTCTTTTAAATTAGGCTGATATTAAAAGAGCTATTTGAGAAGTAAACAATGAATAAGATTACGAGTATTAGAGGTTGGGGGAATTCATTTAGATGATGCATAAAAAAATGGACAAAAGCGTAATGGACAAAACTACTGCCAGTACAGAGGTTACGATCAAAGGAACTCAACACTTTCTCATGCATTCGAGTACCGGGGAACGTGAATACCAAATCTTTGTATCAAAGCCATTGGAAGAGCCGCCACCCTCGGGATATCCGGTCATTTATTTGCTGGATGCCAATTCTGTATTTGGAACGATGGTTGAGGCGGTACGATTGCAATCGCGCCGGCCGGAAAAGTCAGGCGTGGTTCCCGCCATCATTGTGGGTATTGGATATGCCACCAATGCACCATTTTCTTCTGAACGTTATTATGATTTCACTCTGCCCGTTGCGGTTAGTGAGTTACCTGTAAGACCAGACGGAAGTCCATGGCCTTCACATGGAGGGGCGGAAAACTTTCTGAAATTCATAGAAGACGATTTAAAACCGGAAATCGGTAAAAGGTATAAGGTCGATTACAATAGCCAAACGCTTTTCGGGCATTCCCTTGGCGGTCTTTTCGCTTTATATGTTCTTTTTGAAAATCCGTATGCGTTCCAAACATATATAGCTGGGAGCCCATCTCTCCATTGGAACAAAAAGTGGTTCCGTGAGGAGGAGGATAGGTTTCTTTCCCGATTGAATCAAGGAAATGGTGATATTTCCTTATTGCTTGGCGTGGGGGAACTGGAGGGCTCCCATAAAAGCGGTATGAACGAAAATGCTTTGGAATTATCAAAACGATTATCCTTAAAGGATAGCGGAGTGAATGTTCAATTCAAGGAGTTTGAAGAGGAAGGGCATCTTTCAGTTTTGCTGCCTTTGATTAACAGGGCCTTGCGTTTTGCTTTGAAGAGAAATGTGCCTGGTAAGAAATAGGTCTTTCTCAGTAAATCCGTGGAGGGCACTTGACCATTAAGTTATAAATATATATCATTACCTATAGATTATAGTTGATAATGATTATCATTATTAGTTGAAAATGCTGCTTGCTGAAATTGGCTAGGAGATTGCTAACAAACATTCACTATCAAGAATTTGAAAAAATTATGAAGGAGGACAATAACTGATGACCAACCGTTTCCCATCGAAGCCGAGTTGATATTGGTGAAAGTGGCCAAAACCGGATTGGCTCAGCCATTGGTGTAGCCATCCTAGCCAGCATTCTGGGGGCAGTGGGCACTAGCTCGATAGGAACGAATGGGGAGCAGCATGTTAGTTTAACCTCCTATCAATTTGGTCTCCTCGGTTCTGTGGCTTTGCTCGTCATAGCCCTATTATTTGCGATGCGTTTGAAAAAGGATGATTTTAAGGCCAAGATACCGAAACAGCATATGGCTAAATCCCTTGATGTAAAACAGGTGAGAAGCGGATAACTGTGATTTTGCCAGTGACCTCCTACATAATATTAATTAAAGATTGGCTTTGCGGCTCACTACCATATATAAAAAAGAGCCTGTTCGATTCGAACAGGCTCTAAACATAATATTAGTCTTTTAAACACGTTATGCATTCGAGCATATGCTGGTTATTTCTGCTGCATCAACGATACGCTGAACTTCAGATCCCTCAAGTGTCTCTTTTTTCAATAACTCTTCAACAAGCTCTTCATACTGTAGGCGATTCGAGTCAATCAACATTTCCGTTTCAGAAATCGCTTTCGTGAATAATTCCTGCATCTTTTGCTCCTTCTCGCCTTTATTAAAGGTGAGGGTAAATCCATCTTGAAGCATTCCGGTATCGACCATTTGTTCAAGTAGATGTTTCGCCTGCTGCACATCTCCGCCTACACCGATGCTATGTTCTCCTAAATACATTCTTTCCGCCACGCCGCCAGCTAAAATCATTTTGACTTGATCAAGCAATTCACTGGCTGTTGCCAGATGGAGTTCTTTAGGTATTGGCGCTACATACCCAAGGGCTTCCCCACGCGGAATGATGGTCGCCTTTCGAACGGAACCGGGCTTTGTCAAAGCTGCAATCAGGGCATGTCCACTTTCATGGATGGCTACGCGCCGTTTCGTATCCACATCATTCAAGGTACGTGATGTCGCTCCGAGTATCGTGCGGTCAATGGCGTAATCAAGATCCTGTTTACGAATCATATCCTGTTCATTCCTCAGGGCATGACGTGATGCAGTATCGAACAGGGAGCTTAAGTCAGCACCGGAGAAACCGGATGTACTTTCAGCCAACTCATCCAGGGAAGCAAGGACATCTGTCGCCAGACGCTTACCCTTCGTATGGATATTGATGATTTCCTTTCTTCCTTGTGTATCTGGAAGTGGAACTTGGAAAGAGAAATCGATCCTGCCCGGACGTAGAAATGCCTCATCGAGCATATCTTTCCGGTTGGTTGCTGCAATGAATAAAATGCCTTCATTTGGATGGCCTCCATCCAATTGCACAAGCAGTTCAGTTAACGTCTTTTCGCCTTCTTCCCCGCCATGAGCTTTCCTTTTACCAGCCAACGCGTCCACTTCATCGATGAAAATGACAGCTGGCGATTGCTTACGTGCATTTTGGAAAAGGCTGCGGACACGGGCTGCACCGACTCCAACAAACATTTCGTTGAAGGCTGAACCGCTCGTTGAGAAGAAGTTTGCACCAAGCTCTTTTGCAATTGCCTGTGCAAGCAGCGTTTTCCCCGTTCCAGGGGGGCCATATAATAAAATGCCTTGAGGCGGCTTAATTCCAATTTTAGCTGAACGTTCAGGTTCCTTTAGTGTAGTGAGTGTCTGTAGGATTTCCTGTTTGATTTCGGATTGTAAACCGCCTACATCATCCAAAGTTATCTCTGGCAGGGGCTTTGGAGTGGAAAGGCTTTGTTTTTTACTGCCGATCCGCAATCCATTCTTTGATTTTTTCTGTATTATGACACCGGTTGTGACGAGAGCCGCCATTAATCCGACTAAAATCCATAATGCAGATTTATTAGTTGATGAAAAAGAATATTGAACGTTATAAGTTTCGACAAGTTTATTGATCATTTGACTGTTGGGAGGAATATTGGAAACATATTCTCCATCTGGTGTGGAGATGTGAAGAGTGCCATTTCTTTTTTCTTCAATGGTGACAAGGGCTCCATTTTGGGCTTTAATCGTCTTTTCTACCGAAGAAAAGGGAATGACCATATCCTTTGACTGAGTAACAACATACCAACTGACTCCAGCAATTATCACAATGAGAGCCGTAAGGAACGGCAGCAATTTCGAAACTAATTTAGAGTTCGAGTTCAATTTTTCATCTCCTTTAAGAGTATATATCCAGTATAAAATTTTTAAACATGTAATCTATAGGTCTTTATACCTTAAATTAAAGGTAAATAATGTGAAATGCAAGAAATAATATTTATTATGGAAGTTTAAAGAGTCCGGAATTTAGAAATATTTAATCTAACCAGCATATTAGACTTTTTAAAAGCGAAATGCTAAAGTGAAATGGTCTAAGTCATGAAAAAATAAAATGGTAGAAGAGTGTGAAGTTCTATGAGTAAATTTATAAAAGACTATATGATTACGATGAAGGATATCGTTAGAGAAGGGGATCCCATTCTGCGTCAGGTAACGGATGAAGTTAGCCTGCCGATTTCGGATGAAGATCGTGAAACGTTGGAATGCATGATGCAATACCTGAAAAATAGCCAGGATCCAAAACTCCAAAAGAAGTTCAACTTGCGTGAAGGAGTTGGGTTGTCTGCAAATCAGATAGGCTTGAATAAACGCATGTTCGTCATGTATTTTCCCGACGAAAAGGGGAAGCTGTTTGAATATGCCCTTGTAAATCCGAAAATCATCAGTCATTCGGCCACAATGATTTATTTACCGCAAAGTGAAGGCTGCCTTTCTGTCGACCGTGATATTAAAGGTTATGTACCGCGTTATGAACGGGTTAAAATTAAAGCGGTGGATGGTAATGGTGAGGAAATAGAGATGCGGCTGAAGGGCTTTGCTGCAATCGTTTTTCAACATGAGTTAGATCATTTAAACGGGATGATGTTTTATGACCGGATCAACACCGAAAACCCTTTCAAGCTTCCGGAGAACGTGGAAGTGAAAAGTCTGTAAGGCCCAAAAAGGCAAAGCGCCATGCTTTGCCTTTAACTGTTTTATGGCTGCGGAAGCATTTCCTCTTCCAGATGCTTCCGCAAATCACTGAATATGGCCAGGCTCATTTGCTGGTACCCTTCTGAAGTGAGGTGGATGCCATCATCGCTAATCAAGCGACCCAAGTCGCCGGAGGATTTAATATAGGAACGGACATCGATCAAAGGCACCCTTAGTTCCTCTGCAAGGCTTTTCAATTGGCGATTATACATCCCATGCCAATGTTCAATCCCGCCGACATGGGAAACGAAATGCCCGATTGAATGACCGAACTTATCAGCGATGGATCTGTAATACCTGGCAGGATCAAGTGGCGGGAGAGTTAAAAGGAAAGGTGTTACATGCTTGTCCTGAACCTGCTTGACAAGTTGTGTGATATTTTCCAGGTAGCGTTCGATTGGAACGATAGGCTCATGGTCACCTTCAGGATTCTTGGCTACTTCGTCCCAATGGAAGTTACAGTCGTTTCCACCGACCTCTATTAATACGATATCGGGATTTTCCGACATGACGTCTTTCTCGATCCGGCTAACCAACAGGTCGGAGTTATCATTGAAAACCCCTTTATTCAAAACTTCCACGAATGGCAAAGATTCTGTTAGCTTAGCTAGGGAGTTCGGATAATTTTCTTTAATGATACGAAGGCGCCCCCTAACATAAGAAATGCCCCTGGTTAAACTGTCTCCAAAACATACGATCTTCAAACTTCTCACCTCGGTATGTGGATGTGTTACTTATATTTTAGTAGTGGAATGATTTTTCGGCAATCTTTACCTCCCATATAGAAGGGAGATGAAAATAACAAAAAGCGCTGCAAATGCAGCGCTTTATTGTTTATTGTAAGTATTCCTTTTTTGAAGGTGTTTCCACTCTTGTTTTTCCCATGAAGAATACAGTGATTGCTGCAAGACCGATCGGAATGAGAGCCAAGGTAAATATCAATGAAATCGAATCGGACATCGCATGAACGATTTTATCCAGGATAAAGTCCGGAATCTCGGCACGTGCTTCCGATTGGAAGAGCTGACGTGGGTCCTCCATTAATCCCGCTGTATCAGGACCTCCTTGCATTCCTTTAAATGCATCCGTCATTTTACTTTGGAATACATTGGTCTGAATCGCTCCATAAATCGTTACACCGAGTGTCATCCCAAATGAACGGAGGAATGAGTTTGTTGAGTTGGCCGACCCCCTGAATCTAGGTTCCAAGTTGTGAATGGACGCAATAGGCAAAAGGGAGAAGGAAAAGCCCATGCCAAATCCAGTCAGAATCATGTACAAAGTTAATAAAGTCCTGCTGGTATCAGGGGTGATGGTTCCTAATAGAAGCATTCCTGCAAAATAACAGATGACAGAAACCGTCATTAAGTTGCGAAAACTTGTCTTTGTATTGAATATCCCGCCAACTGCACTGCCGAATACAGAACCAAGCATCATGGGAGTTAGGATCAATCCGGCATTTGTTGCGGAACCACCGTAAACTGCCTGCACGAAAATCGGGATATAGACGGTTAATATAATGAATGTACCGCCATAAAGAATGGCTAAGATCTGAGAAGTGGCAAATAATCGCCTTTTAAACAGCCATAATGAAATGATTGGATCTTTTGCCCTTTTTTCGAAAAAGAAAAATGAAACGAAGAAAACCACAAAACTGGCAAACAGGCCTATGATGGGAGAGGAACTCCAGCCATACTCCCCGCCCAGTTCGAGAGCGAACATTAAGCTGATAACGGCAATGACGAGTGTTGCTGCGCCACCCCAATCAATTTTTTGCTCTTGGGTGTTAGGTGACTCCTTGTAGTAATTCCAGATGAAAAATAAAGAAATGATCCCAATCGGAACATTGACGTAGAAAATCCAGTGCCAGCTGGAGTATTCAGTAATATAAGCGCCTAAAAGTGGTCCCAATACGCTTGATGCCCCAAACACAGCACCGAAAAGGCCAGTTAATTTTCCCCGTTTTTCAGGTGGGAAAATATCAAAAATGATCGTAAAGGCTATAGGCATCAGAGCGCCTCCGCCGATCCCTTGGATTGCACGGAAGATACTTAACTGGACTATGCTCTGGGCCATGCCACATAATGCGGAGCCGATTAAAAAGACTATAAGTCCAAAAATAAAAAACCTCTTTCTTCCATACATATCGGAAAGCTTACCGAATATCGGCATACTTGCCATCGTGGCGACCATATAGGCAGATGTCACCCATACAAACTTATCGAATCCGCCTAAATCAGAAACGATCGTTCCCATTGCAGTCGCAACAATTGTATTATCCATTGCCGACATCAAGATACCCAATAGTAAACCGGCAACAATGAATTTTTGTTTTTTTTGAGCGTTCATTTATTTTCCTCCTTCGTATCAACCAGCTCATGATTTTCCTTTACATGGTTGAAGGGTAAACGTTAAGATGAAACAAAACATTTATCTTGAAAATCAAGATAAATTTAAGTGTAAAAGGGGTGGCATTTTATGTCAAGTGATAATAGGGTGAATGCAGCTCTGTTAGAGAGTTTAACTCACAGATTACAGCGGTATGGAATGAGATCCGTATTATTTCAACAAAATATGGCCCAAAAAATAGGGGTATCCCATACGGACTTAAAGAGTGCTGAAATATTGAATGAAACGGGACCGATTACTGCCGGTGAATTATCCAAAATTACAGGATTGAGCACGGGATCGGTTACGGCACTGATCAATCGCCTTGAGAAATCCGGTTATGTTAAAAGAGAACGAGATCAATTGGACGGAAGACGGGTAATGATTGCACCGATACCCGAAAGGCAGGAACAGATTAAATCGCACTATCAATCGCTTTCTATGGCCACCAAGGAGTTATGTTCATCTTATAATGAACAAGAGCTAAAATTGATCAATCAATTTGTTGAGGATATCACAAAAATCATGGACAAAGAAAATGACAAATTAATGAGTGAGCGGGAAAGGTAGCCGGTGTATGTAGGCTGCCTTTTTTATTTTTAGCCAGCTGGTAGCTTCTTATCAATAATTAAAGGTGTAGAGTGAAATTTATTTAAAAGAGAATGAACAATGTCACGTTTCCATTAAAATATATATTGATAATGATTTTCATTATCTGCTAATATGAATCTACAAATCATTTCAAAGGGAGAATACACTATGAAAAAAGCAAAGGCGTCATTAGCGGTCTTACTATCAACCAGCCTATTATTTGGCTGTGCGCAGGAAAAGGAAGGAACTGAACCGGCAGATGATAATGCCAAAGAAGTGAGTGCGAGTAAGCTTGATGATGTATCTAGCGAGTACCGGGAATATGCCATTGGTGAAATAGAAGAGTTCGTAAACGCAACGGAAGAATTCACTACGGCCGTATCTGCCGGTGATATTGAAAAGGCGAAGGAATTATATGCACCAGCCCGCATGCATTATGAAAGAGCGGAACCAATCGCAGAAGTTTTTGGCGATCTTGATCCCAAAATCGATGCGCGTGAAGGGGATGTCAAAGATGAAGAATGGGGCGGTTACCACCGGATTGAGATGGGGTTATGGCAAGAAAATACAACGAAGGGCTACGAAAAGTATGCAGAACAATTAATGAGTGACGTCAATTTGCTTCGAGCCAAAGTTGAAACGGTTGAGGTAACACCTGATTTGTTGATCACGGGTGCGGTGGATTTATTGAATGAAGTTTCCACGAGTAAAGTGACAGGAGAAGAAGACCGATACTCCCATACCGACCTGTATGATTTCGTTGCAAATGTTGAAGGTGCAGAAAAGATCTATGAACTGCTTACTCCAGCGCTGAAAGAAAAGGATGCGAAGCTTGCTGCGGAAATCCAACAACGTTTTGACGATGTATACGGCTTGCTTGAAAAGCATAAAGAAGGGGATGGCTACATCTCATATACGGATTTAAAGGAATCTGAAGTCAAAGAGTTAAGTCAAGCAATTGATGCATTGGCTGAACCACTTTCGCAAATCGGGATTGTAACGGAGGAATCTTAATTGAAAGAACATACGCCGAAAGATGAAACCGGACTTTTTACAAAAAAAGTGAGTCGTCGAAATATGTTGAAAACGGCAGGAGTCGGTGGAATCGGAGTCGTGATAGGAGCATCTGGATTTGGCGGGCTGCTGACACTTTCTGAACAAAAGGCAAAGGGACGAACTAAGGATATCATTCCTTTTTATGGAGCGCATCAAGCCGGTATCACCACTGAGGCGCAAGATAACCTTTACTTCACATCATTGGAAGTAACCACAGATAAAAGGTCAGACCTAATCCAGTTATTTAAGGATTGGACAGAGGCTGCGGCTCAGATGACTGAGGGGAATTTGATTGGTGAAGCATCCCTTAATACGAATATGCCCCCAAAGGATACGGGGGAAGCGAAAGAATTATCGCCCTCCAATTTAACGATCACTTTTGGAGTGGGTCCGACCCTGTTTTCAAAGGATGGCAAAGATCGATTTGGTTTGAAATCGAAAAGGCCTGCAGAATTAAAGGATCTGCCTCAATTCCCTTTAGATGCTTTAGAAGAAGAATGGAGCGGTGGGGATATTTGTATTCAAGCATGTGCAGATGATCTCCAAGTGGCTTTTCATGCCGTCCGGAACTTAGTGAGGATCGGAAGAGGGAAAACGATCATTCATTGGGCACAAACAGGTTTTCAACGGACTAAGCAAGCCGATTCACAAAAAACGACACCTCGTAACCTTTTCGGGTTTAAGGATGGGACTGTCAATCCGGATACGAATAATGACAATGAAATGAATGAGCTTGTTTGGGTGAAGGGTGAGGACGGTCCTGACTGGCTAGTTGGAGGAAGTTATATGGTGGTGCGCCGAATCCAGATGTACATTGAAGTTTGGGACCGGACAATATTGAAAGAACAAGAAAATACGTTTGGCCGTCATCGTGACAGTGGAGCTCCACTAGGGATGAAGAATGAGTTCGATACCGTGGACCTCGAAGCTAAAGATCCAAATGGAAATCGGATCATTCCGGAAGATTCGCATATGAGTCTCTCCAGGGGGGGCGGAAAAGCAAAGATATTGCGGCGTCCATATTCATATGCAGATGGAATGGATCCTAAAACAGGGAGCTTCAATGCAGGCTTGCTATTCATTTGTTTTCAGCGAACTCCAAGTAAACAATTCATTCCCATACAAGAGCGACTGGCGAAAAATGATAAGCTCAACGAATATATCGTTCACAGGGGCAGTGCCATATTCGCTTGTTTACCAGGTGTGAAAAAGGGTGGCTATATTGGGGATTCCCTTTTTGGATAAATAAAATCTCAAATGAGGACGTGAAAATCGCCAGCATGGATATTATCCAGTTGGCGATTTTAGTTCATGAATAAGGAGGGACCAGTATGACCGTTTCTAAATGGAAGAGTGGGATATTGGTTTTAGTAGTCAGCCTTTTATTTCTTTCGACAGATATAAGGATGGTTTCGGCGGGTGAAAATCATGATCAGCTTTTTGTTTATATTGGCGATAGCCTAATGAAGGTAAAATCCGGAAACCTTGAGGAAGTATCGAAAAATATCGATCTATTCGAGAAAGATTGGAAAACGATCAAAACGGAAAGCGAAAGTGCGAGGAAAGTCGACGAGCGACTATCTGCCGTAAAAACTGCTGTGAGCGGCCAAGCCTCCACAGATGAAATCAAGAAGCGATTATCGGCATTATCAAGTACTCTTGTTATTTATGATACCAAGGAAAACCCTGTTGATAAGACGGACTATAAAGAACGGTTAGAAGCGATACTTCCTTTAATAGGTGAGTTGGACGCTTCGATAACTGAAGGTGACTTTGATCAAGCTAAAGTTCAATATACCGATCTCCTGAATCAATGGACCGAAGCAGAGGTCATTGTCAGGGAGAAAAGTGTAGCTACATATGGTGAAATTGAAACGAAAATGGCCTTTGTACGAATAGCGGTTACCCAAGACCCGCCTGATGCGGAAAAAGCCAAAAAAAATCTAACTGAATTGAAGGGTCTAATCGAGGATTTCCTTGCTGGTAAAGTTGAAGAAGGGAGCCAGAAGAATACCTATTCACTTGGGGATGTAACGCAACTTTTACAAGGAAGTGCAACGGATATTGAAAAGGATGACATCGATTCCGCCGTTGATCAGCTAAATGAAATTTTAACAATTTGGCCTAATGTCGAAGGGGAGGTTTCCACAAGGGACAGCAAGCTTTACAGCGATATGGAAACGAAAGTCCCTACCGCTATCAGCCTTTTGCAGTCGAAAAAGGTAAAGGCGGAGGAAGCGAAGGAAATCGTATCCGATTTAAACACAAGGTTACTCCCTTTAATTGATGATACGGGTTATACAACATGGGATGCCGCGCTGATCCTTTTACGGGAAGGGCTGGAAGCACTCTTGATTGTAGCTACATTATTGTCTTTCCTAAAGAAAATCGGGCAAGCGGACAAACAAAAATGGATTTGGACAGGGGTTGGTGCGGGTTTAGTTGCCAGTTCCATATTGGCGGTCATAATTAATATCGTTTTCTCTCAGATCACGGCTGCGTCAAGCCGGGAATATATTGAGGGAATCACAGGGATTATAGCAGTATTGATGATGTTGACAATTGGTCTTTGGCTTCATAGTAAATCGAATGTCCATGCATGGAACCGGTATATCGACAAGCAAATGAACCAAGCCATTGCGACGGGAAGCATCATCTCTTTCGCTTTAATCAGTTTTCTATCCATATTCCGTGAAGGTGCCGAGACCATTATCTTTTATGCTGGAATGGCTCCTTATATGGAATTAAAGCAGCTGCTGAGCGGTATTTTCCTTGCCTTCCTCGTATTGGTGATAATAGGTTTCGTCATGCTGCGCTATAGTGTGAAATTACCGATGACCCTATTCTTTAAAGTGGCAACGATACTCATATATGCCTTGGCTTTCAAGATTCTTGGAGTCTCCATCCATTCGCTTCAGGTATCGCAAATGATACAGACAAATACGATCAGCTCCTTCCCGTTTATAGAAACGATAGGTCTTTATCCAACAATGGAGACGCTGGTGCCGCAAGCTGTATTAATTTTGCTGATTGCATTGGCCACCATTTGGGTCAAAAAGAGTAATTCCTTACGTACAACTGAATAATATAATGGGACTGACGCATGTCAGTCCCATTTATGTATGGTATTAGCGAATAGATCGGCGATAGGAATATTGCTTCCATTGATAAAGGATAAAGCAGCCGATGCAGAATCCAAGGATGGCTATGAGAGAAGCCAATCCGACCATCAAGGTGAATATATAACCGGTAACATTCCAACCCAGCAAAAAAGATATGAATCCAAGTCCTAAGCAAACGACAGCTATGGCTTGGTTGAATTGTTGCTGTGAATGATCTTCAGGAATATAATCGGAGGGTTTCTTTTTAAGAAAGAGCTTGGCTAGACGCATCACTGGATTGAAATTAAAGAGAAGACCTAAAAGTCCTGCAGTTAAAGGAATCACTAATATCCACATTTGTCCCGTTAATAAGGCGGTGGCTACGCTTAACAAAATGACCCATTGATTCGTTCGTACTAAAGGACGGGGAATGGAACGAATTTCACTCGTCATACTAATACCAACCTTCCTGATATGTTTTATTTATATTTTATCTTTATTTTAAACACTTGTGAAGTCGAACAAAATAAAGACAAAACCTTATTTATAATAATTTTAATTTAGTATTGATTATCATTACGAAAGTAGTATAATATGTATAACAAGCAAATAAAGTGAGGAGGACAGTAAATGATAGCAAAAGTTTGTGGAACATGCGGAACACCAATAAAAAAGCTAAAGCATTCTGCCCTTTGCCAATGCGGTCCTAAGATATTGAGCAATCAATTCTCAGTTAAAACAAAAAAATAAAATCCCGTGGAATAGATCATAAATTAAACCATTAGTCGGTTTGAGTTTGTAGACAAAAGGGGTTCCATCTTAATTTTTAAACAAAGTTGATTGGAGCGGGTG
Source organism: Bacillus sp. CFBP9009 (assembly GCF_036541465.1). Classification (NCBI taxonomy): domain Bacteria; kingdom Bacillati; phylum Bacillota; class Bacilli; order Caryophanales; family Bacillaceae; genus Bacillus; species Bacillus sp. CFBP9009. The sequence continues at coordinate 9,372 of NZ_JAZHFU010000025.1, read as the reverse complement.
TTCGAGACTCCTGCGGGAAAAGCGTGTCCAAGGGAGACCCCGCAGGCGCAAGCCGAGGAGGCTCCCGGACCGCCCGCGGAAAGCGAGTGCCCTAGTTCCAATCAGCGTTCATATTTTATACACTCTCAAAAAAATGTAGGCAATCTTAATTAATATCAAGTTTGTCTACAGTCTGAACCGATTATTCAATTAATCGGTTTTTGTTTTTCCAATGAAGGGTAAAGAGGGTAATAAATATTTTTCATTTCAATTAAAATAATGTACGATTAGGGAATAGAATAAAACGTCATGGAGGAAAAGACATACTTTCAGTTTGTCAAACCATCACGTGACGGTTAGGAGGGGTTATGTTGGGAACGAGACTTTAAAAATTGGCGAGTTGGCGGAAATGGCGAATGTTACGAAACGAACTGTAGATTATTATACGAACCTAGGCTTGCTTAAAGCAGAACGTTCCGCCTCTAATTACCGTTATTATTCAGTCGGTGAAATTGAAAGGCTTCGCCGTATCGAGGGATACAAAAGAGAAAACCTTTCATTGGAAGATATTAAAGAATTACTTAAGAAGGATAAGGAAGCCGCATCAGCAATTGAGGAAAAAGGTCTTCAACTCAAGAATAAAATGGATGGCCTGAACGAGGAACTTCAGGAATTCATCAGCTTGATTGAAAAGGACGGAAAAAGTGAGCTTCTTATAAAAAAACAGATATCCCGCGAAAGCATGGCCTTAATCCAATCATTGCTAGTGTTGCTGGTATGATTAAAATTTATCCCTATAGTTTTATGCACAAAGGTGCATATTAACGATATAGGCTAAATGGTTTTGATAAGGCAAAAATCGCTTTTTGAAACGAAAATAACCATTTATACAGGAGGTGCTTGGGATTTAGCCGTACATGTCTAATCCGAAGGTCAGAAGGATGGGCACAATATGGCGAACCCGCACATATTGGAGATATTTATAAAATTATTAGCAGTAGCTGTATTGATAGCATTAACCGCATTTTTCGTTGCATCGGAATTTGCAATCGTGAAAGTCAGAAGTTCCCGAATCAATCAGTTGATTGAGGAAGGGCATAGAAATGCCCTTGCAGCCAAGAAAGTGACATCACATATCGATGAGTACTTATCTGCCTGTCAATTGGGGATTACGGTAACCGCCTTAGGTTTAGGGGTATTGGGTGAACCGACGGTCGAGGCGATCTTAAAACCATTGTTCACTAAATGGGGATTAGAGGAGTCCGTAAGTCACATCATCTCGTTCCTGATCGCCTTCGGTTCTGTAACATTCCTTCATGTTGTTGTCGGCGAACTCGCACCGAAAACGGTTGCGATTCAAAAGGCAGAAGAGGTAACCTTGCTATTTGCAAAGCCGTTAATTCTCTTTTACCGCATTTTGTACCCATTCATTTGGTTACTGAATGGTTCTGCACGTCTCCTGACGGGCATGTTCGGTTTAAAGCCTGCATCTGAGTCCGAAATGGCCCATTCCGAAGAAGAGCTGCGCATCATTTTATCGGAAAGCTATAAAAGCGGTGAGATCAATCAATCGGAATACAAATATGTCAATCAGATATTTGAATTTGATGAGCGCATTGCCAATGAAATCATGGTTCCGCGTACGGAAATGACCGTTATCGAAAAGGGCATGCCATTATTGGAAGTAGTTGAACTGATTCAGGAAGAACAATACACTAGGTATCCGGTCATAGACGGTGATAAAGATAATGTCGTGGGAATGGTCAATATCAAGCGACTTTATACAGCGACGATTACAGAAGATAATGTAACAGCTTTGACGGTGGATTCATTTGTAACACCCATTATCCGTGTTCTTGAAACGATCGCCATTCATGATCTGCTGCTGAAAATGCAGAAGGAACGGATCCATATGGCTGTTTTGACTGATGAATATGGCGGAACTGCCGGTCTTGTTACGGTTGAAGACATACTTGAAGAAATCGTCGGGGAAATCCGTGATGAATTTGACCAGGATGAACGTCCGCTCATTCAAAAGATTGATGAGGGGCATTATGTATTCGACGCAAAAACATTGGTTGAAGATGTCAATGATACCCTTGCAATCAATTTGCCAGAGGAAGATATCGATACATTGGGAGGATGGTTCCTGACAGGCAGATTCGAGATTGCTGTCGGGGATAAAATCGAATACGCCGGATATGAATTTACTGTAAAGGAAATGGACGGTCATCATGTTTTATATGTTGAAGTGAAGAAGATTAAATAAAACAGGATTACAACAAAGCCGAAAGTGGAAACTTTCGGCTTTTATTATGTAAGAATAAGTCTATTCGGTGTTTATAACAATGGTCAAGGCAGACTGTTACTTAATTGGAAAATGAATTCATTTAAAATAACACAGTAGATAACAATTTAAGCTTGGAAAATGTTAAAATTGACTTTGAGCAATGAATCTATCTATATATCATTTTAGAGTTTCAAAGAATATAAGGAAAATTCATCAAAAGTAATACTAATGATAGTATTAAGATTTATTTTGCAAAGCCGTTTATCGCGAGCTGGTATAAATAAGTATTGAAGGTGGGCGGAAAAATGGGTTTTAAGAAGAAGCAAATGTTGGGATTTGGTTTGATCTTGCTTTTCTTGGCTATTTTACTTTCTTTCATGATGGTTACGCTTAACAATTTAAAGAGCAACATGACTGAAATAGTTGAAAATCGCTATGAAAAAGTTTCAGCTTCGATGGAAATCCGTCAGCTTTTTTCCAGGTCGGACCGTGAGATCCTGTTTGCAGCTAATGATGCAAACAAAGAAGAAAGAGCAGAGAGCCTCGAAATCATCAATGAGAATCATAGTTTGATTGAATCAAAAATTGCCGGGTTATCAGGTTCGTTAAATAAGGCGAAAGCAAAGCAATTATTGAAAGAGTTCGAGACTCAATATGCTTCTTACTCCATAACGGAGGCTGAAATCATCCAAAAGATAAAATCGGGAACCTCTTCGGATGATCTTTCAAGCCTGATGGAGGACCAAAGGGAAAAACGAACGAAAGTCATCAGTACGATGGATGAATTTAAGGATTACCAAGAAGGTGTCATGAACGATACCTTAAACAATTCGAAACAAACCTATGAAGATATGATCGGTTTTGTAATTTTTGCGGTTATTCTCAGCATTTTGGTTATTTCCGTAACGGTTGTTTGGATGATCCGCAGTACATCGAAAGATCTGCAATCGATTACGAAGGTCATCAAAAATATCGATTATAAAAATTTATCGGTCATACCAAGAGTTCCGGTTCGGACTACTGATGAAATTGGTGATATAGCGAGATCGTTCAACGAAATGGCGGGATCGCTTGAAATCTATAATCAAAAAGAGAAAGATTTCACCGAAAAGATCAGTGAACAGAACTGGATCCAGACCCGTGTTGCAGATATAGCTACGATGTATCAGCGCATTGTTGATGTGGAAGTTCTGGCTGACCGGTTCATTACAAGACTTGCACCGATGATGGGAGCTTCAATTGGAGCTTTTTATGTCAAACGGGGCGAGGGCGTGGATATGCGTTTTGTGAAGCTTGCCAGCTTTGCGGGAGATGGCGAAGATTCAGGCAGACGTGAATTCCGTCTCGGTGAAGGTTTGATCGGACAATGCGCCCTTGAAAAAAAATCGAAAGTCATTGAAGATATCCCTGAAGATTTTCAAGTGGTTACGACAGGATTGGGGGAAGTCAACCCGAAAAGCATTGTCATTGCGCCGGTCGTTTTTGAGGATGAAGTGGTCGCAATGGTTGAACTGGCGAGTTTGGAGGCATTTACGAAGCTGCAAAAAACTTTCCTGAACCAGGTTCTTGATACTCTTGGCATCACGATTAATAATGTAGAGGGCCGGATGGAAATAGAGCGTTTATTGAAAGAATCACAGGCTCAGACCGAAGAGTTACAGGCTCAATCGGAAGAATTGCAATCACAGTCAGAGGAAATGCAAGCCCAATCGGAGGAACTGCAAACACAGGCTGAAGAATTGCGAATGATCAATGAACAATTAGAAGAAAGAAATCGTGAAACTGAAGAAAAGTCGAAAGAGCTTCAAGTCGCAAAACTGAATCTTGAAAAACAAGCGGAAGAATTAAAGTTAAGTTCCAAATATAAATCCGAGTTCATGGCAAATATGTCCCATGAATTGCGGACACCGCTCAATAGTATCCTGATTTTATCAGAAATGCTTTCAGATCCGAATGATAGTAAATTAAATGAAGAGCAACAGGAATTCGCTCGTGTCATTAACTCATCAGGTCAGGATTTATTAACGTTGATCAATGACATTTTGGATTTATCGAAAGTCGAAGTCGGAAAGCTTGAAGTGGTCTTTGACGAAATGAATTTGAGTGAGCTTCCAGAGCAATTGCACCGTAATTTCGATCATGTAGCGAAGAAAAAGAACATTGACTTTATAATAGAAAAAAGTAAAAACGTTCCGGATATTTTTTTTACGGATGAACAGCGCTTCCAGCAAATTTTGAAAAACCTATTATCCAATGCATTTAAATTCACGGAAAAAGGTTCTGTGTCTGTCCAAATCAAAAAAGCTGATGAAGAAAATGTAGCACAATGGATACAGACAAAAGGAGCTAGCAATTGGGTTGAAATTAAGGTGACGGATACGGGCATCGGAATTTCGAAAGAGAAGCAAAAACTTATCTTTGAAGCGTTCCAGCAAGGTGACGGAGCTACAATGAGAAAATATGGCGGTACAGGACTAGGTCTATCGATTTGCCGGGAGTTCGCCAAACTTCTGGGAGGCTGGGTCATTGTAGATAGTGAGGAAGGGCAAGGCAGTACCTTTACTTTCTTTATTCCAAGCATGCCAGAGGGCTTCAAAAATGTCGGCGAAGCAATGGCTGCTTCTCCAGAAGTGGCAGCAGCCAACCACGATGATTCTGCCGCGCCTTTTGACGGTCAGGGAGAACCGGATGTAGTTATAGTGGATGAAGAAGATCGGGATAAGGCCAAACCATTCTGCAATAAAACAGTACTGGTCGTCGATGATGATCACCGTAATATATTTGCTCTGAAAAATGCGCTGAAGCATGAGGGGATGGAAATCCTTACAGCTGAAAACGGCTATGAATGTTTGGAACTCCTTGAAAAAGGAAATAATATAGATGTTATTTTGATGGATATCATGATGCCAGGCATGGACGGATACGAAACGATGACCAGAATTCGCGAGCAAAGTAAGTTCGAGGATCTTCCAATCATCGCGCTAACTGCGAAAGCGATGAAAGGCGACAGGGAAAAGTGCTTGAAGGCCGGCGCTTCCGATTATGTCAGCAAGCCTTTAAAATTGGATCAGCTGCTATCCGTCCTAAGGGTATGGCTGACTAATTGATTGATAGTACGGGTAAGGAAGGTTTTTCATGAAGGATACTTTAACGATTGAAGAAAGAGAAGACTTGGAAATCGAATTATTGTTAGAGGCCATTTATTCCGTTTCGGGCTTTGACTTTCGCAAATATATGCGTTCTTCAATAAAAAGAAGAGTTGAAAATAGAATGAGACTGGACCATGTTCGCAGGATCAGCGGAATGATTGAAATGGTTTTATATGAAAAAGGGTATGTCGAGAAGCTATTGAGAGATTTTTCAATAAATGTCACTGAAATGTTTCGAGATCCGGATTTCTTTAAAGCCTTTCGTTTAAATATTGTACCGCTCCTGAAAAAACTTCCTGAAATCAGAATTTGGCACGCGGGATGTTCAACCGGTGAAGAAGCCTTTTCCATGGCGATCATCCTCAAGGAAGAAGGACTTTATGATAAGGCGAGGATTTATGCCACTGATATGAATGATGAAGTCCTCCGTCATGCGGAAAAAGGAATATTGCCTTTAAATAGAATGCAGTCTTATACGAAAAACTATTTGCAAGCTGGAGGCAACCAGGAATTTTCGGAGTATTATACAACCGATTATCAAAATGCTTATCTTGATTCGAATCTCCTTAAAAACATTGTGTTTTTCCAGCATAATTTAGTTACTGATGGTTCGTTCAATGAGTTTCATATCATCATGTGCCGGAATGTGATGATTTACTTTACCGGTGAATTGCAGACCTATGTAAATCAGTTGTTTTATGACAGCCTTTGTAAAGACGGCTTCCTTGCGGTTGGCAGCAAGGAAACACTTCATACATCATCCTTTTCGGAAGATTATGAGGACTTTGATTCAAAGGAACGAATTTATCGGAAATTGTAAAAAGAAAGAGTTCGCATATAAGCGGACTCTTTCTTTTTAATTTAGTGCATTATTTTTCGTTTTTTTTTCATTTCTATGTTTAAGGTATTGAAAGAAGGGGTATAAATAATGAGTTGGTCTCCATGTAGAATAACTGCCGTGGTTTATTATTATTAAAAGAGACTGAACTTCGTTATAATATAATAGGAAAATCCCTATTAAGGGAGCTTTATGAAAGTACTGATCCATATAAAAAAGATAAATGTTGCCGCTCGATATAAGCCAAAAGGGGAATGAAAGAATGACGATTTTAATCGTAGATGATAACCAGGTTAACCTTTTCGTTATAGAGAAAATTCTAAAACGAGCTGGCTATACGGATTTTCTATCATTAACTTCAGCTGTTGAGATGTTTGAATATTTACAGGTGGATAGTCCGCAACCTAAAGAGACTTCAGTTGATATCATTCTGCTCGATATCATGATGCCGGAGATCGATGGGATAGAGGCGTGCAGGAGACTTCAAAGCATTCCTCACCTTAGAGATATACCCGTAATTTTTGTGACCGCCCTTGAAGATTCAAACAAGGTTGCCGAGGCACTTGATGTTGGCGGAATTGATTATATAATGAAGCCTATCAATAAAATAGATTTACTTGCGAGGATTCGCGTGGGGTTAAGACTTAAATATGAAAAAGATTGGCATAAAATGCAGGATGAAAAAATCCGCAATGAATTGGATCTTTCCATGCAGGTTCAAAGCGGTTTATTAAGTGAACCCATTATAAATGACCACTTAACTATAAGGGCATCATACTTACCTGCGAATAAATTGGCAGGGGATATGTACTATTGGCACCGCATCGATGAAAGTCGGTATGGGATCATCCTGCTGGATATGATGGGGCATGGCATATCCGCCTCACTTGTGTGCATGTTCATTTCCTCCGTATTGAGGGATGCCATCAGGATACATACGGATCCAGTGGCAGTAATAAACGAAATGAATCGCTGGATGAGTACCCTTAATAAAGAAGATAATCCAGTGCATTATTATTTTACCGCGATTTATATGGTCATTGATACAGAGCAAAAGACTGTGGAATATGTGAATGCCGGACATCCTCCGGGCTTTGCTTTAATGGACGATGGGAAAGTGGTCTCACTTTCAAAAGGGACATGTCCTGTTGGGTTCTTCACCGAAATGAAAATAGAGAAGTCCGTCATTCATTATGAAGAGAAGATTCAGCTCATGCTATTTACGGATGGAGTCATGGAAGCGATAGATCGAGAAGGGACGGAAGGACTCGACCAAATAAAAGAAGCGGTCTCGACGAGATGGTTCGATTGTAAGGAATCTCCCCCTATCGACTTTTTGATGTCCCCGGAAATGCAGCAAGATCAACCTGATGATATGTGTGTTGTTGTTATTCAAGCAAATTGAACAAGGAAGAGGCGGCAGGTTATCTGCCGCCTCTTCTCTATAAAAGGGGGGTATATGAAATGAGAATGTGTTAAGAGAGTGAATCATATATTCGGCTATTTGCAGTTAACGGTCATTTTTTAATTTACCAATGCCATCTTGGAGATTGCCTTTTAATTTATCGACTTTACCTTCTGCTTGTAAGTGAGGATCATTTTTCGCGTTTCCGACTTGGTCTTTCGTTTCACCTTTAACTTTATTTACAGCACCTTTTACTTTGTCTGATAAACCGCTCATTATGTTACCTCCTTTTTCTTTATATACTGTATATACCCATGAAGTGTATGGGTAAACCTGAATTATATGGAGAAAGGAGTTTAAGAAGCGATTATAGCCCTTTTACTTAACCTTTGAATGAACTGATATGACCGTTCAATGATATGATCTTTGTCATGATCCAACGAGGCCACATGATATGAATTTTCAAGGGGCGACATCTCCTTATCCCCGGACATGACCGTATCGTAAATCTGGTAGGAACAAGAGTCTGGTACAACGTGATCTTCTGGAGAATGGAAGATAAGTATCGGGCACGAAACGTCTATTAGTTTTTGACTGGCATGTTCCATTATATCAAGCAATTGATTAATCGCTTTTAACGGAACCTGGTCATATGTGATTTCTTTAGTTGTATCGTCTTTTATGTCAGGTTTGCCCTCAGGAACGAAGCGTGGAACCGATTGGTTACGGTATATTTCATATTCAGGAACTTGGAGAGCGGCATTGATGGTGAGAATTCCAGCACAAGCCACTTTTGTCGCTAAATCGAGAACAAGGGCACCCCCCATTGATTGTCCGATGGCGAATACATGGGTGCAGGTTCGTTTTAATTTTGCATAAGCCATTTCAACATCTTGTATCCATTCCTGATAATGACTCGCTTCCATTTCATATTCATCCGTCCCGTGGCCCGCCAGTCGAGGAGCGAAGACAGTAAAGCCTTTGGCGGCGAATTTTTCACCTAAATACCTTACGCTTTGTGGCGTTCCGTTAAAGCCATGGCAAATAAGAATGCCGATAGAATTGCCGGGTAAGAAAAAAGATTCCGCACCTGGTATTACCATTGCTGCTGTCATAATCCCATCTCCTTTAATTAGCTATGTTTTATTGTATGAAATTAAAATTAACTATTCCGATTATTTTACTTGGTTATATAATAGCATAATGAAAATTGTGAAGTCAACTTGGTTATATGTCAAATTTCATTATTAACAGGCATTAAAAAAAGGATACAAAGATACTTATTAGGTCTATCCCGTGTGTGTTGCCATTCTTACCATTATATAAGTACTGTCTTGGCATTGCTGATAAAACTGAAGAAGCTAATAACCGGTTGTATGGTATAAATAAAAGAAAAGGAAAAAAAGCGTTGACTTTAAACTGAAATGGGATTAATATAAATAAGCACCAACTAAGACAAACGAAAAACTTCATCGCTTTTGGCTGATTGCTGAAAGAAATAATAACTATTGACTTCTTACTATGAAAATGATAAGATGAAATGGTCGCTGAAAAACACAGCGATTTAAAATAAGTTAAAAACTTCGCAGAAGTTGACAACTAATCAATAAGATGTTATGATGAATAAACAGCCGTTCGCAAGAACGATTGTGAAATTGCTCTTTGAAAACTGAACAAAACAAAGCGCCAACGTTAAATTTTAAGTGAGCAC